>JAZSEF010000086.1:0-134227 GCA_045531555.1 Roseburia sp. | reverse complement strand
CCGGCTACTGTGATATCTGTTAGTGTAACATCCACTCCGTTTGTCACTGTAAGAGAAGTACTTGCTGACGATTTTGGATTCTCATACATATTAAATGTAATCGTGCCATCCGCTAATTTTAGTGTTGGATTCTTCACCTTTGCGGTATGCGTCACTTCTACTGCCTCACGCCATTTGTCGGAAGATATCTGCATCTTGAATTTGCAGGAGTCCTGCGTTCCCTTATATGTATAGGTAATATCTCCGTATGGCTTTGTCTTTAACTCAATATTACTGTCTGAACAAATAATCTCATTAAAAGTCGAACTATTAGAAGCCCCTCGTGTATAATAAATATTGTTTTTCGACGTCTTATCATACAATGCAAAACCATTCGTGTTCTGTCCCAGTTCCGGTGCAACCGTTGTGCTTGCTTCTTTCGAAACGATAGCCGGTTTTTTATAGGTGTATTTTACAGAAAAATTCTTCAACTCATACACCGATTGGTAACCTGCTAATTTCACATACAGTGTCCCTTTCGTTACGGATGCATCCTGCGGCTTCTTATTTACTACCACAAGCCCATCCTGCTGCCCGACCTTCACATAAGAAACATATTTTCCGGCAGACATCTCATAACTTCCACCATACAAGGAAAATCCATCTGCGAAACCTTCTGAGCCATCTTCCCATAATACGCTTTCAATTCGTGCATTGTTTGAAACGTTGAATGTAATTTCGGCTTCCATATCCGTATAAAAAAGATTCACTGCATTATTTTTCTTTACTTTTACGGTTGGTTTCTTCTCGGTAACCGTAACTGCTAAAGGATACTGGTAAAAACCATCTGCAGAGGTCGTAACATGAAGCGTATAGTTATACTTTCCTGTCTTTATACTTCCTGCCTCTTCCTCCGCTGCCGGAACTAATAGATAACCATATTCTCCGTATTTTTCTACTTTCAATTCCTTTACTGCTTTTCCTGTTTCCTTATGTGCCAATTGAAGATTTGTTATTGTTTCACCGTAAACCGGAATAAGTTCTAACATACTTTCTTTAGCAGCCAGCTCTTTACCATAATTATCCTGATAATCATAGGCAAGATTAACAGTTGCCTTTGTCGTATTAATACGAGGTGCATGATCCTGTATCTCTATTGCCAATTTCTCTTGAACCTTCCCCTTATCTTTGGCTGTCACAGTAATGACTGCATTCCCGGCTCCCACAATAGTCACCGTTGCTTTATGGGAATCTTTGCTGTCTGCTTTTACTTTTACAACGGCTGTGTCTGTAGACTTCCACTCTAATTTTGTAGCGATAGACTCGTTATTTTTATCTTCTGCAGATGCAGTTAAAACAAACGTCTTGCCCACTTCAAGTGTTTCAAAAACAATTCTTCCATTCTCTTTGTCGATTGCTACATTGCCTGTTTCCGGAACAAGTTCCAGTTCAATGGAATCTACCTGTTTTTCTTTCACAGCAGTAATCTTATAGGATGGTGTTTTCTTTAATTTTAACGCCTTACCATTTACTTTCACTACCGGTTTTAACGTAAAAGCACCTGCTTTTTCTGCCTGTACTGTATAACTTCCATCCTCATTTTCTGAAACAAGCAATCCTTTGACAGTTGGAATCTCAATCTCATACATTTTGGCATCTACAACACCTTGTGTCGTCACATCCATTACAAGACGGAGTGAATCTCCATCCATCTCCAAAATCTGCTTATGACTGTCTCCCTCTTCGCGAATCAATAACTCCGTAATCGTACCGATATGTACCGGAACCCTGACTTCTTCCGGATAGTATTCCATACCTTCGTACACTGCTTCAAAGTAATACACATCTTCATTTTCTGCAGTTACAGCAAATGTTGTATTCGGATTCTTCCAGTGCCAGCCCTCACTCCACTTTTCTGAAAATGTGACGGTTCCAAGTTTACTGTTCACATTCGTAAGTACAAACATCGGTTCCTGCAACTCTTTTTGTGGTAATTCACGCACGGTCAGCGTTATCTGCACCTCTTCCTGAAGATAAACACCTTCATTCTTAGGAGCTACCGTTATCACAGCCGTTCCTGCTGCTTTCGGTGTAATCACACCAGATGCATCCACTTCTACAACCGCAGGATTGGAACTGTTCCAATCAAAATCATTCACTTTAAATAGGTCAGACTTCTGATATGGACTAATCGTACCAACTGCCGTATAAGAAATTCCTGCTCCACAAGCCACCAGATAACTGTCATCTTCCTGTAAAATCGCAGGATAATCGCTGTTTTCTGCTCGAAGTCCGTTAATCCCAAAACCTACCGGTTTCAACTGTACCGATACGGTTGTAACTGCTTTTACGCTATCTTTTTCAAAGATAACGCGTGTCTGACCAACGCCTATTGCTGTCAGGACACCTTCCGACCACGTTACGATATTTTCTTTTTCGATAGTAACGTCATAGTCTTTCAATTCTTCTCTGCTGGTATTTTCATTAGCCCAGAAACTTACCTGCAACTGTTCTCCTTTGCAGAGCGTCCAGTGATTCTCTGCCAGTTCCTGATTGCCGCTATTTTTCGCATCCAAATCGTATGCTTTTACGATTACTTTACAAGCCGCACTTACTTCTGTATCGTATTTTGAAGTAACAGTAATCTCCGTTTCACCTTGATGTAGTGCATATACGACACCATTCTCATCTACCCTTGCGACAGATGTATCCGCTGATTTCCACTCAAAGTCGCCGGCTTCTATTACGTCAACCAGTTTCGTGGTAAGCGTCTGCATATTGAACCCTTCTTCGAAATCTGTTTCACGCTGATAGTTTCCGTAATATTCTGCATTTAAAAGAATCTCATTCTCCGTAAATACAAGCGGTGCAACGTCTGCCTTTGGCGTAAAAATCGGATATTCCGGTTTCTGTATTCCAATTACAATCTGCTTTCCACCTTCCTGTACATAGAACTTCGCTTCTGTAATCACATATGTACACTCCGGCATCAATCCGGTAAACACTACCTCTCCGGTATAAGATTTTTCGCGCTTTAAGGAAACTGTTTTTGTCTGTACTACTTTTCCAGCCTCATCAGCTAAAGACAATTCCAACATAACAGTTACATCGCTTCCACCTGCTGCGGTCACGATAACACCTGCCTGCTTGTGTGTGGTCAATTCTTCTTTCGAAGCAAATGTCAGAGTATATGTATTTCCTTTTGTCGTAAACTGTCCCGCAAAACGATGGTCTGATATATATACTTCGTCCGGACTGCTGATTTGCTCCTCTGAAATCACTGCCACATAATCATAGGTCGTTTCGGGTGTCAGATTACGAATATCTAATGAAAATGTACCTGCCAGTGCTGTGCTGTTTACAAAACCTGCATGCTGCCATTCTTCTGAGCCTTGCGGCTTATAAAATCCATAGATATAGGTATTCTTCTTCAAATCATTTCCGCTAAAGTTCATAGAAAGCTTCGACCGCGTATAACCTGCGGATACTTCTGCCATAATCTTACGGAAATCGGTTTTCGTGCTGAAACTGCCGGTGACGGCATTCTCTAATTCATCCGCTTTATAATCACCTCTAAGCGTGATAAATCCTATTTTAAATTCATAATCCGTTTCTTCTTTTATGTCGGAAATGTAAAGTACATCACTGTCACTTCCCGAAAGGTCAGCTCTCATCCATTCCTGTGTACCTTTTTCCCTGTAAAATAATGGAATACCCATACAGGTTCTGCACTCTCCACCGATTACTTCATAATAGATTCTCGCTCGTCCTGAGTCGATTTTAATATCTGTAATCTTGATTTTACTGATATCTTTTGGAGTCTTAATCTCTCCATACTGCGGCTTCACTAGCTCATCTATCGATGTCCTATGTTCATCACTGATTCCAATACAATATTCATAGACCGTTTCATCTTTCAAACCAAAAATATTCGGATCACTCAGTCTCATCGGATGGGACTCCAGATTCACAGCCTGATAGCTGGTACCGATTCCACCCGCATAAATCCACTCCTCTGTTCCTTTTTCACGGATATAAGAATCAATCGTACAATAATACACATTTTCCAGACCTTTGACCTTCAGCTCCACCTCTAACGCATCTACGCCCGGTGTCACGCTTAGAATCTCAAACTCTCTGGTGTCTTTTAGCGTTGTAAATTCTCTTTTTATGGTCTGTTTTAAATCTTCTACGCCCTGCTCTGTTCCAAGCATACCTCCTTCTTTGAAGCCTGCTATATATTCATAAGTAGTCTCCGGCTCTAAATCTTCCCCTTTATAGGTTTCAAATACATATTCAGAACCCGGTTCATCTAATGCATCAAGATAGGTATAAGAACTCTCTTCCCATTCGTCTCCGCTGTCCTTTTTGCGCAGATATAAACAGAACATCGTATCATCAATACATTCTAAACCGCTAATCTGATACTCTATCTTAGCAGCGTTAAAAAACGCTCGTTCCGAAGTAACCTCTACTTTACGGGTATCTTTTACTGTGGTGAATTTGCCATAAACCGGTTTTTCCAATGCTTCTTTGCCTTCGTCAATACCATTTTGAAAACCAATGCAATATTCATAAGTGGTCTCTTCTTTCAGGAGTTGTTCTACACCTACCCTTCCATAATAATGCATATTTATTTTGGCATCTGTATTACCATCACCAAGATAAGTACAATATCCTGCCATTATCCAAGGGCTCTCGGTTCCCTTTTCCCGGACATAAGTTACCACTGCCACAACCTCTGTTCCTACGTTACTTAAGGTATAATTGATATCTGCACTGGATTTATAAGGAGTTACCTCATTTACTGTAATTTCTCTCAAATCTTCTTGCGTTGTAAATTCTCCGGTAATTGTCCGACGCAACGTATCTGCCTTTTCATTGTCTCCGCCAAAACCAATCAGATATTCGTAAGTAGTATCAGGAGTTAAATAATCCTCCCCATAATATATTCCGATGGTAAACTCACCACTTGTATTCTGCCACTCGTAATAATAATAAGTATTATCATATTCTTTCCATTCGGTCTGTGTACCTTTTTCTCGCAGATACAGGTAGGCATATGTCATCTGTATTCCATCTAATCCGCTTAATTCATACGGAATGACTGCACTTTTCGTGGTTACCTCGATTTCACCCACGGTAATCGTTCTTGTATCTGCTGCTGTTGTAAATGATGTAGTCAAATACTCTGTATATTCCAAACCGATTGCACTTCGCACGGAAATCTCGTAAGTCGTTTCTGCGTCCAGTCCCTGCATACGCATACGACAGGTATATGGTATCTCACCAGTCCATGACCAATTATTAAGAACCATCATCCCTACTTCACGGAAGCGCTCTGTTCCGGCTTTTCGTATGAACAGATACATATCATCCGAAAAATTCTCTATCTTTGGAACATTTTCCTCATCGAGATAGAACGTGTACTCTTGACTGTCTATGCTGCCTGTTCCTTTTTCAAAAGAAATGACCGGCATCTTAGTCTGAATCGTTTCATATGCAGTATAAACACTGCCATCCGATGCAGTTACTTCCCACTTAATTTCATAGGTACTTACCGGGTCCAACTTGGTATATGCAGAACTTTCGAACTCCGCCTTATATGCATTCTCCTCATTTAATGTAATCGGGCTGCCAAACTCATTCCAGTAACCTGTCGGCTCTTTTATATCTCTATAATACCCTTTTAGTTCGTAAAATCCTGTATGTCCTTGCTCCGCTTTCACTTCCATCGAATGTGAAAAACCATAGATATTGACATCTGCTTCTCCGAGTGCAAGTTCGAATCTTGCCGTTCCAATCGTATCGGTGAATTCTTTTTTCACACCCTCAACGAGAAGAATCATATCATATTTAACACCGGTTGACATCTCCTGCACGGTTCCGGTATTCTCTCCTGCCCTAATAGGAATCCACTCTCTTTTGGACTCATACTCACTGGCAGGTGCTCCGTATGGCTTATAATAAAGCGTTCCATACAACGTTTCGTTTTCTTCTACACCTGCTGAAATGGTATAACAAACGGTATCCCCCGTGACTCCTTCTGACAATGAGAATACGATATCTTCTTTTTGAATCGTGGATTCCGGTGTCGTCACTTGTAGTACCTGTTTTTCCTGTACTACAAGTTCAGCTAAACCGGCGTCCCCAAACTCTAACCAGCACTCTATCTCATAAGTCGCGCCTGCTTCCAATGTTGCAGATTGTTCCGCCCATACCACAAAATCTTTTCCATTTACTCCATCATCCTCTATCTGCCCCGGATGGTAATAGCCACTGATTTGCCGTTTCATGCCCAGTGCGTCTGTATAGGAAGCATGAAGATTGGCATAATATGCACTTCCCTTATAACCGGTTACCTCTGCCTGCACTCTGATAGACTCGGAACTTTCATCCCAAATACAAGACGCCTCGTAAGTAACCACTTTATCCGATACGGCAGTACTTATGGTTTCTGTACCATACAAAACGTTCTGGTGACTGACAAAATCCAGATAGTATTCCGTTCCCGGTTTCAAATTCTTCAATACGACACTGTCCCATGTATTTCTTAATTCAACCTTCTGCTCCAATTCTGAATGATCCGTCGGTGCATAATAGATATATCCACTCACAAAGCTTTCTATATCTAACGTAATAGCATCTTCTAAAATCTCCATTTTATGAATCACATATGGTTTCTCGGATTCTTTGGTCGTTACTGATATATCACTTTCAAATAAAGCAAGCGGTACCAGTTCATTATTCCCTGCCAATCGCTCTAATACATAGAACATCTCGTATTCGGTTCGCTCCTCTGCTTCGATTACATCCGTGCCGCTATGATCAAAATAATCTCTACTTAAACCTGTGGAGCTGTATTCCGGCTTTTGGTTATTCTTCGCATAGTAAGTTTTTAAATAATAACTTTCTTCCCCGGTTGCCCCTTCTTTTACGTCTAAATCTATGCTAATACGTATCGTTTTGCATCCTGCTTCGATATCCGTTTTTAATACAAGTTCTTCTGTTTCTCCGGAATAACTGCCATCCTGTTGTAATGTCATCGTATAATCCGGTACTTTTTGAATTGTTACCGTCACTTGTGCTGCCGAAGCCATCCAAACAGAATATTCCGCATATAGTACTGTTCCCTTCTCTAAAAATGAGGTCATCATATGCGTTTTTCCATCTGCGGTTGCACCTGATACTCCTACTGTATCTATTTCCAACATCGTTTCGCCATCCAATAATCTGAGTGAAACCGTGGAATCCCCCTCTGTCACAATAGAACTAAAATCATAATAACCATCTTCCGGTACCGTAAACTCACACTTTACAGAAGGAGAGGTAATATCCCATTCCGGTACGGACACAATGTTCTCTGTCCCCAGCGTTAAAACAGGAGTCTCCTGCTCTGCCCTTTCTACGAAATAAGAAACCGTTAAGATGTCACTGCACACATACCCTTCTTTTACTGCAATCACATAGAACATTACGGATTTCGTAATCTCTATCCCATCCTCATACAGGATTGCATAGGTATCTAAGGTTCCGTCTGCTTCCCATAATCTTAAGTCTGCTTCACTTTCCGTAGTATAATAAATCCTAGCACCTTCCGTCGGTGTCATAAGCGTAACTTTCGTTCCTGCTTCCACTTCACTGCCGCTTGGTATATCCGCTACTAAGCTTTCTACTTTCGGTATCCATCTTGCATAAAGTGTAAAACTCTGCTTTGCCACATCTGTTTTAAAGTCCCATCTGGTGGTATCGTCCTGCACTTCCTGTGAAGTGTACCAACCCTCTAATATGTATCCTTTTCTTACCAAACCGGTCGGTTCTGTTACAAGGCTTTCCTCTTCATAATACTGTGTAGCAACCGCATCTTCTGTGCCGGTTACAAAAGACACCTTTATTCCTTGGTCAAACAAATCAACAAATATGTTCCCGTTTTTGTTTGCATATTTTTGTGCCTCTGTCTCGGCATAACCATAAATCACTACCGATGTATCCAATGCACACATCTCTATGACTGCCACTTTGGAAGGAATCGTTATCTCGGTAAGTGCCGTACATTTTGCAAAAACATAACCGCCCATCGTTTGAAGCGATTCCGGCAGTATCACTTCTTTTAATGTGTTGCACTCATAAAAGGCATACCACGGAAGTGCAGTAACTCCCTCTTCTATTGTCACCTTTTCCAATCCCGCACAATATGCAAAGACCTCTACTTCCATCTCTGCTTTTCCCGGAATTGTAACTTCATTCAAACTTTCACAGTAACTAAATGCCTGCATACCGATAGCTTTCAGACTGTCCGGCAAATTAATATCTGTAAGCTTATCACAGGAATAAAACATCTTTTTCCCAATCTTTGTGAGTGTATCCGGCAATTCCACCACAGCCAGATTATCACAATCCGCAAAAGCCGCATCACCGATGTGATTAAGCACTCCACAGATTTTTACTCTGGTCAACTGAGAACAATCTGCGAACGCATCATATCCCAGACTTCTGATACTATCCGGCAACTCTACTTCCCGAAGATTACTGTTTGCAAATGCAAAGTTCGCAATGCTTGTAATCCCATTTTCTATTTCCAGCTCTTCTATCTCTTTTAAATAAGCTGCCCATGGAAGTTTGTCCACACTTGTGAAAGATGTCATCGCACCCGAACCGGTAAGAATCATCTGACCATTTGATTTTAACTCCCACGCGATATTTTCTCCTGCTACACCGGTTGCCACCGTATATACAATCTCTTTTATCTCTTCGCCGACCGTAATCTCACTATCCAGATATTTATCACATACCGCAACTGCTTTGATAACTGCATCTTCATTCAGTTCAAATACGCCATCATAAAAATATCCTTTTGTGTTTGACTCTGATGGCATTTTACCATCCAATGTATAGATAATATCTGCACCTTCTGTAGCAGAAGTCATCTCGATGGTATAACCTTTTTCCTGCTTTGTAACTGTAATCACAGGTGCTGCTGCCTGTGCTGTCACAGTCGGCACCTTTCCCGCTTTATCAAAAGTGGAACCACTGTCTAACGTACAGCCCGGCAAATATGAAAGCCAACTTTTACCTTCGCTGTGTGAACCGGTTTTATCTATATAACTGTCATTTTTCAGATAATAATCATAATAAATATTGCCAAAGCCATCACCATCATCCCAGGTACAGTCTAAGTTATACCAGTTATCGTTCACTTTTACTTTATTCCATGCATGTTTTAAGTTATTGACACCAAAACACTCAATGTCAAATGCATTACACAGTAACGTAAATGCCTGTGTATATCCCGCACATACCGTTAAATCCGTACAAAAAACACTGTATGCACTTTGCGTAAAATCTCTTTCCTCTATGGCATTCGAAAGCCCTGAATTCCACGCTTCCCAGTTGTAATCTACCGCATTACAAACGATATCATGGATTGCTTTTACCTTTTCTTCTTCTGTGTCACATCGGGAAATCTCCTGACACCAAAGTTCCAACTGTAACTGCATCTCATTGGTCGCTTTTTTTCTATATATACCATCCTGGAAAGCCTGATATACCCGAAAAGCCACCGCGACATAAGAACTCTCCACCTGACAACACATACATGTCATCAGATAATAATACTGCGGATGGGTATAGCGGAACAAATCCCCAAACTCCTGCAATTCCTCTAATGAAATCTCTGTCGTATCCACACGTACCAATTCCGTAATGTGACGCAGATTCGTTTCATTTTCCAAATACGACGAATAAAGTACTTCCATCGCATCCCAAAGTTTCTTTTCATCTTCGCTCAAATGATTATAAATGTAATAACTGGTATAGTTATCCCATGCATATCCATATGACTGCGACAAATAAGATGGCAGTTCTGCTTTCACTGCAAGCAATTCCTCTGCCGCATAGACCTTACCTTCTATTTCGTCAGCACTTATCACCTGAACCTCTGTTTTTATTACATCGGCATACTCGGGTATCCTACGAGGTTCTTCCGGTATTTCTGTAATCTCTGTTACTTCTGCAACTTCTGTTTCTTCCACAAATTCTGTTTCTTCCGCAGCTTGTACATTCTCTGCCACTTCGGTCTCAGCAACATGTTTTTTCTCTTCGGCCAATTCCGTGTTTTCGTGCACATGCTCCGTACTTTCACTTACAATTTCCGTAATCTCCTGCGCCTCTATACTCTCACTTACGCATTCTGTAACCTCCTGTGCTTCTGTGCTCTCACTTACGCGTTCTGTGCTCTCCTGCACTTTCTCGCTCGCATATTCGATTTCTTCGGCAATTGCATCTGCCTCATTTAATTCTGTCGCATATACACCTATATCTGCACTAGAAACCAACAATACACATGCCATTATCAAGCTAATGATTCGTTTTGCTATCCTCATCTGTCGAACCCCCTTCTGCAATTTAGAAATTATTTTTCATTATACCACTTTTTTACTATTTTGTAGAGGGAAGAATATGCTTTTTCGTATGCTTCCTGACGAAATCCAATTTTATTATAAACATTCAATCTCTTACAAAAAAAGCATGGCTCCATAACATTTCTGTCATGAAGCCATGCTCTTTTTCATTTCAAAAATCTGTTTCTTACAACAAATCTTTTTAACTTTTAAATATTAACGTTTTACTGTTACTTTTACATTTACAGTTGCGTCTTTGGTTACACCATCACGTCCCTGTACCATTACATAAACCGGAATTGTGTATGTCTTACCTTTTGCGGTAGCCACTACTCCGTCACGGTCAATAATTCTTACTGTCAACTGTCCTCTATTATTATAACTGCCGGATGTGCTGCTCAGGCCTACATAAATATCTGCCACACCATCCTTATTACAATCTAATGCACCATATGCAGAAGAAATTGTATAGTAGTTCGGTAATGAGATTGTGTAACTTCTTGATACATTATCTGCAGCAGCAAATAATGTCTGGTTGTTACCGCTTACTGTAATCTTTGGTTTGGACTGTTTTGGTTTTACATTAAACGTATTACTTGTTACCGTGTAAGTATCACCATTTGCTGATGTAATCGTATACTCGACTGCAAGCTTATAGGTCTGTCCGGCTCTTAATTTACCAAGACCTGTATTGCTTACAGATACATAGTAATGACCACTCAGTCCAATTGTAAAGTAATCACTATATTCTCCGGTAAGTCTCCAACCGCTTATATAATCTCCGAATGGCAGATTACTTATCTTTGGATCAACCCAAATTGCATTTGTCTTTTTGTATACATATTTATTCGTACCATTTGACAAATCAATCGAACCGCTTGGAGTTACTTTTATTGAAACCGGTTTTGTAACAATCTTTACAGCAAGAGTCACAGCATTCAATGCCTTCTTCACACCTGTTGTCTCACTGACATAATATGGTGTCAGCTTATAACTATAGGTACCATCTTTAATAGCATCTTTGCCCATAGCCTTTGCATCGTTCTGCTTAATAGAGATTCCGCCATATTCCGGATCTGCAGTAATTACAAGTAAATCATCTTCTACTAACTGTTTTGCTTTCGGATTAGTTCCTGTAATTGCAATATCTGCGAACTGAATATCGCCTACATTTGTTTCATAAATATAAGCATACGCCATACTCTCTTCACTCTGTGCTGTATTAAATGTTACAGTTTTGTTATTAATAACAATCTTCGGATTCTTCACTGTAATATTGTGTTTTACACTTAATGCTTCACGCCATGTTACAGAATCCATATTAATTGTAACTTTTGTACTCTTAGCACCTTCATATGTATAATAGAAAGTTGAGTAATTTGCCCATAAGTTCACATCATCATTATCATATGTAAACTCATTAAACTGATACATATTACTTGTATTACCTGCGTTATAAGAAAAATAATTTCTACTTGTCTTATCATATACATAGAAGTTTGCCTGTGTCTGTCCTAAATCCGGTGCAACTGTTGTACTTGCAACAGAACATGCAAGGCTCGGTTTCTTATAACTTGTCTTAATACTAAAGTTCTTAATTTCAAAGGTATCTTTATAACCATAAAGTTTCACAGTTAAAGTACCTTTTGCTACATCCTTATCCTGAAGTACACCTTTTACTACGTTAAGGTCTGCCTGCTGAGATACCTGTAATCGGTAGTAAGTACCATAGTTACTATATGTGCGAACATTGAAACCATTATTAACGCCTTCATCGTTATCTTCCCATGTCAGGTTAGAAATAGATACACCATTTGTGCCTGTCAACTTGATATATCCCACTGCGTTTGTATAGAACAGGTTGACATTTGTATCCATTGTTGCTTTTACATTAGGTTTCGTGTTGGTTACGGTTACTTTTAATGGATAATCATAAGTTACCTCTTTTTCACCGTCCCAAACAGTAACACGCATTGTACATTCATATTTACCATTCTTAAGGTCAGGATCTTTTGGCATTACTAACCAATTATAGCTGCCATACTGTGTCATTCTTAAGTCTGAAGAAACTGCTGTTCCCGCTTTATCCCATAACTCAACATAGCTTATGGATTCGTTATATACAGGAACGATTTCTACCATACCAGCAGAAGCTGCTAAGCTTTGTCCGTTGCCACTGTTATAATCATATGCTGTATTAACAGTCGCTTTATTTGTGTTTACACGTGGTGCATGATTCTGAATCTCGATATCAAGTGTTACCTGATATTTCACATTATCATCTGCCACTACTTTAATTACTGCATGACCTTCGCCTTTTGCAGTTACTGTTGCAAGATGAGTATCCTTACCTGCTTTCACTGCTACTACGGTTCCATCAGAAGTAGTCCATTTTAATTTTGTATCAATCGGATTACCTGCACTGTCTTTTACAACTGCACTTAAATCAAAACTCTTCTTTTCATTTACAACGCTTGTTGTCTCAAAGATAATCTTGTTATTTGCTGCATCAATTGTTACGCCTTCTGTATTAGACTTAAGCTCAATAGATGCTGCCTGTACTTTATCAACCGCTGTAATCTTGTAGGTAGCGGTAGCAACCTGTTTACCATCTACTTTAATAACAGGTTTGATTGTATAGTTGCCTTTCTTTGCTGTAGTGATTACCCAGTTATCACCTTCCTGTGTAATAGTAAGGTTGTTCACTTTAGGAATCTCTACTGTATAATCCTCTGGACGAACTGTACCTTCGCAAATAGCACGTACATCCAATACGATACGGTCTGTTCTGTCTTCGGTAGTTGTCAATAATACCTGTTTATGGGACGCACCTACTTCAGAAACATATGCACCTGTAATCTTACCGATATATACCGGAACTTCGGATTCAATCGGATAATTGTCTTTACCCACATATACATTCTCAAAATAGTATGCACTGCCACTTACTGCATTTGTAACAAGTGGAGTATTTGGATTCTTCCACTCCCAATCTGCAAGTATTGTCTTAAGCTGTTCTTCTGACAAGCCCTGCTGTGCAGCGAACGCTTTGATTTCATCGTTAAAATCAAACTCTACATCAGAAAGCTTCTTATCTACGTTTGCAATTGCATAAGCTACAGCAAATCCACTGAATGGACGTCCTTTGATTACTAATGTAATCTTTTCTTCTACCCAGTTATATGCTCTGCTTGCATTGTCAATCTTTGGTGTTACAGTTAAAGTAAATGTACCGCCGGCATTTGGTGTAATCACACCATTCTCATCTACCATATCAACTGTTCTTCCGGCATTATCTGTCACTTTCCAGTCGTAATCTGTTGGATTAAAGTAACCGTTTGGACTTACAATACCAGTTGCTGTATAGGTTGTTCCGTCCCAAATCAATGTATAACTGCCATCTGCATTCTTAATTGCAGGTGTCGCATTATTGCTTGATTCTAATCCGGTAAGTCTGAAACCAACACTTTCTAAGTATACATGAACATTGATAGCTGCTTTCACACCATCTTTTTCAAATACAACATATGTTTCACCAACACCAGTCGCTGTTACCGCACCATCTTTCCATGTTGCGATACCACTTCTTGTTGTACTAACGCTGCAGTCAGTTATCTGAGTTGGAACACCTTCTGCATCTATTTCGTACAATCCAAGACCGCTGATGGTATTTGCTGTAATGTTATTCTTGCTAAGTCCGAATGTCATTACATCATCAAAAATCTGTGGAGTATTTTCAGATGTTCTACCAACTTTGTAAGTTTTTACTACTACTTCACAAGATGCACTAATATTCGAATCATATACAGAAGTTGCTGTAATCGTTGCTGTACCAACACCGTTTGCAACCACTGTACCATCCTGATATACCGTTACAACGGACTCATCACTTGATTTCCAAATCAAGTCTTTTGCGGCTGTAGCCGGTGTAATAGTTGCAATTAAGTTTGCGGAATTATAATCTACAACACTATAAGCAGTATTTAAAGCAACTTTCTGCTTATTCAATTTCACTGCTGTTGGAGCAATTGCTTTTTCAGTTGTAAACTTAAATTCACATGGTTTTGAACCAATAGAAATCAGGTTATTATTCTCTGTTACCTTAAATTCTGCATTCGTAATTGTGTACTCAGTAGAGCCCATCAAATTATCGAATGTCACCTGACCCTTGTATCCATTGCTGCGTTTTAAGCTGACAGTCTCACTTCTTCCGTTGTTTAAGTATAAAACAACCTGAACCATGCTGTCTTCGCCGCCTGTTGCAGTAACTTCTACTGTTGCTTTATTGTAAGCTTTTTTGCCTTCTTTGAATGTTAATTCATAGGTATTCTGCTTTGTAGCAAATGTTCCTTCTGCTTTACGTCTTGCATCTGTTACATCATCCGGATTACCTGAACTGTAATCATCTGAAATCACTGCCACATATTCATATTCTGTTCCGGAAGTCAAATTACTTATTGTTCTTGTATAATTTTTTGATGCCTCATATGTACCGCCTAATGTTCCGGCATAAATCCATTCTGTTGTATCCTTTAATCTGTAGAAATAATGAATACAAGTATAACCGCCAAAGTCATTACCGGTAAATGAAATATCCATTGTTATCTGTGTATAGCTTGGTGATGCAGTTACAGTCAAGCGACGCATATCTTCTGCTGTCTTAAAGGTACCAGTCTCCTTTTTGGCCAATGTTTCTCTTGGTTCATTATAAGCACCAAAACCAACTTCATATTCATATTCCTGATTTTCCTTTAATTCAACACCATTATATCTACTTACATAGAAGTAAGAACTTAACGAGTTACCATTACTATAATAGTTGTAATCCGCCTTTTCCCAAGCTCCTTCTGTTCCTTTTTCTCTGATATACAGAAGAACACATGTGTCATCTGATATAACTTCCATTCCACTTAATGTATAAGGCAACCTTACATTATGGAAATTCGCTTCTAACTCATTCAATGTAACAGTTCTAGTATCCTTAGGAATGGTAAATGTACCCGTTACTGCCTTTTCTAATTTATCAACAGTTGTATCATATTTTCCAAAACCGATCTTATAGTCAAAGGTAGTATTTTCTTTGAACCCTTCGCCATTTACATTAGCCCAAGTAAATGTTTTAATGCCTTCATAATCAGTGGACTCTTCACTGTCATAATACCATGCATCCGGATTTATCCATTCTGTTTCACCTTGCTCTTTTACAAAAAGGCGAACACTAGTTTCATCTACTACATCCAATCCCTCTAAAGTATAAGAAATCTCCACCCAGTCTAAATAAGTCTTAATTGGTTCCTCAATCACAACTTTTCTTTCATCAACCGGTGTAGTAAATGTAAATGTCTCATATTCTACACGATCATTATCCACTTGGATTCTCATAGATACATCATATTGTGTATTCGGTTTTAAACCATATACATTCAACGTAGATGTGTAATCATACTCGCTACTTAAAGATGTCCAACCTAACTCACGATAGCCGTTCTTGCCAGTTTCTCTGATATAAGCATATACACTAGCATAAAAATCCTCAAAGTTAGAAATACTTTCTGTATTTAATGTAAGATTATATTGCTGACTATTGATAAAACTTTTTGTTTCTTCAATTGTTAAATCTGCTTCTTTTGTTGTAATGGTTTCAAAAGCACTGTATCCATTTGAACTATATTCATCTGTAGTAAGTATCCATTTTACTTTATACTCTGTATCAGGCAATAAACGTCCAAAATCTGCTGTTTTAAATTTTGCCTGATAACCGTTTGCTGCATTCAATTCTACATATGAATAATATCCAAGTTCTTTCCAAGATGTATCGTCCTCTGTCATATAATACATCTTCAAATAGTAAACTTCTTCCAGTTCTTCGGTACTCTCTACTTTAAACTCACGAACGAAATCAAATGAATTATCTTCTGCTGACGCAGATACCGGTGTAAGCTGAAGAACTGCATCACCAACTGTAGCAAGCACATCTATTCTTCTGCCGCAAATGAATAAAACGAATTCATATGTACTGCCCGCCTGCAAATTACTAACATAACCTGAATTATTATAGGCTGATACATAAACTGTCTGGCGCTTATATAGTGTATCACCTTTCATCCTATAATACAGTACACCAGTAATATCTTCTTCTACATTCGGAATATCAACTGTATAATCAACATAACCCTCTGCTTCTTCACGAACTTCTACTGTAAAAGTAATATCCTCCGCTTCAACTGCTGTTTCCGGCGCTGTCACTGTTTTTACAGTTTCATCATATTTTACACTGTCGAATTGCACCCAAAGGCTAATGTCATACGCTTTTCCTGCCACAAAAGCTGGTGCTATTGTAGTTGACAACTTGAATGATTTTCCAGTTTCAGGATCTGCTTCCAAGTTAGCTAGATACTTATCTGTAGAACCACTAACTTCACAACCTAACTCATCTGTATACTTATAATAAAGATATGCATAGTTCTTATTACCCTGATAATTAGACACATCTACTGAAAGCTTAAATTTAGAACCATCTTCTGCCAAAGAAGCATCGTACTCAAAAACAGCCGTAGTTTCTTCTGTGGTTGCAACAAATCTGTCAATCAGATTATGGTCATAATCCGTAAATTCAAAATAATACTCTGTTGCAGGTTTTAAATTATATATAATTAAATCTCTCCAACCTGAATTGACATAGGTATAGTTTTCTTCTTCAGAACCATCTGTCGGAGCATAGTAGAAATATCCGCTAGTCATACTTTCTATATCAAAAGTAATACTATCTTCTTTTGCAATGGTATCATAAAGGACATACTTTTCACCTGTTTTATTTGTAGTCAGTACAATATCCCCTTCGAAGATTGCAATATATTCACCAGTATTATAATTCTGTAAAGTGTAAAACAGACTATATTGTTGTCCCTGTTCTACCCCCATAGTCATCGTAGCGGTATAATTAGAATAGCTAGATAACTCATTTCTATTCTGAGCGTCAATAGCATTCGTGCCATTTATATTTTTAACCATACTATTGACATAATAACTATCCGCTAATTCCACTCCCTCTTTTGCAGTTAAGGACATTTTTCCACGCAAATTCTGGCAACCAGCTTCCATGTCAGCAACAAATATATAATCCTCTGTCTCTGCTTTATAGCTTCCGTCATTCTGCTTCGTCAATTCATAGGATTTTAACTTCGTCATTGTCATAGTAGCTGCAACAGTTTCACTTGCGTATGTATTCAAACACAAATAAATAGTCTCTCCTGCCTCAATGTCACGAAGTACTATATTCGCATCTGTCCAGTAATCAAACACAGCACTGGCAATTTGAACTTTGCACTCCTCATCTTCGTACAAATATGCATATGACGTAGAATAAGTATCCGGTGCACTTACATTTAAAATATAAGTACCGGATTCAGGAGCAGTAAAAGTATAATATACATACTCAACATTATTTCCATAAGCTGGCAACGTCACTGTTGTTGCTACACCCATGTCCAGTGCCGGATATTCCGTTCCATCTGTCAGAACGATATCTTCTTCCTTAGTTGCAACTTCTTCTGTTACTGTCTCTTCTTCAGTAACTACTTCCTCTTCCGTTACTGTCTCTTCCTCAGTAACTGTTTCTTCTTCTGTTACTGTCTCTTCCTCAGTAACAATTTCCTCTTCAACTACCGTTTCTTCTGTAACAGTCTCTTCTTCTGTCACTGCTTCTTCAGTAGTCAATTCAGAACTTGTTTCTTCTTCGATTATCACATCTTCTGAAACTATCTCGGTTTCTTCTGTTTCAACTGTTTCTGTCTCAGTTGCTTCCGTTTCAACTGCTTCTGTTTCAACTTCTGAAACCACTTCTGTTTGCGGCTCTGCTGCCAACGCTGTAATCGCCGATGAGTCAAACATCATACATGCCGTCAACAATAAAGCCAAAGCTCTTTTAAACATGAACTCTTCTCCTTTCTTATACCCTTTTGTAGGAGTTACTATGTAAATAGTAGCTATCTATATAGTAACTATTTATATGTAATTCGTCAAGAACAGACTTTTTTTATACACTATAAACAAGAGGTGAATTTTGTCATGAAGAACGAATTATATATTATGCACCAATACGGTCATGTTGAAATACATTTAAAAGAACATATGGACAAACAACAGATTACCAGAAATGCGTTAGCCCGTACTGTCAACACACGGTTTGAAGTCGTTGATAAGTGGTATAACGGACATGTCGAAAAAAAGATGCAGATGTGCTCACACGTATCTGCTATGTACTGAATTGTACCCCGGCAGATATCATTCACTATGTCACAGAAAAAAAGCCTGTTCCCTAGAACCTACGCAAAAACACCGCAGGCGGTCATAATTGGCTACCTGCGGTGTTTTATTTTCATCCCTATCTTACAAAATCCTTTACTGTTTTCCCTGTATACTGCAACGCAATCCGATTCTCCGGGTGCGCATCGCACACATAAATCACAAATAGAAACATCCATTCCAATGGCTTCATCAAAATATAAATCAAATCCGCCATACATTTTGAGTGAATTAATTTTGCAATAGGGAAACCATATTTATCATAAAAATTACGTACCACACGATGAAAATTTGGTGTACGTTCTTCTAATATCTGTTCGAAAGCATTTGCCACGCAAAGCTGACGGTTCACAATAACCTCGTGCCCATGCCGCACCCCTAGTCGCAAAGGTTTTACGACTTTTTCGTGACCTCCTGCTGCAACCGTACACAAATAATGTCCATCATAATCATAAATATTTTGTGGCGATACCCGTTGAGATAAATTCCAATCACTTGTTTCTGTCCATGCTCTGATCACAGAATCCGGGGTCTGCCCAAACAACATCAGCACTGCAATGAAAATCCCCAGAAGCGGCCACATAAAGAAAAATGCTGCCAACGGCCAATATTCTGACTTCATAAGCATTTGATTACACTTTGTCAAAAACATATTTTTACTAACATTTATATTTTCGTGTGGCATGTTTTTCCACTCTGCCATTTTGCAACAAACTGTTTTTGCTGTAATAATCAGACAATTAAACGGCAAAAGTAAAAGATATACCTCTGACCAAATTTCCATGCTGCATACCTGTATACACCAGATAATACTTTCTAGCGTCCCAAGATACATTGCTGACATACCCATCACAAGCAATAACGGCGGCATTTTTTCTAACGGAATGAAATTGACCAAAAAATATCCCACAATCCCAGCCACTGTAATCACACAAACTGTCAGCATAGCCTGTGAATAAATCGGTGTGTGTTTTGCCGCATTAGAAAGTACTACATCCCAATCCGCGCCAAATGTGGCATTTCCGGCTACTGATACGTATGAAAGACTATACAAAATTCCCAGACCAAGCGTAATACAATCCAGCCCTTTTGTCCACTCCGGAAGCGTTTCTTTCTTAACTGCCGCTACAAATACTCCCAATTCCATCACAGTCAGTGCAATAGGATATACCAGCAGCATTCCAAAAGCAGCTCCCGTAAAAATCAAAAAGGAAAGTAATCCCATCAGACTGTCACCGGAAGTACCAAGTTGTATCAGCCATGCAATTCCCAATAAAACTCCGGAGAGGAATGAAATTATTACAGGCGTTAATAGCGGTAGTTTTAATCTTAACAGCTTACTCATGTTCTTCTCCCTTTGCTTTCTGTTCTCGATACTCTAAGATATCTCCCGGTTGACACTCCAATGCTTCACATAGCTTCGTCAGCGTAGAAATCTTAATTGCCTTCGCCTTCCCGGTTTTAAGAATTGACATATTCGCAGGGGTAATGCCCACTTTTTCAGCCAGCTCTGTCAGGCTCATTTTTCGTTTTGCCAGCATGACATCAATATTAAAAATAATTTCTCCATTCATTTTTATTCCCAACCTTTATTAAATTGTCAAGTCTGTCTGCTCCTTTAACACAGCAGCTTTTGCAATCAAATGTGACAGTACTACTGCGGCTACTGCCACCGCCACACCAATGAACACAATTAGTAGAGACACCAATACAATTCCCGGATGATTCATATTCAAAAATAGGAACACCACATTACCTATGAAAAAAAAGGTCACATCTCCAAGTGCCATGCCTGCTATCCACTTCATTAAACGTGCGTTATCCACAGAAAATGAATTGTCCTTTTGAATATTAACTGCAATTTTCCAAGCGAAGACCAGAACCGCATAGCATGGGATACCCGTCATCCATATAAAAAACACCCATGGATAATAGCAATACGAAAACTCCGGATACATCGTTACTAACATTTTCCCACATTCCGGTATCACAAACCCGTAAACCAGTATTCCAAAAATACCAACACCTATAATAATTGCTTTCAACCACTTTGCTAATGTATCTTGTGACATATGATTTCCCCCATAACTTTCCATTTATTTATAGAAATCTTATCTCTATACTTACTAAATGTCAATAAGTTTTTATCGTATTGCGATAATTTTTTATTGTTTTTTAGATAATCTTAAGAAACAAAATAAGGTGTAACGTCTTAATCCTTCAATAAAGACCTTACACCTTAGGTATCATTTATCAGTTATAAATTTTCTTTTTTATCCTCTTGCATATCTTCCTGCTTTTTTCCATTAAACTTTAATCCTAAAACTTTCAAAAAATCCCGATACGATTTCAATTCACTCTTCCCATCTTCTACACATAAATCCAAAAATTCCTGCATTTCTTTTTTATCCATTGGTTCACAGCTCACTTCCTACCACCGCCTTTCGTTGGTAGTATTATACCATAGTGCAAAGTCTTTATTCAATTAAAAAGGTGTAATGCCTTAATCACTCAATAAAGACTTTACACCTTAGACATTCATCTATTTTGTTTCATTTGGTTCCGTGACTTCTAAAAGAATACTGTCAAATTCATTCTCCAATTCGTCTCTCTTTTCTTGCGGTACAAGTTTCAATAACTTTCTAACAAATACCGTTAATCTGTTAATGTAGCGTAACTGTTTATCTGTCATTGGTTCACAACTCACTTTCTACCACCGCCTTTCGTTGGTGATATTATACCATAATGCAAAGTCTTTATTCAATTATCAATGTACTTTTTACAGTTATTCAATTTTGTTTTGGATAAATTGGGGACGCCCCTATTAATTGATAAAAGATGGTTTCATGAATACACTCGACGCCATATGCATTGTGTATAATGAACGTTTTTAGCATACTACTTTATTCGCAAATTTACAAGTATCCTGCTATAAAAATATAATAAAAAAAGAAACACCGCAGGTGACTGACATATCAGCTACCTGCAGCGTATACATTTTTATATATAAGTTACTCTTAGTGATGGAATAAACGGATTCCTGTAAATGCCATTGCAATATTATATTTGTTACATGTATCGATAACATGGTCATCACGGATAGAACCACCTGGCTGTGCGATATAACTTACACCACTTCTGTGAGCACGTTCTACGTTATCACCAAATGGGAAGAATGCGTCAGAACCAAGTGCTACGTTTGTGTTCTTATCTAACCATGCACGTTTTTCTTCTGCTGTGAACACTTCCGGTTTTACTTTGAAGATATTCTCCCAAGCGCCGTCAGCTAATACGTCCATGTAATCTTCGCCAATGTATAAATCAATTGCGTTATCTCTGTCAGCACGACCAATCTTGTCTAAGAACTGAAGTCCAAGTACCTGTGGAGACTGGCGTAACCACCAGTTGTCTGCCTTGCTGCCTGCAAGTCTTGTACAGTGGATACGTGACTGCTGTCCTGCACCGATACCGATTGCCTGACCACCTTTTACATAACATACAGAGTTAGACTGTGTATATTTTAATGTAATCATAGCGATTGTAAGGTCAATCTTTGCCTGTTCAGGAAGTTCTTTGTTCTCTGTAACGATGTTATTGAAGAAATTCTCATCAATAACTAATTCATTTCTGCCCTGTTCAAATGTGATACCAAATACTTCTTTGCGTTCAATTGGATTTGGAACGAAGTTCGGGTCGATTTCGATTACGTTGTAACCGCCTTTTTTCTTCTCTTTTAAAATTGCAAGTGCTTCGTCTGTATAACCCGGAGCGATAACACCATCAGAAACTTCACGTTTGATAACTAATGCAGTCTCTTTATCGCAAACATCTGATAAAGAAATGAAATCACCGAAAGATGACATTCTGTCTGCGCCTCTTGCACGGATATATGCATTAGCAAGTGGTGTGAACTCTACGTCCATATCATCAACCCAGTAGATTTTTCTCTCAACATCTGTTAATGGAAGACCTACTGCTGCACCTGCTGGTGAAACATGTTTAAAAGAAGTAGCTGCAGGAAGACCTGTTGCTTTCTTTAATTCATTTACTAACTGCCAGCCGTTAAAAGCATCAAGGAAGTTGATGTATCCCGGTTTGCCGTTTAATACTTTGATTGGAAGTTCGCCTTCTTCCATATAGATTCTGGAAGGCTTCTGATTTGGGTTACAACCATATTTTAATTCTAATTCTTTCATGTTTATCTCCTGTATTTCTTATGTGTTGTTATACACGCAGACTCAAGAGCAAAGCTCTTTCGTTGTGTGACAGTCGTCACACAATCTGCCACTTATGTAAGCAGTTATTTGCAAATAAATTTGCATAACGGCTTACATAACTGTCATCTGCGTTCCTCGTTGTTTTACACATTTTTATTAACGATTCTTGTCTCATACTCGCCTGTTGCGATGTCAATATATCTTACAAATAAAGAAACTTTATTTTCTTCATTTAAGTTTTCCCATACTTCTTTTGTGAAAGTATCGATGTCACCATCTAATTCAACCCACTTTGGTTCGCCTTCGAAGCTTGGAAGCGGATTGCCATCTTCCATATATGTATGAATGAAATGAGCTTCACCTGCGATTGGATTCTGATATGCAAATGTGTAACGGTTGCAAGCATCCGGATTGCCATTGTTGCTTTTTAAAATAGACATAGCGTAGTTGTATGTACCGTTTTCGATATGCATGATACTTGAAATTCTAGGTGTGTAGTTTGGAGCATCCGGTTCGAACTCTCTGGTACGGAGTGCCTGTTCGAATGTCTGCTGTTTGTCCATTAATTCATAAATTGTGTCTGTCTGGTCACCATTTGTAACGATAGTCTTGTTCCCAAGAACACGTACAGGTGCATATATAATTAAACTTGGATCACTAAGTTTGGAAGGATCGAAAGCCTGTGTGCGGATACCTTCGCCATCTTCTACAAATACACGATTACGGCTATTTTCGCTTCTTCCCATGATGAAATATGCTGTTACGGCATGTTTTCCATCTTTTGATTTACCGATTACGATTCCACGTCCCGGATAAGAATTTCCAGCTAATTCATCTTTTAATGATAATAATTTCATAGTAACCTCCATATGATAGTGTGCTAAAAAAATAGAGTTGGAAAAAGATTTCCAACTCTATTCTATCATCTAAAAATTAATTTTACAATCTATAATGTTTTATTAGCATCATAAATTTATTTACTTAATTGCATAAGCGTGACTAATTAGTTCTTAAAACTATGAATCGGAGCCGGAATACGTCCGCCACGATTAATAAATGCATCACATGAGAACTGGTTTACCGGCATAATTGGTGCATAACCAAATAATCCACCGAACTCTACGCTCTCACCAACGCCCTTACCGATAACCGGAATGAGACGTGCTGCTGTAGTTTTCTGGTTAATCATACCAAGCGCCATCTCATCTGCAATGATACCTGAAATCGTAGTTGCTTTGGTATCACCCGGAATCGCAATCATATCAAGACCTACAGAACATACACAAGTCATTGCTTCTAATTTCTCCAATGTAATCGCACCTGCTTCTACCGCATTAATCATACCCTGATCTTCGCTGACAGGAATAAACGCACCGCTTAAACCGCCAACGTAAGAAGATGCCATAACGCCGCCCTTCTTCACCTGGTCATTCAATAATGCCAATGCTGCAGTTGTACCCGGTGCACCTGCGTATTCTAAACCGATTTCACAAAGGATATCAGCAACACTATCTCCAACTGCTGGAGTCGGAGCAAGTGATAAATCTACGATACCAAATGGAATACCAAGCTGTCTGGATGCTTCCTGTGCTACTAACTGACCTACACGTGTTACTTTAAATGCAGTCTTTTTGATCGTCTCACAAAGTACTTCGAAATTCTCACCACGTACTTTTTCTAATGCTGTTTTTACTACGCCAGGTCCACTGACACCTACGTTAATGATAGCATCTGCTTCTGTTACACCATGGAACGCACCTGCCATAAATGGATTATCATCCGGTGCATTACAGAATACTACGAGTTTCATACAATCTACAGAATCTCTGTCTTTTGACTCTTCTGCTACTTCTAATAAAATCTCGCCCATTAACTTTACAGCATCCATATTGATACCAGTCTTTGTAGATGCAAGATTTACAGAACTACAAACTCGCTCAGTGCTGCAAAGTGCCTTTGGAATAGAACGAATTAACATCTCGTCTGCTGTTGTCATACCCTTACATACCAATGCAGAATAACCACCGATTAAGTTCGCACCTACTGCTGCTGCCGCACGATCTAATGTCTTTGCAATTGTCACAAAGTCTTCCGGTTTCTTACATGCCGAACCACCAACCAATGCAATTGGTGTAACGGAGATTCTCTTATTTACAATCGGAATACCGTATTCACGCTCGATTTTTGCACCTACTGCTGCCAAATCTTTTGCAACAGTCGTAATTCTATTATAAATATTCTCATTTAACTTATCTAAATCGGAATCAATACACTCTAAAAGACTGATACCGATGGTAATAGTACGCACATCCAAATTCTCATGTGCAACCATGTTATTGGTTTCAATAACCTCGTACTTATTAATCATATCGTTTCTCCCCTGTAATTAATACCACATATATAACTATTCAACGCTCCATTCGCAAAACCGCTTCTGCGAAACTTTCCTTTTGCTCTGAATAGTTACATATTAAATACGGTGCATCATATCAAAAATCTCTGAACGCTGACACTTGATATCAACGCCAAGTCCTTCGCCAATTTTATTTAAAGCTTCCTGGCAGTCTGCAAAAGAAACTTCTGAACCACTTCTGTCTACAATCATCATCATATTAAAGTAACCAGATACGATAGTCTGGGAAATGTCTAAAATATTAATTTTGTTCTCTGCAAGATATGTACATACTTTTGCAATAATACCTACTGTATCTTTACCAATTACAGTAATAATTGTCTTCTTTGCGTTATTTTCCATATTGCTAACCTTACCTTTCATTCATCCCGTTAATGTTTTCACAAATTTTCCTATTATATTAACACATACTTTTTTAAATTTCCACTACATTTTCCTCTAAAATGCAACATAGCAAGATGCTTTATCTCTTTTTGCTACATGCATAGGAAAATCATCTGCACGATAAGGATTCTCTCCCATATCCACTTCTACGCGCACTGTTTCATAAGCAAGTTCCGGATAATTATTCTCTTTACTCAAATGACCTAAAACTACAGCTTTAAAATTGTCATGAAGTATCTCACCTAATAATCTGCCGCAGTTTTCATTTGATAAATGACCTCTGTCTCCTAAGATACGCTGTTTTAAAGGATATGGATAAGGTCCCATTTCAAGCATTCTCACATCATGATTTGCTTCTAACACCAATGCATCTACGTTCTGCAATTTCTGAACAATTCTTGTATCATAAAAACCCAAGTCCGTCATAACTGCAGCACTTTTGTTTCCCTGTCTGACTTTATAAGCCACCGGATCTGCCGCGTCATGCGAAATCGCAATCGGCTCAATTGTCATGTCACCAATTGTAAATTCTTTTTCCGGCTCAATCACACAAAACAAAGCTTCATCAATTTTCCCTACAGAAGACATTCTTTTTATCGCCTGAATGGTTCCTCCTGTTGCATATAACGGAATCCCATATCTTCTTGCTAAAACACCAAGACCTGCTACATGATCAATATGCTCATGCGTCACTAAAATCCCTTGCATGTCAGCAGTTTTTAAATCAATACTGTTTAATCCTTCTTCAATTCTTTTACCACTGATTCCGGCATCCACTAAGATGTGTCCGTTCTCTGTACCCACATAGATACAGTTTCCACTGCTGCCGCTTGCAATACTGCATAATTCCATAATAGTTAATTCTCTTTCCAAGCCAGTTTAATCTGGTCACCATTTTTTAAGACTGCAACGTATGCCGCATCTTCTCCATTCAACTGGGTAATCACGCCGCGTCCATTGCCTGCTTTTAAGTCAAAATTATAATAGTCAAAAACATCTACAAAAACATACTCATTTTTGCCAGTCAGCATAACCGGTTGACCATTGACAAATACCTGAACCTCCTGAATACCAGTTGTTTTTGCTTCTGTCATATGATTTGCATCCTCTGTCACTTCATCAGCAACTGTATCTGCTTCATCCGCTGCCAATTCTTCTGCATTACTGTCTTGCACTTCCGCAGCTGCGTAGGACAATGTTTTCCAATCCAATGTAAAATTGTCATATACACGGGTATCCATATCTACACTACGGTTATTGACAAAAACATCTTCTGTCATATCTACTTCTACATCCATGAACTCAGCAATCTGTTCTACTGTATAGTACGCACGAACTTCAATTACATCACCGTCCTGAATCTCATATGCTCCCGGTTTTAATTCGCCATTGACTTCTACACATTTCGGGCAGGTCACTCTTGTGCCATTTACTACAAAAGTCAACTGCTGACCTTTGTACTCTTCTAATTTTTCCACGCGGAGTACTGCATCTTCTCCCTGGGTTGAAACCTGAATCTGAATATCACAATTTGACTCTAAACGTGTATTCATACCTGCCGGTTTTCCATTCATGGTAATCACAGCAGATTCACCTGCTGCTCCACGCTCTACTTTATCCACACCATTAATATTATAATGAATCTCTTTTCCACGTCTTGGGAACAAATCCTCGTTTTTTAAGCCTGCCTGTAACGCAGCATCTACGACAGTCAATTTATTGTTATTATATAACTTTACACGTTCCCCATTTAAACGTACCATAATGAAACTATTTTTCTGCTTATAATAATTCATACAGATACCAATTGGCGTAACCAGTAATGGGTCTTTCTTGATATCATCCTGTAAGAAGGTTACTTCCTGTAATACTTCTTCACCACGCAATGCCACACGTTCTTTTATGATGCCAAGCTTTTCTGCAAGACTTTCGGTATAGCCGTGAATTTTACCGCCGCCACCAACAATGAACGCTGCGCTGACTGCTTTATCACCATTGAGTTCTTTAATCTTCGCAGCTACCGCTGTCGTCATCTTCTCTACTGTCGACTCTGCAAGCTTCCAAATTTCTTCCGATGGAACGGTGTGCTCAATCAGCATGATATCTTTGTATGTGATGTTGCCACCTTTGCTGCTGGCAAGTTTAATCGCTTCCGCTGTTTTAAAATCTACCAGATACTGCTGTACAATCAAGTCTGTAATCTCATCACCTGCAAGCGGAATCATACCATAAGCCGTGATACTGCCGCCTTTTGTGACAGAAATATCGGATGTACCTGCTCCGATATCCACTAAAGCGATATTTAACATACGGAATGCTTCCGGAATAGCAATATTAATCGCAGCAATAGGCTCTAAGGTAAGACTTGCTACATTCAAACCTGCCTGCCCCACTGCGGAATACAGACCATCTACTACATCTTCCGGAAGGAAGGTTACAATAATCTCTTCGCTTATTTTACGTGCTTTATGTCCTTCAATATTAGAAAAAGGTTCATCATTAATATAATATTTTACTACGGTATATCCTACACAATAAAACTTGTACTGTGTGTCGTTTTCTTCCTTTAAAATCTCCTGCGCATTTTCAATGCCGAGTAAGTCTAATGTATGAATATCTTCTGCTGTAACAACAGACTCTTCCGGATATTCATATTCTACAGACACGTTAATCGTTTTTAACACACGTCCGGCTGCTGCGATACATACATCCGTAAGCGGCTGCTTAATCTGCTCTTCTAATGTTTCTTTTACTTTTGTAATTGTTCTGGCAACGCGGCCAATGTCGTGAATCTGTCCGTCAATCATAGCTCTTGTCTCATGCTCCATGATACACTGTGCCTGAACAATAAAACTATGCTCGTCCTCTAAATACCCTACGGTACCTACTACATTTCTTGTTCCTATGTCTAATCCAAATACAAATGGCTGTTCCATCCCAATCACATTCTCCTTTGTTGTATCTTCAAAAAATCCAAGTGCTTTATCTATCTGTAGAAAAGTTTCCGATAAATCTCCGTTATTGTCAATGGTAACTTTGCATTTTTTACGATAAATTTCATCAGAAAGCTGGCTGTCAAATATCTGCTGCACCTTTTCCTCGGAATAACCGCGGGTTCGCATCAGCCGTTCTTTACGAACTTCCGGTGATGCATATATATACCAGAGTTCATCGCACACCTCGTCATAATGGTCTTCTATCAGCAGTGCCGCCTCTAAAATCAAAAAATCAAGTTCTCCTCTTTTTTTCTCTAGTGCAAACTGCTCTTTTACATACTCTTTTACTGCCGGATGAACGATTGCATTCATTTTTAACCGCTTCTCATCCGAAGAAAAAATGACTTTTGCCAATTTTCCGCGGTCAAACTCACCACTACAGTCTAATATATTCTCATGCATAAATGCTCTCACGATTTGCTTATAACAGGTAGTTCCCTGCTTCATCAAATCATGAGCAATTTCGTCTGCCAACATTACTCGAATATGTTCTTTTTCACCTAAATACTTAAGGACTGCCGATTTTCCGGCTCCTACGCCTCCGGTAATTCCGATAAACTTCATTATATACTCACCTCGTCACGGAAATTTGCCTACCATGCAAACTATTTGGCTTCATACCAATTACTTCCGGTATGTGCCTCCACTTCTAATGTTACAGCAAGCTCTGCCGCCTGTTTCATGCCTTCTACTAAAATCTCTTCTACTTTTTCAATCTCATCCTTTGCCGTCTCAATCAGCAATTCATCATGCACGGTCACAGTCAGACGAGACTTTAAGCCCTGCTCTATCAATGCATCATGTACACGGTTCATGGCAATCTTAATAATGTCTGCTGATGTACCCTGAATCGGTGCATTCATCGCCACACGTTCACCAAAGGATCGCTGCATAAAATTACTGCTTGCCAGTTCCGGAATCGGGCGGCGTCGTCCAAACATAGTCGTTACATAGCCGGTTTCTTTCGCATCTGCTACTAATTTATCCAAAAACTGTTTAATCTTCGGATAAGTCTCAAAATAACGCTCGATATACTCTGCTGCTTCCTTTTTCGAAATGCTTAAATCCTGACTCAATCCAAAAGAACTAATACCATATACAATACCGAAATTTACTGCCTTCGCATTTCTACGCTGCAAATCGGTAACCTCATCAAATGGAATGTGGAACACCTGCGAAGCAGTAATTCTGTGAATATCCTGTGCCTGCCTATATGCTTCGATTAACTTCTCGTCACCTGACATATGGGCTAATACACGAAGTTCAATCTGAGAATAATCCGCATCCATAAATACATAGCCTTCTGTCGGTAAAAATGCTTTACGAATCAATCTGCCAAGTTCAATTCGTATTGGAATATTCTGTAAGTTTGGATCTGTGCTGCTTAATCGCCCCGTTGCAGTAATCGTCTGATTAAAATTGGTATGCACTCTTCCATCTTCTGCGATAAAGTGTACCAAACCATCTGCATACGTTGATTTTAACTTTGTTAACGTTCTGTATTCTAAAATATCGGCTACAATCGGCGCTTCCGGTGCCAGTTTTTCTAACACTTCTGCTGCTGTGGAGTAACCGGTTTTTGTTTTCTTACCATATGGAAGTTCTAACTTTTCAAAAAGGATAACGCCTAACTGTTTTGGAGAATTAATATTGAATTCTTCTCCTGCCGCCTCATAAATCTGCTTTTCTAATTCCGTAATACGAACGGACAGTTTATCACTATATTCCTTCAAATCCTGTGCATCTAAAATAATACCTGTCGCTTCCATATCTGCCAATGTAAACACTAATGGCATCTCAATATCTCTAAAAAGCTGATACATCTTGGTATCTTTCAATTCTGTTTCTAATGTCTGTTTTGACTTTAATGCTGTATAAGCTTCAAAGCAAACATATTTTAAAGCATCTTCCTGTTTTTCTGTAAACGCAGCTTCTATACTTAATTTACCAAGCAAATCCGCACGGGATGGAATCATAAGTCCGGCATAGTCTTTTGCAATATCCTCATATGGATAATCACCCTTTAACGGATTGAGCAAATATGCCGCAATCACGCTATCAAACAAATTATTTAAACAAATATTTCCATTCTGCTTTTTCTCAATCATGCCAAGCAATTTTAACTGTGGTTTTAAATTCAAAGTAATATATTCACTTGCGTTACTGCCTGTCAATAATGCCACCAATACATCACTGGTCAGTTCTTCATTCGCCTTAAAAAAGTAAGTATCTTCCTCACCAAAGGCTATCGCCATACCGAAGAACTGATTCACCTGTGATGTAGCAAAAAGGCTCATCTGCCCTAATTCCTCTGCACCACCGTTCTCTTCTTCAAACGGAATGACTTGGAATGCACATGGCACACCTTTAATTTTGGCAAAAATCTTTTCGGCTTCTTTTTTATCTGTGACACATTTAAAAAATTCTTCTGCCTGATTCTTCGGTGCCGTTACCTCAAATCTGCCAAGCAAATGCTTAAATTCCAGTTTTTTGCAAAGCATATAAGCTTCTTCTGTATATAAATCAGAAATCTGTTCCAGTCGAGCTTTTTCAATATCATACTCAATATCTGCGTTAATCTCTATGGTCGCAAGCGTCTTGCTCATCTGTGCCAGTTCATAATTTTCTTTTAAATTCTTGCTTGCTCTTGGCGGCTTTATCTCATCCACATGTTCATAAGCATTCTCAATACTCTTATACTGTACTATTAAAGCAGTAGCCGTTTTCTCACCGATGCCCGGAACCCCCGGAATATTATCAGAAGTATCGCCCATTAAAGCCTTCACATCAATAAATTCGATTGGGCTTACCTGATATTTTTCCAGTACATCTTTTGCATAATAATCTTCAATTTCGGTTCCTGTTTTCTTCGTCTTTGGAATACGGATTTTGATATGGTCCGTCGCCAACTGCAAAAGATCTCGGTCACCGGATACGATGGATACTTCCATCCCCTGTGCCTCACTTCTTTTTGCTATCGTACCAAGGATATCGTCTGCTTCGTAACCTTCCTTCGTCACAACAGGAATTCCCATTGCTGCAAGCATTTCCTTCATAACAGGCACCTGCTGACGCAGTTCGTCTGCCATCGGCTTTCTCGTGCCCTTATATTCCTCAAACATTTTATGGCGGAAAGTCGGTGCTGACAGGTCAAATGCCACCGTTAAATAATTTGGTTTTTCTTCCTCTAAAATTTTAAATAAAATATTTAAAAATCCGTATACTGCATTCGTATGAAGCCCCTCAGAATTCGTTAAATCCGGAATTCCAAAAAAGGCTCTGTTTAAAATACTATGTCCATCTATCAAAACCAGCTTTTCGCTCATGTTAAATCTCCCTTGTATACTGCTTCAACCATTCATTTTCTTCTGCTGTCATATACGGCGAAAGTACACGATATACCATCGCGTGATATTCATTCAACATTGCACGCTCACGTTTTGTCATCGCTTCAGGGTCAATAGCATCCAAATCGATTGGTGCATATGTGATATTTTCAAAATACATGAACTGTCCATATTCATTCTTCTCGCCTTTGTGGCAGACCAGCTCATTTTCGGTACGGATACCATATTTACCTTCTAAATATACACCCGGTTCATCGGTCGTAATCATGCCTGCTTCTAATGTCCCACTGTCCTTACGTTCCGGCACAATTCTCCAACGGAATCCGTTCGGTCCCTCGTGTACATTCAAAAGATAACCGATACCATGTCCGGTTCCGCATTTATAATCAATGTTCAAATCCCACAACGGGCCTCTTGCTAAAATATCCAGATTCAATCCACTGCATCCGTATAAAAATCTGGCATTCGCAAGATTCATATTAGAGCGGCAGACTGCAGTAAAATGCTCACGCATCTCCTCTGTAATCGGTCCTAATGCCATCGTTCTGGTAATATCGGTAGAACCTTCGTAATAATGTCCACCGGAGTCTACTAATAAAAATCCTTCCGGTTTCAGTTCTGCATTGGATTCCGAAGTCGCTGAATAATGCATCATTGCTGCATTCGGGCCATAAGCGGAAATCGTATGGAAGCTTAATTCCACAAAACCTTCCTGCTCTCTACGGCGTTCCTCTAAGTAATCAGACGCTGAAATCTCTGTCATAGGGATTTTACCAATATTATTTTTTAACCAGTACATAAATTTCGTAAACGCTACACCATCTTTTACATGTGCTTTTCTGGTGTTATCCACTTCAATCGGATTTTTCATAGCCCGCATCAACTCCGTCGGATTGGACTGGTTGATAACTGTGATACCTGTGTGCAAATTATTACAAATACGATAGTTCACACCGCTTTTACTCAATAATACATTTGCCTCTGCCGGAATCGTTTTTACATATTCATAAATCGAATCATATGGCATGGTTGTAATATGATTCTCATCCAGATATGCTTTTACTGTATCATCTAACGCTTCTTCCTGTAAAAACCAGATACATTCACTCTGATTCATTACAAGATAAGACATAATAACCGGAACACAATCGATGTCATTGCCACGGATATTTAACAACCATGCGATATCGTATAAACAAGTCAAAATATGGGTATCTGCACCTGCTTCTGTCACCTTTTCACGGACATCTGCCAGTTTCTGCGCTACACTTTTTCCGGCATACTTTTCTTCTAAAATATACGGATTCGTTTTTGCAAGTGCCGGTCTCTCTGTCCAGATAATTCCGACTAAATCTTCGTCTACATATAATTGGGCATTCTTTTTCTCTGCAACTGCTGCCAGCTTTTTGCCCCATGCAGTATTCACCACTCGTCCGTCAAAACCGAGACAGCCGTTCTCCGGTAATTCTTTTGCAATGTATTCTTCAATCGTTGGCACACCTTCTTCCGCCATGCGGAATAAAGTCACACCTGTGCCCTCTAACTGACGTTCTGCCTGCACAAAATAACGTCCGTCTGTCCATAATCCTGCTTCTGTCATCGTAACAACTGCAGTACCTGCAGAGCCACTAAAGCCTGTCATATAAGCTCTCGCCTTAAAATACTCACCTACATATTCAGACTCGTGGAAGTCTGCTGTCGGAATTACATAAATGTCGATTCCTCTTTTTTCCATCTCGGCACGAAGTGCCTGTAATCTGCTCTGTATCATAATGTTATCCCCTTTTATCTCTTATTGCTGTTGTTCATTTCCGAATGAAAAGAATTTTGTATCAATCTCTGGATACATACGTTTTAATGAAATTGGTCTGCCGGAACGATTTAAAAAGCAATGTGAACTCTTGCCTGTCGCCCGCAGTTCCCCTGTCAATTTATCTGTAATACGGTATTCAAACTCTAATTTGATACCATTATATTTTGTAATTTTCGGTTCGATTATTACGGTATCCGCAAAATGTGTCATGCTGTGATATTCACAGGATACCGACAAAACAGGGCTGATAATCTCCATCTCCTCCATCTGTTTGTAGGAAAGTCCCACCTGATCCATCAAATCAATACGTGCCTCTTCCATCCAACGGATGTAATTAGAATGATGGATAATTCCCATCTGGTCTGTCTCATAATACTTTGCATTGTGCTCGTATGGACGGATAAACATATTCCCATTCGCGTCATTCACATCAAAAACTTTTACTTCATTTGCCATAAAAATCACGACCTTTCTTACTAAAAAACACAACGTTTTGACGATAAACTGAATCAAAACATAGATATAGTTATTTTAACATTTTAGAGAGCGCATTTCAACAAAAAGAGACTGGTTCTCTATCACGAGTTTCCTAAACCTCATAACAAAAACCAGCCTCTCATTTCATTTAATCATTGTAATTATTCACATATTCTCTATAATCTTCTTCGTCTGCAAATAACATATACTGTCCGTCTACATATCCCATATAACCTGCGTCAATTATATATCCCTTCATAATTTGTTCTCCTTTTATCTAAGTGATTACTTGTTTCTCTCTTTGATAATTGGAGTATATAGAATATAGTGTACGATAAAACGGACTTTATCGCTTTACGATTTACACTAAAAAAAATGCTAAATCAATACACCTGTATTGATTTAACACTTTTCAAAGTATTATTATTTTGTCTTCTTTTTTCTTACTCTAATAATTCCAACAACTCTGGAATATCCTTCTTCAAAGTTTCATATACAACTTTTAAATCTACGTTACCATAATCATGCACAATACGATTTCTAAGACCATACATAGCGCTCCAAGGAATATCACCATGCATCAACTTATATTCATCCGATAACTTCCTTGCATTTTCCGAAAGTTGTATCATACGAAACAACATAGAATCCAACAGTACCTCATTTGCATTCAACTCTTCTATGTCTATATTTTTCATATGTTCTACTATAAATTTCAAATCCTTCTGGATTTTCTGAATATAATAACTGTCCGTTTTTACATTATCCATATATCTTTATTCCGTCCTTTAATATCTCTTCTGTTAATTCAATATTATCCTTTAATTGATTCATATCCAAAATATCTACTTTCTTATGAAGTGCTGTTCTTATTTCTTCCACTAATCCAAAAAATTTTAATCCTTTTATATCCGCCGAAATCAAAAGATCAACATCACTCGTTGCTGTTGCCTTCCCTTTTGCATAGGAACCAAAAAGATAACAAAAATTCACTTCATATTTCTCAAATACATTTGAACACTTTCTCGCTATATCTTCCAGTTCTAGAATCCCTGTTTCTTCATCAATATAGTTTATCTTAGATAATTGCTCAACTATATATTTATACTTTATCGTATCTTGTTTTTCTTCGTCATTTTCATATGACTTATATGAGCGCAATGAAATTCCAACTAAATCTGCAACTTCTTGCTGTGTCATTTTTTTCTCAATTCGCAATTCCTTTAAATCAACCATAGTTGCACCTCCAACTATATATTAGTGCAAAAATTGCACTTTTGTCAATTGTACGTGCAATTTTTGCACTTTCTGTTTTTATGTAGCACCTTAATAGTATGGCGTACAAATATGATTCATTATTCGTTTATCTTACATCTCGAAACAGTTTTATCTTGTGACACCTAATTTAGCCATAAGTGCCTCTTGCAACACTTTTGAAACGTTTATCTGTGCTTTCTCCGCCTCTAAATTTAACCAATTTGGTAATGTTACATTTCTTCTTACCATCTTATTATCCATCTTTCTTCGATAAGCTACTAAATCAACATCCACAAGTGATACGATACACTTGCCTTCTTCAAAAAATATACCCTCACTAATATTAACTTTTTCCAATGAAGACGCAGCCGGAATCTTCTCTCCTTTATCTTCCATAGAAATACATGCCAAACCTATCGCATCTCTCGCCATCATAATTGCATCTGCCATTGTACCTTTTGGTGTCCCTTCTTCGTTAGCTTCTGTATACAATTTCAAATCCGGTACTTCAATTAAAATATTTGTTTCCACTTCTGTAAATATTACTGGATATGCTGCTTTCATTCTTGGTCCTCCTATAATTTCCACTTCCTCAATATTGCCTGTGCCAACCTCTCATTTATCTCTTTATGACGTGGTATCTGTTCCTCATCTATCCCTCTCACATACACATCATGCTTACTTCCATGTCTAAAAAAACGAAATCCTGCTTTTTCCAATCTTTTTATTAGATCCCTTTGTTTCATTTGTATCTCCTTTTATTATACACACTTTTTACACACCATCAACTATATTTGTGTATTTAATATCACAATAACACAGTATCTTCCAAACCGCACGCCGCGTATCGCGTCATCGCTATGCATAACGAGTAAAAAGGAAATTATTTTCACCAACAAAAAAGGCTTGCTAATGCAAACCTTTTTTGTTGAAATTCTTTTATTTTGAAATTATGTTATGCTTTCTACAGTTCTCCTAGTCTTTTCCAAAGCCTGGAATACTATATATGCTAAGATCGTTACACCTATCCACACCCATGTAATATCCATATATCCAATTCTTTCATTTATAATATTTATTACCAATGCATGTAATAAATATATGTATACGCTAAGATTTTTTCCCACATATGCAAACCATGACATATTTCTTATTTCCGGTAAATATACTGCATATGCAAAACAACCAAGTGCCAGAAAAAATGTTCCCATATATATAAAGTATCTTTCTTCTGTTATTTTATCATAAAAACTTCTCTCCCAAACTGTAGTGACAAGTCCCAAAATAATAAAACCATAAATTGCATTCTTTTTCATAATTTCCGCTATCTGATTATTTTTGTAATGAAAGAAATTTCCCATCATGAAAAATGGAAACGGTCTTATTATTAAAAAATCCATTACCTCTAAATTTGTCCCATATAACAAATTTTCTCTTTGCCATATCCACTCCCATAGAAATGCTACCGGTATCAAAATATAGCCCAGTTTCAACAAATCCATTTTCTTTATTACAAAAAAAGCACATACATACACGCCAATGCTAATAAAAACCATCCTACCCAAAATACTTCTACATTAAATATTAGGCTGATAACATTATTCTCACTAAATCCATTTTGAGACCATTGCATGCATATTTCATAAAGGTTATAAATAAAATATATAACTTCTCCCATCAAAAAGATACTTAAAAGTCGCACTACTTTTCTTTTTACTTCTTCCCATTCTCCAACGCAATAATAACCTGAAATCATAAAGAAAACAGGAACTGCCATTCTCGCAATCGCCTCTACATAACTATGTTTAATTGGAAAGTAATAATGTATTATTACAACCAAATATGCACAAATCCCCTTTAATATATCTATATTCACTATCCGTTCGCTTTTGTTATCCATCTTAGTTTGTTTCTCCTTCGAAAACCATTCTACACAAATCCATTAAAACAAACCTATCAATTCAATAACTTTATCTGCAATATACTGCATACCTGCATCTCCCGGATGAATTGCTACTCCGCTATGCTCTACAACATGACTTTTCCCATCGTCTCCATATACAATCGCCCCCATTTCACTTCTATATTCTGGTTTATTTACAATTTCACTTAAATCTGCAAATGGCAATCCAAGTCTCTCTACTACTGCTAATTTCAGTTCTCTCCGCTTACTATTTTCCCAAAAATCATCTATTATTATAATCTCAGCCTTCGGACACTTAAATTGTACATATGCTATCAATTCTTCAAAATCGCTTTCGAATGTACTTAATCCCGATACATTTTCTCCTAACTGTATAGTTATCAAATCCAATTCCGTACTTAAATAAGGATCAATAACTTCATATGTCTCTGCTCTGTCATTCACCTGCATTTCCCATATTGCATAGCACACTGCATACGTTGTCTGTTTTTCATATTGTTTACTCAGATACGCTGATACAAGATGCACAAAATCCTTTTCTTCGCTAGATGCTGCCATACCAATTTCAGACCACCAATAGTCACATTTAGGATGCTTTGTAATACTGTTTCCTATTGCTAAATAATTATAAGATTCCGGCTCATATGTAATCTCGCTCGTTTTTATTTCGTTTTCTAATGTCAGTAATTTATCTTGTAAGCTTTTATTATCTTCACTCAATGCCCCCATCTCATCATTTATCGAAACGATTTCCTCTCTCCTTTTGGCATTCTCATCTAATAAAATTGCAAGTTGTTCTGTTTGCCAATTTTCATGTTCTAACAATTTTTTTACCATAAAAATACTAACAATACACCCACATAAAAGTATAAAACTTCCTATAAAAATATACATTTTTCTTCGTTTCATGGTCTCTTTCTCTCTCTCATTTTTATTTTCTTTCTAGAAATATTAACCTCAATATACACTCATCCTATTTACATTGCAATATTTTTACTGAAACATCTTTCAGTATTTCTAATATCGCAATCATCTTTTATCTAACATTACACATAATAAAAATATATAATTAGTGGATAAAAGGAGTGACAATTATGACTAATTTTGGACGTGTATACCTTAATCTTGAGTCCTTGATAAAAAAGAAAGGTATTAGCAAAACACAATTATCGTATAGAGCAGAGATTTCGCATACGCAAATAAACCGTTTTTGCAAAGGTGAAGCTACCAGAATAGATTTTTCTACACTTTCCAGACTTTGTACTGTTCTCGAATGCGAAATCCAAGACTTAATTATTTACGAACCACCTAAATAATATTTATATGCTATTCATAAAAAAACTGTTCCAAAACTATGTTTGTTTTGACAAACCACCGTTCTGGAACAGCTTATTAAAAATCCTTTTATTTTATTCTAATCATTCATACATTCTCTATAATCTTTTTCATCCGTAAATAGCCGACTGATAGGCTATAACCGCCTTTCCTATATATAATTTTATCTTCCACTCACCTGATATTTTACAAAAACCCTCTCGGTAACAACCGCTGCTATCACTCCAACCACTGCATACAGCATAGGAACTACCTGCCAACCTTGTAAAACAGTCCCAAAAAGTATCACTGTCCGAGGACTAAAGCAGCTCCAAACCGCCACAATATCACTTGGCAAATAGCTCCACAACTGTGCCGCCAGGCGATATTCTTCCGGTACGGAAATCATCATCGGAAGAACAATCAATCCGATTACAATGGAAAGTGTTCCTATGCTGCTGTGGAAGTTTTCTGACAATGTCATCGCCAAAACACCTATAAACGTTCCGGCACATAAAATGATGCCATAAATAATCAAAACTGCCTGACCTACACTGATTGGGCAAGAACTTCCCGCATAAATTAGCTGAAATGCTGTATCAAATCCTTCCATTCCATATAATAAAAACGCAGTTACAAATGTTACCAATACAAAAGCAAATGCCAGACCAAAAGCCACCAACGTACCGGCACAGAGTTTTGCCCAATATACTTTTTTCCGTCCATATCGGCTGCTAAGAATCTGTTGGTCCGTTTTTCTTACATGTTCCTCCGGAAAAACACCAGCCATGCAGATTGCTACCATAAATACACTCAAAATTCCTACTGTATAAGCTACATTCAATAAAACTGAGTACCCTTCTGCATACCGGAATATAACCGGATTTTCAATTTCTTCTTCCTGTGCCCGCCAGTACTCTTTTTCCACTTCTGAAAGATAGTATTCCTCCCATCGTATTTCCCTTAATTCCAGACGCATTTCTTTTAAACCGTCGACACTTGCCTCCATCTCCAACACACCCGTTCCTGATAATCCGGTTGTCTGTCTGACATAATTAAAAATAGCACTATAGGGTCTTGCATAAGTTTGATATTCCTCTGTCAAAGAATACTTTCTATCATTTAAAGGTACTTTTTCATATGCTTTTTGCATTTCCGTAAGAAGTATCTCGTCTATGGCTCTGCCATCTAATCTTTTTTGGTATGCCATGTCCTTCTGATAATCTTCATAGTTACTGCTCAATCGTTCACCGTCTACGATATAATCACCAATCAACGGACTTGCTACAGAAAATACAAGCAATATGACACCACAAAGCATACATATCCACAAAATTTTCCGATTTACAATCTTTTTCATTTCATAGAAAAATAGTGTTGCCATTTAGTCCACCTCGCCTTCACCAAATTCGCTCAGGTAGAACTCTTCTAAGTCACCACTGATTTCTTCTCTGGTTCCATTAAATACCAGCTTACCATTGTTCATCATCAAAATCTGGTCTGCTATGCGGTCAATATCTGAGACAATGTGCGTCGACAAAATGACAATATTATCTTTACCGAGGTCTGCGATTAAGTTGCGGAAACGCACGCGTTCCTTCGGATCCAAACCAGCTGTCGGTTCATCTAAAATCAAAATCTGTGGATTGTTCAAAAGTGCCTGTGCAATTCCAAGTCTCTGTTTCATGCCACCTGAATAGGTCTTAATTTTCTTTTTTGCAACATCCGTTAGCGACACTAATTCCAACAACTCGTTTACACGTTTTTTCGCACTCTCTTTTGAAAGTCCTTTTAATGCCGCCATATAAAGCAAAAAATCTCTGCCCGAAAAATCCGGATAATATCCAAAATCCTGCGGTAAATAACCCAAGATGGCGCGATATTCTTCTTCCGATACATCTATACCATTATAAGTAATTGTGCCACTGGTCGGCGTCAGTATACCACAGAGCATACGCATCAACGTCGTTTTCCCAGCTCCGTTTGCACCAAGCAGACCATAGATTCCTTTTCCAAGTGTCAAATCTATACGGTCTACTGCAATTTTATTTTTATACTGTTTTGATACTCTATCAATTACTAATTCCACGCTAAATTCTCCGTCATTCGTATAGTCCAATAACTTTCCTTTACTGTCACAACAATTCCCACTACAAACAAAACTGTCCATATTGGCATATAATCCGGTGCAAGCAATTCACTAAATTTCCATGGCAATAACATTTGCAAAAAACTCGCTACAATTGTCAACGTAAAACAGTAACATGTATTTTCACTCCCACGCACCATTCTCACAATATATAAACTGCCACCTGCCGTCAAAAAATATGGTGTCAGAATATGAAGTACGTGATACCCTGCACGTTGTCCGAGAACATTGGCTATCACGAAAAGAACTGCCAAATTTCCCACTCCCAACATAGTCATTCTTGCCATAACAATACTCTTCAAAGAAAACCGTGCAGACAGTTCCAGTTCTTCCATTCCATACCGATAGCTGCGTGTGCTTTCTGTCACAGAAATCAGTACTAAAAATGGCACTAACCCATATAGCACACCTACATATTTTTCTTCCATGACATGTGTCACCACATAAATCGCCAGACAAATACCTAATGATACCATCCATACCCATTTTGAAATGTATTTTGCCTGCATCAATACCAGCCGCGGAAGATTTATTTTCTGCACGCCGAACTGCCTTATAAACGCCTGTTTCCGCCTCGGCTTTGGTGCTTCATAATACCTGCACAATTCCTCTTTTAATCTACGTTCCATCCGAAATCCTCCTTTCTAACTTGTTTGTGATCTTTGAAAGTTCTCGATACAATGCGAATCTGGATTTTCCGTACATTTGGCATAAATCCGCAATTGAAACCTCATTCACATAACGCAACAAGATAAGTTCCTGTTCCTCCTTGCTTAATGTCTCCATCGCCCGATGTAGATTCTCTTTTTCCACCACTGCATCTTCAAATCCATCCTGCACAATTTCTTCCTTTAACTCTTCCGTATGCACCTTGCGAAACTCGTCAATACATAAATTTCTTGCAACAGTATACAAATACGCTAGCGGCCGTCCGGTGTCTCTATAACCGCTGCTCTCAAAAAAACGCAAGAAGGTTTCCTGTGTGATATCTTCCGCCAAGTGCTGATTTTTCACTCTGAAATAGCAGTAACGATAGACTTTATCATACTGTTCATCAATATCAATATGCATAAAAAACCTCCTTTCACTTTGTTTAACGTTCCTAATTGGTATATGTGCGGACAAATTTTATTTTACACGAAAGTTTTTTGCAAGTTATTTTTGCATAAAAATACCACCTACTCAAATAGTAGATGGCATTTCACATCTTATTTATCTGCAATCGGCACAATCGCTAACGTATAGCCAAGCGGTGCCAAAATCTTAAACAATGTATCAATCTGTGGCGTCGTTTTCAGGCTCTCTAATCTCGCAATTGCAGGTTGCTTCACTCCGCACAATTTTGCTAATTCTCTTTGGGACAAGCCTCTCTGTTCCCTTGCTTCAATCATTTTACCAATCAAAGCAACCTCAAAATAGATTTTTTCTCTTTCAGCAGGCGATACTCTGTCCTCATCAGCCATATAATCAGCTATCGTATTAATTTTCTTTGGCAAACTTCACAAAAAATTCTCTCAATTTTCTCCACTTCTAACAGCGCCTTTTCCTTGCCCTGTCCGCATGAAGAAGGTATAGTTTAAGTATCATATTTTTTAGGAGGAACATTATGAAAAAGAAACTCAAAGCACTCCTTCTCGCAACGGTTATGTTGTTTACAACAGTTGCGTCGCTTTTAGGAGATGCCACCGTCGTTCGTGCAGACGACTTAGTATTGAAACTCCACTACAACCGCCCGGACGGCAACTATACAGATTGGTCTGTGTGGTTCTGGGAAATCGGTGGAGAAGGCGTTGACATTCCGTTAGTAGAAGAAAACGGAGAAATGGTAGCTACTAAAGTAGTTACTCCTGGTGTATCAGAACTCGGATATATTGTCCGTACTCCTGACTGGACCAAAGATATCGACAAAGACCAGTTTATCAATGTTGCAGAATGTATTTCCGGAACAGTTCACATGTATGTTGAATCCGGTGTAGAAGGCTGCACAAAAGTATATGGCGATGATGTTGTTATCGGTACCAAACTTACTACTGCATCTTATTTAGATGGAAAAGTAAACGTTACCATGACCAAAGCATTAGAAGACACGACAAACGCTTTTACTGTAAGTGGTAAAGAAGGTGAATTAGCCATTGCTGCTATCACCGGTGAAGGACCTGAATATGTCCTTGAAATGGCAGAACCATTCGATTTGTCTCAGAAATACAACATTACTTTTGATGGTAATTCTTATGCAATCACCATGCCGGACTACTATTCTACCGAGGAATTCGAAGCATTATATACTTATACCGGTGACGACCTCGGTGCTACATGGACTAAAGATGCTACTACATTCCGCGTGTGGGCACCTACTGCTGAAGCAGTGAGTGTAAAACTTTTTGAAACAGGTGCAAGCTCTGTTAATAGCTTAATCGAAGAACTTCCAATGACAGCCGATGCAAATGGTACATGGGTTCTTACTAAATCAGGCGACTTAAATGGAGTTTACTATACCTATAATATAACAATCGACGGTGTTACCAGAGAAGCATGTGACCCATATGCACGTACTACCGGTGTAAACGGTGACCGTGCCATGGTTATCGACTTAGATTCAACAGACCCACAGGGTTGGGCAGACGATAAGAATCCAAACGCAGACCTTGCTTTTAACGATGCTATTATCTACGAACTTCATGTTCGTGACTTAGGCACAGACAGTAGTTCAGGCATTAAACGTCCTGGTAAATTCTTAAGTTTAACAGAACACGGAACTACCACTGAAAACGGTGTACCAACCGGTATTGACCACATCAAATCCCTTGGTATCACACACTTACATATTTTACCAATGTACGACTTTGCTTCTGTCGTAGAAGGTGCTCCATCCGGTCAGTTTAACTGGGGTTATGATCCACAAAACTACAATGTTCCGGAAGGTTCTTACTCTACTGACCCATTCAATGGTGCTGTTCGTGTAAAAGAAGCCAAAGAAATGGTACAGTCGCTTCACAATGATGGAATCAGTGTTGTTATGGACGTAGTATACAATCACGTTTCCAGTGCAGGAGACTTCTGCTTCAACAGAATCGTTCCACAGTATTTTTCACGTGTAGATGCTACAGGCAAATATTCAAACGGTTCCGGTTGTGGTAATGATACTGCTTCTGAACGTTCGATGGTAAAAAAATATATCGTTGATTCTGTTTTATACTGGGCTACCGAATACCACATCGATGGTTTCCGTTTTGACTTAGTAGGTCTTATTGATACCGAAACGATTAACGAAATTATGGAAACTGTTCATGCAGTTCGTCCTGACGTTGTATTCTACGGCGAAGGTTGGACCATGAGCACTACAATGACAAAAGAAGGCTACACCTTAACGACTCAGCCTAACTCCTTAGAAGTTCCGGGATTTGCATTCTTTAATGACAACATCCGTGATGGATTAAGAGGTAACGTATTCAACAACGAAGAAACCGGTTATGTTTCTGGTGCAAGTGATTTAGAACTTACTATTGAAGATGCCTTCCTTGGTTCTTCCGGAACATGGTGTCATACACCGACTCAGACTGTCAACTACGCTTCCTGTCACGATAACATGACCTTATTTGACAGATTACAGAACTCAAGACCGGATGCTTCAAAAGAAGATATCATTAAAATGAATAACCTTGCTGCTACTATCTACATGACAGCACAGGGTATTCCATTCATCCACGCAGGTGAAGATATGCTCCGTACCAAAGTAAAAGAAGACGGAACATTTGACCATAACAGTTATTCATCCGGTGATGAAATCAACAGCTTAAAATGGGATACATTAGAAGATAAAACTTATGCTAACGTAGTAGAATACTACCGTGGATTGATTGCTTTCAGAAAAGCTCATCCTGTACTTCGTCTCACTACTCCTGAAGCAGTAAGCGAACATGTAAGTGTTGTTGATATTGAAACAAAAAATGTAACTGCATTTGCCCTTACAGGCGGTGTAGAAGGTGAAACTGCTGATGCAATGTACATCATCTTTAATCCAAACACTGAAAGCACTGACATTACTCTTCCGGAAGGTGACTGGGACGTATACATCAACGCAGAATCTGCCGGTACAGATGTATTAGCAACTGTAAATGGTACTGTTACTATTGATGCTATTTCTGCAATGGTATTGGTACAGGGTGATGCTGCTCCTAGCGGTGGAGCTTCTAGTAACACAGCTTCAGATGCCGCATCTTCATATTCCGGTTCCGGGGCAGCTTTACTTGCACTCGTTGCAATGGCAGCACTCCTTGTTGGAGCATATACTATCAAACATAAAAAACACTAATTATCTATTTGCCACCCAATCACCTCAAAAAATTGGGTGGCAATTCTATACAGATATATATTTTTATTATAAATACTATACCTATTTTGTATAGTTATAAATAGCATTTTACATTTGACCTCACTATGCTAACGTGCTATAATAAACTCAATTTTTAGAAGAACAATGACTATGAAGGAATTATGCTTCTTCTCTGAGGGTTTCAGAGAGCCGGTGGTTGGTGTGAACCGGTACAGATGGAAGATAGCAATCTCACTCCTGAGTCGACTCTGCAAAGAATACGTTCCCGTATTTGCGTAGTGGAGTACGGTTGCCCCGTTATCGGCTTTGGACTTAACTTTTGAGTCCGAGAGAGATAGTTTGCTGTGAAGCAGCTATAAACAAGGTGGTACCGCGAATCGTTTATTCGTCCTTGAAGTTTATAACTTCAAGGTTTTTTTTTGTTAAGGAGGATTATATGTGTAAGATTAGAATCAGTGACGTTACAATGAAACAGACAGGAAAAGAATTTACTCTTTCCTTCAAAGAAAAATTAGAAATTCCAAAATTATTAGACCGTTTAAATGTAGACGTAATTGAATTAGAAGGTATCTCACAGCCAAAGATTGATGCACTTCGTATCAAATCTGTTGCCTCTACTGTAAAAAGCAGCATCGTTGCTGTTCCGGTTGCCCTTTGTCCTGAAAGTGTAGACGCGACATGGAATGCTTTAAAAGAAGCCAAACATCCTCGTTTACAGGTGTTCGCTTCTGTAAGTCCTGTTCAGATGGAATATCTTTTCCATAAAAAGCCGGATGCTATGTTAAAAGCCATCGAAGAGACGATTACTGCATGCTGTGCTAAAACAGATGATGTAGAGTTTATCGCAGATGATGCTACCAGAAGTGATGCTCCATTCTTATATCAGGTAGTAAAAACTGCTATTGCTGCCGGTGCAAAAACCATCACCGTCTGCGATGCTACCGGTTCTATCCTTCCAGATGAATTCGGAAACTTTTTAGATAATCTTTACGAAAATGTTAGCGAATTAAAAGACGTTGTACTCGGCATCTCATGTTCTAACGAACTGGCAATGGCAGATGCCTGTGCTATCGCTTCTATCAAACACGGCGTCGGCGAAATCAAAGCTGCTGCTTATCCTATCAACCAGATTTCACTGCCACATGTATCAAGACTTCTTGCTACCAAAGGCGAAAGTTTTGGTGCTACCTGTGCAGTTCGCACTGTTGAGATGAAACGTATTATCAAACAGATTGACTGGATGTGTCAGACCAGCCGCAGCAAAAACTCTCCTTTCGACAATGGCGTACAGGATGCTGTGGAAGACATGACACTTACTAACCATGATAACATGTCCACTGTAATCAAAGCTGTTGAAAAATTAGGCTATGATTTAAGTGAAGAAGACAATGCTCAGGTTTGGGAAGCTTTCCAGAAAATCGCAGAACGTAAAGATGTAATTTCCTTAAAAGAATTAGACACTATCGTTGCTTCTGCTGCTATGCAGGTTCCGGCAACTTACATATTAAACAGTTACAATATTACTGCAAGCAACACATCTTCTTCCATGGCTTACATGAAATTAGAAAAAGATGGACAGATGTTAGAAGGCATTGCACTCGGAGATGGTCCGGTGGATGCAGCTTTCCTTGCACTTGAAAATATTTTAGGATGTCATTACGAATTAGATGACTTCCAGATCCGTTCTGTAACAGAAGGACGTGAAGCAATGGGTGAAGCCGTTGTGAAATTACGTTCGGGCGGCAAACTCTATTCCGGACGTGGAACTTCTACTGATATTGTCGGTTCTAGTATCCAGGCATATATCAGTGCAGTGAATAAAATTGTTTATGAGGAGGCTTGTGTATAATGAAACTTTCATTTTCTACCCGTGGCTGGGCACATTTAAGCTGGGAAGAATGGTTAGACGCCGGCGTAAACATGCGCTTTGAAGGTGTGGAAGTTTACAACTTACCAAAGTTCCCTGAATTAATGGAACGCAGCGGTCCATTTCACAAATATAACATGGCAGCAACTGCTCGCCAGTTAAGAGAAAAAAATATTACGATTCCTTGTTTTGATACTTCCTGCGACTTATCTTCTGATGAGGAAAACGCAGTTCCTTCTATCAAAGAATTAATTCAGATTGCAAAACAAATACAGGTACCATATGTAACTGTTGTAGCGTTACATGATAATGAAGAACTTGTCCGCAACCGCTTGACAGAATTAATCAAAGAAGCAGAAAAAGCAAATATTACTATTCTTATTAAAACAAGCGGTATTTTTGCTGACACTGCCCGTCTCCGTGCTTTAATGGATGACTTTGCCTGTGACCAGCTTGCAGCCTTATGGGATATGCACCATCCATACCGCGATTATGATGAAAGCGCAGATACTACTATCAAGAATTTAGGTGCTTATGTAAAACATGTACATTTACGTGACTCCGATGATAAAGATACTTATAACTTAATCGGTGAAGGTACACTTCCGGTTGCCGACATGGTAAGAGCACTTTCTTCTGTCGATTACGATGGTTTTGTTTCTTTAGAATGGAAAACAGACTGGATGGAAGATTTACCGGAATACGACGTTATCTTCCCTCATTTTGTAAACTATATGAGCCGCTTTGAAAAAACCAGAGGTCTTAAAAAAGCACTTTATCCAAACCATGACGGAACCGGTCAGTATGTATGGAAAAAGGATGAATTGATTAACATGACTTTTTCACAGGTATTAGACCGTATGGTTGAGGAATTTCCTGACCAGTACGCATTCAAATATACTACTTTAGATTACGTACGTACTTATGAAGAATTCCGCGAAGATGTGGATCAGTTTGCAAAAGCTTTGATTTCCATGGGTGTAAAAGCAGGCACAAAGGTTTCTATCTGGGCTACCAACGTACCTGCATGGTATATTACTTTCTGGGCAGCTACCAAAATCGGTGCCGTACTTGTTACCGTTAATACTGCCTATAAGAGACACGAAGCAGATTACCTTTTCAGACAGTCAGATACTCATACATTAGTTATGGTAGAATCCTGTCTGGACTCTAACTATAAAGATATTATTAATGAAATCTGTCCTGAAATTGCTACAAGCAAACCGGGCGAACCGCTCCACTGTAAGCGTCTCCCATTCCTCCGTAATGTTATTACGGTTGGGTTCAAACAGCCAGGATGTCTAACATTTGATGAAGCAATGGAACGCGGCGATTTAGTACCACAGGAAGAATTAAACCGCATGGCAGCCCGTGTAAGACCGGATGATGTATGTAACATGCAATATACATCCGGAACCACAGGTTTCCCAAAAGGTGTTATGCTTACTCACTACAACGTAGTAAACAATGGTAAATGTATCGGCGACCGCATGGGTCTCTCCACTGCTGACCGTATGATGATTCAAGTACCAATGTTCCACTGTTTTGGTATGGTACTTTCCATGACGGCATCCTTAACACATGGTGCAACTGTTTGTCCAATGCCGTATTTCTCAGCGAAATCCTCATTGGCATGTATCAATCAGGAACGTATCACCTGTTTTAACGGTGTACCTACGATGTTTATTGCCATGTTTAATCATGAAGATTATAGAAAAACTGATTTTTCTCATATGCGTACCGGTATTATGGCAGGTGCCGGATGCCCGCCAGAATTAATGCGTCGTGCTGCACAGCCGGATGAGATGAATATGACAGGTATCGTCAGCGTATATGGTCAGACCGAATCTTCTCCAGGAAGTACCATGTCTGCATGGACTGACCCGTTAGATGTGCGTACCGATACCGTAGGATATAACTTCCCTTACATTGAATGTAAGATTATCAATCCGGAAACAGGTGAAGAAGTTGGACCTGGAGAAAATGGTGAGTTCTGTTCTCGTGGTTACAACACCATGAAAGGCTACTACAAGATGCCGGAAGCTACCCGCGACACAGTGGATGCAGAAGGCTGGCTCCACTCTGGTGACTTAGCTTGCAAAGATGAAAATGGTAACTACCGCATTACAGGACGTTTGAAAGATATGATTATCCGTGGTGGTGAAAATATCTATCCAAAAGAAATAGAAGAATTTATTTACACCCACCCATTCGTACAGGATGTACAGGTTATCGGTGTTCCAGATAAGAAATACGGTGAAGAAGCTATGGCTTGTATCATTTTAAAAGAAGGCAAGTCTATGACTGAACCGGAAATGCGTGAGTATATTGTTGCCAGCATGGCGAGACACAAAGTTCCAAAATATATTGAATTTGTGGAAAGTTTCCCTATGAATGCAGCCGGAAAAGTATTAAAATACAAGATGCGCGAAGAAGCTACCAAACGTCTCGGCTTAGAAAACGCCGCAGGCATTGATACAGCAAAAAGCAATAACTAAAAATGCAGTTCAAATGCAAAGAATGTGATGTAAAAATCTGCTTCTTTGCATTTTGACTAATATGTGAACTATAACATACAGTATTGATTTTTTTCTATTTCATGTATATAGTATTTTCTATGTAATAATATGTGTAAACATACAAAAAGGATAAGAGGTAAGAATGATGTCAAAAAACTATGTAACTATGGATGGTAATGAAGCTGCCGCACATATGGCCTATCCCTTCACAGAGATAGCAGCGATTTATCCAATCACACCATCCTCTCCTATGGCCGGACTTACAGACGCATGGTCCGCAAAAGGTCGTAAAAATATATTCGGTCAGACCGTAACATTAACAGAAATGCAGTCTGAAGCAGGTGCCATCACAGCCGTGCACGGTGCCCTCCAGACCGGTTCTTTAGCAACTACATATACCTCCTCACAGGGTCTTATGCTCATGGTTCCGGTACTCTATCGTATCGCCGGTGAAAAACTCCCTGCAGTTCTGCATGTAGCATCCCGTACCGTAGGTACGCACGGTATGAGTATCTTCGGTGACCATTCCGATGTTATGGCATGTCGCCAGACCGGTTTTGCCATGTTATCGTCAGGAAGTGTACAGGAAGTTGCTGATTTAGCTCCGGTTGCACATTTAGCAGCCATTGAAGGACGTATTCCATTCATGCACTTTTTTGATGGTTTCCGTACTTCTCATGAAATCAATAAAATCGAATTACCAAATCAGGATGAAGTTGCCGCATTATTAAACGAGGATGCTTTAAAAGCATTCCGTGATGGTGCCTTAAACCCGGAACATCCAACCCTTCGTAACACCGTACAGAATGGCGATGTTTACTTCCAGCTTCGCGAAGCAAACAATGGTTTCTATGATGTTCTTCCTGATATTGTTGAAAATTACTTAGGTGAGATTTCTAAGATTACAGGACGTGAATATCACATATTTAATTACTATGGTGACCCGGATGCTACGGATGTCATTATCGCTATGGGTTCTGCAAGCGGCGTTATCCGCGATGCAGTTGACGCCCTCCGCAAAGAAGGCAAAAAAGTAGGTTACTTACAGGTACACTTATATCGTCCATTCTCTGCAAAATACTTTTTACAGTCCCTTCCTAAGACAGTAGAACGTATCGCTGTTTTGGACCGCTGTAAAGCAATGGGAAGTGCCGGAGAACCATTATTTGAAGACGTATGTAGTGTTCTTATGAACACAGACCGCCAGATTAAAGTCATTGGTGGACGTTATGGTTTAAGTTCCAAAGACACAGACCCGGCACAGATGATTGCCGTATTTGAAAACCTTGCTTCACCAAATCCGGTACGCAGTTTTACTATCGGTATCAACGACGATGTAACACATCTTTCTTTACCTGTTAAGCCATTCAACGCAGTAAAAGAAGGCATGATTCGCTGTAAATTCTGGGGACTTGGCGGTGACGGAACTGTTGGTGCGAACCACAACACTGTTCGTATCATTAACGACAATACAGATAAATTTGCTCAGGCATATTTTGAATACGATGCAAAAAAATCTTTCGGTGTTACCAAATCACATTTACGTTTCAGTGATGAACCGATTACCAGCTCTTACTATGTAAAACAGGCAGATTTTGTGGCATGTCACAACCAGAGCTACATCAGCCAGTATGACATTGTAGATGAAATCGTAGATGGCGGTACTTTCTTATTAAACTGTAGTTGGGATGTGAATGAATTGGATGCTCATATTCCTGCACCTGTTCGCCACAAAATTGCTGAGAAAAACATTCAGTTCTACATTATTGATGCAAACAAGATCGCTCAGGATTTAGGACTTGGCAGCCATACCAACACCGTTTTGCAGGCTTCCTTCTTCTCATTAATGCAGGTAATTCCTACCGAAGATGCATTGGGCATGATTAAAGAAGCTACCCGCAAGACATACTTTACAAAAGGCGATGAAGTCATTGCCCGCAACATCGCAGCAATTGATGCTGGTGCAACAGGCATTGTAAAAGTAGAAGTTCCTGCTGCTTGGGCAAACGCTGAGGTTGAAACTGTTTCAACAGATGAGAACGTACCAGAAGTTGTTAATCGATTACTTAACCCGATTAATAAACAAAAAGGTGATGACTTACCAGTCAGTGCCTTCAAAGATTACGAAGACGGACACATTGATATGGGTCTTACCGCTTTTGAAAAACGTGGTATCGCCCTTAAGGTTCCTGTTTGGGATTCCTCAAAATGTATCCAGTGTAACCAGTGTGCATTAGTATGTCCACACGCGGTTATCCGTCCATATTTATTAAACGACGAAGAAAAGGCCAATGCTCCGGCTGGGTTTGAAACCATCCCTGCAAATGGCTCTGCTGCAAAAGGTCTTCACTTTAGCATGCAGATTTCTACTTATGACTGTACCGGTTGTGGAAGCTGCGTAAGCTGCTGTCCTGCCAAAGAAAAAGCCATCTCTATGGAACCGGTTACATTAGACGAAAGTCAGAAAGTATTGTGGAACTATGGTCTTTCTATTTCTGATAAGGGAGATTTATTCTCTGCTTACAGCGTAAAAGGAAGCCAGTTCCGCCAGCCATTATTAGAGTTCTCTGCTGCCTGCGCAGGCTGTGGCGAGACTCCATATGCAAAATTATTGACGCAGTTATTCGGCGACCGTGTATACTGGGCAAATGCAACCGGCTGTTCCCAGGCTTGGGGCGGACCAATGCCGGGTATCCCATACACCACCAACAAACGTGGTTTCGGTCCTGCATGGACCAACAGTTTATTCGAAAATAACGCAGAACTTTCCCTTGGAATGTTCTTATCTGTAAAACAGCAGAGACTTTCTCAGAAAACATTAGTTGAATCCTATGCTGCTGAAACCGATAGTGCCGTTGCAAAAGACTGGCTTACAAACTATGATAACTTTGATATGTCCCGCAAATACACAGACGACTTAATCACAGAATTAGAAGCAAACGGCTCCGATATTGCTAAGAAAATCCTAGAACGTAAAGACCAGTTAGCAAAGAAATGTTTCTGGATGTTCGGTGGTGACGGTTGGGCTTATGACATCGGTTTCGGTGGTCTAGACCATGTAATCGCCAGCGGTGAAGATATCAACGTATTTGTCGTTGATACTGAAGTTTATTCCAATACAGGCGGCCAGAGTTCCAAAGCTACTCCACTCGGTGCTGTTGCACAGTTTGCTTCTTCCGGCAAACGCAGCCGTAAGAAAGATTTAGGTGCAATTTTCCAGACTTATGGAAACGTATATGTAGCACAGGTTGCTATGGGTGCTGCCCCGAACCAGTTAATCAAAGCACTCCGTGAAGCCGAAGAACACAAAGGACCTTCTGTTATCGTAGCTTACACTCCATGTGTAGCCCACGGTATCAAAGCAGGTATGGCTAATGTTCAGCAGGAAATGAAACGTGCCGTAGAAGCAGGCTACTGGACTTTATACCGTTACAATCCAAATAACGAGAATCCGATGAAAGTAGACTCCAAAGCTCCTACCATGGACTACGAAGAATTCTTAGACGGCGAGACCAGATACGCTTCCTTGAAACGTACCTTCCCTGAAAACGCAGAAACCTTATTTAAAGCTGCAAAAGAAGATGCGGAAGTAAAATACCAGAAATACAAATCGTTAGAGAATTTATAAAAACAACCATGTCAATAGACTAGGAGTTTCCTATGATTTAATAAAAAGACTTCGGCGATTATCTATACAATAGACAAACGCCGAAGTCTTTTATTTGCTCTCATCTCAATTAAAAAATGAACATTTCCTACATATATTTATCTAACTGATGCGATACGTTAAGAATATTCGTCAACTCTTCTTTTGCATGCTCTGCATGACTTAAGTTCTCAACCGTAATCTCTGTAGCCTGTACAGATGAAGCTGTCACTTCTTCTGTTGTCGCAGAAAGATTGGTAATATTCTCAACAATCTGATTATTAGCTTTGGAAAGGCTTCCTAACAATCCATCAATATTAGCAATCTCTGTAATCAATCCATTTACATTTTTGCTCATTTCTTCAAAACTCATAGAAACTTTTTCAATCATTTCATCCTGCACATTTGTAGCTTCTACAGAACGTTCAACTGTCTCAGCTGCTTCCTTTGCATTCTTAGATAATTCTTCTAAAATCTTAGCAATATTCTCTGTCTCTATACGAGTTTTCTCTGCTAACTGTCTGATCTCATCTGCTACTACCGCAAATCCACGACCAGCTTCTCCTGCTCGTGCACTTTCAATTGAAGCATTCAACGCTAACAGGTTTGTCTGACTTGAAATAGAGAAAATCGTATCTGCAATACCTTTTACTGCATTAGTACGCTCCTGTAACGCTTTCATAGACTCTGCCACTTCGCTGTTTGTAGTTGCAATGATACCTGACTGCTGTTTCAATGAATCCATCAACTGCAAATTCTGCTGATTCATCGCGTCTGACTGCTGTGCCATCTGCACCATACTCTCAGAACTCTGAATTGTAATATCCAAAGATTCCTGAATACTCTGTGTCATTGTTGTCTGTGTCTGGATACTCTCCGAAGTATTTAATGTACTGTCTGAAATATCCCTCATGGCACCATTTACTACTTCTGAAGATTCATTCAACAAATTGATAATCTCCATCGCATTCTCGGTACCGCTGCGTACCTCTTCTGCTACAGAAAGTACATCGTTCATAATCTCTTTCTGACGTTCCTGCTCCGCAATTGCAGCTCCAGTAGAATGATTATTAAATACTTTTGCAACACTTGTGGTCAACGTAACAATCGCAGTAAACAGAACCAATGCACTAATAACAAAAATAAAATCTACAACCGTATTATCACCAATATTCTGTTTTGTTGACATTTTGTAGAAAACCGCGAATGTAGCAACTGCTGTATAAGCGGCACCGGAAATCAACGAATATTTTACATCAAAATAAAGAACACTACAAACAATAGAAAAAATACCAATAATAACTGCAAAATCCTGACTATATGCAAAACTGATAATCCAACCAATAAGACATAGTCCAATTATTACAATATATTTCATCTTCTTACTCTTAGGATTACGCTTATATACAATCCATGTAACTGAAAGTGCAATAACAACCATCGTTGCTATCAATCCTGCAAAACCTGTACTACGCACTCCCTGCATTACGGAAATGAGCAACATTACCATTACATACAGATAATATGCGGTATTTGCTAATGCCATAAAATGATTGGCGCGTATAAGCTGCTGTTCTTTATCCGCATATAAAAACTCTTTTGTTTTCATTATTCTAATCTCCTTTTTCTACTCTACGCCCTTCTTTATCTAAAAGCATGCAATATTATACCATACTATCATTACATTTCATAGACTTTTCTTTTTTTACAAATTATAACGAAATCGATTGCTCATCCAGCCACTTTTTTCGTATTTTATAATCAGGCAGTATCTTTTCTACCTCATCCCAAAATGCCTTACTATGATTCATCTGCTTTAAATGGCATAATTCATGTACTACCACATAATCAATTATCTCTTCCGGCATCATCATAAGACGCCAGTTAAAATTCAGATTCCTATCGCTACTACAACTTCCCCAACGCTTTTTCTGATTCTTAATTGTAATATTTTTATAACGTTCTCCCATCTGACCAGCAAAATGGCGAACTCTTTTCGGAATCCATATCTTCGCCTGTTCTACATACCAGCTAATTAAAATTTTCTCCACTACTTCTTCGCTGACTACCTTAGAAAATACGACTATCTTATTCTCTAAAATCCCCACCATACCGGCGCGGCCATCGCTGATGCGTACCTCTAATTCATAATCCTGTCCTAGATAAGAAAATCTTTCACCCGTTACATATCGCTTTTGTGGATTGCTCTTCTGCTGTTCCAACACCTTTTCTCGTTGTCTGATAATCCATCCTGTTTTTGACTTTACCCACTTTAAAATCTCATCATTTGTTAAACCAAACGGTGCCTTTACCAAAAGATTGCCATCCGGCTGGATGGCAATGGATAAATATTTTCTTTTACTTTTTGTGACAGTGACTTCTATCGTCTCTGTTTCATATTGAAATATTATTTTTTTCATATTCTTTTCACTTCCAAAATGCTTATGTAAGCCAAGTGCTCTTTAATACCTGTCAAATATTATTCCTCAAATCCAGCCACAAATGCTGCATTTATCTCAGCAATCTCTCTTTCACCATTAATATAATCACGATACATCTCCCACAAATCAATCTCGCAGTCTTCTAAACCATCCTCTGCCGGAATCCACTCTCTGATAAGTGCGATACGTTCTTCCTTTGTCGTGTCTTTGATTAATGTACTTTTCATCTCTTCTTCCATCCTCTCTGCATAGTATTTCTCATGTTTACGTCCAACCCGTGAAACGAATCCTGCATTTACAACTCTTCTATATACTGAATCCCCTTTGCTTTCGATAATACATCAATTACCTCTGCATGGGTACGTTTCATGTTACTAACTGCTGTCAAAGTAACACTTAAAATGCGTTGTTTTCCTTTTTCTTTATGATAAAACTCATTCTGACTCATCTGTATATTAGAGAGTTCGAACTGATTCGCTCTGGCATACTCTAAAAACTCTCCCAAAGAACCTTTTTCACTACTATACTCAATATACAAATCTATATATTTCGAATGTTTTCTTGTCCATACATCAAACTTTTGCAAACCGGACATAATAAACACAATTACCACACCGCATGTTATCGCCCCTTCGTAAAATCCGATACCGATAGCAAGTCCGCTACATGCTGCTGCCCAAAGACTCGCGGCTGTCGTAATACCTGTAATCTTATTCCTACCAGTCACAATAATCGTACCTGCACCCAAAAAACCGATACCACTGATTACCTGCGCTCCCATTCGCACCGGATCACCTGTCGCATAATTATAATACACATATTGGTTCGTCATCATCACAAGTGCCGCACCCAGACATACCAGAATATAGGTACGAAAACCTGCCGGACGGTTTTTACGCTCACGCTCTAACCCTAAGACCCCGCCAATTAAAATCGCCAAAACAATTCTAACAATTATGGAAAGTAAATTTAGTTCTCGTAAATATTCCATCACTTACCTCCAAACGTTTTTCTTTATTATACACCAATTCAAGCACCTTGTCACATCCATATAACGTTCAATGAATGCAGTCCACATAAACATCACCATACATACAATTCTAAAAAGAGGCTATCTCAAAACTATGACATGTTAAACATCACAATTTTAAGACAACCTCTCCCTAATCTCACGCTCTTTTTTCCGTTAATATCTTAATAAAAAACTTCACATATAATATCATAGACATGATAATCATCGTACCACACAGTAAAATTCCAACTTCTGCCACCTGTGACGGAATGTCCGGAGACAAGAATAATAATACCATTATCACATATAGTGTAGCCGTCGTAACCTTTCCATACCACTTCGCACTATTCACTGTATTCGTCGCTTTTAATGCATGATACGCGCATACGCTTAACACACTTTCTTTTACAAGCATCAATATAAACAATACACCCATTCCGGAATATCGCACCGCGAGACATAACGCCATAGCTGCCTGTGTCAGTTTATCCGCCAATGGGTCTAAAAACTTTCCAAAATCAGACACCATGTTAAACTTGCGGGCTATTTTACCATCCAATATATCTGTAATACCGGATACAACAATTACTACAACTGCTGCATAATACGCTTCGTAATGACAATAAAGTACTGCCATTAGCGGAATTAATAAAATCCTAAAAAAACTTAACATATTAGGTATCGTTAAAATATCTTTTTTTCCTAATCTGCTTTTTATTTCATTATCCATACTACCAAAAACCTACCTATACTTCTTAACCGCTATATTGTACCACTCACACCTCGAATCGTCAACTTTGCTGCTTATTCTCACTACATTTTAACCAATCTTACTCCCCTACAGCAAGTGTTTCCTGATTCTTTAAACAATCACGCTTTTTCATCTGATGTTTTAACGTAACAGTCGCAACAAATGCAAGAATACATATTCCCGATACCACAGCTCCCATAGCAAGCCCCGGCGTTTCATAGCTTAACCGAATGAAATGCTCTCCTTCTTCCAGATAAGTAGCAAAAAAAGCTTCTCCGAATGTCTCTGCTTCGGTCTCCACATCATCCACATAAAGCGTCCACCCCGGTTCTTTTGCAATGGACAGCACAAAATATCCTGCCTCGGTCACATCAATTGTTCCTTCGATTTCCGTAATCGTATTTTTTGTAAGCTGCATGGTCTGCGTATTCAGTCTGTCATACGCCTCTTCCAGTGCATTTACATTCACAAAATATCCCTGTGTACTTAAAGTTTCCTTTTCATTATTTTTTACCCGAATCACATCACCGGTCTTGGCATATCCCAAATCTAAGAAATAACTGTGGGATGCTTTTGCATAACTCTTACTGCGTCCATCACTCGACTCCATTGTGAGCGTGTCAAAATCTATCTTACCGCGGGACATATAATAATAACCATCCTGCAACACTTCTAAGGTAGTAACCCCTTCTTCATCTGTGGTACTTACCGGCACTAAAAAGGAACCCTGTGCACCCATATAAGCCGCAAGACCATTAATATTTTCAAAATCGCTCTTTCCTTTATATTCCCATTCTGTCACTGCGGTTTCCGGCACTATGTATCCTAACGGAAGCGAATAGGTATTTTCATAAAGGTATGCATCCCCACTGGATGCCACAAGTGTTCGGAACGGACTTTCCTCTAACGCACTGTCTGCAATCTGGTACTTCATGGAAAGCATCGCAGAAAACAGAGGTGTCGCACCATTATAACAATAAAAATTCTTGCCGCCTTCCATACCGATATACTGATAAATATGGCTCACATCAATATTCATCAACGAAGAAAACTGTGTCGCAGACGGGAAGTTATAAAAAGCAGAATCATTTTTTGTTCTGCGCTCCATCTGCTCTACACGATAGAACACCGCTCCGGTATCACTAGATGCCTTTTCCCGTTCTTTCGCAATCTCTAATACATTCTTATAGTCTTCATAATCCGCCATATAAGAAGTCCGACTGGTCGTTCCTAACCCTTCGGTGTCAAAATGCACCGTCAGTTCCGTCAGTATAAATAATAGAATAAAAGTCCCCATCAACTGTCTGGTACTCTTTTTTCCTACTACAAACAATACAAACATAAGCCCATAACACAACAGGAAAATAGCCGTGATATCAAACTGATTAAATCCAACACCTAAGAAAGAAAAACCACTTTCTGCTTCTGCTACAAACTCGTGCTTTTCTGCTAAATCTGTCCCGCTATACGTTTTAAACGCTGCAAACAACAATACGCAATCTGCCGCTAATGCAACCAGTACCTGCCAGAACTTCGTTTCCTGAATATATATATATGCTTCATAACTAAGTACAATTAGTAAAAATATGTAAAGGAACGCCTGTCTGCCCGGCAGCGAATCCGGTGCATCCAGACCATGCCAGATAAATTCCAATATATTATTTGCAAAGCTGACATACAAAAGTGCCGCCAGAATCAGGCGTTTTACTTTCTGCTGCCACGGAATGCCACCATTTAATACATACAGAACCAACAACAGTAATACAAACACACCACAATACAGATTCGGCCAATGCGGCACCTGCGTTGTATTACTTTCTGCCATTAATAAGTGTCTGCTTGCCTGTGCTATCAGATTATAGTACCACTCCATCGTTTCCGGGAACTTAATCGTACCGGAACCGCTTCCACCTAAAATAATCGCTTCCGGAATAATCAAAATCGCTCCGGTTCCACCTGCCAACAGGGAGTACCACGCAAAATTAAATAATGCTTTTATTTTTCCTCCATCCTGTTCCAGCCAGATGATACCAAAATACAGTACCAGAAAAATACAAATCATGATGGAAATATAATAATTTGAGATAATCGACACCGCTAATGCCACATAGTAAAGTCTGCCGTCGCCTTCTTTTACCAAACGCTCCACACCAAGAATAATTAATGGAAATAACACAATACAGTCTGTCCACATAATATTCCAGGAATAGGCTGCTACATATCCGGACAAGGCATATGACGCAGCAAAAACACTCAATGCCAAATCATTTATTTTATAATGACATTTCAAATAATAACCAAATGTCAGACCGCTTAATGCCAGCTTTAACAACGTCAATATCAGCATAAATTCTAATATATACTTTGCCGGGCATAAGAGTAACAGCCAGTTTAGCGGACTTGCCAGATAGTAAGCATAAAGCGAAATAAAATCCGCTCCCAGTCCAATGTCAAATGAATACATCAGACTTTCTCCACCCTGCAGTTTTTCGCGAAGTTCCGAGAAAAACGGTGCATACTGATGGTACATATCTACTTTTAAAATACTGCGGTCACCGAAAGGATATACTCCGTGGTCAATGCACACGACGATACCGATAAATAATGGTATGAAAAACGCCATCATAAGCGGCAGGCGTTCTTCCCATTTCGCCCAATCCTTTCTATTCAACCGTTTTGCTCTCTGTTTCATTTCTACTCCTCATTATCGAACAAATAATAATATTGGATACTCTGATACAAACGTAATCCCTCTTCCTCTGCTGCAATATTGCTGACCGTTCCGTCTGCACGCTGTACCTGCATCGCAGAAATCACAGGATATGTTTCCTCTAACTCCTGCAAAAAGTTCTGGTAAGTATAGTTTTTCATTCCTGCTGCTTCAAACATCTCCACTCCCAGATAATTTAAACTGGTATTTGCACCGGTCTCCTCTTCTATATCAAAATTCGCCCAGATTGCATATGGCACTTCGTATCTGGTCAACAGCTCCTCATTGGTAAAGTTTTTCACGTTCCCGCCATTTAACTTCACAAGTGGTCCTGCAACCGCATCATTTGGCTGATGGTCGCCAAAAAATACAATCATGGTATCTTCTTCTACCTGTGAAAAATAATCCACCAAACGGGCAAATTCCGCGTCAGAGACCTTCATCAATGATAAATACTGCTCCACCGGAAGACTATTTAGTCCCTCTACCGTGATATCCGGCGTAAAATTCGCATATTCATCCGTATATCCACCGTGATTCTGCATTGTTACATTGAACATAAATAATGGCGTTCCATCCACTTTTTCTTCATAAATCTGAATAATCTTATCCACACACTCCGCGTCTGAAATATAGGTTCTCAACTTATTCCCGCGGTCATATTCATTAATAAAAATACTACGCTCAAATCCTAACATTGGGTAAATTGTATTCCGCTCCCAACCAGATGCATGATATGGATGCGCCGCCACCGTATAGTAACCCATTTCCTTAAGGTGCAACGGAATGGATGGAATCTCCTCTATCAGATACTGCTGATAAGGAATACTTCCCTGTGGCAAAAATGCCATACTGTTCCCTGTCAAAAATTCAAACTCTGAATTCGCCGTATTACCACCGCAGACAGACACCTGCAGATTTCCCGTAATCGTATTCTCTGCTCCCTGCTGCAAACTGTGCATAAATGGCATATAATCTTCACTTGCAGTAAATTCTGCCACAGATGCCATGTCCGAAAACGCCTCATTCATAACTACGATAATATTTGGCATTCTGCTTTCCTTTTCGGTGCTTTCATACTCAGCCAGTATCGCCTGCACCTCTTCCCTATCATATCCTTCCGGCTCATCAATCGACATATACGCCAAATTCATGGCAAACGTAACCGCAATACCATTCACATCCGTCATATATACCGGCGTAAATAAAAATGGGTACAAATAATTTCTAGTCTGAAAATTCTCATCCTGTAACTTTCCTACAAAACCGGTCAGTACCAGCATCGATAACCCTGCCGGAAGCAAACGCAGTGCAAGTTTTTTGCCGTTTTCTTTCCAGTCAAAGGTTTCTTTTTTTAATGCCAGCATCGGAAGTCGCAATTTCACAAACTGCAATACCGCTATCAATAGCAGAAAAAGACCGCTAACCAATAGCATCCGTTTGTCCGGTGTCAAATCATAATTCGATGCCACACTTGCAGCCGTCCGAATTGACATAAAATCCCACGGTACAATCGGATTGGTACGAAATTTCACCACATAAGTATTCGCCAGACCAAACACCATCGCCGCAACTAACTCCAGACGCAATGCCAGTCTCGCTCTGCCTGTTACAAAAAACAAAATCCATGCAATCAGTTCAAATAAAAAGATATTAAACCACATTGCTTTTTCGCGAACTTCTTCAAACGGATTGTGTCCATACCACTCCAACAAAAGAAATGCCAATACCGGAACAAGCAAAAGTGCTATGATACCGACTGCTATTTCTATATATACTTTTTGCCTGTTTACTTTTTCAATCTTTGCTTTTTTATTCTTAACTGTTGTTACCTTCATAAAATCCTCGTTAAACTTTATGCTATGTTAAATCTACACGTCCTCACACATAACGTTTCCCAAAATCAAACTTTTATTAACATGGAGTATTTTCCATTCACAGATAAGCCTTATAACCAAAAAAGGACGCACTAAAACATTTGACATTTTAGCACATCCTTCTTTTGTTTTAAATGGTTTTCACAGAAATTTCGAAAATCTTAAGGATTTTTAGTTATGCTATCGCATTCGCATTTATCTCCTCAATCACTTTACGAATACCCATCCATACATTTAAGTCTGTGAATATCTCCACTACACTTCCCTTGTCTGTAAATGGCGACTCTTGCAAAACAGATAAATCCTTCAGCATTCCATTATGAACAATATACTCTACAATCTGATTTACGAAATATATCTGTCTGCTATCCAAATTGGTACTATTTAAGAACTCTGAAAAAGCTTCTTTTGCAGCATTCATATCCAATCCAACAATTTCACGAACAAATTCGCCTAATGGCTTCGTACCATACTCTGCTTCATAATCTGCCTTGGTTCCTATTTCTATCCAAAGAATCTCTTCCAATGCAGAAACATCAAACGTCGTTAACGGCTTATTCGTTTTAAGCTTGGCGATCACAATATTGTCCTGATGTTGACGCACATAGTACTCTGCCTTAGCCTTATAATTCTTCAGCTCATCATTTTCTAATTCAGATTCCATCCAATCTACCGACAAAATTTCGTCCGAAAAATCTGTATCATATCGAAGACTTGACTTCGGTAAATACTTCATCAGGTTACGCAGATTCTCTCTTATATACTCAAACTCTTCAATTCCAGCATTTTCGAAATATGATGTATGTAAAATTTTCTTTATCAGCTCTGTCTGTGCTTGAATCTCAGGTATATTTGCTACACCTGCAATTCCATTTACCTTTTTGAACAAATCACTTCTGGCTTTTCCAAACTTCTTACCTGCCAGATATGCCAATTCGATTCCATACATAAGTGCATCAAAACGCACAGCACTAGCCTCTTCTTTGTCCGGTAAAATCAATGGTGCCAGCTCATCCCGCACCGTCAGAGTATCTTCATACGTCAATGTCTGATAATTCTCATGAACTGAATACAAATCTACATACTTCAAATGCTGACGCACTGCAAAATTATCTCTATTCAGTTCCTGTACCTTACCTGTCATCATTTCAACCAACTTATTTCTATACGCGATAAGTCGTTCTTCCTGATGCTCTAAAGCCTGCAACTTATATGCCATTTGAAATTCCAGATTAAAAATTGCCCCCTGCAACGCCATCATATTAGCCGTTGGTTTGCCCTGATTCATTCTAAAAAACTCAAAGTTACCACAAAAATCAAAAATGTAAAACTTCTGCTTATCTTCGCCATCCAATAATCCCGGACACAGACGTGTTCCGCGTCCAATCATCTGCCAGAACTTCGCTTTACTCATAACCTTCTTGAAAAACACTAAATTCAACACTTCCGGTACATCGATGCCCGTATCAAGCATGTCTACTGAAATGGCAATCTGAGGCATTTTCTTCGCATCTGAAAACTCATCAATCGCACTCTGCGCATAATTTATGTAGTTATCAATTACTTTCGCAAATGGCTGACCATTTTTACTTAAATTCGGATATTCCTTATCAAAAACTTCCAGTATCTTTTCCGCATGCTCATGATTTTTCGCAAAAATAATGCTTTTTCCAAGCTTTTGTCCATACTCAATCTTCAAGCCATTCCTCATCAACGTATGAAGTACCTGCTTAATCGTATCTTCATTAAAAATCCATGTATTTAATGCAGATGAACTGATTCGTTCCGGTATTTCCCCTTCCTCGGATTCAAAGGTTTCTTCATACATCTCCTTATCTTCCTCAGACAATTCATCATACACAATACCCTGCTCAATAAATTTCAACTTCGTTTCTACAGACATGAAATCTACCAGATATCCATCTTTTACTGCCTGCGCCAATTCATAACCATACGTCGGCACACCATTTTCTAAATCAAAGATGTCATATGTATTTTTATCAATCTCATCCTTCGGTGTCGCTGTCAGTCCAACTAATGGTGCATCAAAATAGTTGAAAATATCTCTGTATTTATTATAAATAGAACGATGTGCTTCATCACAAATCACTAAATCAAAATGACCACAAGTAAATACTTTTCCCGCTTCATCCCGCACATCATCAATACAATGCATCATCGTCTGGTATGTTGAAAAAATACAATGTGCATTATAGTTATCCTTTTCCTCAACAATATTAGAACATGACAAATCCGGCAAAAGATTTACAAAACTTCTCTTTGCCTGTGTAACAAGCGAATTTCTATCCGCCAAAAATAATATATTTTTCACCCAGCCTGCATCCAGTAAAACCTTACACAATGCAATTACTGTTCTCGTTTTGCCTGAACCTGTCGCCATAACAAGCAGCGCTTTTCTACGATTCTTTTTATCAAAACTATCACAGACTGCTTTAACTGCACCTTCTTGGTAGTAGCGTCCTGCAATATTCTTATCTACCATCACATGACTCAGACTCATTTTCATAGTTTGCAGATTAAACAGTTTCTCTAAATCACGCTTTGAATAAATGACCGCACATTTTCTTTCAGGGTACTGATTGTCAATAATTCTCGTTTCAAAACCGTTCGTCAGAAAAACTACCGGTCTACGGTGATACCGCTTTTCCAAAATATCCGCATATAATTTTGCCTGCTGTCTGCCCTTCGATACATCTACACAAGTACGCTTTGCCTCTATTATGGCTAACGGTCTGTACATGTCATCATATAGCACATAATCAGCATAACCCACCTCTGATTTATTCGGCATTCCGGCAAGTTCTACTTCATTTATCCAGTCTTTCCCCTCTGTCCAGCCAGCATCATTCAACATGGCGTCAATATATATTTTTCTAGTCCTATACTCTGATAAATCTAATGGTTTTGGAGCATAGGTCTGTTGCTGCACTGTACGTCTTGCAGTTAATTCCTCTTTTAACGCTTTATTCTCTGCGATAAGTGTCTTTAGGTCTATGTCTTCCTCGCTGGTCTTTGGCACAAAAGAAAAATCCTGTTTCTGCTGTAACAGATTACTGTCAAATTCACGTTCTTCATAAGTATCCGCGTAACAATATGCTACAAAATCCAAGAAAATAAAAAGGTTCTGCAAACACAACATTGCTTCGTCCATGGATATTTTCTTATTATTGTGGGCTGCTCTGTTGCCAATCTTACGGATTAAATCTATTCTCCTCCAAAGATTATCATCTACAATATTATGAAAATCATCTGTGCTTATCAAACTATTTAAAGAATCCTGATATGGTTTCTCTAAGGACTTGTCCACGGAATACATCCACTTGATTGCAAACTCCATAGCACGACGACAATTAATGACACTAGATTCGATATCTATGTGTAAAATCATCTCCGCAGCGATGGCTACATCTGAAAAACTATTAAATTTTGGTTCCTGTTTTAGATAATCAAAATTGGTCATCGCTACTTCCTTTCTTAAAACCGTCTTTCTATTCTACCATCTTATAACACTAATTTTATTATAAGCAAGAATTAACAAGACTTCAATATCTCGTGCCTGAATCATATTCTTTCGCAGCAAATCAGCAAGTGATTAGCTGCTCTTTGAACAGTAACATCTCGTTCTATCTATGCCTGTTTTCTTGCCATGGAATATTGACTTTCAAATTACATATGCTATACCATAAATAAGCTAACTCGTGATGGATACGGCTGGGTTCCCGAATGGGAGTAGGTTATTACCAAGAATTCCTTTGCCCCTGGGGTCAGCTTATTTTTTTATCTTTTTTAGATAATCAATTATATTTTCAGACTGATTATTCTCAGCTATCATTGGTTTCAGCTGTTGGTCTAATTGAAGCATTTTTTCTGCAATCTCTTCCGGATACTTTGCCCTTATCACAGACTCATCCAACGCCTTCATACTTACTGCCAATGTCAAAAAATTCTGTGGAATAACTTCCGTCATATCCACATCATGATATTCCTGCATTTTCTCCACAAAATTCAACACGCATGCCTGAAACAACGGAATATAAATCATTTCATATTCTTCGGTCACAAAATGAGTACTGGTATTTCTTAGTTCAATGATTTTACTAAGGTTTTTTCGTAGTGGTGCTTTCTCATTCGAAACAACCTTTTGCAAACAATTTTCTAATGTAATCGTACGTTCTGGATTATCTTTATAATAAATACTATCTTCACCATATTTCTTAATCATATATGCCTTAAGCATAAGTTCCCACGCATTGCATATAAAAAAACTAAATCCTTCTACCCGATACCTAATTGTTGGTTTATTATATATTTCTATAGCCATAAAACGCTTCTTTTGCTTTAGTCAATAATTTTTCTTGCATCTTAAAACTCCTTTACCAATAAGACTATCAAACAATATGCATCTATCCTTTTAACAAAATTTCAATTTGTCGACTTGAGTTACAAATGTTGCGAACTGCTCTTGCAATTCCAATGGCGGAATTGGAACATCAAATTTTCTAAAATCTCCCATTGAAACTCTTGGCATTTTTGCACCAGCAACCTTTTCATTTATCATATTTACAAACTCATCACTTCTGAGCATATATGCTAAATATTCTCTGCTTAACTTTGTCTTAATTGGTTGCAATGGCACTAGTTCTGATGTTGCATATCCACACCTTTCTGGAATTACAACCTTGTTTAGATAAGGTCGGAGTTTTGAGTATAATACATTACTTGTATCAAATGTACAAGTTGAGCTCCCCACTTCTTCTTCACTCACCATCAAATAATCGAGGATTCTTCCCGTTTGTGCCTCAATCATATCAAGATTTAAGAGCCAAACTTCATCATCAAATTCACCACTGTAATTAATAACTGGAGCCACATCATTCATCTGCTCCGTTTTCCAACCTTTTGTATTAGAAACAGGCATACCAAACAGCTCCACAAATCGGGATTTGATGAGATTATCAAATTCTTCAAGTTCTATTCCTCGTTGCTTAATAACTCTATTCACTTTATCTAATATATCAACAATTTCTGCTTGTCTCTCTATTGTTGGAACTTCCATCTCCACATTTTTCAAATAGCCTGCTGATATATTAGGTTGTGCTCCGCCAACACCATCTTTAACAAACCGCTTCTTCTGACTTTTAAGGAAATAATAAAGATACTCTGGTATTACTTTTTCGTTTTTCTTAAAAGCTGCACATGCCTGATTTGTACATGCATCTATCTTCAATATTGAAGTAGCACCTATCGTAGCTCCATACATCGCTATCAATACTGTATCTGGCTCATACATTTTTGCAGAAGAATTCCTTAACCCACTTTCTGTAATATAATCTTCTGCCTCATATAAATACTCACATTTCAAATCCCCTGTTTTTATCCAAGGAATTGATCCTCCATAGTATTCTGGATGACTCTTTGATGGCGTTCCGCCAGAACCCACTTCAAAGATTTCCCCTAGCTTGTATTTCATCTCATCATCTCCTCAAATCTAAATTTGCAAAGATTATGCTATAAACTTTCTATGTGACATTTTAACATTCACCTGATTAACCATTGCGTAATGCATAGTCGTATCAATTTGCTGATGACCAAGCAGTTTTTGTACCTGCTCTATAGGCATTCCCTTATCAATTGCTTTCGTAGCCATGCTCCTGCGAAATTTATGTGGATGAACCTTGTTAATACTTAGTTCCCGCCCCAACATACGCAATCTATGTTCTACTGCATGAATACTCAATCTATCTGCCGAATTATCTAACGAAACAAATAGTGCAGAATTCGAATCTGTTCGTTGTTCCAAATAACTCCGCAAATGAAGTTTTGCTTTGGCATCAAAATAAACTCTCCGTTCTTTATTTCCTTTACCATAAACAATACATTCCCGCTCATTAAAATTAATGTCCTCTATATCAAGATTGCAAAGTTCGCCAACACGCATCCCTGTTGAATATAGTAAATCTATAATTGCCAAATCCCTAATGCAATGACAACCATCCCGAAGCAATTCTATCTGCTCATCGGACAATGTCTCTTTCACAACTGTACCAGTTTTCACTTTATGTATCCTACGAATAGGACTTTTGATAATGTGATCTTCATCTTCCAACCACGAAAAGAAACTTGAAAGATTTCTCCTTACATTATCAATTGTAACTTTGCTACAGTTATTTTTTGATTGGTATTCTGTAAGATATTCTCGAAGAATCTCTGTTGTTATTCTTCGAACCGGAATGTCTATATCTAACAACATCTTTTCAATTGTTGAACGATAATACTCAATCGTTCGTTCCGTACATCCTTCCACTCTCTTAGCTGACACAAATAATTCTAAATAATCATTATTATCTAAAACTTTTTCCTCATTTTCTGGCTCAACTCCCAATCTCACAAGTAACACTTGTTGCAATTTTTCTAACTGCTGATAATTTAACTCCTCTGACATATCACTTAATATTTTAAAAATTTTGTTCTCCATGATAAAACTCCTTTTTACAAAGAGTATATCAAAACATCTGGTTATTTCCATTTTGGAAACAAGCATTTTTCCCTATCAATGGCTCGTCAAAATTGGTTGTTGCAATTTTTGCAGCAACCAACTTTTATCCTAACCAAAATATTGCTGCATAAGAGAATCCATTAATATCTGTGTTTCGTCTAATGACTTTTGTACCTCAAATTTCAATTTGTCGACTTGGTTGAAAAATCTTACAAACTCTTCCTGTATTTTCAGTGGTGGTAACATTAGCTGTAATTTATTATACTTTCCAACGTTAAAATGTTGTTGTGCAGCTCCACCTGTTCCTTCATCAATTTGTTTTTTTCCATGTGGCATATTCGTATACGCACATAAATAGTAAGGATTAACTTTTTCAAAATTTGGACGAGCAATAATAATATCAATTGCATTATAGCCTTCATATTCTTTGGTTACTACACACGCTGTTCCTGGTGCTCCCGATCTTACAATCAACAAATCATTTTCTTTCAAAATTGATTTAGAATTTTTTTGATGTCCTTCTTTTGAAAAATAAACCCAATCAGTATCCTTGATATAACCTTCTCCAATGTTAAGAGAGCGAAATGCCCTTACACCATTTACTTCATCTGTGTAATATTGGGATGGTTTAATAACTACTCCTACTTGAACATCAGCAACATCTTCTACATTGACAACATCCCAATTTTTTGAATTATTCTCATCTCCAAATATCTCCACAAATCGGGATTTGATGAGGTTGTCGAGTTGAATCAATTCCTGTTTTCTTAATCTCATTACCTCACTACATTTTTGCAGTTTTCGAGCCCTTTCCCTTTGCACCTCTATACTCGGCAACTCTATTTCTATATTTTCAACAATAGTCTTTGATATTTCTTTAAATGTAGCTCCTCTACCAAGCGAATTAAGAAACTTTGTCTTACCTTTTAAAAACCAGTATAAATACTCATTATATATTTCATTCGTACAAATCAAATTTTTAAACCCTTGATTACAATACATTTCGCATCCTGCAATCGCAACTTTCCCGATAGGAGCTCTTGATGATAAAATTACTGTACCTTTAGGAAAAGAACTTAATCCTGTTTTTTGCACAGCTAGTTCTGTAATTTTTCTTACTGAATCTTCAAGAATATATGTGTCTTCTGTTAGTTCCGCTGGTGTAATCCACTTTATATCACCATCCCAATATTCTTCTACATTAGTCTTAGGCGTACTTCCAGTTACAACATTGCATATATCACCCAAACGCTTTTTTGACATCTCATCATCTCCACAAACCTAAATATTCTTATTGATTACCAAACATTTGTTTGTTATAATACATACAGGTGCTACCATAACGGTAGGCGGTTAGTCCTATTCCGAAGGACTGTGACCTTCGTTTACATAGAATTCTGTTTGCAGAAATCTTACGACTGGAGGTATTTGCTTATGCTGACCATCGAAAGCTTAATGGCTGTTATCAGCCTATGTTTGACTTGTTTTAGTCTTGGCTATTCGCTTGGAAAGAATAGCAAGACACAAAAATAACCGCCCTGTCCTGAGAAAACTTGGCGGGTATTTTTATAATCACTATTAAATCAGGCTAACCGTCTATCGGTAGCACTTTTTCTATAATTATATTACCACTACGCTTTCTCTGTGTCAACTTCACCTATATATCTATTTCTATTTTACAAACAATGTCCACAAATCTAAATTTAAGTATTTTCCTCTATTCACCCAACAATCGTTTCAACTCCGCCATCTCTTTTGCAATCTCCACCTCAATCGCCTCGATATTAGCAAGAATCTCCCTTGTCGGTGGATATTCAACCGCTACATACTCCACTTTCTTATACTTATTAATAGACAAATCGTAATCATTATCCACGATTTCCTGCTTTGGCACGAAAAACGACTTTTCTGTACGTTCACGGCCTTCTTCTTTAGCAAAATTATGGAATCTCTCAATAATATCCGATATGTCATTCTCTGTCACTGGTGTTCTCTTATCATCAAGGCTGAACCCGTCTGCAGTCATATCATAGAACCACACATTATCCGTACCACCATGTCCTGTCTTAGTAAAAATCAAAATACCGGTAGACACTCCTGCATACGGTTTAAAAACACCCGACGGCATAGAAATAACTGCTTCTAAACGATTCTCTTCCACTACTTCCTTACGGATCGCCTTATGTGCAGTAGAAGAACCAAAAAGCACCCCATCCGGAACGATACAAGCACATCTTCCACCGACTTTTAACATTCTTACAAAAGCTGCTAAGAATAATAATTCTGTTTTCTTAGTCTTACAAATCTTTAACAAATCAGCAGACACCGTATCTGCATCCAGACTTCCTTTAAATGGTGGATTTGCCAAAATCAATGAATATTTTTCTCTATCCTGATTCTGGTCTGATAAACTATCTCGGTATTCGATAAATGGGTTCTCTACACCATGAGTCATCATATTCATGGCACCGATTCGTAGCATAGTTCTGTCCATATCAAAGCCATGGAACATATGGTTCATATAATGGTCTTTTTTTTGTCTGTCAAAAAAAATTTCCTCTTTGTGTTTTTCTTTCAAATATTCGCCTGCTGTCACAAGGAAACCGGATGTACCGCAGGCCGGATCGCAGATAATATCATCTGGTTTCGGCTGCATTAATTCCACCATCATACGAATAATATGACGTGGTGTTCTAAACTGTCCATTTCTTCCGGACTGGGCTATCTTCGACAACAAATACTCGTATACATCCCCTCGAATATCTATGTCTTTGACCTCTGCCATCAATGCATAGATATCATCCAAACAATCTACTACTTTTGACAATAATAGCGGTGTCGGCAATTTAAAAATCGCATCATCCATATATTTGGAATAGGCACTATTTTTATCACCGTGAAGATTTTTAATAAAAGGGAATACCCATTCCTGCATAACTGTGTACATGCGAGACGCTGGAAAATCGTGGAATACGGACCACTTCAACTGCGAACCATCTATTTTTCTATCTCCGATATACACTTCCTCTGCAAAGATGCTTTTATACGATAGTCCAAGCATTGCACTCTCTTTTGCTCTAATATTATCAGTATCATCAAGATCATGAATAAACATCAAATAAGTAACCTGTTCAATCACATCCAATGGATTTACTAATCCGCCTGATGCAAACACATCCCACATGCCATCTATCTTATTCTTTAATTCACCTGTAATCATTTAGTTATCTCCTTTAAACCAATTCCAAGTATATTTTGTATATCTGCCACCACCAATTTTCGTAATTTCATCGCTTGCCTGCAAGTCTGCCAACGCTCGTTGAACTGTTATATGGCTGATATCCGGGCATTTTTTCATAATTTCTGCTTTTGTAATTGTACCTACAGTTCCCTTAATGACTTCTCTGATACGCTCAGGCTTTGATAAATCACTGGTTGTAAGCAGTATCACTCTGGAAGAGAACTCCTTATAAGCATTCACAATAACACCTAACATATATTTTACAAATGCTTCATAATTATTTTCATTCTCATGCCATAGTTTTGAACTTTCCTCTAGCGCTTCATAGTAAGTATCTTTTGAAATCTCTATCAATTTTTCTATACTGATATATTTCCCAACGATATATCCTGCGCGATATAGCAACAATAACGTCAATATTCGACTCATTCTTCCATTACCATCGCCAAACGGATGAATACATAGAAAGTCTAGTATAAACATTGGTATGATTAATAATGGATCTACCATTTCATCTTTCATAATTTCATCAAATTCTGTGCAGAGCTTTTCTATCATTTCCGGTGTCTCCCATGCCGGTACCGGCACAAAACGCACTCTCAGGTTACCCTCTGAATCTTCTTCTCTAATCACATTATCATTTACCTTGTATCTTCCACCTGTTTCACCTGCGCTAAACTTGTACATATCCCTATGAAGTTGCAAAATAATCGACGATTTAACAGGAATATGTTCATAGCTATTATGAACTGTATTTAAAACATCTCTATATCCTGCAATCTCGAATTCGTTCCTTGTTTTCGGTATAGTCTTGTCCAATGCAATCAACTTCAAGCGCTCATCGGATGTATATATACCTTCAATTCTATTAGATGCATCCGTACTTTGTATCCTCGCAATTTCAACTAAATGTTCTAGTTCATCTGCATGAGCTTCAATAAATAAATTCTGCTCACCTTTAAACTCGTGAATTGTCGTAAGCAATGGTACAATTTCTGGTGTCAGTAATTCTTTCCATTTTTCTCTATAGTTTATTTCACGCATAATAAAACTCCATTCTAATGATGTAGTTTTATTATACTACTATATAATTACATCGTCAACATTTCAATTACATCATTTAAGCAAGGATGATGTAATTGAAATGTATTTGATATTATTGAATAAAAAAAGTCCAGAGATTTTCTCTCCGGACCTTCCCATATTACCTATATATCTTTTGCATATTCCTTAATCACATCGATTGTCTCACAATAAGCATCCCTTACCGCTTCAAACAAACTCTCCTCCTTAAGCGGCACGCCTCCTCTGACCGCTTCTGTCATCTCATAGCTGGCTTCATATAATCTTCCAAACCCCAAATTCTGACTCACGCCTTTTAATGTATGAATTGCAAGAAATACAGCCTTATCGTCCCCTGCTTCTCGCGCTTCACATAACATCTGATATGTAGGGTCTTCTAAAAATTTCACTACATATTTCGCGATTCGTTCATCTTTTGTCAGTCTTGCTGATACCTCAGCATAATCGCCGCCCATTTTTTCATAACACTCTTGTAACGTCATAGTACCTTAAACCCACCGCAAATGCGGTCCTTCCTTTTCTTCTTGTCAATACGATATCTTGTCTAAGATGCCTGTTAAGTGTGCTATCGTTACTCCGTAATTCGTCATTGGGATCTCTTGTGCTCGCGCTCTGTCAATACGACTCATGATATACTTGCGGTTAAACATACAGCCGCCACACTGAATTATCAAATCATATCCACTCAAATCCTCCGGAAAATCCGTACCACTTACCATGTCTACGGTCAACGTATCCCCAAAACGCTTCCGTAACATATTCGGTATTTTTACTCTTCCAATATCCTCTGACAACGGTGCATGGGTACAGCATTCAGCAATCAATACTTTTGACTGTGCATTTAATCGTTCAATTTGCTTTGCTCCTTCAATATAGTACGGCAAATCCCCTTTATGTGCCGCAAACAATACCGAAAAAGAAGTCAACATACTTTCCGCCGGTTTTAATTCATACACAATCTTAAATACCTGTGAATCCGTAATGATAAGCTTTGGCGGATTCTTTAACTGCTCCAATGCCTGTTCCATTTTGTCTGTGGTAACTGACATGACAACACATTTTTTGTCCAACAACTCACGAATCGTCTGAACCTGCGGCAAAATCAATCGTCCCTTCGGTGCCTGAATATCCTGTGGCATAACAAGCATAACCACATCTGATTCCGTCACCAAGTCCCCCGTAATAAAACGTGAACCAAAATCTTCCGGTATTTTTCTTGCCAATGCTTCTTTTACTTTATCAAGCCCCTCTCCTGTTTTTGCACTTATCAATAGAGGTTCTTCTTTGATTACTTCTCTGACTGTTTCTACGAAAGTTGCGTCTATTGTCATGTCAATCTTATTAATGATAGCCACAACAGGTGTCTTTTTCTTGATAAAATAATCATACCACGCTATTTCGTGAGAAATGTCACAATTTGTCGACACTGCAAAGAGAATCACCGCAATATCGCATTTTTCGGCAGCAAGTTTTGTCTTTTCTTTGCGGGCTTCCCCTAAAATTGTCGTATCATCGAATCCTGCCGTGTCGATAATGACACATGGACCGAGCGGATGAATCTCCATCGCCTTTGTTACGGCATCGGTTGTTGTTCCCTCCACCTCAGATACAATGGACACATTCTGCCCTGTCAAAGCATTAATAAACGATGATTTTCCACTGTTTGTCTTTCCAAATATACCGATGTGCAGTCTGTTTGCACTTGGTGTTTCATTTAAGCTCATAAAAGGCTCCTTTCTTAATAAGAGTTTGCTTGCAAACTCTTAGCACGCGAGCAATACCTGCTAAGGCAATTTTCCATTTTGCGAGCTGTACATCCTCGCGGAGCGTTCGTTTCTAACTGTATAAATACAGTTAGAAACGGAAATCACGTTTTCCTTCCGCAATATTATGTATATATTCGGTCGCAGTCTTTTTCACCTTTGGATTCGGGATGTTTTCTAATTCTTTTTCAATCAACTTCATACCTATTTCCTTGGTTTCCGGACTTGCATAATCTTCTAAGTATTCTTTTAATGTCATCAAAGCATTTGGATGACAACAATTTAAAATCTGCATATTTTTACAAAGTGTCATGAAGCGGTCACCCGTTCTACCCTCACGGTAGCATGCCGTACAAAAACTTGGGATATAGTCCATCTTCATCAGCCAGTTCACAACCTCATCCAATGTTCGATTATCGCTGACATCAAACTGTGCACTCGTTACCTCTTCTTCCACTTCCGGCTCTGCGTAACCACCAACACTTGTTTTTGACGCGCCGCTAATCTGGGATACGCCAAGTGGCAATACTTTTTCACGAACTGCCTGTGACTCTCTTGTCGAGATAATCATACCTGTGTATGGCACTGCAATACGAATTAATGCACAGATTTTTGCAAAAGTATCATCATCAATACCGTTATCGAAGGTATCTGGATCAATGTCATCCGCACGTTTTAAACGTGGAACACTGATGGTATGCGGTCCAACACCATGTACCGCCTCTAAATGCTCTGCATGCATCAAAAGACCTGCAAATTCATAACGATATAATTCCAAACCAAACAATACGCCCAGACCTACGTCATCGATGCCTCCTTCCATCGCGCGGTCCATAGCTTCTGTATGATAAGCGTAATCATGCTTTGGTCCGGTTGGATGGAGTTCTTCGTAACTCTTTTTGTTATATGTTTCCTGGAATAAAATGTATGTACCAATGCCTGCATCATGTAATTTACGGTAATTTTCTACGGTTGTTGCAGCAATGTTTACATTCACACGACGAATGGCACCATTTTTATGTTTGATACTGTAAATCGTCTTGATACAGTCTAAAATATACTCAATTGGGTTATTTACCGGGTCTTCACCTGCTTCGATTGCAAGACGCTTATGTCCCATATCCTGCAATGCGATAACCTCTTTTGCAACTTCTTCCTGTGTCAATTTCTTTCTCGCAATGTGTTTGTTTTTCAAGTGATATGGGCAATATACACAGCCATTCACACAGTAATTTGACAAATATAATGGTGCAAACATTACGATACGGTTACCGTAGTAATCCTCTTTAATTTTCTTTGCCAAATCATACATTTCCTGTATCTTTTCCGGAATATCACAGGCAAGCAATACAGATGCCTCTCTGTGTGTTAAACCTTTCTGTTCTCTTGCTTTTGCAAGGATGGCATCAATCACTTCTACGTTGTCTTTATTCGCATCAGCGTAAGCAAGTGTTGCCATAATCTCCTCGTCTGAAATGAATTCCTCTGCTTTTAATGATTTTACGTCGTACATATTATTTTTCCTCCTATATGACTGCTTATCAATAAAATTTTAATAAAAATCGCCTCTGTCAGTTACCAACTCATAACCTATTTCTGCCATGCGTTTCCGCAGATTTGCATCGCCCTCTGCCGCCTCATCTCCGCTATGAATTTTATTATCATACAAGGTATATTTTTCTCTGGCATCCTTCGGCGATAAATTCGGCATCACGACATTTGCACCGGCTAAAATACCAAGCTCGCGTCCATTTTCATGAATAGTTCCGAGTGCGGTTGTCGCCGGAAGCAATACATGTGGATGAATTAATCGAATAATCGCAAGCAACCGCAAGGTCTGCTCTAATGTCCCGGCGCTTTCCTTTGCAAATGGTGTCTCCTGCTGTGGAATAAAAGGTCCAATTCCCACCATCTGTGGCTCTAATTCTTTGATAAATTGTAAATCCTCATATAACGTTTCTATCGTCTGCCCCGGTGAACCTACCATAAATCCACAGCCAACCTGATAACCGATTTCCTTTAAATCATATAGACATTGTTTTCGATTTGCTAAACTCAGTTCCTGTGGATGTAACTTCTGATAGTGTGCATCGTTCGCCGTCTCATGTCTTAACAGATAACGATTCGCACCTACATCAAAATACTTCTGATAACTCGCTTTTGACTTCTCGCCGATGGATAACGTAATCGCACAATCCGGATACTGCTCTCTGATTGCTGCTACAATCTCACAAACACGCTCATCCGTAAAATGACCATCCTCACCACCCTGCAATACAAAGGTACGAAAACCCAATTCATATCCTTTCGCACAGCAAGCTAATATCGTTTCTTTATCCAATCGGTAACGTTTGGCACATCTGTTACTCTTTCGGATACCGCAATAGTAGCAGTCATTTTTACAATAATTGGTAAATTCAATCAAGCCACGTTTGAATACCCGTTTACCATAAACTTCGTCTGCCACTTCCCGTGCACATTTGTATAAGTAGTCTATATCCTCTTTTGCTGCATTTTCTTCATCAATCAATATTTGCAACTGTTCTAATGTAATATTCTGTTTTTCTTTGATTTCATCTACTATGTTTTGATATGTATTCATACTTTTGCCTCTCACGATACATTCGAATATACCGTCTTTGCACCAATTCCCGGTAAACGACCGATTTTTCCTGCCAAAGCACTAATTACATCCTGTGGCGCATCAATGGCGACGCTGATAATATTCACATTTTTCTCCCGATGCGGAATTCCCATTCGTCCAATAATATAATTCCCGTACTCATGTAAAAGCTGGTTTAATGTCGCTACTGAATCCGGATTTTCTACGATAATTCCAATTAAAGCAATTCTTGTCTCCATTTATCTACTCCATTCTCATTTTTCTTGCAAGCACTCAACTTTCCTCACTACTTACGAAAAAAGGAGCTATATCTAAAAGATATAGCTCCGTAATTACACACGAAAATAAAACATGGCAACGCCACATTCTCTCTATAAAATGCTATATCTTTCACCGCAAGCACCTTTTGGTGTCAGACACATATTGTCATGGGTAAGAAAAATAGGTCTGTCATTAAATCCGGCAAAGCTATTCTCCTCACGCAGTTATAATATAGCACTTTGAGAAAAATTTATCAATATGTCTATTTTCCTAATATTTTCTAAATAGTACTCAATCCTTCCTTCCATTTTTTATTTTCGCTTGAAAGTCTTCTATACTTTCAGCCTTAGCAGCAAATTTCAGCCATTCCTTCAATGTTTCTATGCATACTTCACTTTCCAATAATTTTTTAATTCATCCGGTACAGAACCAAATTCATCAAGGAATACCAATATATTTTCGATATAAGTTTGAATTTTACTTTCTTTTCGCACTGCCTGCACATCATATGCTTCAAAACTGTCAAATAACATAGAAAATTCCCCCCGCATAATTTGGTCTGTAAAGTTCTCCACTTCACTTTGTGGTATATTGATACGATAAAGTAACACAGATATAATTTTACTGATAAGTTTTAATAAATATTCTGGTGTATTATTTTCCAGATTTTTAAGATACTCCTTGGGAATATCCTTGAAAGACTTAAATTCATCCGAATACTGAAATAGAAGCAGGCAAGACACCTGCTTCTACATAATTATACTAGACATTATCAGACGTTGCAATTTATTTATTTTCCTTCTGTTCTTTTTCCGTCACAATTCTTTTAATACTCACTTCGCGAGGTGCATCAATCGCAAGCTGTGCCCTGCTGTCATTTTGAAGTTTTATTTTAACATTTTCTCCGATTTGAAGTGTATCGCCTTTTTTTATGATTAAATTAAGCATCTTAATTTGTTCTCCTTCTTTATTATCTAACACTTTCAGAAAACCTGTCCCAGTCTTCCTGTGTAGTAATATTAAAAATCTTGTTATCACTTTCTACCTTGTTAATATTTAGCCCTGCTTGCTCTGCCATAACAGATAATTCCTCAAGTTCTGCCTTCATTCCGCTTGCTGTATACCGGCAAATTGCCTGATAAAATTTTCTGGCATAAAATACTGCCGGGGTCTGCTCAGCTCCCTCTGATATGACCACCGCACCATCCTGTCCTTTGACAGCATTTAGACACCTTACAATATCCTCATCTGTAATCATAGGTTTCGAAGCATCATGTATGATTAACAAATCATCTTCTCCGATATCATTTTCGTCCTTAAAAGTTCTCCAATCATAAGCAGCTTCTATTCCTTCACGTATAGAATGCTGCCTATCATATATTCTTGCTTTCCAAAATACAATCCGCAGCTTATCTATTTCAACACCACTTTTCGCTAAATCATATCGAATAAGTTCTTCCCAAGATTCATCATCAATTAATACTATGATTTGATTAATTAACGAATTCTTTGTCAACACATGCAATGAATATGTAACAAGCATTCTGCCGCCATTTATTCTTCGATACTGCTTTAATGTCTCTCCCGGAAGCCGTAGGCTTCTACCACCTGCCAGAATTATTGCTTTTACCATTTACTCAACCCCTTATAATCTCCGCCATTTAAAGTTTGATGCTGATTTAATTCTTGCGTCTAGAATTCAACATCACGAAACCTCCTCCATCTAAAGCCTCTTATTGCTAAGAATTCATCAACTTAATAGTCCTATATATTCCATTATCTTTTTTCCTAACAATCTTTTTATGTAAACATTCTTTTCTTAATTTTCTGGTACTGTTCTTGTGTATTTTTCCTATTTAAACAATCATCTTTCTCCATCCAACTACCATAAAAATGATGAACAGAAATCGTTGCCTCTTTTTTTTGTAGTTCGCAACTCATATAATCATACGGATGGTTTACATATGAAGGATATATCGTAACATTGTTTATGAACTGCAACCTATTATTAGGTTTAAATCCATACTCTAAAAAAAGCTTTGTTTCATACAATCCACATGTTTCCATATTTAAAGTACCATCCTTCAGAACAAAATGAAATTGTTCTCTATAATCAATCATTTTTTTTAACATAGGATGGTATTTAACAAATCCACATCCCCCACCTGAATTAATATTTCCCCACTTTTCCGTACCAATAAATCCTTCTTGATATAATAACTCATCAAGATTTTTTTCAAGCGAAACATCTGTATCAAGATAAATACCTCCATTTTCATACAAAATATCTAGTCTCGCAAAGTCTGAAACAAATCCAAATTTTTTATTCTCATATGCCTCCTTCGTATATATATGACGATTAACATTATAATTTTCTTCATTCCATTCTATGATTTCATAATCTGGACAATATTTTTTCCATGTTTCTATACATTCGTTTAAAAATTTCGGCAATTCACTTTTTCCAAACCAACAATAATGTATCTTTTTTTCTATTAATTTTTCTTCTTTCCTTCTAATTATTTCTATCGACTTGTTTTTTTGCAACTCATAAATCTGCATTATCGGAACAATATAGCCTTCAATATTATCTAAATTACTAATGCCATCTAAAAAATTTATTATTTGAAAAAACTTACTATTTGAAATAAGAATCACATTCTTTTCATCAATATCTTCTAAATAATCAGGGGACTTAATCCTATATTTTTTTCCAAAAAAATATATTTCTTTATCTTTTTTTCGGATATCAGCATCTACAAAACACTCTACATATTCCACAAGCTGATATTCCTCTATTAAATACGGAATAATAACTTGTCCCATCATCCCTGCACCATAAATAATAATTCTTTTATTTTCTTTTTTTATTTTTTCTGAAAGTAATTGATAATCGCTATTTTTTAAAATCATTACAAATCCTCATTTTGATAATTTTTCCCAGTTTCGTTTCTATCTATTTTTCAAAACTACTTTTTTCTGGAAGCAAAATTTGTAATCCTTCATTAATATATTTTTTTATAATTATAAATTCATCTGGAGTACAATTTTCAGTAAAACATACCATTTGATGTGTATTTCCCAAAATATCTTTTACAACTTCTTTGTAATTGTCAATTGTAACTAAATATGGTTTACCCAATGTTTTCCTTGGTATAAAATTTCCTTCACATATTTGCCAATATCGTATTAAAAACTGACTTACATCCGTATAATTTCTAAATTGATTTCTAGATCCTCTATCTAATGTTTCAGGTTCGACCTCCCACAATTTTTTCAAAGTCGATTTTTTTAATGCCACTGGCATATGCCTATCATGAAATCCTACAAAATTATTCCAGTATTTCAATCCTTCCGTTCTTTGTAATAATTCTCCATATCCCTCAAAAAACCATTTATCTGGATTTTTTCTTTGAACTTCTCTTTTATTAAAATGCCTATTAATAAAACGCATATTATTTACTTTTAATAAAAGCGAATACTCCGTAATATCTCCTACCTCTACTGGAATGATAGGTGTTTCTACAGCTTCTTCACAAACTAAGTTATTTTGAAAATAATACTCTTCTTCAATTGGTGCCAAAGGAAATGTATCGTCGTTAAATTCAATATAATTCTCTGATAATCCTATGATTCTGTGAAAGTTCATTTCTATTGTACTTGAATTAAATGTAGGCAAATATTTTTGTGGAATAAAATCTCTGTGTTTTACTATCTCAATCCTAGGATTTTTAATATCTAAAAATTCAGGAACATGTCCCCATGTTACCAAAAATATCTTATGTACCCAGGGCATAAATTTCTCTATACCTCTAAAAATATATTGCAAATTATCCCAACTTTCATATCGATTATTATTATTTGCTTTTCCTAAAATACTTTTTTCTTTTGCAACGCTTTCTTTTTCCGCAATCCATTTTGGATCATTGCCGTCTACCCACGGAATTATTATATCAATATCCATTACAACCCCATCCTTTTTTTTACATATAAAATACTTTCAACCATTCTTTCCTTTTTTAATTTCATTTCACTATCAAACCATGTTGCTGCATATTGATGTATCGAAAAAGATTTGCTAGTAGGCTGTCCTAAGCCAAACGCATTTACGGGAGCAAAATATTCCATCGGAAATACCACACAATTATCAATTATTTGAAACGAACCATCACATATCAAACCATGTTGTTGTAAGATTTCTGTCTGATATACAGGAGACGCTTTTTGATTTAACGTTCCATCTTTATTAATAAAAGATTCTCTTTCATATTGTTGCATCATTTCTACTAAAATTTTGTTATTTTTACTTCCACCAAATCCAAGTCCAAATGCTACATATTCTTTGTTCTCAAAACCACAAAATAATTCATATCCAAGCAACTCATCCAGAGGTCTTAAAACCTCTACATCCGTATCTAAATAAATTCCTCCATTCTCATTTATAATATCCAATCTTGCGTAATCCGGTACAAACCCCCATTTTTTCTTTTTGTATGCCTCATACATATACCTACATTTCTTTACATCATAATTTTCTTCATTCCACTTTATGATTTCATAATCCGGACAAAATCTTTTCCAAGTTTCTATGTTTTTTTCAAATTGTTTTGGCAGCGGTTCATTACCAAACCAACAATAATGTATCTTCTTCGGAATTTTTCCTGCCATATTGCTTTTTTTTATCTCATACTCCCGTTCATCCTCAAAAAAGTATGGCACCAATACCTCTTTTCCCTCAAAAAATTCCATATCATCTAACTGTTTAATAATTTGATCCGCATATCTAATAGTTGTAATTAATAAAATGCTATTATCCCCTATATTCTCTAAATTCTCTTTAAATGAAATAATAGGTATCCTATTCTCTTCACTTATAAAACTAGTTCCGCACTTATTATTATCAACTATATGAGAGATAAATTTTTCTATATAGGGATAATCTTTACAAACTTGTACCAACTCATTGCCTGCACCAAAACAAATAATTTGTTTTCCCACAAAAAACTCTCTAAATGCTTTTTTTGAACAATTAATTACTTTTACCATATATATTTTCCTACCTCATTTTACTTATAGCCATTAAATACCTTGATACAAACGCTCTTTCAGAAAAAAAGGTATCATAAACTTCTTTATTGCACTGTCCAAAAAATTCTCTATTTATTATGTAACTTAATATTTGTTCATCTGACATAGACTCTGTATAAAGCAAAATATTATTTGCCACATTATATTCACTGTTTCCAGATATATCAGACAAAATAATTGCCTTTCTTTTATACATGGCTTCCAATGTTGAAAAATCAAAAATACTAACTCTATGAAGCATTACATATATATCACATTCATCGAACAGTCTGTAAATTCTGCTATGGGTAACCTTTTTATAATTTTGATATTCTATTTGATATATTGAATTTTTATTTAATTCTTCAATTTCTTTTCTAATACATTCGTGATATAAACCACTTCCAACACAAACCCATCTAACATTCTGCTTTACTATCTCGGATAGTCTTTTTAAAAATGCTGGCATTCGATCCATACCTTTTAATTCCGTCAATTGTCCTATGCTCAATACCGATAAACATTCCCTACTTTCACTATTGTGAGGCTCATCTTTTTCAGGATAATCATATATGGTATTATATAGAGGTTCTGTTTGTTCTATGCAAATTTCTGCTTTTGAGGTTTTTAAGAAATACCTTCTTGCTCCCATACTTGGAAAATATACATCTGCTGCTTTTTCAAAAGCTATTTTTTCAATTTCAGGTATCATTAACTGTTCATATTTATCTACATGCCTTTCTAATGCATTCCACTCATGTAACAATTCTCCTTGCCCATGATATAACAATGTATATTTGCTATTCAAACAAGCCAATGCATATCCTGCAAATACATCATTTACAAAAAAAGCTACATTAGGATTTTGTCTTAAAAATTTTTTCAAAAAATATATTGTATTTGTTATATAAGAATACTTGTTAAACTTCATATCAAATGGTATCTCTTCTGGAAAACAATAAAATTTTATTATATTTCCGCAAGAAGTCTCCAAATATTTCCTTTGCATTGTTAATGCTCCAAATGCTCCGCCACCGATATAATTACTATCCTTTTCCGTATATCCTGCGGTTAAAAATACAACTGACTCTATATCTTTATTTATTTTATATTCTTCTTTCGACTTCGCTATATACTCCTGGGTAAAATCAAATGAAAACTTTTCAAACCATTCTTTTTCTATTTTCCATAAAAAAATGTTTTCTTTTTTTACTCCCAACTGTTTTAATTCTTTTTCTATATCACTAATCCTTATTAAATCATTATCCATAAAACCCACAACAAAATATTTGCATCCCATTTTTATTGCCTTTACAGGCGAACAAATCTCATATTTCTCATTCTTTGCCCAAACATTTTTTTTATTATCACAAATTACAGATACATTTTTCCCCTTCGACCATAAATAATTTAAAAATAATCCTCCTGCTCTTCCTGCTCCAAAAATACAAATTTCTCTAGCTTCTATATCTTCCAAACTATTTGGTGTTTCCAATTTTACTGTTTCTACCAAACCTACACCCCCTAACTATTACCTATCCACAAATACTTTTCAAAAAATTCTTTAACGTAAATCCTTTCACTACATTTTCTCTAAATATATCCTTATTCAAATCTAATATCTCATCCCGATAATCCTCTTTACAATTAAAATTCTGCTCTATTAGTTTATTGTCTACGATTTCATATAATTTTCCAGTATTTGCTTCAATACAATAAACTTTATTTTTCATTCTCCAAACATTAGAAAAAAACATATACCTTTCAAACGAATTAGTTTTATCTGGATTTATATCACATATTTTATGAATTTCTCCATCTTCATTTATAACTAAAAACATATTTGCATCTCTTGGCAATAAATACACCATTTTGTCTAACGGCACACATTTATAAAAGCTTATTTCCCCGCATCTATATTCGTTCGGAAAATAATTATATATATGTAAACCACTCTTATCTTTAAAATATATTTGTTTTGTTTCCTTTGGTATAAACCAAATCCCCCCTTCTGTCTTGCACACAGCTGCAAAACCGCTCTCATTAATATTGTCATCTAAGAAAAACAACTCACCTTTTTTCTGTTCAATATTAAACTTAAGCAAACGGTTATTACACATTAACGGAGCTATCACGTTATTACTTTCCATGCAAATACAACCCCAGCAATATACTTCCGTTTTGCTTTTTTTTACTAACTTCTGAATATCTATTCTTTTTACTATCTCTTCTTTTTCCATATCAATTACTAGAATATCATCATTTCCACACGGAAAAAGATATAGAAATTCTTCATTTTGCAATGCTTCAAAATATTGCAACCCTTCTGTATTCCTATCAGGTATCTTAATATAACTAATTTTTCCATCCTCAAGGTTACAGATGGCTATATCATTTGCAAACCATGGTAATGCAAAAATTTTCCCTCTATAATGATATATTTTTGAATATTCAAGTTCACCTGAAGGATTTTGAAAGGGAATACGATGTAGTCGCTCAACATACAATGTATCAACCCTATTTATATAATTATCCATATATGAAAGAAAATACGAATCCCCATTAATTTCGATAACATTGTCCATTGCCAAGTTCTGCTTCAATATTAATCACCTGCCTCTCTCCTATTGTTATATACATATCTTTCATTAGGTATTGCATAAAGAACTAATTCAAAGTTTTGCATTGTATTATGTACCCAAGACGTGTATTTTCTAACACATTTCTTATAACCAATTAAATTTTCATCAACCCATTTCGGAATATCAATTAAATCTTCTTTCAAATGATAAATGCATATCGCTATAACTGGCCTGTCTCTTACAATTATCATCTTTAAATTTTTTAGTAATTTTAATTCCCCTCCCTCTATGTCTGCGTTGATTAACGAAATTTTATTTTCCCCTATAATATTTTTAAAATCCGTTTTTTCATCAATAAATGTTTCATAACAAGTTATATTTCTTTTAATACGCTCAGGTAAATAACTAATATTCTCTTTTAGTTTCACATATTTCCTATGCTCTGCCTCAATTGCATATACATTACCAACAAGTCCGTTCATATAATAAGCATAAATCGTATCTCCGACAGAAGCCCCACAATTAAGCCAATTTTCATTTTCCTTATGCAGATAAATATTCTCTTTATTTTTCCCATAAAAATATTTATATTTAGACTCAACATAAGGTCCTCGATATACTTCTCTATTCATATATGAACGAATATACGCTATAACCGTTTTCTGAGATTCCTTGTCTAATTCGCTCACTAAATTAATTATTTCATTTTTATGCAATTTATAATATTCTGCCCGTTCTCTATCTATCCAATCATGCGTATATCCTAATATTGCTGTAATATCTTCGCCCGAAAAATGATAGAACCCACTGTTTTTTAAATACTTTTTAAATCCATTTATTGCCATACCCGAAAAAAATGTAGTTAAAATAAATACAAATGTATTCTCGCTCACTTCTACAAATTCTTCTGGTGATATTATTTTTTTATTTGCTACACTCATTCCCTGTTTTTTCTTATCTGGATCTATTACTCCTCCTACTTTTAGTCCATAATACTCAAAAAAATTAACAAAATACTCAATATCTCTAATGCTGCCCCAAAGATATAATGTATAACCATTAATAACTACTGTACTAATAGCAATAAGTAAATCTCCTTCAATTGCAAATCTCTCATATACATATTCTTTATCTATTATTTTTTTTACATCTTGCTTCATTTCCGACATAACCTATCTCCTTTTTTCATATACTTTATTAACTCCACCTCGTAAATACCATATTTTATATAATATTGTTAAAACAATACATCATAAGCTCTATAGAAATTATTCTAGCATTAATCACCCTAAAAATCAACTCTATAAAGTTAATGTCTATCTCTATAAAAATAATTCTATGTTTGTAAATCTGCTATTGTATCAACTATATAGTAAGGAGATATTTTATGGATATTGGCAAACGAATCACTTATTTTAGAACACAAAAAGATTACAGTACAAATAAACTAGCCTATATGGCTGGAATTTCCCAAAGCTATCTCCGTGATGTGGAACTTGGAAATAAAAATCCTACCGTTGCATTCCTCACCTTAGTCTGCGACGCCCTAGGTATTACTTTGTCAACTTTTTTCAAAGAAGAAAATCCTTCTGTCGAGACTGACCCACTTATTGAAAAAATTCATCAACTTACCCCTGAACAACGAAAAACCTTATTAGCTTTTTTAAACACTCTTTAAAATTTTCACATAATTAAAAGGGAATTATCACAAAAAATGTCATAGTTCCCTTTTCTTTTACATCCCCAAATCTTACAGTCCCTCTATTGAATTCAAAATCACTTTATGCTAAATTCTTTTTAGTGTTTTCAAAATACATTATTATCACTTAAATAATCAAAGGAAATAAAATGGATAAACTTACTCAGATTATAGGACAACGTCTCCGTGCCAGACGTTTAGAACTAGGCTACAGCCAGGAAGTAACCGCAGAAAAAGCAGATTTGCACCCAACATATATCGGTCAGGTAGAACGTGGTGAAAAAAATGCTACCATCGAGAGTGTTGAAAAAATATGTATTGCCTTAGAATACCCTATGGAAGATTTATTTCAAAAACTAACACCTTTGGAATCCCAATCGCTTATTGCACAAAAATGTTACAACCTTATCTCTACTCAGCCAATTAAAGAGCAGAAACAGTTATATACATTATTAGAAGATATCATTCGTTACAAACATAGTGAAATATAATAAAAAACGTGAATGTAACGCCAACATCTGCGTTGCATTCACGTTTTTTGAAAGAACTTCACAAAGAATATTTTGTTCCTCTTCCGTTACCAATCACCTTAATATATCCTTCCTCTTTTAACACTTCGATTATTCTTAATGTTTTTGATTTCGTATACCCTGCAAGTTTTGCAATCTCACTACTTGATAATCGTTTTCCATTTTCCAAAACACTTATTATATTTGCTTCGTCGCTCGTAACATTATAATTATTAGTAAGCACTGGTAATATCACACTTATTACATTATCTGTAATTTCAAATCGCGGCTTAATTTTTGCATTATGATATGAAAATCTGATTCGTGTGATGCCAGTTCCAAACATTTCAATATAATGCATTCTAAAGAATACATTTCCCAGAATAGGATTTCTTAAGCATGAAATATCTCCATTTAAATATTCATCTACCGATATTCCATTTGGCAATCCACCCGGAGACTTAATTTCTATCCTATCAGCATACATAGATATTCGAATATGCGCATTAATACTCCAATCACGATGTATGAATGCATTTGCCAATGCTTCACGATAAGCTGTTTCCGGTATTAAATCAACTTTTTTCCGCTCTATTTCTGATATTTCTTCATACTGATAATATCTCTTAATCATATTAACTGCTGTATCGTATTGTTTTAAGACAGATGTCTCTGCTACTGTTTCTCTATCCATTATTTCATTGACAGAAGTCCCAAAACGAGCCATGTCTATTCCATAAAAACTATTTTTGTCTGACAGCAAAGCTGCTGCATTGTTATATTTTTTGTCTTTCGTAAACAAACCTAATGTACGCAAAACATCTTCTGACACTACTGATAAATCTAATTTTTCCATTAACTTTGTACTTAATTCTTTAAATGTCAAATTATCAGTTCCACATGGTAATTCTTCAAAATATAAATTATTTCCTTGTAACACGAGCCCTTTCAATTCAATTTGATCCACCTCTATCGAAGCAGTATCACTTCTTCGATACGCTTTTCCTTTATAAAAATAGGGCTTGTACTTCCCTTCTTTCACTTTTAATCTGACTATTTTCTTTGAATAATCAATATCAAGCTCAAAATCCGGTTTTGGAGAAATACTGTCATTAATTTTATTTTCAATGTCCAAACATATCTGTTCAGGATTATCTATTCCACTTACTGAGCCATCATCATTTACACCAAACAAAATCTCCCCATCGCTAAAATTACTATACGCACTAACTGTTTTTAAAAATGTATTTGTAACAGAAGATTTAAATTCTAAATATTTGTTCTCTTTCATTTGCTTTCTCCACCTCCATTCGATTTATGATATCGTATCATATAAAAAACGTAAATGCAACGCAAATTTTTACGTTGCATTTACGTTGCATTTTTATAAGTATTTTTTCTTATTATTCCATTCTTGTATATTTTTATTCATATTGGGTAACTATTCAAAGCCAAGGGCATTTTCATAAAAAACACGGATTTTAGATATTCTTCACTACTTCATAAGCTCTGGTAATCGCATCCTTCAAATTACCAACCTTTTCACCATCACCAATCAAATGATAATGCACACCAGCTTCTTTTAACATTTCTTCGAAAACTGGGTCTACATGATAACCGTTTGCAAATACTAAAGTATCCGCATCTGCGATTACATGCTCTACACCATTCTGCTCATAAATGATAGCATTCTCCGTTACTTCTGCAACTTTTGCAAGACATTCAATCTTCACGCCTTTTGCCATCATTCGCTGAACCAGTACACTTCGTCCAGATCCAGATTCTGTCATCATGATTTCCGGTGCCATCTCAAGGATTGTGATGTCGCGATTACGTACAAAACGGTCATTAACAAGTGGCGCTAAATATTCTGCTAATTCACATCCTACACTGCCGCCACCGATAATAACAATTTTACGTCCAGGGAATGCTTTTCCTGCTAAAATAGCATCCGCAGTAACCGCCTGTTTGAAACCTGTGAATGCTTCGATTACATTTGGTTTTGCACCCGGTGCTGCTACTACTTCATATCCTGCAAACTCACCCTGTAACATTTCTTTTGTCACAGGTGTATTCAAACGTACATCCACGCCCATTGTCTCTAAACGGTGAGCCATGAACTGAACTACTTTTGTCATTTCCTGTTTACCGATTGGCACACACGCTACATGGATTGCTCCACCCAATTCTTCTTTTGCCTCGCAAAGAACGACATTGTGTCCACGCTTTTTCGCCACAAATGCAGCTTCCATGCCCGCAGGACCACCACCGATTACTAAAACATTTTTCTTTACTTCTGCTTCAGTTAAAGTATCCTCGTTTTCCAATTCAAAGGATGGATTGATGGTACATGAGATACGTTTTCCAAACATAATACCATTTAAGCAGCGTCCACATCCGATACATGGACGCACTTCGATTTCTCTGCCTTCGTATACTTTATTGGCAAACTCCGGCTCACAGAGATTTGCGCGGCCAATCATACAAGCATCTGCAAGTTCATTTGCAATGATTTCATCTGCCATCCAGGCGTCTGTAATACGACCAACTGTTGCAACCGGAATATTAACCTGTTTTTTAATATATGCTGATAAATCAGTATGAGAACCTTGTTTGGTACCCAGTGCAGGCATTGAGCTGGCTCTTTTTACAGTGTTACCGCCTGATACATGGAGGATATCCACGCCAGCTTTTTCCAACTGCTTTGCCACGTATGTCATATCGTTGATGTTCAAACCACCGTCACTGTACTCATCACCTGAGATACGAACCTGAATGATGAAGTCGTCGCCACAAGTTTTGCGAACTTCTTCGATTACTTCTAACGTAAGGCGTAAACGTCCATTGATGTCTCCACCGTATTCATCACAACGTTTGTTGTAAAGTGGTGTTAAAAAACCACCTAATAAACCATGTGCATGTGCAGCATGGATTTCTACGCCATCACCACCTGCCTGCTTTACACGATAAGCAGCTTCGCCAAACTGACGGATAATTACTTTTAATTCTTCTTTTGTCACTGCTCTTGGTGCTGCTTTTGCATAGTATGGACCTACATTAGAAGGTGCTATAAGCTGTGGTGTGCCAGGCATTGGGAATGCCATATATGCCGGATGGAATAACTGTGGCAATAATTTACAACCATATTTATGTACTTCCGCAAAAAGTTTTGTCCAGCCTTCGATAAAACTGTCATCATGAATAGACATGTCTCCCGGCAAATAAATGTAAGTCGGCTCTACTGTTACTACTTCCGAAACAATTAAACCAACACCCCCTTTTGCACGGGCACCATAGTGCTGGATTAATTCATCCGTTACATAACCTTTATTTGCAAGGTTTGTGGAAATAGGCGGCATGAAAATTCTATTTTTAATCTCTGTTTTTCCAACCTTAAGTGGCTGGAATAAATGTGTATATTTTGTCATTGGAATACTCCTTCTAACTTCTGAGTGCTATCTTCTTCGTACAAATGGGTATATATCCTTCAAAAAGCTATTTCATAGCACATCATAATATTCAAAGCACGAACTGTTCACTAAAATAAAAATGGAGCTGCTACACTTGCGATTCTTTATGACTCGCTTATGCGACAGCTCCATTCACTAAGCCGCCACGGGCTTATTTTTATTATATTTTATATAACATTAAATCTGGTTTGCTGCATTGTAACCGCCACGGATTGCAGAAGCGATATCTGCAGTTCGCTCACCTGCGCAGTCGCCTGCGAAGTATACAGGTACGTTTACACCCTCTACATCGAATTCGTTCTTCTTAGAACCAACTGCCATGATAATTGTATCGCATTCGATAGCAATTGCATTTCCTTCAGCGTCTGTTGCGTTGATTGTCTTGCCATCGTTTGTGATGTTGCTAACTTTTGTATTTACATACTGTTTTACATCATGTGCAGCAAAATCAGCCATCATGAATGGTAATACTGTACTTGATTCCTGAGCTGCAATCTTATCTGTCATTTCAATGATAGATACTGCATGTCCTTTGTTTGCTACAAATTCTGCTGTCTCAGCACCAACAAGACCTCCACCGATTACTGCACAGTGTCCGTTTACTTCTGCTGTACCTGCTAAAACATCCCATGAAGAAACAACTGTAGGAGCATCTGCACCTTCAATAGGAAGTGTGATATCATGAGCACCAACTGCTACGATAACTGCATCTGCTGCGTTCATGATTTCTTTTGTAGCTTCTGTATTTAAATGAATAGTTACATCCATTCCAGGTAAAATCTTTTCATAGTACTCTGTTGCACGAAGAATATCAGCCTTACGTGGTGGTACTGCTGCGATATTAATCTGACCACCAATCTTTTCAGCTTTTTCATAAACATCTACATGATGTCCACGGATAGCTGCTACACGAGCTGCTTCCAAACCTGCAAGACCTGCACCTACGATTACTACGTTCTTCTTAGCATCTGAAGTTTTGATAGAAATTGTAGCTTCATCACCATTTTCTGCGTTAAGTACACATGAGATGTAACGACGGCTTGAGATAGCGTCTACACAGCCCTTGTTACATGTGAGACATTCACGGATTGGCTCATCTTTTTCTACTTTAAGAGCAATGTCTGCATCACAAAGTAATGAACGACCGTAAGCGATGATATCTGCCTGCCCGTTTGCAAGGATTTCTTCACCGTTGGCTACGGTAAGAACACGACCTACTGTTGCTACAGGAACAGAAACTACTTCTTTTACCTTTGTAGCGATAGGAAGTGTCCAGTTATCTACATTTGTACCCATTGGTGGGATTGTGTCACACATGTTACCTGTGTGGTTCGCCTGAGCAACCTGAATCATATCAACACCTGCTTCTACTAACTTCTTAGCGAATTCGATGCCTTCTGCTTCTAATAAACCACCTTTACCACGTGTAGAACCATCTTCTTTGATTGTGATAATTGGTAATTTGTATTCAATCATAAGTGTTGGAGCTGCTGCTTTGATAGCTGCTACCACTTCTAATGCGTAACGTGTACGGTTTTCGAAAGATCCACCGTACTCGTCTGTTCTGTGATTTAAGATTTCAGAGCAAAGAGAACCAAGTAAACGGTCGCCGTGTACTTCGATTGCATCGATGCCGGCTTCCATAGCACGTCTTGAAGCCTCGGCAATTGCATTCTTAATACCGTCTAACTGCTCTTTTGTAGCTTCTGATACGAAGTGCTGCATATCATGGTGAAGTTTTGCATAAGCATCTTTACGGAGTTTCTCAACTTCCTGCATTTTGGCGCCAAATGCTGCCATATCGCCTGCTGCTTTTAAGCCTTCTGCTTCTTTCATAGCCATCATAGATGCACCAATCATACGACCAACGCCCGGTACGTCGTATTCAGGGTGGAAAATCTGTAATGCTACTTTACTGTCATATGCATGTAATGTATCTGCCAATTTCTTGTAAACTGGAATCTGGCTGTCGTCGAAAAGCATAGGTGTCGGAGATGCTGTACGAACCGGTGCTACGTCACCGATAACAATGTAAGATACGCCACCTTTTGCAAGTCTTTCATAGAAAGCCAAGCTTCTTGCACCAATAGAACCATCGCGTTCCTCATAACCTGTGGTTAATGGTGGGAACATGATACGGTTTTTCAGTGTCAGGTTGCCAACTTTAATTGGCTGAAGTAATAATGATTCTTTGCTCATTGAGTCCTCCTTGTTAATAACAATTCATTAGTTTCCGTGTTTCATTGTTAATATTTTAACACCATTAGTACTTTTCGTCTATACTATATCAATTTTTGCTAGTTTGACATCAATTTTGCGCTATCAACAAAAAGAGACCATCCAAAACTAATTGTTTTGGAATAGTCTCTTTCTTGTCTGTGTTCAATCTCTGATTCTATTAAGGCAATTCGTACCTTTCACCAGCTTTTAGCAGTCTTAGAATAATTCATATCCATAAGAGTTTACAACTGCGTCTAACTTCTTACCTGCTTTACAATCCGGACAATCTTCTGGATCTGAAAGTTTGAAGTTTGGTAAATCTGCCTGAGTAAATACACTGTATACAGGGTATCCGTCAACTTCTTCTACGTTACCAAAAATTACTGATAAACCGGTAACTTTTCCACCATAAGCTAAGATTGTACCGATTGCTTTTGTAATGGTACGGCCACTCATTGCACTTGCTAAAACTACAAGCACGTTACGACCCTGAATCATATCTTTGATATTACGTCTAACAACCATCTGTCCTCTGTTATCAAACTCTGGTGTAACAACATATAAATTACCATTCTTTGAATTACGTGGTAAACCTGCTTTTGTAAGTTCTTCAGCAAGGTAAGCACCGATTACTTCACAACCATCCATACAAATAATGGTATCGATTGGTTTTACGTTTGCACTTGTAGATAATGAGCCGGCATCCATAAGCTGTGACATGTATTTGCTTTCGATATTAACCTTTTTAATGTACTGTTTCGCCATTGCTGCTGCGACTTTCTGAGCTTCCGGCATACACATTTTAAGGTTTGACATATCGATGTAATAATTTACATGGAAACGGTCACTTGAAAAATGACCTGACATTACGCTTAATTCGATATCGCTATTTACTTTTGATTTGATTTTAATTGTTTCCATAGTTGTTTGTCTCCTATTTCATCAAGTATTCTTTTCTATATCAAAATGATATAAATCTACTTGAAATTAACATTCAATCTTGATTCCTGTTTCGTACTTCTTGTCATCTACAACCATTCTCAAGTCATATGTTCCCTTTAATCCCGCTTTATTTACGGAGCAAGAAACTTTACGAGCATCTTTCTCAATGAAAGTTCCACAGCATAATGCTGCGAATGGAGATTTTGCTGTAGAAATGAAGTAACCATGCTTTTCTTCACCCTGCTCAAGCATTAACATAACAAGCTGACCTGATTCAAATGTAGCTTTGAATGTGAATCTGTCATCTTCTTCCTCTACAAATGGTTCATAGATATGTGGAAGATCTTCGCCACATGATTCCATTTCAATGATTGTATCAAATTCTTTTGTAACACCCATCTTACCTAAGCGTTTGCCTTCGCCTAATGGTAAGTTGTCGCAGTCATGGTATAAGTGTAATTTTTCTGCACGATAGAAGTTACCATCTACTTCTAACTCTAACATCTTCTGATCATCTAAGATTTCAACAGTAATAGAACGTGTACGAACCATTGGATCATCCTTCATCAAAGCAGCAAACTTCTCAGAAGCATCTTCTCCGTAGTACTGAATACCACCAGAGTGAACCATGTAATGACCTTCTTTGTAGTACTCTACGTTACAGATATACTGTGAATAGAATTCCTGTCCTCTTTCTTTACCATACTGCCAAATCTGACGAATTGTCATATCATCTGTATTAATGCGGTATCTTACACCACGAGAGAAGTTATCTTTATTCAAGATACGTTTCTCAGGTACTTTTGAACGGAAATGTCCGTTATCGAAACACATTACATCGCCATCCGGTAAGATAACATTTGCATGCTGTTCATACTGCCAGTCAAATTCTTCATCACCAACCGGTTTAAAGAAATATTTCTGGTATTCTTCCGGCCACATCTCTGGGTCACCGATAATCCAGTTCAATTCGCCGGAATCATAATCGATGTTACACATAGAGTCGATATGTCTTCCTGAGAATGTTAAAGAATTCGTATTCTTATCATACCAAACTGCATTGTTATGGAACCAGTCTTCTTCTGTCCAGCTTCCGCTGTGAGCAACTTTCTTAGGATCTAAGAAATTCTTGTAATCCCATGTCTTTAAGATTTCGCCAGTTTCTCTGTCTACTAATACACACATATCTTCAACAGTTTCGCTTGTTAAATCTTCTGTTAAGATTAAAAGATTGCCATCTTCCATTTCGAACTGGTCATGATGATAACCACCTGGAACAGAAAATTCTTTTACGATTTTACCAACCATAGTCATTTCATAGATACCTGACATATAGTAAGGAATCTTTAATAATCTATGTGAACCGATTAAGATATTACCATTCTTTACTCTCTTTAAGTCAAATACACATGGTATATTTAAATGCCATCTTACTTCACCCTGATAGTCAAAACCTGTTGCCAAAGAATCCAATGCAGGTGAAATGAAGATTAATTCATCTCTTAAATATTCTGCTGTTGTCTCCATTTTGATAAGCTTTGGAACTGTATCTACTAATGGCTCTGTTTCGATTTCGATTGTAGTTTTTGCACCACGATATAATTCGATTTCTACTTTGTTCTTGTAGCCGCCATATAATCCAACGATTGGTAATACATGTTCTTTTGCCTTAGGGAATGTATGTTTCATTGTTCCTTCCGGCTCTTTACCCAATACTCGAACAGTAACTGCTACTTCTTTTTCAGTTGTAAACATTACTACTGCTGCTAATGGATTTACAAAGTATGGGTTCAATTTTACTAATGGATTCTCCAATGTATAATTACCACTACGGAATTCTTCTAACATGGCTTTTTCAGCTTCATTCTGTCTGTCAACCAAACTTGTAGAAAAACTATATTTTGTATTCATATGTATCTTCTCCTAAAATTTAACAAATAATGCATGGAAAGAGTCTGCAGAATACTACAGACTCTACATCCACTATCAACGATTAGCACTCAATTTTAACGCCTGTTTCGTATTTCTTATCGTTGATGATTACTCTTACATCATATGTTCCACTTAAACCTTCTTTTGTAATACAGGTTCTTGTATTTCTATCATCTGTATCAAGGAAGGAACCACAGCACATAGCCTTATTAGGTGTAGCTGTTGTAGGAATATAATATCTGTGAACTTCATCACCTTTTTCTAACTGTAATAATACTAAGTCACCTTTTACGAATCTTGAGAAGAATGTAAATTTATCAAATTCATCTTCTACACGGGCATTACAGAATTCTGGTAACATTTCGCCTGTTGCTTCTGCTGGAACTTCTGTATCCATTTCTGCAGTCACACGCATAGAACCTAAAATCTTACCTTCGCCTAATTCAAGGTTGATGCCATCACTGTATAATTTTAATTTTTCTGCACGATAGAAGTTACCTTTAACTTTTAATTCGTACATCTTCTTATCTTCATAAACTTCTGTTGTAATAGAATTACAGTAACCGCCTGCTGGTTCAGCAAATGGTCCTAATGCTTCAGATGGATTACCATCTTTATCGTATGCGATACCACCTGAATGAACAAGATAATGTCCTTCATTATAGTATTCTACGTTACAGATATATGGAGAGAAGAAATCTGCTCCTCTTTCTTTACCATAAGACCAAACCTGTTCGATTTCCATCTTATCAGTATCGATACGATATCTTACACCACGTGAGTAAGAATCTTTTGCTGGACGTTTTTCTTCTTCAAATTTTGTATCGTTGTGGTGGTTATCGAAGCACATTACATCACCATTTGGTGTAATAAGGTTTGCGTGCTGTTCATACTGCCACTCGAAGTTATTACCAACTGGTTTGAAGAAGTATTTCTGTTTGTCTTCTGACCAATTACGTGGATCACCGATAATCCAGTTTAAATCGCCTGTTTCATAATCAATATTAATCATTGCATCAACATGGCGGCCTGAGAATGTTAAAGAATGTGTATTCTTATCATACCAAACTGCATTGTTATGGAACCAGTCCTCATCTGTGTAAGAACATCCTGCACCATCACCTGGTGTTAAGCAGTTCTTATAATCCCATGTCTTTAAGATTTCACCTGTTTCACGATCGATTAATACACACATATCTTCTACTGTGTCACTATTTAAGTCATCTGTAAGAGCTAAGATATTGCCATCTTCCATTTCGAACTGATCATGGTGGTAACCACCTGGGAGACGGTATTCTTTGTAAATCTTACCAACCGGGCTCATTTCATAGAGACCTGACATATAGTACATCAATTTAAGTAAACGGTCAGTACCAATTAAAAGGTTACCATTCTTTAAACGTTTGTAATCGAATACACATAATGCGTCTAAGTGCCAACGGATGTCACCAGCGTAGTCAAATGCACATGGTTTGAATAAGCCTGATGGGCTTAAAATCATAACATTATCCTGGAAATATTCAGGAGTTGTGTCACAGTATTCTAAAATATCTGGAACTACATCACCAACTTCAATATTGATAATTGTTGCTTCGCCTCTGTAAGGTCTAATTTCTACTGTATTGTTCTAGTTTGCATATAAACCTAAAACTGGAAGAACATGTGTAGTTGCCTTTGGGAATGTGTGTGTAAAATCTGCTGCTTTTGTTTTACCTTTAACAGTAATTGTAATCGCTGTTTCTTTTTCTGTTTTGAATAAAACAACTGCTGCTAACGGATTAATAAAATATGGATTATATTTTACTAACGGATTCTCTAATGTATAGTTGCCAGCTTCGAATTCTGCAAGCATTGCTTTTTCTGATTCTGCCTGTTTTGGAATCCAATGTTCAATATATGTATACTTTACTTCTGACATGGTAAAAACCTCCCTTATTCGTTTCTAACTTTTATGTAACGATTCACAAAATTGCTACTTATAAAACCTCTTCGATAGCCTTAATTAACGCTGGTTTCTGCTGTAAACCTGTTAAACGTTTTACTTCTGTACCATCTTTGAATAAAATTAATGTTGGGTAACCCTTTACCTCAAATTTTTCTGTCAATTCTTTGTTTTCATCAAAGTTAACTTTTAAAATTGTAACTTTGTCACCTAATGCTTTTTCTACATCGTTTAATACGAAAGAAAGCATTTTACATGGACCACATGTTGCAGAAAAGAAATCTGCTAATACTACACCTTTGTCAAATAATTCTTCAAATTCAGGTGCCATTACTTCTTTAAGCATCTTTTTTTCCTCCTTTTTTCTTTCTTATTTTTTAATATAGTATGATGCATTCTGTGCTGCAATCGCCCCGTCAGAACAAGCAGTAATAACCTGTCTTAATTCTTTTACGATACAGTCACCAGAAGCATAGATTCCCGGAACCTTTGTTTCCATTCTATGGTTTACTTCGATATAACCATAGTCATTTACAATACCCAAATCTTTTACAAATGCTGTAAGTGGAGATAATCCGATATACTCGAATACACCATCACATTTTACAGTCATCTCTTCGCCAGTCTTTGTAGATTTAAAGTGAATACCCTCTAATGAAGACTCACCTACAAAATCTAAGATATCCTGATATGGATATACTGTTACGTTTGGCATGCTGCGTAATTTGTCACATGCGATTGGGTCTGCTGTTAAATCAAACATGGTAACAATTGTCAACGTTTTTACGATATCAGCAAGATAGATAGATTCTTCTACTGCTGAGTTACCGCCGCCTACTACAACGACATCTTTGTCACGATAGAATTCGCCGTCACAGATTGCACAGAAACCAATACCGTTACCGATGAACTTTTCTTCATTTTCTACGTTTAACTTTCTGTGCTCTGTACCTGTAGCAATGATTACGGTTTTTGTCTCGATGATACGATCAGTATCTTCCTCGATGTAAATCTTTTTTACATCTCCCGCATCTTCGATTCTAGTTACCGTTGCATAATCAAATTCTACATTTAATTCCTGTGTATGTGTAAACATATTCATGGCAAGTTCTGCGCCATTGATTGTTCCCACACCAGTATAGTTTTGAATTTCGTTTGTATTGATAATCTGTCCGCCCGGAGCAAGCTTATCTAATAATAACACTTTCATATTAGCACGAGCAGCGTATATTGCCGCTGTCATACCAGATGGGCCAGAGCCAACGATTACAACATCATAAAGACTCATAATTTTACCTCTCAATACTTTTCTAATACTACGCAGTAAGTTTTCTTATCTTACTATGTAGTACATGTTAATTGTCTAAATTACAATAAAATATTCATAAATGGAACACCCAATACTAAAATAACAATCATTTCTACTGCAACCATTGTTATAGAATATTTGTAAACATCACCACTTGATAAGTATTCCTTATTACCGAACAACATCGCTGCGAATGGAGATGCTGCAGGTGTACAAGCTGCTGTTGATAATACAGTAAAGATACCGATTGAAATAATTGGAGCTGGGTTTACACCTGTGTTTGCGCAGTATGTTAAAATAACTGGCTGTAAAATCATACCAATTACTAATGAGTTACTAATGTTTGTTAATACAACAGTTACAAGCATAAGAACGATTGTAAATACAGTAGCTGACATTCCATTAAAGATTGGTGATAAAACAACATTTAAGAATGGTACAATACCTGTTGAAGCATCTGTCAAGGCACTACCAATATAAATAGCTGATACACATAACCAGTAGGTTGGCCATGCAAAATCTCTTCCCATAACTTCGTTCATCTTTAATACCGGGCCATCACCACAGTCAAGAAGACAAAGAATTGTTACCAATACAGTTGCAATAATTAATGAGTTTGCATTTAAGAAGCTTAAAATTGGTAAATTTGGTAAAACACTTGGTACTAACATAACAAAAATGAAAATTACCAAGAATACACCATATGTTTTCTGTGATTTGTTCATTGGTGGTAATGGATTCTTCTCAAGCATTTCAATTGTTACGTTCTTAAGTGGAGATACGTCTGGTTTAAATACAAATTTCATAATTGCTACTGATGCTAAAACGTTAATAAGACCTAAAATAAAGCAGCCTACGAAGTAAGCACCATTTGAAACCATAACGCCTTCCATTGCTGCTAATGCAGGGAAGTTCTGTAATAAACCTCTGTAGTTACCTAATAATGCAAGACCATTTGCCATGTATGGTGGTACTGGGAAACCGCATAATGCTGCAATAACTACTGCAAGAACTAACATTCTTGGGAATTTATCTGTTTTCTTAAATCCTACATCTTCAAATACACCATAAAGAATTGGCCAGAATAAGAAAATTGGAGCAAATGCACCGATAAATACTGCCAATACATAAGCACCTACTAATACAGTGATAGTAAATACCCAAGGTCTGCCTTCGATAAATTTACGTGTCAAAATCCATCTTCCAATATATGCTGTTAATCTTCTGTTTGTTAAACCACCCATGAAAATCATAAGGAAGAACATCTGAACAACAACTGGGTTACCAAAAACTGCTGTGATAACAGCACCAACCGGAGCCAAATCACTGAGTGCAAGCATTACGATTGCCCATAAACTGGATGTTAATGGATCAATCGTTGTCCATAAATAAATGGTACCAATGAAGATACCCATAACCTGTAAACCAACCTCTGTTACCTGTGGTAATACACCAACAGGAATCAACCGGAATGCAAACATAATGATGCAGCCGATAATAAAATGAATATAATTTTTATTAATTTTCATTTTCTTTTCTCCTCTGTGTAGATAATTTTATAAAAAATTAGCATTATACTCGTTTCAAGTTTAACGTTAAATTTTTATCAAACAGTAAGTAAAAAAAATCGTGTTTTTAAACCCACAAGTACGGCATAGCATAATTTGCCATGCCGTACTCCATTATGTACCCTAAAATGTCCTAATTAGTTCTGTGGACCTGCTGTGTGGTGATGTGAAAGTGGTTTTACGTTGTAGTTTGAACGATATTCTGTTTCTGTCCAGAATACATCTTCGGCTACTAAACACTCTGGGTTTAATTCAACACCATCAAGCATGATTTCTTTAAATTTCTTGTAACCTGCACGGTCGATTAAGTGTCCACCATGTAAGTATTCTGGTTTGTAATCCATAACCCATGCAGAGAATTTCTGCCAATTACCAAGTACTGCAAGAATTGTTTCTTCAGAAGCCCAGTTAAGGAACATCTTACCAAGTCTTGGAGTCTGACGACCTGTACGTCCGCCGATGATAACTTTGTAAAGTGGTTCTGCCTTACGTGTCCAAGCACTTGCAGGACAAGCCTTAACACATTCGCCACAACCTACGCAGCAACATGGATCTTTTTCAATCTTACCAGTCTCTTTGTTAAGTGATAATACACGAGTTGCACCGTGTTCACATTTCTTAGCACAAAGTCCACATCCGATACAACGTTCTGGATGGTATTCCATCTTGTAGCATCCGATGATACCGAAGTCACAAAGATGAGCTTTGTTACAGTCGTTTGGACATCCTGCAATATTGATTTTGATGTGGTAATGGCTAGGGAAGATAATCTTCTCAATCTTACGAGCGAGCTCAAAAGTATTTACGTTACCACAGATACAGTGATGGTTACCGATACAAGCTGTGATATTTCTTGCACCGATTGTTGGATAACCGCCCTTAGAGTTCCATTCCTGTGGTTCTCCTGCTACTGTATCCATATTTACATCACATAACTCAGCGTCAACTTCTCTGATATAGCTTTCGATATATTCGTTAACTGCTGGGATATCGTCATATTTAATACCGCAAACATCAAATGTCTGACGAGTACCAAAGTGGAAATTGCCATCGCCCCAAGTCTGTGCGATATGCTGTACTGTGCTTAAGTATTTTGCATCAACAAAACCACCTGGCACACGCATCTGAAGCATAAACTCACCATCAACTTTTGACTGGCGGAAGCAATTAATACGAGTCTGTTTAATATTAATATCTCTATTCATTGTCTCTCCTCCTAATCAACAAGATCTTTTGCGATGGTATATGGGAAAACAGGGCCATCAAGACATACATAAACTTCATCAATACGGCAATGTCCGCACTTACCAATAGCACAAGACATCTTACGTTCGAAGCTCATCCAGATCTTGTTTTCGTCAAAACCATTCTTAAGAAGTTCAAGTCCTGCAAATTTCATCATTACTGGAGGTCCTACAACGAGTACTGCGTAATCTTCACCAGCTTCTTTAAGTGGAAGTTCATTCACTACTGTTGTAACTAAGCCTTTACGGAAGCCTTCATGTTCTTCGTTATCAAGGCAGTACCATGTACCATTGAATGTATTTTTCCAGTTTTCTAAATCGTTATGGAATAAAACACTTTCGTAATTTTTGAAACCACATACAAGGTTTACAGATTTTGCATAACCTGGGTTCTTTGCTAAGAAGTTTAAAGTACTTCTAACTGGAGAAACACCTGTACCACCTGCAATTACGAAAACGTGTTTATCTTTTAATTCATCTACCGGCCATCCTTTTCCGTATGGTCCACGAAGGAAAAGATGGTCGCCAGCTTTCTTTTCGAAGATTACGTCTGTAACCTTACCAACTTTACGGATTGTAAACTCTAACCATCCGTCGCCCTGCTCACTTACAGAGATAGGACATTCACCAATCTGAGGAACGGAGAGCTCGAGGAACTGACCGTGAGAAGGTTTAATGTCTGTAGCGATACGGAATGTATATTCGATATCTGTCTCATGGTTTACGCTTAAGATTTCGCAAGCCTGAGGCTGAACATAATTTGTCATTTTCTCGTCTCCTTTCTTATTTACCTAATTCTTTTTTAATCTCTTCAACAGCATCGTTCATCTTCTTTAATGTTGTTGTAATTGAGATAAATTCTGGACAACGTGATGTACAACGTCCACAACCTACGCACATATGACCTTCATGGAAGCGTGCTTCGTAGTCATGGAATTTGTGAAGCATTTTATAACGCATACGGTCGCCAGCTGTTGTACGGTAGTCTCCACCACCTGCAACCTTTGCAAAATCGTCAATCTGGCAAGAGGAAGCCACACGTCTTCTTTCACCAACTTCCGGGTTGTCTCCGTAGATGATGTCACGAGTTGTAAAACATGTACATGTTGAACATGCGATTGTACATGCACCACATGAGATACAACGTCCGTTGAACTGTTTCCATACATCATGTTTCTTAAGTGCGTTAAGAACTTCTCTATCTGGAATATCAGGAATTAAAGCTTCAAGTTCATTTTCCTGAACGAATTCTGGTGCAAAATCTGCATTAGCAGCATCTGCGAAGTATGCAGCTAAGTCTTCGTCTTTTACTTCAAAAAGCATACCGTCTTCTGTAGGTTTTACTGCAACCGAGTAATCACCTGTCTCATTTGTTCCCATGCTTACACAGAAACATGTATCATCGCCACCATTACATGGCATAAGGATGTATTTTGCTAATTCACGCATACGCTCGTAGTACATATCTACGAATCCGCCGTTACCAGCATAGATTCTAGCCTGTACCTTCATTGCGTTGATATCACATGGACGTGCAAAGATAAGCATTGGACGTGTTTTGCCTTTGCTTGCTCTGAACTCGTCTTCTGTGAAATAGAAGATTGCCTGCTGGATTGGTGATAATACTTCCTTCATTGGGTAATCGGATTTCTTATCCCATACTACCTCATCAAGGGATGTGATTTTGTCATATCTTACGATATCTGTGTCTGAGAAACGTCCATGGTTTTTGAAACACTTTGGAGCGTAAATATCATACTTCTCAGAAAGTTTTTCAAAAAGCGCTGTCGTTTCCTGCTTTGAAAGCTTATAGCTCATAGCTGTAATCTCCCTCCTCTTTTTGTTTTTTAATAAAACTTTATCGATAAAATTTTAACATTTGACAGGTAAAAAGTAAAATGCTAATATACCAATATAAACCATAAGTATTTACCTATAACCGTTACGAAGTTCATATTATTTTCACTATTCAGTACTAAAGTAACGTTTATATTTTTTTCTACTGCATTTTTCTTGTGAAATATGCACAAATACAACCACAAAGGATTCTACTATGACCATCAGGAACTTAGAAATATTTACAAAAGTTGCAGAATTAGGCAGCATGAGTTCAGCCGCGAAAAAATTATACATAACCCAGCCTTCTGTAAGTCTGGCTATTGCAGAAATCGAAAAAGAATATGACGTAAAACTTTTTGACAGGATAGGAAATCACTTATGCTTAACCCCTACCGGAGAACAGCTTATGGAATATACTTCCAGCATCATTCATCAGTACAAAAATATGGAACTTTTCTTAAAAGATGAATCCCACAATGCAGGTATCCGTGTAGGTGCAACTGCTACCATTGGTCATCATATTATTTCTTCGATTATCGAGCGTCTCGAAAAAGATTTGCCCGGCGTCAAATGTCAGGTAACAGTAGCCAGTACCGGTATTATCGAAGAACGTTTGCTGCGAAGTGAGTTAGACATTGGTTTTGTAGAAGGTGACATTAGTTCCCAGTCACTTACCGTAAATCCTATTTTAGATGATGAGCTGTGTGTTGTCTGCTCAACCAGACATCGGTTTTATAAAAGAAGTTCCATCTCATTGAAAGAATTAGACGGTGAAAATTTCATTTTGCGTGAGGAAGGAAGCGGAACCCGTGCTAAAGTAGAATCCATTTTACGTGAAAATCATATTTCCTATTCGCCTCTTTGGAACTGCTACAGCTTTGAATCCATCAAAGAGGCCATCATGCATAATTTAGGCATCACCATTATGTCTCCCCGCGTAGTAAGACGTGAGCTGCAAAATGGCGATTTATGGACCTGTACCATTGAGGATGCTAATTTCAAGAGGACTTTCGATCTGGTGTACCGGCCAAACAAATTCCTATCCGCACCTCTTACACGTTTTATCGAAATATGCAATAACATGAAAGTATTAGAACCGGATTTAAAATAAATAGCCATTACAGGGAACTTAGTCTCCATAATGGCTATTTCTTTTTATTGCTTATCGTAAATACTTTCACACTCAAAAAGTGCTTCTATTTTTTTGCGGATATCTTTCGTTTTTCCAGGAGAACTTCCTCCTGAATTAATTCCAATCACCACATCATCGTTCTGTACAATACTTGGAAAATAAAAATCACACTGTTCTTTGTCATCAATAACACTGACCAAAATAGGATGCTCTGTTATTTTCTCCATATATTTACAGTCTTTTTTCACCTGATGATTTACCTTTGGTCGGTTTGTCGCCGCTATTACAATATCAGCTTTCTCTATCAGCTCCAATCGATACTCACCACGCAGCCATGTAATCTTGCCTTCTCCTGCAATATCTGACAATTCCTGTGTAATTACCGGTGCAACTACCGTAATCAGTTTCGTAAACTGCAACAGGGTCTTTACCCTGCGCGTAGCGATGTTTCCTCCGCCCACTACTACCACTTTCTTGTCTGAAATATCTATAAAAATCGGAAAATATTTGTTCTCCATACCACTTAGACTCCTGCTACTTTGTCATTATTTTCTAATCAAATATCCGACACTGCAACTGCTGCCCTACTGTCCGAATTCCTCAATAATCAACTCCATCATACTATCCATGGAAGCTTCTTTCGATATCACAATATCCATACCGTATTTTCTTGCTTCTGCAGCAGTCTGTTCCCCGATACATACAGCCTTAATACCCGTATAATCAAGATCTTTTAATCCATTTACAAAACCTTTTACAGTGGAGGCACTTGTAAATGTCACGGCATCGATTTCACCCTTCGCAAACGCATCTGCCACCGACTCGCAGAGCACCTCGTTTACTTCATATATCGTCTCATAAGTAGCAATATCTTTTACGGATAATCCAGCTGCTTCCAAAGGCGGAATGAGCTCCTTTGAGCCTTCCTTCGCTCTCACGATAATAATTTCACTATCAGGTGCAGCCTCCTTCGCAATCGCTACTCCTAAATGCTTTGCATTGTATACCTTCGGGGTTACATCCGCACACAGACCATACTTTTTAAGTTCTCCTGCAGTTGCACTTCCAATTGCTGCAATCTTTAGCACACTGCCGAATTGTATCAAACTTCTCATATCCATTCCCAGTACTACTAACTGTTCAAAAAAAGTTCTGACTCCGATTGGACTTGAAAATACCAGCCAGCGTTCTGATGGTAATTTTGCCATTTCACAACTTTGCTTTTCTGTAGAACCTTGGAATACTTCTCTTAGAACCTCATTATTTTCTATCGGTTTTGTAGAAATAGCAGGCACCTCTAATACCTGTGCTCCCTGCTTACGTAATCTGCGTGCCAGTTCAGACGAATTCTGCTTTGGTCTGGTAATCAAAAACTGCCTGCCGCCTAAACTTCTCTTTTTTGCCCACGAAAATTCTTTTTCTAATGAACACACTTCTCCCACCAAAATAATCGCCGGTGTCTGCACCTTTGCTTCATTGGCTTTTTCTACTAAATGTGCTACATCAGACACAATATTGCGCTGTCTGCTGGTAGTTCCTCGCTCTAACACAGCTGCCGGCATATCCGGACGCATCCCTGCATCAAGCAAACCTTTACAAATATCCGGCATAGAAGAAATCCCCATCAGAAAAACTAATGTTCCATTTAGCTTTACCAATGCCTCGTAATTAATTCTGGACACACCATCTTTTCTGGCATGACCGGTAATCACATGAAACGAAGAAGTAAAATCTCTATGTGTAATCGGAATTCCGGCATACGCCGCAACCGCTACTGCAGAAGTAATCCCCGGTACAATCTCAAACGGAATACCATGTTCTACTAAAAGTTCCAATTCTTCGCCACCTCTGCCAAATACAAATGGATCTCCGCCTTTCAATCGCAGAACCTTTTTTCCTGCCTGCGCCTGTTCCAACAAAATCTGATTAATACCTTCCTGCGGCACTGCATGATTACCGGAACGTTTTCCGACATAAATGCACTCTTTTTCATTTGGAATCAGACTCATAATCTCCGTACTGATTAATGCATCATATACGATTACATCTGCCTGCTCGATTAATTCTTTTGTTTTTACAGTTAAAAGACCTGCATCTCCCGGTCCTGCTCCTGCAAGCCACACTTTTCCAGTTTCTTTCATATCAAGAATTCATACCTTTCTCCGTCGCTTGTTTTAAATGCTCCATAAAAATCTCACGTATTCCTGCTATCTCACCTAATCCTACCAGATTTGGCACCACTTCATATCCGGCTTCTTCTAACACACTTTTCCATGAACCAGAATCTGCTGCAATATCTTTTTTTGCATGATAGCCTGCCACAAATAAAAGGGGCATTAAACGCACCTTTTTAAATCCCGAGACGCCAAGTTTACGTAATGTCATACGCTGGCTCTTTTCGCCTTCCATTGTTCCTACAAAAACATTTCTATTCCCTGTCGTATAAGCAGTATATTCCAGATTCTGATACGTAGAATTTGAAAGATGATTGGTTCCGTGACCAATCAATACCAATGCTTCCTCTTCTTCTAAATCCACTGCCGAAAGAATCACCTGCAGCGTCTTAATATAATCTTCTTTTGTGCTGAGCAATGGTCTTCCCACAAGTACCTCTGCAAATCTCTCGCGATTTTTCTCTATCTGCTCTAACATACTGTCACTTTCTAATCCATTCAACAGCGTCGTAGGCAAAACAATTACTTCTTCCACACCTTCCGCATGCATCTGTTCAAAAGCATCTGCAATCCCCAAATAAGGATATTCACTTTTTTCATTCATTTTTTTTAGTATATACTGACTGGAGAACGCCACATAACACTGATAATCTCCAAATCGTTCTGTCACTTCTGACTGTAAACGCAAGGTAGTATTCTCTAGTGCCTCAAGTTGACTGGTTCCCACACTTACAATTAAAATTCCTTTTTTCATATGTACCCAAAACCTCATTTCTGCAACATTTATACAATGATACCTGTCTACCCAAAGAATTATAAAACACTTGGTGTAACATAATATTGTTTTCCATGCGGCGTCTCTACACGATGTACCTCTACATGAAACACTTCGTTTAACATTCCACTTTCGTATATTTTTTCCGGGGTATCGCAAGAACGCATTGCACCATCTGAAAAAACTGCCACTTTATCAGCACCCCCAAGTGCCAGTGCTAAATCGTGCAATACCAATACCACAGCTTTTCCCTCATTTGCAAGATTTCTGGCTGTCTGCATCACCTGTAACTGATGACTGATATCCAGATATGTAGTTGGCTCATCCATAAAAATTGTCTCTGTATCCTGAGCCAATGCCATCGCCAGATATACGCCCTGTCTTTGCCCACCGCTCAGTTCGCTGACATTCATCTTTTCATAAGGACTGCTGCCCGTCATCTTCATAGCATCTCGGGCAATCTCCTTGTCCTGCTCACTATACTGTCTCGGATATGACAGATACGGAAAACGTCCATGTAATACCATACGAAGTGCCTGAATCGACGGTGTATTACGGCTCTGCGACAAGAGTGCAGCCTTCTGGGCAATCTGCTTGCGACTCAACTGTTTCATGCTCACACCATCATAGAGAATCTCTCCTTCCATAGAAGGAATCAATCCCAATGCTGCTTTTAGCAAAGTCGTTTTTCCACTGCCGTTTGGACCTAACAGTACCAGCACCTCACCCGGTACAAAATCCATGGTCACATTTTTTACAATCGTCTTTCCAAAATAGCCCGCTGAAAGATTTTTCACCTGTATCATGTCCTTCCTCCTCTCTGCTTAAATAACAGCCATAAGAAGAATGGCGCACCTGCAAACGAAAGCACAATCCCCACCGGAATCTCAAATGGTGCAAAAATAATTCTCGCTATCAAATCGCAGACCGTCACAAAAAATGCTCCTCCAAGGAAGGAAGACACTAATAATACACCACTTTCTTCACCTACCAGTTTTCGCATGATATGCGGTACGATTAAACCTATAAATCCCAATAATCCCGAAAAACTAACTGCCGCTCCTGCCAATGCCGCTGCAAGCACCAAAAATACAATTCGCATCGGACCGACTGCAAGTCCAAGGCTCTGTGCGGTATCACTTCCAAGTGCCAAAATATCAAGCTGCTGTGACAAACTTAATAAAATAATCAGACTTATCAAAATAATTACCGCTGCCGGAACAAGCTGTGTCATTGTCACACCGGAAAAACCTCCAATGCGAAAATCCGTCACACTATTTAATGCATCCGGCACCATCGTTACAACTGCATCAATCCCGGCACTAAACAGATTAGAAATAGCAACACCTGCCAAAACCACCGTAATGCGTGCTGCAACAGTGCTCTGCGACAATGCCATCACCAATAATACACCCGCCAATGCACCCATAAATGCTACAAAAGGCGTAAATTTTTGCGCTGTCGGCGCAATTGCACATACCAATGCCACAGCAAACCCTGCACTGGAATTCACACCAATGATACTAGGAGACGCCAGTGGATTATTTAATACCGTTTGAATTACCATGCCCGAAACTGCCAGTGAGGCACCTGCTAATAAGGACGCACATACCCTCGGCAGACGGCTGTATAATACAATTCTCGCTGAAGTAGAAGTCATATCCTGTCCCAATAACGCAGCAAATACTTCCTGTGGTGTTATTTTTACAGAACCCGCCAGCAAACTTACCATCACTGCAATCACTACCAATACCCCCAGCCCAAGAAAAAGAAAACCTCTATTCCGCCGGATAGAGAATATCTGCCAGCTTTCCATATGCTTCCCCCCATCTCGCGTTTGGTTTCAAATTATAGAGATTCTGCTCCATCACATAATAGCGCCCTTCCTTCACTGCGCTTAGCGTCGCCCACGCCGGATTATTAAGTAATGTACTCTCTAAAATCTCCTGTGCATCTGCCGGATTTGCACTCTGCAATACAACAAAAATATAATCCGGATCAGCTTCTAAAATCACTTCCATGCTAAGCTGCTCTAACAGACTGCCTTCTACATCTGCAATATTCACACAGTCCATATTCGCTAGCATTTCACCTAAAACAGTACCTTCGCTGTTTTTTACTTTACAGCTACTTCCTGTCGCACGGATATATAATACCTCCGGTTTCCTTCCATCTACCCGTGCCAATGCTTCTTCTATTTCAACCTGCACATTTGTACCATAAAGCTCATAATTTTCCACATAGCCGGTAATTTCCGTACAGGTTTTTAACACACGCAAATAATCCTCAAAACTATTTACCGAAAAATATGCCACATTCAGTCCCATTTCTTCAAACGCAGCCTCTAACTCTACATTCCGATCTGTACCACAGCTTGCCAAAATCAAATCCGGCTCACAGGCGATAATCTGCTCCAAATTCAATTGCTTTGATGCTCCCAAATTCACAATGTCCTCTCGAAGCGGCAAATCAAAATACGTCCACGTGGCATTCGTAGTTGCAACTAACGTATCTATTCCCCCCGCCAGATACCAGATATCCGAAAAGCTACTGGTTAAAGTGATTACTCTCTGCGGATTTGTCACGATAACTTCTCTACCAAAATCATCTATAAAAGTCATGGTATGCTCTGTTCCTGCAACTTCTTTATTCACTTGTTCACTGCTATTTCCACAGCCCCCCAGTATCATTCCCATTAATGCACTACACAAAAGCAATATCATTATCTTTTTCATTTGCTGCATACTCCTCTTTCGTTACTATTTCATCTTTTCTCATAGCATTTACTTTCAGAACCGTAACCTATTACATCCCCTATGATAACAAAAACTGTGCCAACACATAATTACTCACATCGATTCCTTTTTGTGTCAACCGGATATTTCCTTCTTTTTGCTGTAACAATTCTTCCTTCTGTAAACGTTTTATAATTTCTCCGTAAACCCCTTCTATTGCTACGCCAAAATTTGTTTCAAATTCATTTCTTTGAAACCCGTCTATCATACGAAGTCCCAAAAACATACACTCTTCCATCTGAGCACTGCGACTAACCGCTTCTTCCTCTTTCACAGTTCGATAGCAGGTATCTGAAAGCACTTCATGCTGATGCTCCGCTGCTTTGATATATTCATAAATATCACTGGTATTCGCATAACGCACATTATCAATCAGTGATGCCGCCCCCAATCCAACACCGAGATAATCTGCCCGTTTCCAATAACCGATATTATGCCTGCACTCCTTACCCGGTCTTGCAAAATTCGATATTTCATACCAATGATAGCCCTCTGCCCTTAATAACTCCTGTGTTCGCTTTGTTGTCTCATACTCCTCTTCCTCCGTTGGAAGAAATTCCGTCTGATATCCAGCTTCTCTCAGCTTCACATCATTCTGATATTTTTCATAAAAAGGCGTACCTTCCTCGATAATTAGAGAATATGCAGAAATATGCTCCGGTTTCAAACGAATTACTTTCTTTAAACTGCGGATAAATCCTTCCGGAGTCTGTCCCGGTAATGCACTCATCAAATCCACATTAATATTCGAAAACCCATAATGTCTTGCTCTGTCATAGGTCCGCAAGAACTGTTCAAATGTGTGAATCCGCCCCAATACCTTTAATTCCTCATTATTCGCTGATTGCAGACCGATACTTAAACGATTTATTCCAATTTCTTTATATACGGCAAATTTCTGTTCTGACACAGTTCCCGGATTACATTCTATGGTAATCTCTGCATCTTTAGATACCGTAAAATTACGATATACACACTCCATAACAGAAGCCATAGCTCTCTCATCTAACCACGAAGGCGTACCTCCGCCTATAAAAATAGTCGAGATATAACGGTCACTATATTTACTTCCATAAAAATCCAATTCCTTCTGCAATGCCTGTACATAGACTTCCTGCGTCTGTTCATCTGCCGCAAACGACAAAAAATCACAATAGGCACATTTTTTAACACAAAACGGAATATGGATATATAACTGCATCGGTTTCTTCATGAAATATCCTTCTCATCTCACATTATTACATAGCAACACCATTGGTTACCTTATGCTTCAAAATCTTCCAGTACTGCTCTTAACGCTGTCTCTTTCACTGCTACTGACCCTTGTATCATAAGCTTTTTACCACCACATTTCGCATCCGTTTTCTCACGAAGAACTGCTGCAACCTTCGCGCAATCCACGTTTGCGCTGCCAATAATAAAATGATATCCTTCCTCATCACTTCCCACAAACACACCACAAACGCCACTATGTTTTGCTGTCAGCTCATTCACAACATTACGCATAACCGGATTCTCAATGTCCTGTTCAAATAAAACGACATTCTTCTTCTCTTCCGGAATCTCTGACATTTTAATCTCCATCATTCTTTGTTTTGTCAAAGCCAGACGATACTTATAATCCTGATTAGACGCTTTTAATTTTTCTACACGATCAGGCAACAATTCCTGACTCACCGTCAGCGCCTCCATCAATTCTGTGATAATCGCAGCCTTCTCGCGAAATGCCTCTAATGCACGAAAACCACACAACATACTAATGCGCACACCACCTCTGTGGCTTTGTACACTCATCACTTTTAACATACCGATTTCACCAGTCTTTTTCACATGCGGTGCACAACAGGCACATACATCCACACCTTCAATTGCTACAATACGTACCTGACCTTCAATTTCAATTTTACTACGGTATTCCATCGCAGCTAATTCTTCTTTGGTAGGATAAGAAATGGTAATCGGAAGATTTTTTACAATCGCCTCATTTACCAGATATTCTACCTTTGCCACATCCTCTTCTGTCAGTACACCGTTAAAATCCATCGTCACGATATTATCACTCAAATGGAAGCCCACATTATTGAAACCATACAGCCTGCCTACTGTTCCTGAAAAAATATGCTCACCAGAGTGCTGCTGCATGTTTGAAAAACGGTGCTTCCAGTCAATCGCACCATGTACTACTTCACCGATTTTTAACGGTTTATCTAAGGTGTGTGTAATGATATCATTTTTAATCTGTACATCCAAAACATTCGCTTCGCCAAGTATTCCCTTATCCGGACTCTGACCGCCCTCTTCCGGGAAAAACAGCGTCTGGTCAAGAACTACCTGATACACAATTGTACCCACTTTATCCTCAATTGATTTTGCTTCGCAACTTACAACCACTGCGTCAAACTCTGTCGCATAGGCATCTTCATAATACAATTTCTTTGTCATATCCCTCTCCCATTGCTTACCTTTTGTAAACGTAACAAATGGCGTATATACACAGACTGCCGCAAAAGAACCGCCGGCAATATATGCTGGCTGACATTTGCGGCAATTCGTTTTTCTAAATTATTCTGTATCATATTCTCACAGTCTTGCAATAAATGCACAGACCTACTGAATAGTTATATTTTAGTCTTCATCCAGTTTCAAAACGCTCATAAATGCTTCCTGTGGAATCTCTACATTGCCCACCTGACGCATACGTTTCTTACCTTCCTTCTGTTTTTCAAGAAGTTTTCTCTTACGTGAAATATCACCACCATAACATTTCGCCAAAACGTCTTTTCTCATGGCTTTTACGGTTTCACGGGCGATAATCTTACCGCCTACTGCTGCCTGAATCGGAATCTCAAATAAGTGTCTTGGAATCTCTTCTTTTAAGCGTTCACACATTCTACGACCGCGCTCATAGGCATTATCCCTAAATACAATGAACGACAACGCATCCATCTGCTCTCTATTAATGAGAATATCCAGTTTTACAAGTTCTGAGCGTTCGTATCCCTTCAATTCATAATCAAAAGAAGCATAACCTCTGGAACGGGATTTCAACGCATCAAAGAAGTCGTAAATAATCTCGTTCAATGGTAAATCATATTTTAATAATGCACGGTTTGCATCCAGATATTCCATACTAATATAGACACCACGACGTTCCTGACACAAGGTCATAATCGAACCTACATAATCTTTTGTCACCATAATTTCAGCAGACACAATTGGCTCTTCCATGTATTCAATCTCTGTCGGGTCCGGTAAGTTCGATGGATTGGTCAACTCAATCATTTCCCCGTCCATCTTGTGTACACGGTAAATTACGCTCGGTGCGGTTGTTACTAAATCTAAGTCAAATTCACGTTCCAAACGTTCCTGAATGATTTCCAAATGCAGCAATCCTAAGAAACCGCAACGGAAACCAAAGCCTAACGCAAGTGAAGTCTCCGGTTCAAAATGTAAGGAAGCATCGTTAATCTGTAATTTTTCCAACGCATCACGTAAATCCGGATATTTTGCACTATCTGCCGGATAAATACCGCAATATACCATCGGGTTTACTTTTTTATATCCCGGAAGTGCTTCTGCGCATGGATTGTTCGCATGGGTCACCGTATCACCAACCTGCGTATCGCGCACGTTTTTGATACTTGCACAAATGTAACCTACCATACCTGCTGAAAGCTCATCGCAGGAAATAAACTGACCCGCACCAAAGTAGCCCACTTCTGTAACCTCAGAGGAAGCACCTGTCGCCATCATCTTAATCTTATCGCCTACTTTTACGGTACCTTCTTTGATACGGCAAAATACGATAACACCTTTGTAGGAATCGTATAATGCATCGAAAATCAGCGCCTTAAGCGGTGCCCCCTCATCCCCTGTCGGTGACGGAATTTTATTTACAATCTGCTCTAATACATCTTCGATATTCAAACCTGTCTTTGCTGAAATACGCGGTGCATCCATAGCTTCGATACCGATAACATCTTCGATTTCCTGTGCCACTTCATCCGGCATCGCACTTGGCAAATCAATTTTATTAATAACCGGCATAACATCCAAATCATGGTCTAATGCCAGATATACATTGGCTAAAGTCTGTGCTTCTACACCCTGTGCCGCATCTACAACTAAAATGGCACCATCGCAGGCCGCAAGACTCCTTGAAACTTCGTAGTTAAAGTCTACGTGCCCCGGAGTATCAATTAAGTTAAAAATATACTCTTCACCATCTTTTGCCTTATAAATAATACGCACAGCCTGAGACTTGATTGTGATACCACGCTCACGCTCTAAGTCCATGTTATCTAAAACCTGTGCCTGCATCTCGCGGCTGGTTAATGTTCCTGTATGTTCAATAATACGATCGGCAAGTGTTGATTTGCCGTGGTCGATATGTGCTATGATACAAAAATTTCTGATTTTGCTCTGATCAATTGACACGTTATTTCCTCCTAAATCTCGTGTGTATCTTTTGCCTCACCAAAAGACAAACTATAACTTATTTATTATAATCAGAAACGCCTTTCTTCGTCAAGGAATTGTTACAATTTTCACACTTAAAAAGGACTGCCTTACGGCAAGTCCTTTATGGTTTAACTTTTATTAATATATAGTTATCTGCTCCATATATCGTTTGATACATGTTATCTACCAATATCGGTAAGTCATGCGTTGTCAAATCCACAGTCTCATCAAACACAATATTTTTAATCCCATAATAATTTTGGAAACCATATCTTCCCCAACCCCATGACGAATCCCCAAATGTTACCGGAACCAGTCTGTTTAACATCTGATAGTCCTGTGGAAGACTCCTTAATGCCGGTGCTCTTCCAATAGATCCAATAATCTGAACCGTCTTAGTCTCATCTGTTCTAAACATCTCTAAATTTTTCAAATCATCTATTGTTTCTGTAATTCTAAAATCCGTATATGTTTTTTGCACATATAGTGCATTTCCATATGTAAAAGAAAATACAAAAAAAGCATAGCTTAACACAATACATGCAAATTTACCAAAATATGCTTTTTTAGCATTGGCTACAAGCACTGCTATTAATGCAATAAACACTCCAAATCCATACATTGTTCTTGGATCAAACAATGGTGCGAGCAACATTGGATATATTCCAAAAGATAACATCAGCATTGCTACAAATGCCAATATCATCACAGGCACGGCAAAATATTTTTTCTGTTTTGTATCACGTATTCCAACAAAAAAGAACATAATACATACTGCCAGTATCAAAATCTTCCATTCGACCCTGAAATCGCTATCTATATACGCAAAATACGTCTGTAAGTGTTTCCATGTTACCGGTATCAAACGCTCTAATGCCGGCAATTCACTAGATACATACGTATCAAATGGAACCATAATAACGTTCCGATAAAAGAGCATTCCACTCACATACCCTAAAACAGAAGTTCCGATAAATATTACTATATCTTTTATCTCTTCCTTATCATTCCAACGTTTTAAAACCATATATATTACAAACATCGGAAAGATACCTGTTGCTGCCTGATACGAAGTACACACCATTAATGTTCCTACAAATGCCATAATGACATACATTACATATCCATATTTTAAAAACAATAATGGCATTACTGCACCCAAAATCGATATTGCCATATATGGCGAATCATATTTATACGAAATGCATTCCAAAAAATATGGTGATAATCCCATTGGAACTACCGCTATATATTCCCATACCGTAAACTTCGTTTTACCGGTCACCACATGTAAAACAATGATTCCTGAAACTGCCAATATTCCCACTGCCATAAACTGCGGTAATGGAGATATGTCCGTCAAATGGTTTCCAAAATGAATAAAAGTTGAAAGATGGTATGACAAAAAACGACTGAAATTATCCCATTCCTTAACGCCTTCTACCGCTCTTCTCATATCATCTATATAATAAAAATTGGCACGTAAAATGGCACTTATACCAACCAGATAAATGAATGCCAATATACACACTGGTAAAAGCATACATCTATAGCTTTCTAACTCACTTTTTATTTTTACATACAAATCTTCCAAAATCCTTTTTACTCTCAGCATTCACATTACTCCTTGTATGTAATAGCCATCACTATTCTATACCATACTTTTATTCAAATACAATTTCTTCCCATGTATCAGAAGGAACGATTCCAATATAAGTTTTACCCACATTTAAAGCTATCTCATTACCTTCCATGTCAAAATACTTCGTTGGCGCTGTAGCAGATGTTTTTACCCACTGAATTGGAATCATTTTTCCGTTTACAATATAATAACCATCATTACGTACTTCGATGATTTCATAGTACATGTAACCGTTATTATCATATTCATACATATCTGCTTTCTGCAATACAACATTCTTAAAACAAAGCTGCGCATTATCATTGCCCGGATCTAAATGTGGACTGCCGTATTCTGAATAATAATATAACTGATCTTCTTCGTTATACTTTAATTCCGATTCATTATGTGGGAAAGGTGGTGCAATATATGATACTTCCTGTGCATCTTCCCCTAAATCAACATTCTCTAACCACATAAAACGAGGACCTGCATAGTATTCTTCCTGATACTCAACAGACTTTTTATTTGCTTTCAATCTCTTTGCAATATCATCTTTCGTAGTAATATACTCTGTAAATTCACGCGCTTTTCCATTTGGCACACGGTCAAATCCACCACTTAAATTCGTCGAATATGGAAGATAAGAATAATTATTATTATATGCCGGACCACCATCATGACAAAGAATTGCATTCCAACCCATACAAAGCATGAAGTTTGTCGGTCTTGCACTTCGTACATTACCAAGCTGCTCAATATTTTCCCAATCTTTAACTAACACCATCAAACGTGTTACGCGATCGTTATGTGTGCTGTTTACCATTTCATATACGATATCAGCTTCCGATACGCCGTAATGTGGTAAAGCAACCTTTTCATTATCAATCATAACTGCAATCGGACGCTGTTTTTCAAGTTCTTCATCAATAAACTCACCCGTCAATTCACTGACTATCATGCCTTCTGGTGCATCTTCATTCGTGATGTACTTTAATGGCTCTTCTGTCTCCGTCTCCTGTGTCTCTGTCACTACTTCGGTGCCCACAACTTCATCCTCTGAGCCACCACATGCTGACAACAAAAGTGTTGATGCCAACAACATTCCAATAACTAAACTTCTCATTTTCATCGCTAGTACCCCTTTTGGTATTTTTCTTGTGTAAAACTCCTAGTTCTTTTATACCATATTTTCATTTCACAGGAAAGACCTTGTTACATTAAATCGTGACGGTTTGTGACTTTCCACAAACCACACAGTAGTCCCCCAAGCAGACTTCCAATAAAGTTTAATATCCAGTCATCAATATCCACTGACCTTCCCACAAATAATTGCATCGTTTCAATAAATAATGGTAAAGCCAAAGACCATGCTATCATCCGCACTGCTTTTCGATTCTCCTTCCATAACAATTCCAAACCAAAGCCCCATGGTATAAACATAACGATATTTCCTACAATATTTATCAGAAATACATCTCTTCCTACGGCATCTTTTAAAAAATGTGTTATGGTTCGAAACGGAATCAAATTTATATCTTCCCACACCCTAACACGATTCCTGGCGTATGCTAACATACTCCTTATAGAACTATACCGGCCATCCATCACCAATGTCATAATAAGTATTCCTGCAACATACAGAAAAAACACACTCATATATGCTTCTCTTTTTACATTCGTTTCATATCCGTTACACCGCATCTTCTTATATTGACAAAATAGCAGGCGCAGTAAAATATAAACGGGTGCTAAACACAACATAACCTTCAAGAAAATCTCTATATATACAAATGTCAACCTGACTCATCCTTTCCGACTAACTCAATATTCTATATTTATTATAGCATATATTAGTCCTTTTCACTTCCGATTAAGAACTACAACTACTGATTTCTTGCTGCCATCATTGGCACGAAGTACTGTTAAATCATAGAATTTTCCTCATATGATTTTAAAAAAACTCCGGTCACTAAGACCAGAGTTCCTCTAAACATCATATTAAACTGTCTGCTTGCCAAACATTGTGAAGTATTCCTGTGCCATCTGTAATGACACATCAAGTTTCTTTTGAAGCCTGCTTAAAATATCACTTTCAGAAAGTCCAAATTCAAGACCTGTTTCAATGATACCTTTTGCTTCGCCATCAGTTCTACCTTTAACCTCACCCTCTTTTGCAATTTCATCAAATACAGTACACATTCTACCATCTCCTTCCGTTAATAAATCATAATCCAGCTTCGTGTTTGTTGCACCAGCCACTGTCATAATAACTGTCTTCTCTGTATTATGTTCTTCACTATATTGTATTGCCTTTTCTTTTATTCTATTCTTTGGTAACTCTGTATCAAGAAGAATCTCCAATAAATTGAATAAATCCCTGTTGTTGACATTATGTAAAACCAGATTATTTTCCTTTGCTTCCACTAAAAATATCTTATAATCATTTACATATTTCGTCATCTTCTCTGGAATGTTTAGCATTTCGTGTAATGATTTTGCACCATCCCAGTCCCTCTCACCGTAATACACAACCACAGTAACGACTGGAATAAACTTGTCTGTTTTCTTCATTCTTGAAAGATACTCATCCTCATTCAATCCTTCTGTTATTTTGTACTTCTGTGCATTGCTGTCATACTGCTTTTTATATGCTGCATAATCATACCCCATTACTCTCATTGGCATTGCGTAGTGAATATGCTCTTGGCTCTCCAATCCAAGCAGTACAAATTCCACCCCGAAAACTGTTGACCTCTTTCGTACTTTAATGTTATCTCTGGATGCTTTTATACTCTCTGCATATTTTTTATGCTCTAGTACAATGGATTCCTCCGTATCCACATCCACCAGTTCATCAGACCGTATTATCTGTTCACCATCAAATAGAGCTCCATTAAAAAGGTCTGCAAACTGCTCATTATTGTTCCAGTAATTTTTTAGAACTGTATCTGGACTTAGTTCCTGTTTCTTTTTAGGCATTATACCCCTTTCCATCTTTCCCTATTTTATTATACATCAATAATCAAGGGTTCACAATACCAGAACTCCAGCCAGTAAAACTAGAGTTCCCATAACGCTTGCTCAAACTCCGTTGTACAGACAACTTGTAAATACATTAATTGAGACTGTCTTACATGCCTCTCAAATAACATATCGCCATCTCCTTGTTACTAAAAAAGCGGACAAATGTCTTGCATCTATCCGCTTTACTTATTTCCCAATATTAAATTAACCCAACTTCTTCCATCGCAATCTTAAGCACTGCCTGATTTTTCTCGCTCATCTTAGTAAGCGGAAGTCTAAGCGTTCCTGCATTTTTGCCCATCAAATTAAGGGCAGCCTTCACCGGAATCGGATTCGCTTCACAAAACAGCGCATGAATGACTTCGAGATAACGAAGCTGGATATTCAACGCCTTCTCTCTGTCACCTTCTAAATACTCCATAACCATATCGTGCGTATCCTTTGGTGCAATGTTTGATAAAACAGATATCACACCGATTCCACCTAACGATAAAATCGGAATTACTTCATCATCATTACCGGAATAAATATCTAAAATGCCTTTTCCCATCCATGCCAAGTCTGCAACCTGCGAAATATTACCACTGGCTTCTTTGATTGCCACAACGTTTTTACACTCCCTTGCAATACGCACCGCAGTCGCCGGTAAAATGTTACAGCCGGTACGGGAAGGCACGTTATACATAATGATTGGAATATTTACCGCATCTGCAATTGCCTTATAATGTAAAAACAAACCTTCCTGCGTTGCTTTATTATAATATGGCGTCACCACAAGCAAACCATCTGCTCCCAGCTCTTCTGCTTCTTTTGACATTGCGACAGTATTTCTGGTATTATTACAACCTGTGCCGGCAATGACTGGCACACGTTTATTCACTTTTTCGATTACAAATCGAATGACAGACACACGTTCTTCCTCTGTCATCGTAGAAGGTTCGCCTGTAGTTCCGCAGACGATAATTGCATCCGTACCACCTTCAATCTGCATTTCAATAAGTGCTTCTAATGCTTCAAAATTCACACTTTCATCTTCATGAAATGGAGTAACTAACGCTACTCCCGCACCTTTAAAAATTGCCATAGCACACTATCCTTTCGATTTCTATTCAAATTCTTATCACCGTTAATCTGGCACCATCATCATCCATTCTCGCCTTTAGCCACCTACCGCTAGATGCATCACTGACTAGTTGCGATATTCCGGATGTTCCTCTAAAATCTCAGCAATCAATTCCCTTTCATCCATGTGGTATTTCACACCTTTGATTTCCTGATAATCTTCGTGTCCTTTTCCGGCTAAAACGATGACATCGCCGTCTTTTGCATTTTTAATCGCATATTCGATGGCATCTTTACGTTCCGGAACTGTCACATATTCACCGTCCGCTTTTTTCACACCCTCAATGATATCTGCAATAATATCCATTGGTTCCTCAAATCGTGGATTATCGGAAGTAACAATCGTTAAATCTGCCAACTTTGAAGATACCTCTCCCATCTCATAACGTCTTGATTTTGCACGGTTACCACCGCAGCCAAACAGACATACCAGACGCTTTGGCTCATACTCTTTTAACGTCGTAAGTAAGCTTTCCAATGACATCGCATTATGTGCATAGTCAATCATCAATGTAAATCTTGGTGAGATTGGAATAATCTCAATACGTCCTTTTACGGAAATGTGACGTAACGCCTCTTTTACTACATCCTCTTTCACACCAAAATGGCGGCAGATTGCAACAGCAGTCAACGAGTTATACACACTAAATCTTCCCGGCACATTGATATCCACATCAAAATCCATATCTCCACCGATATGATATTTTACGCCGATTAAGCCTGGCTCGTGAATCAAATTCATATTTTCTGCACGAAGATTTGCTTTTTCTGAAAAACCATAGGTCTCCACTTCACAGGTATGGTCTTTTAACATATCTTCCACATGCTCGCTATCCGCATTCAAAATACCTACACGGCACTGTTTAAACAACAGACTCTTACAATGCATGTAATCTTCAAAATCCTTATGCTCATTCTCACCGATATGATCCGGTTCTAAGTTCGTAAACACTCCATAGTCAAATGTAAATCCTGCTACGCGGTGAAGCATAAGTCCCTGAGAGGAAACTTCCATAACAACCGCTTCCATGCCCGCATCTACCATTTGTTTAAAATAAGACTGTAATTCATAAGATTCCGGTGTCGTATTTTTCGCCGGAATGCAAGTATCCCCAATCACAATCTCAATTGTACCAATCAAACCTGTCTTAATGCCGGAAGACTCTAAAATCGACTTAATAATATAAGTAGTAGTAGTCTTACCCTTTGTTCCTGTGATACCGATGGTTTTTAATTTTCTAGCCGGATGTCCGAAATACGCTGCGGACATACAAGCCAATGCATAGCGGTTATCCGCAGTCTTAATAACAGTCACGTCTTCTGGTACTTCCACATCTTTTTCTACTACAACAACTTTTGCACCTTTTGCCACTACATCCGGTATAAAATCATGCGCATCGCGAACGGTTCCTGAAATACATACAAAAACAGAACCTTCTTCTACTTTTCTGGAATCATATACCAACGTTGTAATATCTGTATCTATACTTCCTTGCAATACTTCGTATGTCAATTCTTCTAATAAGCTAAGTAATTTCATTTTCCCCTCATCCTGCCGACTCTTACGGCTTTCCATTCTATTTAGAATACAACTATTCTGAAAAATCGCTTTTATACTTCGATTTCACCTTCAAATACAGTAGTCGCCGGTCCGGTCATAAAAATATGATTTGTCTCTCTGTCATACTCAATCAATAAGTCACCGCCCAATAAATGCACCAACACTTTATCGTCTGTGTAACCATTTAAAATACATGCCATAACACTTGCACAGGTTCCTGTTCCGCAAGCCCATGTCTCGCCGGCTCCACGTTCCCACACACGCATATTAATCTCTTTACTGCTGATAAACTGTACAAACTCTGTATTGGTACGGTTCGGGAATGCTTTGTGATTTTCAAAACATGGTCCGATATCTTTAATCGGTAAATGCTTGGTATCTGCTACAAACACAACTGCATGTGGATTGCCCATAGATACACAGGTCATCTTCCATTCCGTCCCCTGTACTAAAATCGGCTCATTAATAACCTGTTCTTTGTCTGACACAACCGGAATTTTAGCTGCCTCTAAAATCGGCTCACCCATATCTACACGAACCATGGATACCTTGCCATCTTCTACCGTCAAATCCAAAGTCTTAATACCTGCACCAGTCTCAATTGTAATATGAGTCTTGTCAGTCATACCATAATCATATACATATTTTGCCACACAGCGGATACCATTTCCACACATCTCACCCATGGAACCATCTGCGTTATACATCTTCATCTGAAAATCAGCCACATCTGACGGACAAATAAGAATCATACCATCAGAACCCACTCCAAAATGTCTCTTGCTGACTTTAATCGCGGCCTCGCTTGGATTCTCTATCGTTTCTTTAAAACAGTTTACATATACATAATCATTGCCACATCCGTGCATCTTTGTAAATCGCATAAAATTTCTCCTTCTTCCCCATGATCTATTATCTTTTATTATACATGACACCCCTAAAAAAGTATATAAAAAAGATGTCATTTGAACGCTGATATTTTACCTTCAAACGACATCGCCTTTTATCGTCCAACCATAATTTTTATAATTTCTTCGTTTGTATACTTCATCCCACAGCGTCCCAGACGTCCTACGTTGGAAATTGTTTTTTCAATGTCATCACCAATAATACCATCACCACCGCACAAACGCTGTCCTCGCTTATACATATTATATCCTAAAATACCGGCTTCAACCGCAGATGCAATCTTTGCTGCACAGGACGCTTTTGCCCCATCACATACGATACCGGCTACATTACCAAGTGCATTCGAAATCGTCGTAGCAATCGCTTCATAACTTCCATCCAAAAGATAGGCAATTCCTGCTCCTGCACCTGCTCCGGCACTTACAGCACCACAAAATGCAGAAAGTCGTCCGATTCCTGTCTTCTGGTGTATCGTCACCAAATTCGCCAATGCTAATGCACGAAGCGTCTTTTCCTCTCCGACCTGCAATTCTTTGGCATACTCAATAACCGGAATCGACGTAGTCATACCCTGATTACCACTTCCGGAATTGATAATAACCGGCAATTCACAGCCGTTCATACGGGCATCAGAACCAGCCGCCGCTTTTGCCTTAGCACGATTCATAATACCATCACCATAAGCATCCAGCATTACGCTGCCGATATTCGCACCATAATCGCCTCGCAAACCTTCCTCTGAAATCGCCATATTACAGGTAATCTGACGTTCCAAAATTTTTCTGACATCCGCTATCTCTACTGTATTGGCAAAATCTAAAATATCAGCCAGATTTAAAACCGAACGGTCTGTCAATCCTTCTTCTGACTCACCTAACACCGGGAGTCGGTGTATAATCTCGCCATCTTTTTCAATCAGGACGATATTTGTATGATAATTCACAATTCGGATCTTAACATAAGACTCTTCTGCACTAACCGTGATTATAATCTCAAAAGTAACACCGCTCTCACTATGACGAACTTTTATATTCGTTTTTTCTAAATACTCACGAATATTAACGATATCTTCCGGTGTCACATCTGCTATTACTTCTAATACTTTATCAGCTTTTCCGGCTACAATTCCCGCTGCTACTGCTGCCGGAATGCCCTTCATATGTCCCGTATTTGGAACAATTACACTTTTGACATTTTTAATAATACTACCGCTGGCCTCTACAAACACTTTCTCTGGAATCCCGCCTAACACTTCTCGCGCTTTTGCTGCCGCATAAGCTAATGCGATTGGTTCAGTACACCCCATCGCCGGAACTAGTTCTTCTTTTAGAATTTGGACATATGCGTTATATTTCATATCGCCCTTTTTCATATGTATGCCTCCTATTTCTACCCGCGTAAAAAAGAACTACGCCTATAAATGCATAGTTCCCATATCCTTACTTAAAACTTAAATACACCCAAAGAAAATAAAATAAATGCAGCTAATAACACAAAATTAATCACCGAAAACCATGTGAGACATTTTACATAACCACGAACAGAGTCCATCGTTTTCTCTAATGTACCCATTTTTTCAATCTTAGAATCAAATTCCGTAAATAAATGCTGAATATTACGGTAACACTTTACATTCTCACTATGCACTTTTTCAGATAAATCTGTCTTAATAGATTCTAATTGTGCAGTCGTATTATCCAATAGCTGTTTTACCTCTGCAATCTGACCTTCGCTGAGTTTTTTATTCGCAATCGCCTGTTCTTCTAAGAACTGTTTATTTGTTGCCAACTGCTCTTCGCTTAACTTTTTATTCGCTGCAATCTGTTCTTCATTAAGCTTACGGTTTGCTTCTAACTGTTCCATGCTGGTTCGCTTTACATCCGCAACCTGATTCGAAATAGAAGCCTCGATATCTGTCATTTTATTAGTAACTTTTTCTGAAAGCTCGTCTACCTTTTTATTGAAATCTTTCATAATCAAATCTGCCTGTTCCTGGCGCTGATTCAATATGTGTGCAAGTTCTTCTGCTTTTCCTTCTCTCTCACTTACCAATACCTGCAATTCCTGCACCTTGGTTTCTTTGGAAATCAATAAATCCTGTAACTGTTTCGCTTTATCTCTAAACTCATCAATCTGTCTCAGTAAAAAATCTTCTTTTGCCACTTTCTCTCGTATCCTTTCCTGACTTTCCAAATCAGCAGTTCTCTTTTCTTCCGCCTCAGTACTTCTTATCATTTGTTCAACCACACGTTTTTGGGTACTTGGGCGCAACAATGCTAATAACCTTTGAAAAAAATCAGCCATATGCACCCCTCCTATCTCTTGTACTTTTAAACGTTATATTTCCTTACAATCTCAGCCATCGTATCCCACTTATGCTCCATATCAGCCACTAATTTAAACTGGGTACGACAACGGTCTAAATTCTGATGTTCTCTATGAATTTTAAAATAAGTATCACCCTGCAAATAGTCTGTCAGGAAACGCATACCACATTCAAAAGTCATAACCTTTGCTCCCATCGGCAGAAGTTCAATTTCTCTTTTCGTAAGCTTACCACCACAGCCCTCGATAAATCCTTTTGTATAAAGTTCAAACAACTCCATATCACACCAGATTTTATCTAAATCCGGTTCATCCTCTGCACCTGTACTGGCACCAAAACGAATAGAATCACCGAAGTCATTCATAGCAAGTCCCGGCATTACCGTATCTAAATCGATAACACAAATACCTTTTCTGGTTTTGTTATCTATCATAATATTGTTCAGCTTCGTATCGTTATGCGTCACGCGAAGAATGAGCTCTCCTTTTTCAAGTAAATCCCCAAAATAATCTGCTACATCTTCTCTCGCTAATACAAAATCTATCTCATCTTTTACCAAAGCAGCTCTGCCACATACATCATCTGCCACTGCCTGCTTAAACACCGCAAATCTTGCTTTTGTATCATGAAATCCTTTAATGGTCTCATGCAAAGTCTCTGCAGGATAATCCGCAAGCAATCTCTGGAAATTACCAAATGCTACTGCACTTTCATAAAAATCTTCCGGTTTTTCTACCTGATCAAAACAAGTTGTATCTTCGATATATACATAACTTCTCCAATACTCACCCGTTGAATCTATATAAAAAGGTCTTCCATCTTTTGCAGGAATTACATTTAAAGTCTCCCTTTCCGGATCACCGCCATTTTTTATAATAATCTCACGCAGATAAGAAGTAACATTCATTACATTTTCCATTAATTCTACAGGTCTTGTAAAAATGCCTTTATTCATACGCTGTAAAATATACCGCGTTGTCTTATTCTCATCATTCTGATATGTAAGTAAAAATGTATCATTAATATGTCCATTCCCCCAAGGTGCCTCTTTCTTTAAAACACCTTGAAAGTTAAAATTATCAATCACTTCTTTTAGCAAGTCTGCTGAAATAATCTCCATTTCTTATCTCCGTTCTAACCTAGAGTTTATCATTTCGTTACGTTACTGTCCTCGCGCATCTCGCTAACAGTAACTTTGTTACTTCTCGGATTTTTAATTAAACACACTCTTATATATTATAATTAGAATGAATGTGATATGTCAACTACTGAAACCAAAAAGAAGAAAAAGAACAGCCCTGCATTCTTACAAGACTGTTCTTTCTATTTACTCTTATTCTATACTTTTATTTCAATATCCGTCAAAAACTATTTCTGGACTGTTACAGTTATTTTTTTCATATCCAGTAAAATGTCTTCTCCATCTATTTTTGTTACCGGCTGAATTTTAAAGATGTAATTACCTGCTAACACATTTTCTGCCGCTTTCACGCTTATTGTTCCATCTTCTAACAGCTTCACTTCAATTCCATCTAAATCTGACTCAGTTGCCTTCTTTGGCTTTGTAGTACACTCAACGCTTATCGACGTAAACATACCTTTATTCTTTAATGTTGGCTCTAATATTTTTGCCTCACCATCAGCTTTTACTTTTACCGACGCTGCCAGTTTTACTGTTGGTATGCTGGAGGCAACTTTTACGGTAAGCGTTACTGCCTTTAAAGATGATTTCAAAGCATCATTCATCTCTTCCTTTTTCTCTGTTATCTTTGGAGTAATTTCAATCTTATAGTTTCCTTTTGGAACTGTCATAAGTTTTCCGTTCACATCCCGATTGTTCAGTGAAACTGTAAAGCCTGTTCCATCATAAATGATATTAAAATATCCTGCATCGGTAACTTTTTTATTGCCACTCTTTATCACAATATCAGTATCTGATAATGCATCTAAATTCCAAAGACCGGTTCCTGTTGTAAGCATCACTTTGTTTGTAACCTTCTGACTCACAAAAGCATTATCCAAACTGATACTGCCCGCTTGTAATGCTGCCTTTGGTAAAGTATTCTTTACAGAAACTTTCAGCTTAGCAGGATAACTGAATGTTTCGCCTGTACCGTCAATTCGGCTAAAGTCTACAGTTAGCTTATAATAGTAGGATGCATTCTTAGTTGGAAGTCCTACATTATCAACAGTGATATTTCCTTTTTCATCAAACGATAACTGAATAATATCATTCTCTTCTTCGAGTACTGTCTTATAATTAGACTTTGTCTCTTCTGCTGTAATGCTATACTGATACTTACCAGTCTTCATCAACGCTTCCAGTTCTGCACTCTTAATACTGGTTGCTACACTGCTTTCGATATATGGACTATAAGTGAGACCAGTTTTTACCAGTGAAATGCTCTTTGGTAATTCTCTGACATTTACGATAAACGCACTATTAAGCGTACCAGCTTTTATATCCTCATCGCCATTTACATTTCTCACATAGAGCACCGCTTTAAACGTATTCTTTCCGCGTTTATACGCTCCATCCTCATTTGCTCTGGCAACAAAGCCAACTTCTTTATCAGAAACGCATTCTCCATCTACAATTATATTTTTCTCACTTGCAGTATTTGAAAGTTCAATCTTAGAAACTTCAAGTTTTACATCACCACAATATACATTCAGTTCAAATTCTTCTGATGTTACTTCGTCAAGCTGTGGATATAAATTCACAGTCAGTGAACTCTTCTTTTCTCCACCTACACTTACTTTTAATTTAGGCTGCTCCAGTTTTAATGTAAATTTACATTCTGCTAACTGTTTGGTATCTGTTTCAATATCAATCATCGGCACCACGGATACTGTATAATTACCATTTTCAATGGTATCTTCGCAACCATCTGCGATGCCAATGATTACCTTATTGCCCTCTGACTCGATTGCAAACTGCTCTGTTACATCCTCATTCCTCTTATTCTTGATTATAATATTTTCCAGTGAGTCAATTGTATATCCTTCTGTATCAGCCACTGTATTTACAATTTCTGTAGCAAGATAACGGTTTAATGTAACATTCGCTTTTGTAAAGGATGCTTTTGTCGTTGTATTTTTTACCGTAATGCTTACTTTAAATGTGCCAAATTTGCTATTCTCATCTTCCGGTGTAATCGTTAGATTTTTTACTCCCGTCAGTTCAGTAGGAAATTCTACAACAACTTTTGTTCCATCCTCATTGAATCTTGCATACACCTCTTTCTCTTCCATTGAAGTTTTCAATGAAAAATCTAATTCTGTCTCAGATAATTCTTTCACACTTACCGGAATTTCTACAACATAAGAACCGCCATTTGTCACACAATATTCTTTATAGACCGTTACCGAACTTTTCGCTGGAACAATGGTTAATTTCTTTGCCTGTATCTGAACCGTAAATGCCAATGGTTTTGTATAAGTAACGGTTCCATCCGTACCAACAACAACTCCAATTAAATTATAAGTATATTTACCATCCCCATAACCATTGCAATCGGAAACCTTAATAGTTCCACTTTCATCTACACTAAAACCAATGCTCGCATTTTTTGCCAGCTCATTTGTAGGTATAAACTCATATTTCGTCGTATAGTCAACACTATCCTGTTTTGCAAAACCTTTTACTGTAAGATTTGCTTTCACTTCTGCACTTCCCACATAAGGATTTACAGTTATGGACTTATTCTTACTGCTCAATGTTACTTTGGATGAATTGGTCACTTTAACAGGAACTTTTACCGCCGGCATTTCGTAAACACTACCCCACGGTGCTCTTACCTTTGCCACAATCACATAGTTGCCTGCTGTTACAAGACCTGTTTTTTCTATCGTAAATGTAAATGTACCATCTTCCTTTGTTTTTACACTGATAAAATCATTTACACTGTCATTAGGTGCAGTAATCACTGCTTCCTCTAATACATATCCTTCATCCATTAAAAGTTTTATATCCGCTTTGGATTCTCCCGGATATGCAGCATCTAATGTTACGCTGGTTGTATTGAATTTGAATGCCGGTTTCGTTCCTTTGAGATTTACCGTAAGAACGGCTGCTTTTGCATCTAATTCTCTTTCTTCATCAACACATGGTGCAATTCTAAACTTATACGTTCCATTCACTGCATTATTATCAGCATTTACACGTAGTCTGCCACTTTCTGCATCATAAGCTACCGCTACGCCAATCCCAAACTCACTTTCAATATCTTCTGAAAATGCGCCTTCCGGTGCTGCTATAAGCACAATATCTCCCGGCTCTATTACAATCGTGTCTTTGTTATTCTTTACCGATAAATCCACATACTGCTCACCATATGGATAAGAGGCAAAGTTTATGGAAGCCGGTGATAATACCGTCTCCGGTGTTACACTCTTCACATTTACAGTAACCTTCTGCGGAGCAATGCTGTCCTCTTCGGTTGTTGTAAAACCTTCTACCTCATATTTGAGGGTAATTTTTCTATCTTTCGGTATGGTTGTCTCACCATCCCAGCAGAGATACCATTTTCCGTCTATTTCCTGGGTATCTAAACCAATATAGTCTGAATTACCTTCTTCATCCGGTTCTGTTTCCGCTATGGTTACCGATGTAACCGCAGTTTCATAACTGTTTGTAAGCTCTAATTCTGCTTTTGCATCACCGAAGAAAGAATTGATTACAATACTACTCTGTGCTTTTACTTTTGGCAGATTTGCAACCGTAACTGTAAAAGTTCTACTGTATCCGTCCGCCGTAATCGTAATCTCTGAAGTTCCCAGTTTACCTGCTGTAATCGTTACTGTTTTCGACGATTCCGTTGATGGTATTAATTTCGCAACTTCCGGATTCGATGATACAAACGTTGGTGTTTCACTGGCATTTACTACCGTAAGTTCCGCTTTTTTAGGGGATGGGCTATCTAAATAAAACTCTGTTTTTTCTACACTGTAATACCATTTTTCATATCCTATTACACCATTAAAACGTGCCAATACCCTTCCATCTGCTTCTACTTCAATATCATACGTCGCATCCTTTTCCGGAAGACTCTCCCAGAATCCTTTATTAAAGCCATAATAGTAATATACTTTGTCTGAATCTGCTCTAAACTGAGCTTTATTAATTATAATCTCCTCTACCTGCTCGCCATTATATGCATTGCTAATACGAATGGTAATCGGTACTCTGGTTATATTCTTTCTAAGAGCATCCGTTACCCCTATTCCGGATATCCTTTTTTCTGACTTCAGACACACTACTTCTGCTCTGTTTTCAAGTGTTATGTATTCCCCATATGGATTGTCGCTGCCATAATAAAGTTCACCATTCTTCCGATATGGTTCAACATAATCTCTATCTGTCCTGCTATAATCCAATACCTTTATATAACATCCCTCATGCAGTACGCTATCATCCAGCCCTGTCACAGTGGCTTCCATAATTCCGATATTACCGCTTAGTTTTTTAGTAGTAATTCTGGTCGGAATTATTTCCTGTCCCTCCGTATCATATAATGAAATAACCGGTTTGGTGATATTTCCCGTTAAATATACCTTTAATTCTGAAGTACTTATCCATTCAGCCGTTACTGACTCAAGAACAGGTTTATATTTCTCGCAAATTGTAAGCTCTCTGCTCGCTAAAACTTCCTCACCTTTATATAACACCAGTGTATAAGTACCCTGTCGCAAACGCTTCATGTTCGGTTTTACTGTAAATCTGGTATAATTACTTGCCCAACGCTGTCCTCCGACAATGAAACTCTGGTGAGAAGAAGATGTTCCCTCGCCTATCAGTTCCGCAGTAACTCTCTTTCCATTTTTTCCAGAATAATCGCTATAAGCTAAATCGGAATAAAAATAGATACTACCACTGCCGCCTTCCTGAATAACAGTACTGCCTTTCCAATAATTATAGGTTTCTTCATCATAATAAGAAGGACACAACCAATTTGTAAAGGTATCTTCTCCAACCGTTATCTCGCAATAATATACATCCAATGTTGGAACAAATACCGTACCATCTGTTTGATATAACTCTACAAAAGACACTTCTCCTGTAACATCTGCACTTCCGCTTGCAATTACCGGATACATCTCTTCATTTGGTCTTTCGCGTAAAATGACAGAAATCTTCTGATTTAACTTCTGCTGATTCAACACTACTTCCAGTTTTCCGATTGCTTCATCATATGCACAAAAACACTCTGTATTCTTTTCCGCTATCTGGAATGTATATGTTTCTGTTTCACGTACTTTCACATCTCCGTTATACAACTCCGCTTTAACAGTATGTGTTCCTGCTGCAAGTCCACTGTCTTTGACAAAAATGCTGCCATTTTCCACAACTGCTGTATTACATTCCACTTCATCAAAGAAAAGATGTGCAACATAGTTCTTCTGTCCTCTTAACTCTGCTGAAAATGGAACTGTTAAGCCACTCGGATAATATGTCTCTTCCAGAAGTATTTCTGCCATAGAACTTCTCTGCGATGAAAAAAGTGCTGTACTATATTCTGTACCTGCAGGCAATTTATTCTGTACATTTTCCAGTTCTACTTCTGACAACATATTGTCATCTAAATCAACATAAGCTAATTTTACATTCTTACTCAAATCTGGAAACTGTGTAATATTATTTCCCTTTAAATAGAGGGACTCTAACTTTACTAATTTCGACCAATCTGTCTGTGTAACAGTATCAATTTCATTATTCTCCAAATGCACCTCAGTCACATTTGTCAATAATTCTATACCTGTAATATCTCTTACCGGTTCTTTTGACAAATCATCATAGTTTAAATCCAGCTTCGTGATTGTTTCTAATTCCCTATTTGTAACCTCACTGCTTTCTGCATAGTCATATCCCGTATTCATACTGATGCGGTCTATCACCCAATTTCGAAATGCAGCGTCTGGAAATGCAGTTTTTAAATTATAAGTAATCAATGACTTTGTCGTAAATGGCTCTATCGGGATTTCCTGCTGATAGCTGATGTATTCTGTTCCGCTTATCTGGTTATAACCTTGAGAATAGAATCGAATCTTACCATAATAAGTCACGCCCTGATTTAAGTTATAAAAGCAGACCTTCGCTTTCTCATTTTCCAAAATGCTAAAATCTATCTGTGCCATTTCAGACCACATATTCTCATCGTCTGACGCACCACCAATAAATACTGCCCAAAGATAATATGCTGCATCTTCATCTGTAGATGCAAGATCACCAGTATATGTAACACTCATCTCTAATGATCCAATACCGGTCTCCATATCCTCTATCATGAAACTAAAATCCGGTTCCTCTGTGCGTACAAAGCTTGCCGAGCAAACGGTTCCTAACCCCAGTTCACTATTAAGCGGGCTTGCCTCTAATCTTACATAAGAGGTATCCTTTGCCACCTGCATAACATGCCACGATTCCCAGCCTTCTAAAGTCCATGATTCCTCACTTGTCATTCCAAGAGACTCTTCGTATAACTTTTCATCTGCACTATTATAGCTTACCAACGAAATCCGACAATATTCTCCCGGATAATTCGATAGAAATGTTCCTTTAACCGATGCGGAATATCCACTAAAAATAATTTCCACATCTTTAAAGAGACCAAATACTTGTTCCGTCATTTGCAAATCTTCCGAAACCTCTGGTGCTTCTTTCACCCCTTCCATTGGCTTCACATTTTCTATTTCACCAATCTCAGCAGATTCTGTTGCCTCCTCCAAGACTTCGTCTTCCTGCCACTTCTCTGCAAGCTCCTCCTTAAGCATTTCTGTGCCCGCCGCATCCTCTTCAGTAGCTTCCTCTTCTAACACAGTCTGCTCAGTGTTTTCCTGTTCCAGCACAGTTTCAACCAGTTCTATCTGACCGCTATTTTCCTCATTTACATTCATAGCACTTGCCGTAACTGTATCAAACAACATTGTTACCAGTAAACACCATGCCAGAACACGCTTACCAAGTGTGTATTTTCTCCACTGTTTCACGTTGCTTCCTCCCTTATTTCCTTAATATTACAAACTACCACTTTTATTCTACCCCCCCCCGAAATATTCTGTCAATATTTATCAAACACATATATGTGACAAACTTTTTATAACAAATTCATTAAACTTGCACAAAAAAAGAACCTGACTCACAGATATTAGAACTAATATCTGTAAATCAAGTTCCTTTCCATTTTAATAATACAACATTCTTATCAAAGCCGTTCTATTAAATACTTATACGTTATACTTCTTTACAATCTCTGCCATCGTATCCCACTTTGTTTCCATATCAGAAACTAATTTAAACTGGGTACGGCAACGATCAAGATTCTGATGTTCTCTATGAATCTTAAAATAGGTATCTCCCTGTAAATAATCTGTCAGGAAACGC
>JAZSEF010000080.1:0-14184 GCA_045531555.1 Roseburia sp. | reverse complement strand
AGTTAGACATTGTTTACTCTGGTGATATCGCAGCTGCTGTAGGTTTCAAATTTACAACAACTGGTGATACAATCTGTGACGAGCAGCATCCGGTAATCTTAGAGTCTATGGAATTCCCAGAACCAGTTATCGAGCTCGCTATCGAGCCAAAAACAAAAGCTGGTCAGGGCAAGATGGGTGAAGCTCTTGCAAAACTTGCAGAAGAAGATCCAACATTCCGTGCTCATACAGATCAGGAAACTGGTCAGACAATCATCGCTGGTATGGGTGAGTTACACTTAGAGATCATCGTAGACCGTCTCCTTCGTGAATTCAAGGTAGAAGCTAACGTAGGTGCTCCTCAGGTAGCTTACAAAGAAACATTTACAAAACCAGTTGATGTTGAATACAAATATGCAAAACAGTCTGGTGGTCGTGGTCAGTACGGTCACTGTAAAGTTAAATTCGAGCCAATGGATGCAAACGCTGAAGAATTATTCAAGTTTGAATCTACAGTAGTTGGTGGTGCTATTCCTAAGGAATACATCCCAGCAGTTGGTGAAGGTATCGAAGAAGCAGCTAAAGCTGGTATCCTCGGCGGCTTCCCAGTACTTGGTGTACACGCTAACGTATACGATGGTTCATACCACGAAGTTGACTCTTCTGAAATGGCATTCAAGATTGCAGGTTCTATGTGTTTCAAAGAAGCTATGCAGAAGGCAGGCTGTGTATTACTTGAGCCAATCATGAAAGTAGAAGTTACTATGCCGGAAGAATACATGGGCGACGTTATCGGTGATATCAACTCACGTCGTGGACGTATCGAAGGTATGGATGACCTTGGCGGTGGTAAGATCGTTCGTGGTTTCGTTCCACTTGCTGAAATGTTTGGTTACTCTACAGACTTACGTTCTAAGACACAGGGACGTGGTAACTACTCAATGTTCTTCGAGAAATATGAGCCAGTACCAAAATCTGTACAGGAAAAAGTTCTTGCTGACAAAGCAAAATAGATTTTGCCCGCAAAATAAATTTTTTCTATGTAAAATGTGTAAAAATGGACAGAATTCCCTAAAATTAGGGAATTCTGTTATAAAAATAGCTTGAAAATCTGATGATTATTTAATATAATCAGTGTTAGCGAGTTATTTTATAATAAAAAGCATATAGCCCCAACGGGGCAGTAATTTAAGGAGGATTATTCAAATGGCAAAGGCTAAATTTGAAAGAAACAAAGCTCATTGTAACATTGGTACTATCGGACACGTAGACCACGGTAAAACAACAACAACAGCAGCTATCACAAAAGTATTAGCTGAAAGAGTAGCTGGTAACGAAAAAGTAGATTTCGAAAACATCGACAAAGCTCCAGAAGAAAGAGAACGTGGTATCACAATCTCTACAGCTCACGTTGAATACCAGACAGAAAAGAGACACTACGCACACGTAGACTGTCCTGGACATGCTGACTACGTTAAGAACATGATCACAGGTGCTGCTCAGATGGACGGCGCTATCTTAATCGTAGCTGCTACTGATGGTGTTATGGCTCAGACAAAAGAGCATATCTTATTATCTCGTCAGGTAGGTGTACCATACATCGTTGTATTCATGAACAAATGTGATATGGTTGATGACGAAGAATTATTAGAATTAGTAGAAATGGAAATTACAGAACAGTTAGAAGAGTACGGATTCAATGATTGTCCAATCATCAGAGGTTCAGGTCTTAAAGCTCTTGAAGATCCAATGGGCGAATGGGGCGATAAGATTATGGAACTTATGGATGCTGTTGACTCATTCATTCCAGATCCAGAACGTGATACAGATAAGCCATTCTTAATGCCAGTAGAAGACGTATTCACAATCACAGGTCGTGGTACAGTTGCTACAGGTAGAGTAGAACGTGGTACTCTTCACCTTGGTGATGAATTAGAAATCATCGGTATCAAAGAAGAATCTAAGAAAACAACTGTAACTGGTATCGAAATGTTCCGTAAGATGTTAGACGAAGCTATGGCTGGTGATAACATTGGTGCATTACTTCGTGGTGTAAACCGTGACGAAATCCAGAGAGGACAGTGTCTTGTTAAACCAGGTTCTGTAAAATGCCACAGCAAATTTACAGCTCAGGTTTACGTTTTAACAAAAGATGAAGGTGGTCGTCATACTTCATTCTTCAACAACTACCGTCCACAGTTCTACTTCAGAACAACAGTCGTTACAGGTGTGTGCCGTTTACCAGAAGGCACAGAAATGTGTATGCCAGGCGATAACATCGAAATGACAATCGAATTAATTCATCCAGTAGCTATGGAACAGGGTCTTACATTCGCTATCCGTGAAGGTGGTAGAACAGTAGGTTCTGGTCGTGTTGCTACAATCGTTGAATAATTATTGTAAACACTGATATTCAAAGGCTTTCCAGAAATGGAAAGCCTTTTTTAAAATTCCTCTTGTACAATCTATCTGTTATACTGTATGATAAGAGGAGAAGGAATTTTTAGTGTGGGGTAAAAAATGAATCCAATAGCAGAGAGTATTAAGGGAAGGGAGATACGATATTTCTGTGTTGTGTCTATGGTGACGTTGTTTGTGACGGCATTTTTGTTTGATTCACCGAAGGGAATCATGCAGGGCATGTGGAAAATTATCGTATCGAGAGATATTTTAATCACGGATTATTTTGCATTGGCTGGCTATGGTGCGGCGTTTTTTAATGCCGGATGTATGATGTTGATTGCAATCGGGTGTATCTGGTCTGTGAATTTGCCGTTTACAGGGTTGACAGTAGCAGCAGTATTTTGTAGTGCGGGATTTGGTTTGTGGGGAAAAAATCCTGTGAATATGCTGCCGATTGTAATAGGCACGTATTTGTACGCAAAACTGCATAAGGCTAATTTTGCAAGATATGTATATACGGCTGTTTTTGGTGGCTGTCTGGCTCCATTTGTAACCGAGTTTGTATATGTACTTCCATTTGAGCCATGGATAAATAGTATCATAGCAGCATTGCTTGGAATAGGACTGGGATTCGTTATTCCGCCATTGGCGATGCATACGGCGTCTATGCATATGGGATACAGTTTGTATAATGTAGGTTTTGCAGGCGGTGTTTTGGCATTCGTAGTATATAGCGTGATGAAGTCTTTTGGTATTCAGTGTCAAACGGTTTTTATTTGGCAGGAGGGCGTTCATCCGGGGATTTCTTTGGGCTTTTTAATTTATTTCCTGGGTACGTTTGTAGCCGGTTGGTTGATTGAGAATGGTGATTTTTCCGGTATTGTGAAGATTACCAGACACTCCGGACGAGCTGTTGCGGACTTTATTATGATGGATGGCAAGGGTAATACGCTTATGAATATGGGCATCATGGGAGTGATTGCTCAGTTGTACATACTTTGTATTGGTGGCGACTTGTCGGGACCGATATTGGGATGTATTCTTACCTTATTCGGATTTTCTGCGTTCGGTGCACATGTGAGGAATTATCTGCCGGTTTTGATAGGTGTAGTTTTGGGTGCTGCCATTATGACACCAAGTATAACAGATGAAACGATGCAGATTGCGGCAATTTTGGTAGTTGGTGTGGCGCCGATAGCGGGCGAGTTTGGTGTGGTAGCCGGGATTATTTCCGGTATGTTGCATGTGGCGATAGTAATGTGTACGTCGCAGATGTACGCAGGTTTGCATTTGTATAATAATGGATTTAGTACCGGATGGGTTGCGATTTTTATGGTACCATTCCTTGAAAGCTTTATGAGGCGTTTTGGAAGAAAAAATAGAGTGCGATAGAGAAAGGACGAGACATAATATTATGACACATGAGGAAAAAAAGGTAGGAAAAATTATCGAAGAGCTTACGATGTACTTTTTCTCGATAGGAGGAACTAAAATTGACACAAGTATAGAGAGAAGTGAAGCAGGAGAGAAGATAACATTCCGCTCAAACTATGATTTGGAATACGATGAGAATATTCAGTATTTGGAGACCTGTCTGGCAAAAGAAAAAAATGAAGGCATGGAGGATATTTACTGGGAACTGGCAGGTTCCGGCGATCCGGGCGAAAGCAGCCAGCTTATGCTGATTGGTATGATGATTGACAGCCACGAAGTGCATCGCTATGGGAATGAGGTAGAACTGATACTTTATAAGAATAAAGAATATGAATGGTAGCTTATATGTCTGAGCATGGAATTTTTGCAGGCAGAAGATAAAAAAGAAGAAAGAGGAGTGTAGAATGGAAAAATTAAAAGCATTATTCGCGGCTACGGATATGACAACCGGAACACCGTGGAAAAGAATTGTTATTTTTACATTACCAATGTTACTGGGTAACATTGCGCAGCAGTTGTACAGTACTGTAGATAGTATTGTAGTAGGAAAATATGTAGGTGATAACGCATTAGCAGCAGTAGGTAGTGCAGCACCGGTTTTGAACCTTTTACTAGTTCTTTTTGTAGGTATCAGTATGGGTGCGAGTATCATGGTTGCACAGTATTTCGGTGCGAGACAGAGAGAAGAATTATCGCAGACAATTGGTAACTGTATTACATTAACCGGTATTGCGGTTTTGATTATTATGGTAGCGTCCCTGGTGGTTACGAGACCGTTGTTGGAAATGCTTGGAACACCTGTAAGTATTATTGACTGGTGTACAGATTACTTAATGATTTCTTTCCTTGGTTCAGTAGGAAGTGCTTATTATAATATTTTGTGTGGTGTATTACGTGGATTGGGAGATGCTTTTTCGGCACTCATTTATCTGTTAGTAGCAACCGTGTTAAATATTGTTTTAGACCTTGTTTTTGTGGCAAACTTAGGAATGGGTGTAGCTGGTGTTGCATGGGCTACAATTATTGCACAGGCAATTTCGGCAGTGCTTTGTTTCCGACGCTTAGCTAAACTGACGGATGTATTTGATTTGAAACCGCAGTATTTAAAATTAAATGGTATTTATGCGAAAAAAGTTATCGCATTAGGTCTTCCGTCCGGTTTGACACAGGCGATTATGTCTATGGCAATGATTATTGTACAGTCTCTTACTAACAGCTTTGGTGAGGCATTTATCGCTGCGAACGTTATCGTAATGCGTGTGGATGGTTTTGCGATGCTTCCAAATATGTCCTTTGGTACAGCGATGACAACTTACACCGGACAGAATGTAGGTGCAAGAAAGCTTGACCGTGTGACACAGGGAGCAAAACAGGGTACCATTCTTGCAGTGCTCACTTCTACGGTGTTGACAATGCTGATTCTTACTTTTGGTAAGCAGTTGATGGGAATTTTTACAGAGACTACATCACTTGTAGAATTGAGTAGAACGATTATGGGTATTATTGCTCCGGGTTACATTGCGATTGCGGTAACTATGAGTTTATCGGGTGTTATGAGAGGTGCAGGCGACACGATGACTCCGATGTGGATTTCATTGTTTACAACAGTTGCGGTTCGTGTACCGGTAGCGTATATTATTGCATACCTTACAAGAAGTGCAGAGATGCCAAATGGTAACCAGTTCTGTATTCAGATTTCATTAGTAAGTTCATGGTTATTGGGTGCTTTGATTACCACAATATTCTACCTTCGTGGTAAATGGAAAAAGAAATTGATTGGTCTTGAGATAAAATAAATAACAGATAATAATGAGACTGCTCTTAAATGGTGACTGTAAATGTCATTGTTTAAGAGCAGTTTTTTTATTCTATAGGAAAGACCTTGTTGCTTTAATATATGAAAGTGTAGAACTTTCCTATAGAATAAAAATACTCCGCAAGGATGCACACGCCGAAACAGAAGGAAAAATTTTCTTGCAAGAAAGTTATTGACAATCAACTGGAGTTAGTATAGACTAACGGAGTGAAAGTTAGAAGGAACTAACATGGATGGAGGAGTTATGAAAAAAATAGTAAATGGAATCTGCGTAGTATTAGCATTTGTTTGTGTTGCTTTAGGAGCACTCGGAGTGGTACTTCCAATTTTACCAACAACACCATTATTGATTATGGCGGCTTGTTTGTTTGCAAAAGGTTCGGAACGTTTTCATAAATGGTTCCTAAGAACGAAGCTTTACAGGAAATACATAGAATCCGCAATAAAAGATGGCACTATGGAAAAGAAAGCAAAACGGAACATGATGGTTACGCTTGCTGTAGTTTTCGGCGCCGGCATTTGTTTTTCGCCGGTATTTGCAAAAGTGATTATTCTTGTGGTTGCAGCAATCCATTTTTATGTGTTAATTTTCCGTATCCGTACTGTGGAGACGGTATAAGAACGCTGAACAAAGGATAAAAGAGTGAAGAATAATGTAGCAGAACAAAGAAAGGAAGATGCCGTTTCTAAGAAGAAGTCAGACGGCTGAAGTGTGTATGAGTAACAGAATAAAAACAAATATGTTAAATTGGACAATGCTGATTTCATTAATCGTAGTATTTGCAACCGGTATTTTGTTAAAACCGTTTCCAGGTATGTGGATGGGTATTGCACATGGTGTATCCGGTATCGTGCTTTTTGTGAGTGCAATGAGTCATTCGATAAAGCATATGATAAGACGGAAATAGTTGGAGATATTTTGTTGATTAGGAAAAAGAGAATGCCGACAGGTTAGACGGAGGAAGAATGGATAAATGTTTCATAAGAGATTATTAAAAGAATTTAATGAAAATATGAAATATGTAATCGGCATGGTAGCGACACAGTGGGTGTCGCTTCTTGCAAATGTGGGGATGATGCTGGTAATGGCAGCATTTGCCGGTGAATTGATTGCAACGAGTGGAATGGCGACTGGTAATGTTAGTGGGCAAATTGAGGTGGAGTCGATGCTTCGGCTTCTCATTGTTTTTGCGGTAGCATTTGTGACTCGAATGATTGCTACAACCCTTAACACAAAACAGTCATTTATTGCATCAGAGAATGTGAAACGCGGATTGCGTGAAAAGGTATATAAAAAATTAATGGAGCTTGGACCAGCTTATCGTGACACTGTAACTACTGCGGAAGCGGTACAGATTAGTACGGAAGGTGTAGACCAATTGGAGATTTATTTCGGAAAATATGTGCCACAGTTTTTTTATAGTCTGTTGGCACCGGTGACGCTTTTTGTGATTGTGGGAACGATGAGTATGAAGGTAGCAGTAGTTTTGCTACTGTGTGTACCGTTAATTCCGATCTCCATTATCGCCGTACAGAAATTTGCAAAAAAATTATTGGCAAAATACTGGGGAAGTTACACCGGACTAGGGGATACTTTTTTGGAAAATCTGCAGGGGCTCACTACTCTTAAAATATATCAGGCAGATGAACGTTATGCAAAGAAAATGGATGAGGAAGCAGAGAATTTTCGCAAAATTACAATGCGTGTTCTCATCATGCAGCTTAACTCCATCAGCATTATGGATATGGTGGCATATGGCGGTGCGGCAGTCGGTATCATTTTGAGTATTTTAGAATTACAGGAAGGCAATATTATGTTGTCAGAATGTTTTTTTATCACAATGATTTCGGCAGAATTTTTTCTTCCGTTGCGTTTGCTAGGTTCCTTTTTCCATATTGCGATGAACGGAAATGCAGCAGCGGATAAGATTTTTCGTTTGCTGGATACGCCAGTGCGTGAAGAAGGAACAGTAACAGATATTCCTACAGAAGAAATCCTTTTTAGAAATGTGAACTTTGGATATACACCGGAAAAACAGGTTTTAAAAAATCTGTCCTTTGTTATTCAGCCACATAGTTTTGTGGCAATAGTTGGCGAATCCGGTTGCGGTAAGAGTACAATTGCGTCTCTTATTATGGGGGATAACCATCCGGATTCCGGAGATGTAACAATTGGTGGTGTGCAGGTATCTGATATGGCATCTTTTGCATTGTATAAAAAAGTGACTCGTGTACGACATGACAGTTATTTGTTCAAAGGAACGGTATTGGATAATCTGAAAATGGGTAATCCTACAGCAGGTGTGGAACAGATGAACGAGGCACTCCGTAAAGTAGACTTATATGACACGATTATGGAAAAAGGCGGTCTTATGATGCAGATTGAAGAAAAAGCATCGAACCTGTCAGGAGGTCAAAAACAGAGGCTTGTGTTGGCACGTGCGATTTTGCATGACAGTGAGATCTATATTTTCGATGAAGCGACTTCCAATATTGATGTGGAAAGTGAAGATAGAATTATGAAGGTAGTGCAGGAACTGGCGAAGGAAAAGATGGTGATTCTGATTTCACATCGTCTGGCAAATGTAGTAAACGCAGATAGGATTTTTGTGGTAAAAGAAGGAGAGATCGTGGAGAGCGGAACGCATACAGAACTGTTGATGCTTGACGGAGATTATAGCAGACTTTTTATAACACAGCGGGAGTTAGAGAAATATGCATGGAATACGGACTTGCAGAGATGCGGCGTAAGTGTGCAGAAGGTAGATGCTCATAGAGTAAAGACGGAGGAAGAAATGTCATGAAATTAAAGAAAAGAAGAAGTGGCATACGGGTTATGGCTGGCTTGATAGGAATGATAAAACCGCTGCTTGGCTATATGGTGCTTGCGATTATCATGGGCTGCATCGGCAATCTTATGGCGACTTTTATTACCGTTCTGGGTGGTTATGGTTTTCTCGGAGTGTTGGGCGGCTATGAAAGTGTAAATCTTACATGGATTTTTGCATTATTATTGGTATTTGCAGTACTCCGTGGCATTCTGCGTTATGCAGAGCAGGCATGTAATCATTTTATTGCTTTTAAGCTTTTGGCACGTATCCGCCACAAAGTATTTGAGGCATTGCGCAGACTTGCACCGGCAAAACTGGACGGAAGCGAGAAAGGAAATTTGATTTCCGTTATTACAAGTGACATTGAACTTTTGGAAGTGTTTTATGCGCACACGATTTCTCCGATTGCAATTGCGTTGATTACTTCTGCTTTTATGGTGTACTTTTTAGGGAATTTACATGTAACATATGGTGTATTGGGATTGTTTTTTTATCTGCTGGTAGGTGTAATCATTCCGCTCATAAATGGTAAAATGGGTGGCGCTAAAGGACAACAGTATCGTAATTCATTCGGTGAATTGAATACTTGTATATTGGACAATTTATATGGTCTGGAAGAGATTATAGAATATGAGCAGCAGGAGGTGCGTCTGAATAACTTGCAGGAACGTACAGATGAGCTGGGAGATATTACCGGTAGGCTCAAAAAAGATGAGAATGTACAGCGAGTGACTACGGATGGTGTGATTTTATTTGCGGGAGTTGCAATGGCGATACTGGGCGCAACGTTAGTCAATGCAGGCAGTGTGAGTGGTGCAGATGCAGTTATTGCAGTAATAGCTATGACAAGTTCTTTTGGACCGACAGCGGCATTATCAGCGTTATCAAATAACTTACATCATACATTGGCATCCGGAAACCGAGTACTTGATATTTTGGAAGAAACACCGGTGGTTGAAGAGGTAGTCTGTGGTGTGGAAGTGTGTGCAATGAGTGAGAATGTGTCAGATGACTATAGGGTGTCCGACAAGGTAAATGTTGGAAAAGGCATGAGGGGCGGTTGTGATATTAGTTGCGACAACGTGTCCTTTGCTTATAAGGCAGACATCATGGCAGCAGAAAGTGAAGTGGATGAACGTGGTGTATTAAAGGATTTTTCGGCAATATTCGCAGAGAATAAAATTCATGGTATTCTTGGCAAGAGCGGCTGTGGAAAGTCCACATTGCTGAAGCTTTTAATGCGTTTTTATGAAACAGACAGCGGAAATATCTTTTACGGAAAAGCTAATGTCAACGAGATTAATACGGCTTCATTACGTTCTAATATCGCCTATGTAACGCAGGAGACGTTTTTATTTGCGGACACGATTGAGAATAACATTCGTGTGGCAAAAGCGGATGCTACTCGTGAGGAGATTATGGAAGCGGCGAAAAAAGCTTCCGTTCATGATTTTATTATGTCTACACCAGATGGTTATGATACAAAGCTGGCAGAACTCGGTGCTTCTATCTCCGGTGGCGAAAAGCAGCGTATTGGAATTGCACGTGCATTTTTGCATGACAGTAGGATGATTTTTCTGGACGAGCCGACCAGCAACATTGACAGCTTGAACGAAGGACTGATTTTGCGCAGCTTAGAACAGGAGAAAAAAGATAAGACGATTATTCTGGTGTCACACAGAAAGTCGACAATGGGCATCGCGGACGAAGTGATTGCGATGTAAATGGAAGAAGAACCCTAGCATGAACGTGCTGGGGTTTTTTGTATGCATAGGTTAAGAAGTTCGAAATAATTGTTACTGTGAGTGAGGTACGAGTGAACAGTAACAATTATTTCGAAAAAATATAAAGGTTTACAAATATAGAGATAGAAAAAGATGAGTAAAAGTGATAAAATAATTTTGTTGATTTAGAAAGCTGGAAGGAATGACATGGGGTATTACAAATGAAAAAGTTTCTGTCAATAATTTTGATCGGAGTATTACTGGTGGCAATGACTGCATGCGGTGCGTCAGAGCAAAATGGGGATGTGAATACAGCGAATAGCGAAAATACACAAGTGATAGATGAGACCGAAGTACCGAAAGAGAAGATTACTTTAGTGTATGCGGAAGTGAATCCATTAAATACGATTGCAGGTCAGACCGCAAAGGCATTTAAGGAAAAAGTAGAAGCGTTGTCAGAGGGGACTATTTGTATTGACGTACAGCATAGTGCGGTTCTTGGCTCGGAGTATGAAGTATTAGAGTCAATGTTGGACGGAAACAGTACAATTGATTTGGCAAGAATATCTGCGTTTGCATTAACAAATTATGGCGGTGAGAAGTCTAAGTTATTATCATTGCCATATACATTTGCAGACAGAGAACATTTTTGGAATTTTGCAGAATCGGATCTGGCGAAGGAGTTTTTACTGGAGCCGCATGAAAATGGAAGTGGTGTTAGAGGACTGTTTTATGGCGAAGAAGGGTTCAGACATTTCTTTTCTACAGAGCCGTTGAAAGGGGTAGAGGATTTAAAGGATAAAGCGATCCGTGTGTCAGAAGACCCTGTTATGGTAGGTTTGGTTGAGTGCCTTGGAGCAATACCGAAAGAGGTGGCATTTGGTGATTTGTATACTGCGTTAAGCAGAGCAGAGGTAGAAGGCGCAGAACAGCCGCTTAGTAATTATCAGTCCAATGCATTTGATGAAGTGGCAGGTAATATTATTTTAGATGGTCATACATTAGGAGCAATTCAGGTGATTATCACGGATGCAGCATGGGAGATGCTGACAGAAGAACAGCAGCAGATTCTCGTGGAAGCAGGTGCATATGCATCGGAGCAAAATCGTATTCTGTCAGAGCGGATGGAGCAGGAAGTGCTTACCCAGTTGCTTGCGACAGGATGTGTGGTAGAAGAAGTGTTAGATAATAGCACATGGCGAGAGGCAGTAGCACCGCTGATTGAAAAAGAGATTGTTGGAATGGAAGAATTATATCAACAGATTTTGGATATGAATAAATGACGATGGTAGAAAAGATAGGGGTTTTGGATTTGCAAAACCCTTTTCTATATTTTTAATAATTTATATGTATACATGTGGTAATTAGATTGAAAAATAGACAAAAATTGCATATAATATTGGTAACGCTTACATAAATCATCGGGCACTCATTCAAGTACGAATGAGCAGCCGATGACTAGAAAAAACGCATGTAAAAAGATGCGAGAATGAGGGGTAACATGTTAGGATTTGACCGAAAGCCGATTCGAGGACAGAGATTACAGCCGCTAGATACGATTGCAGGGTTCCGCGTACGACCAGGTTATTATAATAGGAATGGTGCTACCCAGACGTTGTTTGGAGTTAGTTTTACAATTTCTTCCTATGGTGCGAAAAAGTGTACACTGTTGTTGTTCAAGCCATATCAGAAGGAGCCATATGCGAGGATTCCATATCCGGATTCTTATCACATAGGTAATACATTTTCAATATTTGTATATGACCTTCGCATGGAAGATTTTGAATATGCATATCAGTTTGATGGTCCTTATGACGAGGAGAAAGGACTTCGATTTAATAAGGATAATATTATTTTAGACCCATATGCCAGAGCAGTAGCGGGGCAGAGAGAATGGGGACAGCGCCCATCAGGAGATGAGAAAGATTTTGTATATCATGCAAGAGTAGTGGAGAATAACTTCGACTGGGGCAAGTTAAGACAATTAGAGACACCATTTGAAGATTTGATTATTTATGAAGCACATGTGCGTGGATTTACGAAGGATAAGTCTTCGGGAGTTGCGCATCCGGGTACATTCCAGGGACTTCGTGAAAAGATACCGTATTTGAAGGACTTGGGAATTAACGCAGTAGAATTAATGCCGATTTTCGAATTTGACGAAATGGAAGGCACGAGAGTAGTGGAAGGTGAGCGTCTTTATAACTACTGGGGATATAACACGGTGTGTTTTTTTGCACCAAATACAGGATATTCTTCGGTGGTGGAGCACAATCACGAAGGTGATGAGTTAAAGAGTTTGATTTACGATTTGAAAGAGAATGGCATTGAAGTTATCTTAGACGTGGTATTTAATCATACTGCCGAGGGTAACGAGAATGGTCCTACATTCTCATTCAAGGGAATTGATAATAATATTTACTATATGTTGACGCCGGAAGGATTTTATTACAACTTTAGTGGTTGTGGTAATGTTATGAACTGTAACCATCCGGTAGTATCTCAGTTTATCGTAGAGTGTCTGCGTTACTGGGTAACAGAATATCGTGTAGATGGTTTCCGTTTTGACTTGGCATCCATTTTAAGCCGTGATGAGCATGGTGCACCAATGGAGAATCCGCCGATCTTACGTCAGCTTGCATGTGACCAGATTTTAGGAAAAGTGAAGCTGATTGCGGAAGCATGGGATGCGGGTGGATTGTATCAGGTAGGAAGCTTCCCATCATGGAGCCGCTGGGCGGAATGGAATGGTAAGTACCGTGATGATATGCGTAGTTTCTTAAAAGGTGATGGTGGTATGGCAGGTGCTGCGATTACACGAATTACCGGTTCGAAAGACTTGTATGGTCCGAGTAGAGAAAATGCGTCAGTGAACTTTATTACCTGTCATGATGGTTTTACGCTTTATGATTTGTATTCGTATAACACCAAGCATAATGAGAAAAATGGTTGGGATAATACGGATGGTGACAATAACGGACACAGTTGGAACTGTGGCGTAGAAGGCGATACAGATCAGGTAGAAGTGGAGTCGTTGCGTCGTCGTATGATTAAGAATGCCTGTGCTACGCTGATGTGCAGCCGAGGTGCAGCGATGTTCTTGGCAGGTGATGAATTCTGTAATACACAGTTTGGTAATAATAATGCTTATTGTCAGGATAATATTATTTCGTGGCTGGATTGGACTCGTTTAGAGAAGTATAAGGAGATTTATGAGTTCTTCCGCTTTATGATTGCGTTCCGTAAAAAACATGCGATTTTACGTAAGACTACCAAAGCGGCACTTTGCAAATTGCCGGAGATTAGTATTCATAATGGTTTCCCATGGAATGGTGGTACAGATTATAATAGTAAGCTCATTGGTATTATGTATGCCGGACGCGATGAGAAGGATATCCGCGATGATGTTATTTTCTATTGTATGAATGCATATTGGGAACCGCTTATTATGCAGTTACCGGAGTTGCCGGCCGGATTGCAGTGGAGAGTAGTTGTGAATACCAATTGCGAATATTATGATGGTAAGAATTTTGAATCTGAAACCGAATTCTATTATAAGAAAACGATTAAGGTTCCACCAAGAACCGTTGTAATTTTAGAGGCAGAGACAGTTAGATAAGAGAAGGTCCCCGGAGTTGCTTATGGCTCCGGGGATTTTTTTGCTATTAGTTTTGTTTCCAGAAATAATACTCTTTGGCCGGGGGTGTTCGTAAACAGGATGAAATATTGATAAGAACCTGTTGCATGTCGGGGGAGAGATTGCGGAAGTTACTGATAAGGATACCTTCTTTTTCGGTATAGTAGAGGTCTTTGTGGTGGCGGATTGTTGTACGACCGATTAAATAATCGGTACTGGTGTTTAGAAGAATTGACATTTTTAAGAGTGTTTCGCAGTCAGGAAGGCGACGGTCTTTGATATAGCCGGTAGCGGTATTGTAATTGATGTGTAACCTGCGGGCGAATTCACTCCGCGAAATCTTTTTTTCTTCCAAGAGAA
>JAZSEF010000011.1:0-3325 GCA_045531555.1 Roseburia sp. | reverse complement strand
GCTTTTCCTCTCATGGAACCACGGAACTGCTTACGACGTTTCACTCTTTTTGGCATTAACATTATTTATCGCTCCCTTCCTTATTAGCTTTTGTAGGAAGTACTTCTCCTTTATAAATCCATACCTTAACGCCGACTTTACCATATGTTGTATCTGCTTCTGCAAATCCATAATCAATGTCAGCTCTTAATGTCTGAAGCGGAATAGTTCCTTCACTGTAGAATTCTGTACGAGCCATATCTGCTCCACCTAAACGTCCTGAACAACTTGTCTTGATACCTAAAGCACCAGCTTTCATTGTTCTTGACATTGTAGACTTCATAGCTCTTCTGAAAGACACACGGTTTTCAAGCTGCTGAGCAATGTTTTCAGCTACTAACTGAGCATCCTTGTCAGGTCTCTTGATTTCCTTAATGTCTACGAGTACTTTCTTGTCTGTTAACTTGGAAAGTTCTTTCTTTGTAACTTCGATTTCGTTTCCACCCTTACCGATTACAACGCCCGGTTTAGCTGTATGGATGATAACTTTCACTCTGTCGGATGCTCTTTCGATTTCAATCTTAGAAATTCCGGCAGCGAACAATTTGTTCTTTAAGAATTTTCTGATATTGTAATCTTCAACTAAATAATCTGAAAAATCAGCATCAGCATACCATTTGGAATCCCATTCTTTGATAACGCCGACTCTCAGACCATGAGGATTAACTTTCTGTCCCATGTTTAATCTCCTTTCTTATCTCTCATCAAGAACTACTGTGATATTGCTCATTCTCTTTTCGATTCTGTAAGCTCTACCCTGTGCTCTAGGTTTAATTCTCTTCATTGTAGGTCCTTTGTTTGCATAGCACTCTGCGATGTAGAGATTATCACGGTTCATTCCGTTATTGTTTTCAGCGTTTGCGATTGCTGATTCTAATAATTTCTTAATAACGCTTGATGCATATCTTGGGTTGTAAGCTAAAATACCAAGTGCTGTATTTACATCCTTTCCTCTGATTGCATCTAATACGAAACATGCTTTCTGAACAGATACTCTTGCGTAAGATAACTTAGCAGATGGTCTTGTATCCTTATTAGCATTTCTTTCTCTTTTAATTTGGGATCTATGTCCTTTAGCCATGTTTGGTAAATCCTCCTTTCAGATTTATGCGACTTTATTTATCTCACTTTAGACTTCTTTTCGTCTTTTCCATGGCCTCTGTAAGTTCTTGTTGCTACGAACTCACCAAGTTTGTGTCCAACCATGTCTTCGGTAACATATACCGGCACATGTTTTCTACCATCATGAACAGCGATTGTGTGTCCAACGAATGATGGGAAAATTGTGGAACGACGTGACCATGTCTTAATAACCTGTTTATCTCCTGACGCATTTAAAGCATCAACTTTTTTCAGTAAGCTTTCATCTGCGAATGGACCTTTTTTAAGTGATCTAGCCATTTTTATTCCTCCTACCTAATGTTCGACTATTTGATTGCTCTACCATCTCTTCTTCTTACGATCAACTTGTTAGAAGCTTTTTTCTTCTTACGAGTCTTAAGACCAAGAGCAGGTTTACCCCAAGGTGTGCTTGGACCCGGACGTCCGATTGGTGATCTACCTTCACCACCACCGTGTGGATGGTCATTAGGGTTCATTACGGAACCGCGAACTGTAGGTCTGATACCCATGTGACGCTTACGACCAGCTTTACCGATGTTAACAAGGTTGTGGTCTGCATTTCCTACAACACCGATTGTAGCGCGGCATACGATAGGAACCATTCTCATTTCACCTGAAGGAAGACGAAGTGTTGCGTACTTACCTTCTTTAGCCATTAACTGTGCTGAGTTACCTGCAGAACGTACTAACTGTCCGCCCTTACCAGGATATAATTCGATGTTATGAATCTGAGCACCAACAGGGATTTCAGATAATGGTAAGCAGTTACCAATTCTTACTTCGGCTGTTGCACCGTTCATAACTGTCATTCCAACCTTTAATCCTTCCGGAGCAAGGATGTATGATTTCTCGCCGTCTGCGTAGCAGATTAATGCGATGTTTGCTGTTCTGTTTGGATCGTATTCGATACCTAATACCTTTGCTGGAATTCCGTCTTTGCTGTTTCTCTTGAAATCAACTAATCTGTATTTTCTTCTGTTTCCGCCGCCACGATGTCTAACAGTGATTTTACCCTGATTGTTACGACCTGCATTCTTGTTTAAAGAAACTACAAGGCTTTTCTCAGGTGTTGACTTTGTGATTTCTGAAAAATCAGAACCAGTCATGTTTCTTCTTGACGGTGTATATGGGTTATATGTCTTAATTCCCATGTCTATTTCTCCTTTTTTTCATATTTCGCGTTGGGTCAAGCGGCTTTTGCCACGAGCAACCATCCTTTATAGGGACCCAAGGCATAGTTTATAAGTTGCTGCTTTATTTTAGAGACCGCTGAAGATTTCGATATCTTTGCTGTCTGCTGTTAACTGTACGATAGCTTTCTTGGTCTTAGCTGTTTTGCCGTAAACCATTCCACGTCTCTTTGTCTTGCCATCCATGTTCATTGTGTTAACTTTTGCTACTTTAGCGCCGTCGAACATTTTTTCAACAGCTTCTTTAATCATAGACTTGTTAGCTTCCGGATGAACTAAAAATGTGTATTTCTTCTCACCCATGCCGGCCATAGACTTTTCTGTGATAACCGGTTTGAGGATTACATCATAAAATTTAATGTCTGCCATTATGCGTACACCTCCTCGATAGTCTTAACAGCATCCTGTGTAAGAACAAGTGTCTTAGCATTTACGATGTCGTAAACATTGATTGTGTTTGTAAGACCCGTCTTAACTGTAGGAATGTTCTTTGCAGATAAAACAACGTTTGCATCATTGTCATTTAATACAACGAGTGCTTTGTCGTTTACGTTTAAGTTAGCCATAACTTTTGCAAATTCTTTTGTCTTTGGTGCATCAAATGTAAGTGCATCAACTACTACTAATTTGCCGTTAGCAACCTTGTCTGATAATGCAGACTTGAGTGCTACTCTCTTTTCTTTCTTATTCATCTTGAAAGAATAATCTCTTGGTACCGGAGCGAATACTACGCCGCCTCCTGTCCACTGTGGAGCTCTTGTTGAACCCTGTCTTGCATGACCGGTTCCTTTCTGTCTCCAAGGTTTTCTTCCGCCGCCGGATACTTCAGAACGTGTCTTAGCTTTCTGAGTTCCCTGACGATTATTTGCAAGCTGCTGAACAACAGCCATTTGTACTAAGTGTTCGTTAACCGCTACACCAAATACCGCATCGTTTAATTCTATTGTTCCAACTTCTTTACCTTCCATATTATA
>JAZSEF010000060.1:0-21208 GCA_045531555.1 Roseburia sp. | reverse complement strand
GAGATTGGTTATCTGGCTGCCGCTCTTTCCTATATGGCCAGTGAAATTGCCAAAAATGAAGACGGCCAGAAGAAATTTATTGCCAATGTCTCCCATGACTTCCGCTCACCTTTGACTTCCATCAAAGGATATCTGGATGCCATGCTTGACGGTACCATTCCACCGGAAATGCACGAAAAATACATCGGTATTGTACGTAATGAGACCGAGCGTCTGACCAAGCTTACCAACAGTTTGCTGACACTGAACAACCTTAATATGCGTGGCATGGTTTTGGAAAAAACAATCTTCGACATTAACCAGGTTATCCGTAATACGGCTGCTTCTTTTGAGGGAACTCTGGAAAAGAAAAAGATTTCTATCGAATTGATATTAACCGGCGAAACACTCCCTGTAGAAGCCGACATGGGACGAATCCAGCAGGTATTATATAACTTACTGGATAACGCGATTAAGTTTTCACATCATGATTCTACGATTAAAATTGAGACTACCGAGAAACACCAGAAAGTCTTTGTCTCTGTCAAAGACAGCGGAATCGGTATTCCGAAAGAAAGTTTGAAACTGATTTGGGATAGATTTTATAAGACGGATTTATCGCGCGGTAAAGATAAGAAGGGAACGGGCTTAGGATTGTCCATTACTAAGGAAATTATCCACGCACATAACGAGAATATTAATGTTATCAGTACGGAAGGGGTCGGAACGGAGTTCATTTTCTCACTTCCATTGGTGGATGATGAGGATGATATATAATTTTTTACCACAAATATGATAAATACCTACGAGAAAATTTATAAATAAATATCTCGTAGGTATTTTTTTCTTTCAAACTTCAAAACTTGTACCTAACTAATCATCATAAAGGTAATCCAATCACAAATTCTGTCATCGCATTAGTAAGATATTCGATATTTTCCATTCTGCACTTGGTGTCAAAATAAGTATGAATTCTGGCAGTATAGTAACCAATCGGTGACTTCTTTAATGCGCATACTCCGATACCTTTTTTGAAGTTCATCTGGTCGGACGGGAACATCATCCACTTCATTTTTTTACACAGATAATTTACGTTTACATCTATCGCATTTTTATTTAAAGAGTCCACTAAAAGTGTGTACTTCTCATCTTTACGGCTTTTCTTGTCTGCCATCGTTACGATATTCTCACCATCACCTACACAATCAAAATTAATCAGCATCTTATCTTTTATATGTTTTTTATTCTTTTTATAAAAGAATGCCGAACCAAGAAGTCCTTTTTCTTCATTGTCAAAATAGATAACACATACTTTCTTGCGATGTTCCTGCGGAAGATTTTCCAAAATGCGTGTCAATGTAATAATTCCGGAAGTATTGTCATTTGCGGTATGTTTGTTACGGTAACCGAACATCAATTGTGCCAGCAAGACATAAAGCGCAATTAAAAATGTATAATATGCCACATTGCCATTAAAACCGGTAATAATCCCCACAACAAAACCAATAAACGCCGTAGGTACAACAATCATAATGAGAAGCAAAATCTGATACCCCCAAAACAACACCGGATTAATGGGGGTCATAACATTGGGTAACGGACTCCAAGCACAGGTATCATAATGTCCGCCCAGCAATATTGAGGCTTCTTCCGGATTCCCCACAATAATATTACGGCTTTTGAACAATCCCTTCCCTTTTTCTTCAATGCGAATATTCTCTTCCGGTACATAACCTGATTTAGCCAAACGCCCTGTTATGTATTCAATAAATTCCGTTTTCTGCTTGTTGGATTTTCTAATTTCGTGTTTTACTAAAATTTCATCTTTAATCACAATATACTCCTATTAATTTGCTACATATATTCTTATCTCTATTAAATATAAAATTGAATTGCATACAATAACGCCAGTATGGAAACTCCACACTGAGTATCATTATTTCTAAGCATTTCAACAACTTGATCTTTCGGAATCCACTTCTTAGCATTCACTTCATTTGTATCAATCTCCATGGATTCTGTAGCAACTTTTGCCCCAAAAACATGAAGTTTCAAATCAGACATACCATTGCTTGGATTGTGACAGCATAAATACTTTAAGTCTTTCAATGTACATCCTGTTTCTTCCAGACACTCTCTTCTGGCAGCCTCTTCCGGTTTTTCATTACTTTCAACTCTTCCGGCAGGTATTTCCCATTCCAATCTTGATGTTACATATCTTTTGGATTGTATCATTAAGATTTCATCTTTTTCATTCACTATTACTACACAAACGGACTCATGGGGATAGTGCAATTTATGGTATGTATCGAAAATACGTCCGTCCGGCATCTTAACTTTATCTGAATAAAGGGATACCCAATCACTTTCGTAAATAACTTTTCTGTCTAACATTTCCGGTAATAGATTATTACTCATATTTGTTCCTTCACCTTTGTAATTTATCCACTGCTCGCAAATTTGATGATTTCTTTCATACGATAAAAACTTTTTATACAAACATTCCATCCGAGATAAGCTTTAGCAACAGTAACCTTTCTCTTTCGAACAAACATGGCAAATCTCCTGCCAACAGTCTATCTCTATTCTCTTGCAGAATTTCAAATGGGTTTGCAAAAACAAAATGATAACCGTTTTTAATCTCATTTTCCGTTAATTTTACTTCATCAACTTTATCTTCTACTTGACACAAAAAATAGTAATTATCCTGTACGTAAACAGGCTCATACATCCCTTTTCTCACAACATGAATATATCCATATTCTTTGATTGATTCGGGAATTATCCGCAAGCCTGTTTCCTCATGCATTTCTCGAACAACTGCTTGCTCCATGGTCTCTCCTATTTCTATTCCTCCCCCAGGTATTACATATGCTCTGTGCTTGTCTACATAACACATAGCAATCTTTTTCCCTTGAATGACAATACCACAGGAAGAACATCGATATGTGGGTACTGCATTTTTGTCATAATCTTCCATATCAACTTCAAATAACAATCTCATATTACCCTCACCAAAAACATGCTCAGTGCCACAACTTCTAATTTGTCACTCCGCCAAACTGAAAGTTTTAAGTGCCTTCAGCTACTATAGTACAAAAAGTAATGTAATGATTGGTAATGCCTTTCTATAATCTTTATTAACCAACAAGTAAGCAGCACCAAACAGAAATCCACCAAAAGCAGAGAGAAAGCCTACAGCCAGACTCCCCTTTGTAAAAATATGCGCCAATCCCCATGTCAAACCAAGGACAATCCCACCATACGGTATTTTCTCGTTATGAAACCACTTCTCGCAAGCCTTTTGTCCAAATATAATAATAAGTGAAATCAAAAAACCTTCTGCCAAATAGTAAATGTATTGGAATACAAATAATAATGGCCCCCTTGCATTCCATTCCAAAACTACTTTAAATCCACCCCAATCTAAATATTTAACAATAATATTGATAATAAAACATAATACAATTGCAAGGTATTGCCACAGAAGCATTTTACTTCCACGCTCCCATATATCAAACCCTGTTGTTCGTTTTCCGATATGTATTACTAAAATGCCTAATAGAACCCAACCAATAATTGTCACTAACCAATGAACGATATTTTGTGTGGTTGTAAAACTATTCATATCAATTCCCAAAACGCCTTCTACCGCGACCACCAATAATTCAAAAGCGACACTTGCGAATGCATATAATGAACACCATAAATAGTCAAAACCTGTAACCTCTTTGTTTTCCATATTTCCTCCAGCAAATTCAAATTCGTAAATATATATTACTATTCTGATAGTTAATCAATTTTGTATTTATCCAAATTAATACCCCTTCTTCTTGCAATCGCTATTAATTGCTCGGGTGTCGCATTATAAGCGTTAACACAATCTCCCACTTCGGCAAATGTTACTTTGCTTACAAGTCCGGTTAAAAATTCTCTTAACATCAGGCTTTTTCTTAACTTTTCGTAATCAATCTTCATTTCTGTTTCTTTCATTTTGTCTTCCCCTTTCAAAAATCAATTATATATTTTTTTATTCCTTCCACTGCAAATGATGAAGTTCCCCTTCCATCTTCATCTGTGCAAAATCATTCTGTCTCAATGCCTCATACAAAATAATAGACACCGAATTAGAAAGATTCAGCGAACGAATCTCGTCCAGCATCGGAATTCTTACACAAGTCTCTTCGTAATCTACAAGTATTTCCTCCGGAATGCCGGCGCTTTCTTTTCCAAACATAATATAGTCGTCAGGACCATATTCCACTTCTGAGTAGACATGCTTGGCCTTTGTTGTTGCCATCCAGATTTTCGCATTTGGATTCTTTGCAAGGAAGTCTTCGAAGTTAATGTATCTGCGGACATCCAGCTTGTCCCAGTAATCCATGCCTGCGCGTTTTAAGTCTTTTTCGTTTAAACGGAATCCAAGCGGCTCAATCAGGTGCAGTGTTGTGCCTGTTGCCACGCAGGTTCTTCCGATATTTCCTGTATTAGCCGGAATCTCCGGCTGATGAAGTACTATATTCATATTGTCCTCTCCATATTTTTAATATGGCTGATACAGCCCATGCCATATCAGCCATTAAAATCACCTATTCATTATTTGCTCTGCTCTTTACGAAGTCCCTCAACAAACTCTGCCAGTCTTCCGATAGCCACTTTCAGGTTATCGATGCTGTACGCATAAGAGATACGAAGGAATCCTTCTCCGGAATCACCAAATGCTGTACCCGGTACAACGGCTACTTTGTATTCCTGTAAGAAACGAGTTGCAAACTCATCACTTGTCATACCGAATTCCTTGATACATGGGAATACGTAAAATGCACCAAACGGTTCAAAGCATGGCAATCCCATCTCTTTGAAAGCATGCATCAAATAACGTCTTCTCTGGTTATAAGATTCGCACATCTGTGCCACGTCTTCATCCCCATCGCGAAGTGCTGCTACTGCTGCATACTGGCTTGTAGTAGGTGCACACATAATGGCAAACTGATGAATCTTTGTCATCTGTTCAATAATGTTGGCAGGACCGCATGCGTAACCGAGTCTCCATCCGGTCATCGCAAATGCCTTGGAGAAACCGTTGATTACGATGGTTCTTTCCTGCATGCCCGGAAGTTCTGCAATCGTAACATGCTTTCCGTTATATGTAAGTTCAGAATAAATCTCATCGGAGATTACAAAGATATCCTTTTCTAAAATAACTTCTGCAATCGCTTCCAAATCTTTTCTTTCCATAATCGCACCGGTTGGGTTGTTAGGAAATGGTAAGATTAACACCTTTGTCTTATCTGTGATTGCATCACGAAGTTCCTGTGCGGTAAGGCGGAATTCATTCTCTGCCTTTAAATCGATAATAACAGGCTTTGCTCCTGCTAAAATCGCACATGGCTCGTAAGAAACATAACTTGGCTGTGGAATCAATACTTCCTCGCCCGGATTAATCATTGCACGGAGTGCAATATCGATTGCCTCCGAACCACCAACCGTTACTACGGTTTCCTTGGCTGCATCGTAAGACACATTGTATTTTCTTTTTAAGTATACACAAATCTCTTTTCTAAGGTCCATCAAACCGGCATTGGAAGTATAGAAGGTACGTCCTTTTTCCAAAGAATAGATACCCTCATCACGAATATGCCACGGTGTATCAAAATCCGGCTCACCTACACCAAGAGAAATTGCATCCGGCATCTCGCTGACCACATCGAAAAACTTACGGATTCCGGACGGCTTAATATCAACAACTTTATCTGCTAACGGATTTCTCATAATACCATTTTCTCTCTTGTATCTTCGTTCTTTTTAGATAAAATTGTACCGTGGTCTTTGTACTTCTTTAAAATGAAATGTGTAGCTGTACTTAATACGCTGTCCAATGTGGATAATTTGTCAGATACAAAGGAAGATATCTCTTTTAAGGATTTTCCTTCCAATGTAATTAATAAATCATATCCACCGGAAAGTAAGTAAACAGAGTTTACTTCAGGATACTTATAAATGCGCTCTGCAATGTTGTCAAAGCCCTGTCCTCTCTGAGGAGTAACACGAACTTCAATTAACGCAGACACCTGATCAAGGGATGTTTTCTCCCAGTCAATCAATGTGTGGTATCCGCAGATAATACCTTCTTCTTCCATTTTCTTCACTTCATTTGCAACATCAATCTCATCATATCCCAATAAAATAGCCAGTTCTTTTAAATCAATACGGCTGTTTTTTTCGATAACCTGTAAAATTTTCTCTCTCATGTTAATATCCTTTCTTATCCTGCGTTTTTGCAGAATTAGTATTTCTTTTCATTCTTTATTTACGCGGTGGCTCCAAAAAACGTTTCTCATCGTCATTAAGAATCACTTTATCGTTACCATCCGTCGTCACACCGATTACTGCTGCCGCAATCCCCTGCTCAGCCAGTGCCTCTATCAAAGCATGGCTGTCATCCGTTATCATAAGAAGTGCTCCATCGGAACGGATCTCATATGGATTATAGCCGAAAAACTCGCAAACTTCCACTGTTTCCTGCTTAATCGGTATTTTCTTAAGTTCTACCTGTAGTCCAACATCAAACCTCTCACCGAGTTCCCATAGGGCTCCAAAAATCCCACCTCCGGCAACATCGTGCATGGCTCTGACGCCGGACTTAACGGCGGTGGCAGCCTCCGGTATTACGGAATAAAACTGCTCAAGATTCTGTGCTGATTTGATAAAAAATAACGGATATCTGCTAAGCAATTCCTCTTCTTTTTCCTGTGCCAAACGGGCAGTGTCGCTAATTCCAATCCATTTGGTCATAACGATATCCTGTCCTGCTTTTGCCTTATCAAAAACCGAAATCGCAACCTCCTGCGCGGCATATCCCAATGCCGTAGCCGACACTATCGGCGTCTGAATATCCGGCAATACCTCTGTATGTCCTCCACTGATTGTTACCTGCAACTCTTTCGCCGTCTCCACAGCTGCTTCCATAATTCTCTTTAATGCAATCTCTCGGTACCGTTCGGGAAGCATAATATGCAGCTGGACCGCAAAGGCATCTGCTCCTCCTGCCGCCAGATTATTCGTTGCACGCATAATCGCATGTGCTGCTACACGCGGACTCTTCTCTCCGCTTACGGATGCTGTAGCCACAGCCAATTTATCCAAAAAAAGGGCGCAGTCTGCCCCTACAGCTGCGCCTTTACATTCCATCTCATTATTTGGTTGTAAATATTTCAATACGGAACGCTTCAAAATAGGTTCCGATACTTTTCCTATTTTCATAACCAAATATCCTTACTTAAACTAAATCTCCGGAGCCACTTCTGTGCTTACTGCGGGAACTTCTGCTCCCGGTGCCGCCTGTGCAGCCAATGCTGCTGCCACATTGCATACATGATCGATACTTCCCGTTGCAATGGCTTCCTGAAGCTGGTTGTATGCATCCGGATTGTCCGTTGCCACACCAACCGATACGGTTCTCGGTACCATCTTGTAGGTACTGGTATTAATCGTCTCGCGTCTGCCTTCTAATCCGTTATCATAAACAATCTTAATCAGCTTTGTCTTGTATCCGGTGTGCGCCCCCTGTACCTTGGTATAACCAATCGGCTGGTCAGCCACCTGGATAATGTTTTCGGTAGTCGCCTGGATTGTCTCCATTACCTCTGTAACAAAATTAAAGGTGTAACCATCTTTTCTGGTCTCTACGCCATAAATATTGAACGTTACTCTTCTCTCCGGTGTCGTATATCCTTCGATATAAATCGGATAGTCCGTACTATTGGTAAAACAGAAATCCTTTCCTGCAGATTCCGCAATTGCCGCATCTGCTGAAAGCGGTACATATGCTACACTCATCGAATGGCTGCTACGCTGTGTTACTTCCAATTCCGCAAACAAAACCGCATTATATAACGTAGTAGACACCTGACAGATACCGCCGCCCAAACTGTCTACAACAAGTCCGTTCAAATAGGAACCTGCCATCGCATATCCGTTGGCTTCCGTAAAAGGTGTTACTAATTCCAGTGTAGAGAAAGTCTCTCCCGGATATAATGTCACACCATTAAGCAGGCGTGTACCATTTTCTACATTGGCAACTCTTGCCGCTGCGGATGTCGTATAAGAAGTGCTGTAAGAGCCAAGCACATCCTTTACCATCATAAGTTCTTCGACCGTGCCTTTAGGTTCTTCAACCTCCACCGGAAGGCTTAAAGCGGTCTCTGTCCCATTCCACTGATACATCACATAATCATAAATCGTGGAAACTGCCGCAGCCGGTTCTATGTAAGCACCCTGCTTACCTTCAATTATCTGAAACTCGCCATTACTGCGTGCCAATTTCATATCTACGGCATTCACATTAAAGTCCAGACACTGCTCTTCTACAATTTGCTTAATTAACTCTTTGTCGTAAGTGTAGGCAACATTTACCACATAATTTTCACGTTCAAGATCCTTACGGAACTTGTAACGCTCGATAATATTACCAACCTGTCCCAATTCGGTCAGCTCATCAACTATCTGCGGATTGCTCCACTTCATCCCCAAATCAGCCGGCGTAATGACAATCTCATTGTCTCCCACGCATTTTAATGTAATAGGCGTTGCCAATCGTGCCTCCACCTTCGCATTCACAGCTGCTTTTGCTTCTGCCACCGTCATTCCGGAGACATCTATCTCATCGATATAAATTCCTTTTAAAATGGTGTCTTCTGCTTTGGCCTGTGCCTCGATTCCGGTGCAGAAAAACGATAAAAATACGGCAACTCCAAATAACGTTCCCAGTAATTTTTTCATAATAATCCCCTATTTCTATTTACAAAAAAATGTGCTAAAGTTTACAGTATCAAACCTAGAACAAATAAGGTGCTATCATGGTTAACAGCATCGCTAAAACGACAAACAGGATGATAACAAAAGAAACTGTCCGCTTCGTCTTTTTGTTGTTCATATTAAACATATTTATCACCTTACTTTCATACAAAATCAACAAAGTATTACACATACTACTGAAAGGATATTATACTATGAATCTCCCTATCTTGGCAAGTTTTCTGGTCTTTATAATTATCGTGGCAATTTTTAACAAAAGAACCACCCGCCTTCACAAAAAACGTAGCGAAGATTTCTGGAAAAGAGAGCGTGAAGCGAACTTTGTCCGCAAAAAATCACTGGATGATTTGGAGTACATATCCATTCCTTTTTCCTCATTCACAATGGATGTAGCTACTGATGATGAAATTATTGCTTCCTGTCACCGTGATTTAGAATCCCTGCGCGATGAAAAAATTGTGAATTTTACGGGATACAGCAATACCGATTTAAAAATTGCTTACGGCACCGCCAACATTACTGTCCTGACACAGTACGACCAAAACTATACGCTCTTTGTACGCGCACTTCAGGACTTTGGCAAACGCCTCTACGATCTTGGCTATCATGACGAAGCTCTTGTTGTCCTGGAATACGCTATTTCCACACGTACCGATATCAGCGCCACTTACTATCTGGCCGCGTCCATTTATCACGAAAAAGGACAGACGGACAAAATTAAACATCTCCTTTTTGTCGCTGATACCTTACAATCCGCGATGCGGGGGCCTATCGTCCGTACTCTGAAAGAATCCTATCCAGATATCGGCTAGCCTCGTTTTTGGTAAGCCTCTCCACATCATACTCCGGAACTATTTTATGCTTGTCAAGTTCACGATATAACCGTTCTTTCTGGGCCTTCGTTGCAGGGCCCTCTTTTTTTATCTTATATACCAACTGATACGGCGCAAAAATCTTATTCTTTGATGCTTCCGCGTCTTTGCCATCCCCAAATTCTTCCCACATTTTCAGATACAATAACGCCGTCGCTCGGGCATCTTCTAAAGCCTTATGCGCATCAATCGCTATCCCGTAATGCTTACACAATGCACCAAGGCTTCTGCTCTCCATTTCCGGTAAAAAATAACGGGCAATCTTTAAGGTATCAATTCCTTTTTTCTCAAAACCTTTGGTCTTAGCTTCTTTACTGTTCATGCAGTTTAATACCGCTCTTTTCAAAAAAGCAAAATCAAAAGATATATGATGCGCCATCAGCACATCATCCCCGATAAAATCCAGAATCTCTGCGCATACATCCGCAAATTGTGGGGCATCTTTTACCATCTCGGGAGTAATTCCCGTAAGCTCCGTTATCCGCCCAGGTACTTCCCTTCCGGGATTCAGATAGCTGTGGTACACCGCATCTTCTTTTCCGTCACGGAAGCGGACCGCCGCAATCTCTATAATACGGTCTTCCTTGGGCAGAAGCCCCGTCGTCTCTAAATCTATCGATACAAAATCTTTTAGCATGGATTCTCTCCAATTCTATTTCTTTACGGAACGCTTGGTCTTTTTCCCTGCACTCGGGCAGAGTTCTTTCAAAAAGCATTCCTCACAATTCGGTGTAGGCGCTTTACAAATCGTCCGGCCGAGGCGTATTAAATGGATATTGCATAAAATCCAATGGTCCTTGGGCAATTTTTTCATCAAATCAAATTCGATTTTTACAGGATCCGTCTCTTTCGTAAAACCAAGCTTATTCGAAATACGCTTTACATGCGTATCCACCACAATACTTGGCTCGTTAAAAATATTGCCTCTAATCACATTGGCAGTCTTACGTCCAACTCCCGCAAGGGATGTGAGTGATTCAATGTCAGACGGAACTTCTCCATCGTACTTTTCCATGAGAGTCTTACAGCAGGCGATGATATTCTTCGCCTTATTATGGTAAAACCCGGTGGAATGGATGTCCTGCTCTAACTCCTTTAAATCCGCATCCGCAAATGCCTGTACGCTCGGATACTTTACAAACAAATCCTTTGTCACAATATTTACCCTGGCGTCCGTACACTGCGCACTGAGCATCGTTGCAATCAAAAGCTGCCAAGCATTTTCATGGTTCAGATAACAGACATAGTCCGTTCCATATTCCTTATCCAAGGCATCCAAAATAGCCATAATCTTTTTACTTGCCATGGTTAGTCCTCTTTCTTTCGTAAATGAATTTACTTAGTCCATTTGTCTCCTACGGCTTCGGTAATAGCACAATCCGACAATCCTTCGTAATCACATCCCGCTCTTTGTAATCAAACAATATCGGCTGCGGTGATTCCAATTTACGCGCAAGAATCTCACTACGTTTAGGTGTGCTTTTCTCCCAGACCGGATATGTGAAAAACTCTACATGCGTCATTTTTGCCATCTGCTTACTGTCAAACTGCGCATACAGAGGCAAATATTTGCGCTCCTCTTCTTCCTTTTGGTAGAAATTACGAAGATAATCTTTGTACAAAGTTACATTGCTTGCAAACGATGGCGCCGACTTCATATTTTCGCGAAGATAACAATCAAACAACAAATACTGTCTGCAAATCTCCGTTAGTTCCTCCACGGTCTGCGTGTCCGTCTTCATCTTGAACATATAGCCGTTAATAAACTCCAAAAGATGCTCATAATGAGAAATACGCTTGGAAGAAGCAGTCAAATATCCGTTTCCTTCATAATAATCTCCCAGTGCCTCATACAACTTGAAGGCATCGTCAAAAAGCACCTCCAAAAATCGGATGGTATGCACAAACTGGCCACTGTTATAGAACAGTTCCACCATCTCCTCGACCCGTTTTAAACGGATGACCTCATCATAGGAAAGCCACTTGGTATAAAGGACTTCATACGGCGGTGTCTTGCGGTAACCGATACCGTATTCTAAAGCCTGTTCCTCCATGGCCGATCCCTTAAGCACCTTCAAAAAACCAAGTTGCAACTGCTCCGGCCTCATCGCATACACATCATTAAATGAGTTATGGAAGGACATGTAATCTTCAAAAGGCAACCCTGCTATCAGATCTAAATGTTGATGAATGTTACCTGCCGCGTTGACTTTTTCCACGGCTTTCTTAAGTTTACATAAGTCCATGCTGCGATTAATTTCCCGTATTGTGTCCGAGTTTGTAGATTGTACTCCGATTTCCAACTGCACCAATCCTTTCCGCATAGAATTCAAAAGTACAATTTCTTCCTCTGTCAGTAAATCTGCTGAGATTTCAAAATGGAAATTTGTCACGCCGTTATCATTTTCTTTTATATAGTTCCAAATAGCCAATGCATGTTCGTGCTTTGCATTAAACGTACGATCAATAAATTTAACCTGCGGCACCTTGTTATCAAGGAAAAATTGCAGTTCTTTTTTTACCAAATCAAGGCTACGGAACCGAAGTTGTTTGTCAATCGATGATAAACAATATTTGCAACGGAATGGGCAACCTCGGCTGCTTTCGTAGTAAATTATACGATTCTCAAAGTCTGATAAATCACTGTAGAGGAAGGGTATGTCATCCAAGGCAAGGCATTCCCGTTCTGCTGTGTAACCGGAAGGAAGATATAAACCGGAAATGTTTTGTATATCGCTTCCGGTAATGTAGCTTTGTACCAATTCTACAAAAGTCTGCTCTCCTTCGCCAATCATAATTCCTGCCAAAAATGGGAACTTCTGCATCAACTGCTCCGGATGAAACGACACCTCAGGTCCGCCCAGCCATATCGGCATATCCGGGCGCACCTGATGAATATCCTCTACCAGTTCCTGCACCAGACTAAAATTCCAGATGTAACAGGAAATTGCCATTACATCAGGCATTCTCTTATAAATGTCCGCCTCGATATCCTCTATCTGCTGATTAATTGTATATTCTGCTATTTGAATATGGTTACGCAACGATACTCCTGATTCATCCACAAACTTTCCCGCATATGCTGCCAGCGAGTAAATTGCCGGATTCGAATGGATGTATTTTGCATTAATTCCCACCAATAAAATGTTCATATCGAAAACTCCTATTTTTCTCTACCAAAAGTATACTCCATATGATGCAAAATGCAAAATAAAAACAGTCCCCAAAATGTTAAATCTCAGGGACTGCCTTTGTATATTGATTAGATATCTAATTGTTTGTTGTCCAAATCGGCCTGTACTTTTTCCAAGTCTTCACGAATGGAAATCTTCTGTGGACATGCTCCTTCACACTTACCACATTTAATACAGTTCTTAGCCTGATGTTCTTCACCGATTCCTTCTTCCCAGCTCCATCTTACTACATTGTAGTTCTGGTATGCATAGTAGGTATTCCATGCTGCGAAGCAACCCGGAATATCTACACCTGCAGGACATGGCATACAGTATCTGCAACCGGTACAACCGTTTCTTACGCGGGATTCCAAAATCGCTTTTACTTCTGCAATTACTTCCTGCTCTTTGTCGGATAATGGCTTAAAGTCTGCAAATGTCTTCAGATTATCTTCTACCTGTGCCATTGTGGACATACCACTCAAAATAACCTTTACATTCGGGAATGTACCTACCCAACGAAGTGCAAATGATGCTGCCGATGCATCCTTATCAAGAGCTGCAAATTTGTCCATAACTTCCGGAGCAAATGCTGCAAGGGAACCACCCTTAATCGGCTCCATAATAATAAGCGGAATACCCTTTTCTTCTGCCAGTTTATATCCCTTAACACCTGCCTGCTCATCCGCATCCATGTAATTAAGCTGAATCTGTGCAAAATCCCAGTCACGGTAATTAATCATCTCTTCAAATACTTCGTAACTGTCATGGAATGAAAATCCCAAGTATTTAATCTTACCTTCTGCCTTAAGCTGCTCTAAACGCTCTACGCAGCCTACCTGGAGCATCTTATCCCAATGACCCTTATTCATGGCATGCATCAGATAAAAATCGATATAATCAGTCTGTAATTTACCAAGCTGTTCATTTAATAATCTGTCCACATCTTCCGGTCCGTTTACAAACCATACCGGCAACTTGGTTGCCAAATAGAATGAACTTCTATCGTATTTCTTAAGGACATTTCCTACCACAATTTCACTCTGTCCGTCATGATACGGATATGCGGTATCTATGTAATTCACACCTTCCGCAATCGCTTTATCAATCATTCTCTCTGCTTCGGCTTCATCAATCTTTCCGTCTGCTGTTACAGGAAATCTCATACATCCGAATCCCAAAAGCGATGCCTCAATACCTAATTTGTCCAGTTTTCTTTTTTCCATATACTAAACCTTCCCTTTCTGCTTAAATCTACAAAATATCCCTAAAAATTATTATAACAGTTGTTGGTGGGATGTCTAATTGTATTTTTGAAAACAGACAAGTTGTTTTTTGCAATAATACAAAAAGGACATCCTATTGGATGTCCTTTTCATGTTCTCTGAGAGCACGAGACGGGATTCGAATAGTGGTAGCATTTAAAAACCCAGTAAAATAAGGAGGAAAGCACGCTATCCAAACCACTGTATTCAAACTGTATTCAAAAACATCTAATTTTTTCCCGTATTTTCGGCACTTTCAATAATTTCTTTTTTCAATTTTTGTTTTTCTATCTCTTTTTCAACTTCACATAATGAATTAAAATCTTAAGAATTATTAAGATTGTATGAAGCCTCTTGCATGGATAGCATATAAATGTTATGTTTTAAATAGATTGATAACGGCTATATGGAGTAAGGCTCCATATATACAAAGATGCTTCTTACGCAGCCGAGAGGTTAAAGCTTTTAGGGTGGAAAGTCACTTATAGAAATAAGGGCAGTCTACTGTGAAAAGAAATGTGATAGGGTGGCAGAATATAGGGACATAAATGTTTATGCACTTGTTGCATGAATGTTTATTTTAGTGCCCATATTCTGGCACTCTTTTTGTATATTCTTTTTCAATCTAAACTTTGTAAATGAGATGAGAATGGAAATAGAGGAGAGTGTACGGTGTTTGTGTCAATTTTTTTCCTAATTTATCTGGGAATTATTGTTACCTGTTATTTTTGTGTCCGTCCCGAATGGAGAGTAGGGGTACTTTTGCTTGCAAGTTATCTATTCTGTGGTTTTCTTTCTTTCGGGGCACTGATTGTTCTTTTAGTGATTTCTATCCTGACATGGATATCGGGAATTATACTGGAAAAATTTCGGCAAATCGATGATAACCGGAGAAGAAAGGAAAAAATTTTTCTCGGGACAATTATAGGATGTTATTTACTGTTTCTTTTTGGGTGCAAATATATTTCAGATATAACACAATGCTTGGCTTTTGCAGAACATTCAGAAGATAGTTTGTTTATGAATATTGTTATCCCTATAGGCTTATCTTTTTATCTGTTTCAAGCAATTTCTTATTTGCTGGATGTTTATAGACACAAAAGTAACGTTGAAAAAAACTATTTGTATTTAGCATTGTATTTAGCATTTTTTATTAAGTTTACAAGTGGACCTCTTGAGAGAAAAGATGACTTTGTTTCTCAATTAAAGGACCTTGCGCAAGTACGCTTTTGGAATGAAGGACGTTTATCAATAGCAGTTAGTTATATGCTCTGGGGTTTTTTCTTAAAAATGGTAATCGCAGATAGGTTATCCATGATTGTGGAAAAGATTTTTGCGTCGCCGGATTCTTTTGACAGCATATGGCTTATTGTGGGGATGTTGTTCTATTCGGTGCAGATCTATAGTGACTTTGCAGGATATTCCTATATTGCTATTGGATGTGCAAGAATTTTTGGCATTCATCTAACTCACAATTTTGAAACTCCGTATATGGCAGAACATATTACGGATTTTTGGCATAGATGGCATATTTCGCTTAGTAGTTGGTTAAGAGATTATCTATATATTCCTTTAGGCGGAAATCGGAAAGGGCTATTAAGAAAATGTACTAATATGATGATTGTCTTTCTGGTATGCGGTGTATGGCATGGTTCAGGTATGAATTTTATTGTATGGGGATTACTGCATGGTCTTTATTCTGTGGTGTATATTATCTGGAATGAATATACAAAGAAACGCCGGCATACTAGGAGCAATCATAGTATGTTTATGAAAAGAATTGGGCTTGCACTGAGTAGAATAATAACATTTCTGTCTGTTTCAATTGCATGGGTATTTTTTCGAAGTCCCGGACTGCAGTCGGCGTTTAAATATTTGAAAGCAATGTTTGCCGGAGAATTTTATCCAACAGAATATACAACGTGGATAAAACAGGCAGGTATTTCTTATACAGAACTTGGAATTAGTGTTATCTGCATTGTTTTATTGATAATAGTAGAGTGGATTTGTGATTGTAAAAAGGAGCATTTTCCGCAATTAATTCAACACGAAGGAAATATTACCCGATATGCAGTATTTTATGTTTTAATAATTTCCATTTTTGTGTTTGGGATTTATGGTACGGGATATCATGCAGCTGACTTTATTTATATGCATTTTTAGTAACAATTGGGGGATTAAGTGTAATGGATAAAAAAAATGTTAATCTTAAAAAGTTTATAATAAGAATAGGTGCACTAATTATATTAGGATTGTCGTTTTATCTAATTACTACAATATTTCGTTATAAATCCCCTCACGGAATTAATCAGATAGAAGGGATGTATTGGCAACCCAAAGAAAGTATAGATGTAGTTATGTTAGGGACGAGTCATGTACATTGTGGAATTAACACAGGACTTTTATGGGAAAAATATGGGATTCCCGCTTATGACTACAGCGGAGCAGAACAGCCCTTATGGATGACTTATTATTATTTGAAAGAATTGTATAAATATCAATCTCCGGAAGTAATAGTTCTTGATTTATATGCACCTGCCAGATATAAAGAAGATTATCAATATAATTGGATTAGCGAAAACATTTATGGCATGAGATTTTCCGTGAACAAATTGGAAATGTTGTTTGCAAGTGTGGAGATAAATAAGATAAATCAGTATTTCCCCTCTTTTTTTGCTTATCATAGCAGATACAAAGATTTAGGGGCAGATGATTTTAATAGTTTTTTCTGGGATAGGAAAGAAAAAGAAGCATTTAAAGGATATACTCCATATTGGAACAAGAGAGCACAGGAACGACCGAAAGAAGAGATTTTTACAGAAGTGCAAGCCGGTGAACTTACTATAAAATCAGAGGAATATCTAAGAAAAATAATACAATTTACAAAGGAGAAGGACAGTGAACTTATTTTAGTGGTCGTCCCATATGTGGAAACTGAAGATGATAGAAAAACGTATTTGGAAATAGAAAAAATAGCAGAGGAAGAAGAAATAACTTTTATAAATTATAATGAGTTATATGATGAAATCGGTATAGATTATGCAAATGATTTTAATGATGACTCACATCTGAATTATTGGGGAAGTTGTAAGTTCACAGAGTATTTGGGTGATTTTCTGATCACAAGAGAAAGTGTAGCAAACCGCAAGAATCAGGAAGGCTATGAATCTTGGGATAAGAATGCTTTATTAATTTTGAACGAATCAGAAAAATATAATAACCCATAATGATATATGATAATAGTACAACATATCATAATATTTCATTATGGCTTGACCATCAAACAACAAAGAATGAGGAAAAACTTTCACACACTCGAAAAGAACGATTATTCAACGTTTTAAAGGACAGCAAGCATAGCATCTGTACGGCCAGATGCGAAATTTTTGACATTTTCGCTCACAGCGGAAATGCAAAAATGCTTGTTGGTGATAATCCCCAAACCCCTTATTTTTTATCTATAAAGTAACATCATAAAGTCGAAAAAGTATCTGTTTGACATATTGGAATTTTTCTTTTTTCAAAGTTTACATTTGTCACATGGCTTTATAAACAGTAACAAAAAAGGAAGAAAACATAAAGGCGTTCGCCTTGACATTTTCTTCCTTCTTTGTTCTTTTGCAGACAAGCCATAATGAAAATTTGTGCTATGCCTCAAGTATATTTTTCTAATGAAAACTGAAATTTACGCTTCCTTTTTCTTTATTAACTCACCTATCATGGCACCGCCTATGATACAAGTCGCACCGATAATTTGTCCTATTGTCATTTTTTCATTAAGTAGAATAGATGCAAAAACTACTGCTGAAAGTAGTTCGAGATATCCACACACAGCTACTGTCTGCACAGGTAGTTTCGCGAGCGGTGAAAAATACAAATAACATCCGATACCTGTATTAGCAATACCTAGTATAAAAATCCATATCCAAGCATCAGATGGAACTTTAATAACAAATCCTTGCTTAACTCCCACAAATACAGCTACTGTCAAGAAACTTACCATGAGTTGTATCACTGAATTTTCCATTCCTATAATGTACCTTGATTTCTTATTCAATGTAACCATAAAGAAATACATAACCGCTGACATAGCACCACAGAAAATACCCCAAGTATTACTGTTGTCGCCGACTGCATTACCATTAACAAGAACTATACCTATAAGCACAATCAAAAAACCAATAATCTTAGATGTGGTTAGTTTTTCCTTAAAAATCAAAGGTGATAATATCATTACAATCACAGGTCCACAATAATACAAGAGCGATGACAAACTTACACCAATTTGCTGATATGCTTCATATAAAAACATCCAACTCGTACCCATTGCAATACCTGATAGTACAATAAAGAATGTATCTTTTTTGTATGTGTTTGTATGAAATTTACCTTTGCCGACTATAAACAAAAGCATTAAAAGAATACTTCCTATAAGTGTTCTTAAAAATACAATCTCATAACTGCTTAACTCAATATTATTCGCAACAATGCCATTAAGACCAAATAGCAATAATGCGGACAAATACTTAATAAATGCTCCTTTATCCATTAGTGTACACCTTATTAATACTCAATTTCTTACGACTTCTTACTTTCTATTACCCGAAACACGAGCCATAGCCATTTTTCTAAAATCAACAAGTGTAAGCCCAACTGTTTTTAAGAAAAACTGTTCCATAACTACAAACCCTAGCAATGCAAGTATGAAACCAACAATCCACTGCCAGACAGGCAAACCGCCCGCATTGTTTATTTGAACAATTACAAAAATTGAGTACATAAACATTATGATACCTGTAATCATTCCCGGTGTATATGGTTTCTTTAGCTTATGTATCTTAATTCCTGCAACGTGAATAACACCTTCAAAAAGTCCAAGTCCTAAAGGAATCAAGACAAGGAATGTTATATTCTGCAATGCAAAAGGAACAAGCAACATAATCAAAATATATATTGCAACTGGCAGATGCATTCTAGCTTCACTTACCTTGATTTCAACTCCAAAGCCACCAAAAAATAGGTCGTAGAATCCACCCGGAAATTTTGACTCTTCCCACTCATGCAAGGCATACAATACCATAAATCCCATCAATGCCTTTCCCGCAAGAGTTAAACCATCCCAACAGAAAACACCTACACAAAACACAATTGCTAATATAGCTGTCATGATTTCAAGATTATAATTGTTTATCCACTTTTTCATATCATAATCTCTCCGTTAACTTCAAATTTTGTTTTTAATTATAACATGCAAAACGAAATAATAATATAATTGAAAATCACAAAAACTTCGCATGTGTCCGTACACATGCTGTGCTTGCTCTTTTCAAAAAATCCACTATTTCGCCATTTTCAATCAATTCCCATAACAAAATTATCTTTCCGTGGCAGCACACCTTTTCTTTGTTTTTGCTTGTCTGCTACTTTTGTAAATCAGAAAATTAGTCAAGGCATTTTCAATTGTCTTGCCGCTATTCTGCCTTTACGAATTTTCTGATTTGCAACATCCTATATATGGTAAAAACAATCATGTAGTCTCATTGTACTCCTACTGTAAATTTCCATCCCTTTTTATCAATGATAAAATGTAATCAGTAAAAGATTACTTAATCAAGGCACGTTGCCGGTTACGGTAACTTGTCTTTTATTTTTCAGAAAGGAGGCCATATGAACGTTTCTACACAAAGTAATGACTTTACCAAATATGTGGATAATGACATATTGAACTACGCTCTTATGAGCGGTATAATCGACTTGGATAGCGTGCATGAAAGTTATATGGCTTCCAAAGTGGAACGTATCAAAAAAATCCATCCATATACAATTACACCGCCCTGTGATGACAAAGACAGCCGGTTGCAGACCTACTTTAAGGGCTTGGATGGTAAAAGAAAACTTATCAGAGCACAAAGCGAATCGGAATTATGGAAGAAACTGGTTCCAATGTATTCTTCCAGTCTGTACATTGAAAAAAAGACATTTTATAAGTTGTATCTTGAATGGCTCGACTATAAATCTGCCATCTGCAACAGCAAGAATACCATTCTAAGGCATAAGCAGCATTACCGGAAATATTTCGAGAACTCCATCTTACACAACATGGAACTTTATCGTGTAAATGAAATTGTTTTGGAAAAAGAATGCAACAGGCTTATCAAAGAATTTAACTTAAGCCGTAAAGAATGGATGAATGCCAAGACAATTCTAAATGGGATGTTTACATATGCCATCCGCAGAAGATATATCAAAGAGAATCCCCTTGACGCGGTTCAGATATTGGTTAAGTTTAAACAGGTTGTGAAAAAGACCGGCAAATCGGAAACATACAATACAGAGGAATTAGAGCGGATTAATACGTATTTGGATGAAAAGTATTCAGAGACCCAAGATCTTTCGTTTATGGCCGTAAAATTGAACTTCCTGATAGGTTTACGTGTTGGGGAATTGGTTGCTCTCAAATGGATAGATATCTGTGATGAAAATCATCTGCATATTGTCAGGGAAGAAATTAGGGACCAGGAGACAGGTGCATTGGAGGTTGTGGAACATACCAAGACCAATACTGACCGTTTTGTAGTTTTAGTTCCAAAAGCACTCGATATTCTTTCCAAGATTAAACACGATGGCGAATACATTTTTGTACGTAATGGCGAGCGAATTACTTCCAGACAGATTAATTATGTTTTGGAAAAATTTGCAGAGCGTAATGGTGTCAGAACCAAGAGCAGTCACAAGATGAGAAAGACCTACGCAAGCAGGCTAAATGCCAGCGGCGTCCCTCTCGATTGCATTCGGGAACAACTTGGTCATGCTAATCTTCAAACCACACTTGGGTATATTTACAACCCTCTTACAGAAAAAGAGACCTATGATTTAATCTCAAAAGCACTCTGACCTAACTGTATTCAACTGTATTCAAAATCCCATTTTCCATAAAATGAAAAAACCTCGATTTTATCGGGGTTTTCGGGCATAAAAAAGAGCACGAGACGGGATTCGAACTTGATTACACCCCGCCAAGTGCCTAAAATCAAGGAGGAAAGCACACTGTCTACCATGTGTCTACCAATTTTAAAAATAAGAGATAATCCACCATTATTGA
>JAZSEF010000044.1:0-168559 GCA_045531555.1 Roseburia sp. | reverse complement strand
TATGTATGAGAATCCAAAATCGTCAGCAAGTACTTCTCTTACAGTGACAAACGGAGTGGATGTTACACTAACAGATATCACAGTAGCCGGAAAAAATGCGAAAGCTGCAAATCTGATTGAGAAAAACTTACTGGTATTTACGACGAATGGATATCAGATTCATGTGACACAGAATGATGCCGGACAGATGGGTGAAACACTTCCTACCGGTACCTATGACTACAAAGTGACACCGTATTATATCAGTGCGGCAGACGGTACGAAAAAAGCACTGCCTGCACTGTCACTTAAGGTTAAAATCATCAATAAAGCAGTGAGTGCATCTGTGAGTGCAAAAGGAAGTATTGATTTGGCGAATGGAACGGCATTTGATGTATCGGCTAAGAAAAATGTTATGTGGATAGAACCGAAATTTACCAATCTTGCGACCGGAGATGAAGTAACAGGTTACAAACTGATTGGTGATTACAGCCATTGTTTTATACTGGAAAATGGAGATGGACATGACTATATCAGGGTGAATCTGGATAAACTTGGCAGCTTAAAAGCGAACCAGACTTATAAGCTGGCAGTAGAATATACGCTGTGTACAGCCGATGGAACAGAGTATGCCGTAACAAGCAAGACCTTCAATGTAAAACCAAAGCAGTCAAATCCAAAAGTGACGCTAAGAAATAACAATCAGGTATTCTATGCAGCAGCAAATACGCTGTGCAGATATTATGATATATCCGTACCGGATTATTACCGTATGGAAAGCGTAAGCGGTGGTTATGACTGTGACAAAGATGGTATCGCAGACATCATGGTGAGTACAGACCATATGGATGCAGAGGGCAGGACCTGCAGACTAAAGGTAGAGATTGTGAATCCGAATGCAGTAACTGCATCAGCAAAAGGTAAGGCATATACGATACCAGTTACGGTACAATTGGAAGGACGTGACGGCATCAGTAAAGATGCGAGTGTAAATATCAAAGTAACCGTGAAACGGTAAAAATACAAAATAAATTGCGAACAAAAAGCGAGAGTGTTACACTGAAAATATTCAGTAAACACACTCGCTTTTGTGTATCTGAATTCGACCGTTATCTGAAAATGGTCATGTGCTGATTCTACAGCATCACTTGGACAATTCAGGCATTTCGCCATAATTCCCAAGTAAAACACTATAGGTGTGAAAATTATATAATGGAAGGAAATTATGCCTATGACAAAAGACAAAAAAATACAATGGCATTCCGGATTTTATGGTGCAATGCACTTGGAACTGAGAGAGAATAAGGACGATTTGGAATTTGAGGAGGAAGCAATCTTAAATACGTTGCCGTTACGGGTAGATATGCTTGTAGTAAAAGAGAAATACGATTGTGAGATTCAAAATGAGATTGGGAAAATATTTGAAAAACATAACCTAATAGAATATAAGTCGCCATGTGATTCACTAAATTTTGATGTATTCTTAAAAGGAATAGCCTATGCATATCTGTATAAATCGAATGAAGCACATGTAGATGATATCCAGTTGGATGAAGTTACACTTTCGTTTATACGAGAGGCAAAACCTATAAAGTTGCTTAAAATACTAAGAAAAGAGAAGTTTGCTATTGAAGAAAAGTATCCTGGGATTTATTATATAAGTAGAGGGAAAGATATTAAAATACAGATTATAGTATCTCGAGAATTAAGAGAGGAAAATCATATCTGGTTAAATTCATTGTCAGAAAAAGTGAGCGAAGAACATGTAGTAAGATTTCTGGATATCTCACAAAAATTGGTGAATTCAGCGGATGTGAATTATTCGGATTCCATATGGGAAGTAATGGAGACTGTAAATAGAGAAGTGGTACAGAAAGTGAGGGAGAGTGATATGACAAAAGCATGGGCAGAGATAGTACAACCAAAGATTGATGAAGCATTTGATAATGGATTCAATAATGGAAGTATGTGTTCGTTTAAGAATATGATAAAGAAAGGGATGTCCAAAGAATTAGCACAAGAATGTGCAGGATTAAGCGATGAATTGGTAGAGAAGGCGCTAGCAGAGATGGATTAATGATAGAGTAGAATTGCACGTTAACAGATATATTGATTTATCCGGAATTTCAAAAATATGTTGTATAAAAGTTTCAAATGGAGTTGTCTCAATAAGGGTGTTCATTTTTATTGTGACAGCTCCATTTTAATTATGTGTAAAATCTAAGAATACTTACATAATCACAATATTTCGTGCATACTCACTGACCGGATGAGTGCTGTTTTGGTTTTTGCAGACCTGTGAATACAAATCCGCAGCAAAAATATCCTTTTCCAGAATGATCAAAGCATCCGCACCTAAAATTGCAGAAGCGTCCGCAAGCTTTGAGATAAGCGGCACTTTAGCAGAATACTTTAACATTTTCAAAAGAGCAGAAGAATTCTTGTAGAATCCTAATATGCGAAGATATGGGATATAGTCCAATTTTTTCCCAAAAGAATAATCATCGTTGCTGATATTTAAAATAAAATGCATCAGTATCCGGCTAATTCTGGTATAAGTGGTGTCTTTACTTTTATTCAGTTCGCAAAATTGCTCAAAGGAAGAAAAGTTCAAACGGTTTTTATAAAAACGATTTGCCAGTTCGGAATTGGAATCGCCGATGTTTGCTAGCTTGTCTGTATCAGAAGTAAGTAACAGGTATCCAAGTATAGAAGAAAAATCATTTGGATAAACGAGAGAGTTATTCGTACAATCCTTTTTTAATACTTCTAAGGCAGGAGCAGGCATTGCGGATGCAAGTGCATCTGGGTTTTGCAAATCTGAAAAACTAGTACCGGAATGCAAAACTTTGCGGATTGCAGTAGCGGAAGCAGTCGGAGCAGAGGAATCTGGGCAGGCTGCATCATCTGAGGTATCTGCGATATATTCATCATGATACCCGGCGCCTTCCCTTTTAATCACATAAGGAGTGATGGAAGATTGTCTGCGCTTTAATGCCTTTAAGTATTCAATTGCTAAAATATTATTTGGTTCGCTCAATATATCTGCAATATTATTTAAATCGCAAGATGTAAGCGGGCATTCTGTTGTAATAGCATCAAGAGGCATTTGAGAAAAATATGCACATAAGGCCTTGCTTCGTGCTACAGGGAAAGCCAGCCCTTCCTTTAAAAAGGATGCCAGTAGTGTGCGATATGTTTCTGGTTCATCGGCTAATACGTTAGCAATCATAGAAAGGGTATTCATATCATTTGTCTCAGCACCAAAACAAATGCCGTCTATGCATCCGATTTTATCAAACAGAGTGACGCCGGCCATGGCGAAATACTCCGCAGAAGCAGTTGCCCATAAAACAGGAAGTTCGATGACTAAATCGGCACCGCAGCTTAATGCCATTTGTGTACGGGCATATTTATCAATGATAGCAGGAGCACCGCGTTGCACGAAGTCGCCGCTCATGGCAACTACGACATAGTCGGCCTGCAAATCTTTTTTAATTTTCTCAATCTGGTAAGCATGTCCATTGTGAAATGGATTATATTCTGCGATGATTCCAATAACTTTCATATAAATCCTTTTGAATTAAATTTTTTATGATGTCAGACGTTGCATATACGAGTAAAAAATCACCTTGACGGATATATCATAACATATCAGGTGAAGTTGGCAAAGATTGAACCTGTAGATTTGTTTTTTATTTTGTACAGTTTCTAGTAAAAATTGGCTTGCCGATATGGAAAATTAGGGGTATACTTAAAAATAGGAGTACTTTTGTACAGTATGTCAGAAGTACCGAAGAAAACGGACAAGAATAACAATGGAGGGTTTTTAACAATGAACGTATTAGTAATTAACTGCGGTAGCTCATCTCTTAAGTATCAGTTAATCGATTCTGAGACAGAAGCTGTATTAGCAAAAGGTCTTTGCGAAAGAATCGGTATCGATGGAAGATTAGTATACCAGAAAACTGGCTGTGACAAAGAAGTAACAGATGCAGCTATGCCAACACACAAACAGGCAATCCAGATGGTATTAGACGCTCTCGTTAATCCAACAACAGGCGCAATCGCAAGCCTTGCAGAAGTTGATGCAGTTGGACATCGTGTAGTACACGGCGGCGAGAAGTTCACATCTTCTGCATTAGTAACAGATGAAGTACTTGCAGCAATCGAAGAATGTAACGATTTAGCACCACTTCACAACCCGGCAAACTTAATCGGTATCAACGCTTGTAAAGAATTAATGCCAAACGTACCTATGGTAACTGTTTATGATACAGCTTTCCATCAGACAATGCCTGAAAAAGCTTATTTATATGGTCTTCCATATGAATACTATGAGAATTATAAAGTAAGAAGATACGGTTTCCATGGTACAAGCCATAGCTTCGTATCAAAACGTACAGCAGAATTCTTAGGAATGGATTTAGACAATTCTAAGATTATCGTTGCTCATTTAGGAAATGGTGCGTCTATCTCAGCAGTATTAAATGGTAAATGTGTAGATACTTCAATGGGTCTTACTCCACTTGAAGGTCTTGTAATGGGAACACGTTCTGGTGATATCGACCCATCTATCATGGAATACATCGCTAAGAAAGAAGGCTTAGATATCCCAGGCGTTATGAACGTATTAAATAAAAAATCTGGTGTTCAGGGCTTATCTGGCGTATCCAGTGACTTCCGTGATCTTGAAGAAGGACACAATGCAGGTAATGCACGTTGTACAGCAGCATTAGAAGTATTCTGCTACAAAGTTGCAAAATACATCGGTTCTTATGTAGCATCTATGAATGGTGTGGATGCAATCGCATTTACAGCAGGTATTGGCGAAAACGCAGCATTTGTTCGTAAATCAGTTTGTGAATACCTTGGTTACCTTGGAATCACAGTTGATGACGAAGCAAATGGCAAACGTGGTGATGACATTGTTATCTCTACAGCAGATTCTAAAGTAAAAGTTTGCGTAATCCCAACAAACGAAGAACTTGCTATCGCAAGAGAAACAGTTGCTATCGTTGGTAAATAAGAAGCAATATCGTTATAATTCTGAATATGTTTAAACATGCAATTGTTCGTGTTTTAAGAGTTAATGAATGAGATGAAAAAAGAATGCACTTGCATAAGCAGGATGCATTCTTTTTTTGAGTAACATTTTAATGACGAATTATTAAAAAATGTGTTGACAAAAGAGGTATGTCTATGTATAATTGTTTAGGTGTGAAACCTTGTCAGCAGATGAGGGAGGGAGAGAACCATGAGTTTAGATATTTCAAGCATTGTAACTTGTGAGAACAAAAGCGTAACAGAAGTAGTTTCTATCGAGCTCGATACTTTTAAGTCTAGAATGGGTGATTTCCCGATTACAGAGAAATCACCGGTAGAGCTTAAGATAACCAACCAGGAGAACAAGCGGCTGCTTGTCCAGGGGACAGTTGATTTTACAGCGTTGATACCGTGTGGTCGTTGTCTGGAAGAAGTTCCGACAAGTATCCATTTTGACATTGATAAGAAGCTTCCGATTAACGGAGCAGAAGTCAGTGAGGAAGAAATGGATGAATCAGACTACCTGATTGGATTTGATCTGGATGTAGATAGATTAATCTACGAAGAGATTTTGGTGAACTGGCCGATGAAGGTTCTGTGCAACGATGATTGCAAAGGAATTTGCAAGGTGTGCGGAATCAACCTGAATAAGGGTGATTGCAATTGCCAGAGAACAGAACTTGATCCAAGAATGGCAGCATTCCAAGATGTCTTTAACAAATTTAAGGAGGTGTAGGTAAATGTCAATCTGTCCAAAGAATAAATCTTCCAAAGGAAGAAGAGATAAAAGAAGAGCAAACTGGAAAATGACTGCTCCAGCATTAGTAAAATGCAGCAAATGTGGAGAATTAATGATGCCACACAGAGTTTGCAAGAACTGCGGATCTTATAACAAAAAAGAGATTATCGCTCAGGACTAATTAGAGAAAACATTATGAAATCAAGGGTTTGAAGAAATTCAAACCCTTAATTTTGGGGAATCAAACCCGATTTTAACCCAATTAAAATTTTTGATGAGGGGTCAAATGTGGTAGATTTAGCAAGAAATGAGAGACTACGAGAAATTGTGGTCTTTTTTTGAATTTTGAATTTGAAGTTTAATGGGAAAATGTATTGTTATTTGCTATCAAGAGTGATACAATATCGGCACGGAAAGTACCCATGACAGGGTGGTAGCCTCCCGTATTTATGATATCGGCTTAGTCGAAATACATAGGAAGGGAGGTGGCGTAGATGACAGCATTTGAAATCATTTCGGTTTTTATCGGGGTATTAGCTTTGTTGATGTCCTTTGGTAGTTTGTTAATCGCGTTGCTTGCCTTTCTCGATAAGAGAAACAAGCGAAAATAAAAATGCCTATCCTGTCTGCCAACAGGATAGGCGGTGTCCGTAAGGACCAATAACCTCATTCGGGAGCATCCACTTTGGAGTGGGTGCTTTCCTTTTGTAAGATTATAATATCATTATATGTGGTAAAATACAAGTGGTTTCTCAAGGACACTTTTGCAGATTGCAGAAGAGTTTTTAGAAGAGAGAAAGCAGATGTTTGGAAGCCATGTAGAGATACTAGACTTTGCATTACACGTAGATGAGGCAACACCACATATTCATGAGAGACATATTTGCAATTTCCAAGGTCATGTATTATTTATTTGCGGTCAAACAAAAATACATTAAATGAAGAACAGATGGAAATGAGGTTGGCAGATGGACAGACTGTGATGTACAGTGTGCCTGTTTTAGGGTTAAAAGATTATTCAGTTGAAGAAATTTTTGAAAAGAACTTGCTGATTTTGCTCCCTTATTATATCATTAATTATGAGAAGGAGCTTTCGCAGATTGCGAAAGATGAAAAACGAACCCAAAGTTTAGTAGAAGAGTTTCAAAAGATAATTTGGCGGTTGACAGAAGCAACGAAAGACGACGAGACAGGGTTATTTCGTGATATGGCAGGTATGATACGCAGGATTATTAAATACATGTTACGACGAGAATCGGATTTGAAAGAAAGGGTGAATAAAGTAATGGGTGGAAAAGCAGAAACAACCATAATAATTGTACAAAATATGCTCAAACGTGGCATGCTGATGGAGGATATCTGTGCATTGGCAGAATGTGATATTGAACTAGTGGAGAAAGCGAGAGAACAATTGTAGTGAATTTAAATAAACCGTTATGTGACAGGAAAAAGTTGCATAGCGGTTTATTTTTTTGTTTAAATGTCATTTTATGTTATTTGCGATTTATACTTGACTAATTTTTACATGGGTATATAGTATAAGCGTAGAAAGCCAGGGATAAGGAGTACAGATGAAAAAGAGAATATTATTAATAACAATCTTAGCTGGGGTATTTTTTACGGCATGTAATTCGGAGAAAGTAGATGTATCAGTATCTGATACAGAAAGCGAAACTATAACTGTGACTCAGCAGATGGAAATAGTTTTGGAAACAGAAAATAAGTCTGAAACGGAGAATATTTTTGCAACAGAGGCAGTTCCTGAGACGGAGACAATGTCTGAAGTGAACACGGAAGCAGAGACGGAAGTGTGCGAAACAAATGGTTTTGTAATCGCTATTGATGCAGGACACCAGAAGAAGGGTAACAGCGAGAAAGAGCCGGTTGGTCCGGGGGCAACAGAGATGAAGGCAAAGGTTTCGAGTGGAACGACCGGTTGTGTCAGTGGTCTGTGTGAGTATGAATTGAATTTGCAAGTGGCGCTAAAACTTCGTGATGAATTAGAAGAACGTGGTTATGAAGTCATTATGATTCGTGAGACGCATGATGTGAATATTAGTAATAGCGAACGTGCCATGGTTGCAAACGAAGCAAATGTAGATGCGTTTATTCGAATTCATGCGAATGGTTCGGACAATGCCTCGGTAAATGGTGCGATGACAATCTGCCAGACGAAGAACAATCCTTATAATGGCGAATTATACGGAGAAAGCAAAGAACTGTCGCAACTGGTATTGGATGCGTTTGTAGAAGCCACCGGCTGTAAGAAACAGAGAGTTTGGGAAACGGATACGATGAGCGGAGTGAACTGGTGTGAGGTGCCGGTAACGATTGTGGAAATGGGTTATATGACCAATGCCACAGAAGATGCACTTATGGCGACAGAGGAATACCAGTATAAGATGGTAGAGGGAATTGCAAATGGTATTGATGCATTCCTTGAAGTGGAAAATGAATAGGTAAAAAAAGAAGCTGATATGGTGCATTGATCATATCAGCTTTTGTGTTATTAGTTTGGAATGTAATTCATATACATATTATTCATTTCGTTTAAGGATGCACTTAAATATTTTAATAAGGTCCATACATACTCTGAACTTTCCTGAGCTATTTGCTGAAAGCTTTTTTCATTTAGCCCTTGTATAGCAAGGTAATGGTTGTTCTTACGATAGTTGAATACAAAACGTTTATTTTCTTTTTCTATCTCATCTAACATATGATTCAATCGTTTGTTCAATGTGAGAAGTAGATGGTATGCGATAGAAGTATCGGCCGCAAGGAGCGCCGGGAAATCTTTTTCGCTTATCTCAAGTACGATTACATTATCGGTTTTGGTAGAAACTGTAGCAGAACGAGGTTTCTTTTCTAATAAAGACATTTCACCGAAAAAACTGCCTTGTTTAAGGGTGAGCAGGGTTTTAGCATTATTTGAAAAAGAGTTAATCGTTACGTCTACTGTACCTTGTAGTAAAATATATAAGGAATGTCCTTCGTCACCTTCACGACAAATAATGCTTCCTTTTGGATAAACAGAAGTTTTTCCAACGTTTTTAAGAGATTCTATTGACATATATAATCTCCTTTCACAATAAATAGTATTTAAATTAATTCTATACGAGAGAGTCTATTTTTTCAAGAGTAAGTGTGATTTATAGTGAGTATATAAAAGATTTATTTGCCACACATTTCACTTTATAGTATGATAATTCATATGGATGATTCTGGAAGGGGAAGTAGTCATGGATCAGATTTTTAATGTAGACAACAAGTTTTTTCGGGGAATATCAAAGATTATCGACTGTGTGTGGCTAAGTATTTTGTGGGCAATTTGCTGTATTCCAGTGTTTACGGCAGGTGCGGCAACTACAGCTTTATACTATGCGGTAAATAAAGCGATTAAAAATGACAGAGGTTATGCGACGTCGGAGTTTTTTGCGGCGTTTAAGTCTAATTTTAAGCAGTCTACGGTGATTTGGTTGCTTTTTCTGGTCCTTTATATCTGGCTGGGTGTAGATTATCTGGTGATGCGAGCCTATGCAGAGGCAGGAGCAGCCATTGGCAGCATGTCTGTCATTTTCTTGGTGTTTGGGATGCTTGTTACCATGTGGGGATTTTATGTCTTCCCATACATAGCTCGCTTTGAGAATTCAACGAAAAATATTTTGAAAAATACGGCGTTGATTGCGATTAGCAATGTACCATGGACACTTTTACTGATGGTTTTATTTTTTGTGATGTGGATTGCACTCTATTTTGTGACGCCAATCGTTTTTTTGATGCCGGTTTTGTATAATATGATGAAGAATATTATATTGGAAAAGGTATTCAAAAAATATATGACACCGGAAGATTTGGCATTAGAAGAAGAACGTAACCGGGAGTTCTATAACTAAACAATGATTTTTGTATATTGATTTATGGTAAAAGTTATAGTATATTTTTTATAGTTGGAAAATCTATAATGGATTTTGTAATAATTGTCACATGAAGGACAATTAGATTAGAATGGAGAGGTTTATGCAACAGGAGATGATAAAAGTTGTTCTGGACGCTATGGGTGGGGATTATGCGCCGGCAGAACCGGTGAAGGCGGCTGTAGATGCAGTAGCCGGACGGAAGGATATTAAGGTAATCCTTGTAGGACGCAAAGAAGTTGTGGAAGCAGAACTTGCGAAATATAACTATCCGGAGGAACAGATTGAGGTCGTTCATGCAGAGGAAGTGATTGAGACTGCAGAACCGCCGGTAAATGCAATCCGTAGAAAGAAACAGTCTTCTATGGTAGTAGGTATGAATTTGGTAAAGAATAAAGAAGCAGATGCTTTTGTTTCAGCAGGAAGTTCCGGAGCGATTTTAGTAGGCGGACAGCTTATTGTAGGTCGTATCAGAGGAATTGACCGCCCACCATTAGCACCGCTTATTCCGACAGAGAAAGGTGTTTCTTTATTGGTAGACTGTGGAGCGAATGTCGATGCCAGAGCATCACATTTGGTGCAGTTTGCAAGAATGGGCTCTATTTATATGGAGCATGTAGTTGGAATTAAGAATCCAAAGGTTGCGATTGTGAATATCGGAGCCGAAGAAGAGAAGGGTAATGCACTTGTAAAGGAGACTATGCCTTTACTGAAAGAGTGTAAAGATATTAACTTCGTAGGAAGTATCGAAGCAAGAGATATTCCAAAAGGGGAAGTGGATGTAATCGTCTGTGAAGCCTTTGTTGGTAATGTTATCTTGAAATTATTTGAAGGGTTAAGTTCTACATTAATCGGCATCGTGAAGAAGGGATTAATGAGTACACTCATGAGCAAAATCGGTGCAGCAATGGCATTACCGGCCTTAAAGAAGACCTTGAAGGAATTCGACGGCACACAGTATGGCGGAGCACCGTTACTTGGTCTGAATGGTCTTGTAGTAAAGACACATGGCAGTGCCAAGTCTATCGAGATGAAGAACGCGATTTACCAGTGTGTAACCTTTAAAGAACAGGATATCAATGGTAAAATCAAACAAAATATTTTAGGTTCAGAAGAACAGGAAGGAAAGTAATTATGGAATTCGAAAAGCTTAAAAAAATCATTGCAGAAGTATTAAACGTTGATGAGGAGGAAATCACAATGGACACCACATTTGTAGATGACCTTGGTGCAGATTCGTTAGATATCTTCCAGATTATCATGGGATTAGAAGAAGAATTCGATATCGAAATCGCAAATGAAGAAGCTGAGAACATTGTTACAGTTGCAGATGCAGTAGAACAGATCAAGAAAGCTTTAAATTAATAAATATAAGGCCCTTGTAGTAACACAAGGGCTTTTTATTTCATGGTAGGTTTGATATGTAGTATCTATCATGAAATAAAAAGCTCTGTTTCCATGTGCAAAGTTTGCATAGAATGTAAACTTAATCTTATTAATAGAGAGGACGTAATTATAAAGTACTGAATAATTACGGGAGGACATATGTCAAAAATAGCAGATTTGGAAAGTAAAATCGGGTATCAGTTTAAGCAGCCGGAGTTGTTGCGTCAGGCTCTGACGCATAGTTCGTATGCCAATGAGAAGCATAAGAAGCAATCGGATAATGAGCGCTTGGAGTTTTTGGGTGATGCAGTATTAGAACTGGTATCCAGTGAGTTTATATTTAAGAATTATGGTAAGATGCCGGAAGGTGAGATGACAAAGTTTCGTGCAAGTATTGTCTGTGAGCCGACACTGGCACTTTGTACCAAAGAGTTAGATTTAGGAAAATATTTATATTTAGGAAAAGGAGAGGATATGACTGGGGGAAGAACCCGTAAGTCAGTTCTTTCAGATGCCTTAGAGGCAGTGATTGGTGCTATTTATCTGGATGGTGGTTTTGATGCTGCCAGAGAGTTTGTGCATCGCTTTATTCTGGTAGATGTGGAACATAAAAAGCTGTTCCATGATAGTAAGACAATTTTACAGGAATTTGTGCAGGGCAATTATAAAGAGGAACTGCATTATGTACTGATAGGAGAAGAGGGTCCGGACCATGATAAGAAGTTCATGGTAGAAGCAATGATGGGAGAACGTGTTATTGGACACGGAACCGGACATACGAAGAAGGCTGCGGAACAGGAGGCAGCCTATGAGGCGTTGCTGAAACTGCGTCCGGAGATTGGGAAGTAGTATAGCAACTATCAGACACAGAAAGATTGAGGAAATGAAATGTATCTTAAAAGTATAGAGGTGCAGGGATTTAAGTCATTTGCAAATAAAATAGTATTTGATTTTCATAATGGTATCACGGGTATCGTAGGTCCAAATGGAAGTGGTAAAAGTAATGTTGGTGATGCGGTTCGCTGGGTTCTGGGTGAGCAGAGTGCCAAGCAGTTACGTGGTGCGAGTATGCAGGACGTTATTTTTGCCGGTACCGAGAATCGTAAGCCATTAAGTTATGCTTATGTGGCACTTGTACTGGATAATTCGGACCATGCTTTGGCATTGGATTTTGAGGAAGTAACAGTTGCCAGACGTGTATATCGTTCCGGTGAGAGTGAGTATTTGATTAACGGCAGTCCATGCCGTTTAAAGGATGTTACAGAACTTTTTTATGATACCGGTATCGGTAAAGAGGGTTACTCCATCATCGGTCAGGGTCAGATTGAACGTATTTTAAGTGGTAAGCCGGAAGAGCGTCGTGAATTATTCGATGAAGCAGCCGGTATTGTTAAATTTAAAAAGAGAAAAGCAACTGCTCAGAAGAAATTAGAAAATGAACGTGAAAATCTGGTTCGTGTAAGTGATATTTTATCCGAGTTGGAACGTCAGGTGGGACCGCTTGAAAAACAGGCGGAAAAGGCGAAGATTTACTTAAAGAAAAAAGAAGAATTAAAGACTTATGACGTGAATATGTTCTTATTGGAAATGGAACGTATTGAAGTGGAATTAAAGAGCGTCTGTGAAAAGTTTGAAATTGCGAATGCACAGTACGAAGAAGCAAATACAACTTACGAGAGTATTAAACGTGAGTATGAGAAAATGGAACAGGATATTGCGGATGTAGATGAGAAGATTAATTCTATCCGTGAAAGCATGAATCAGGCTGTCGTGACAAAAGGCAAGTTAGAAGGTGAGATTAACCTTTTAAATGAGCAGATACGTTCTGCTGAGAATACAGATGAATTGATGCAGAGCCGTGTGGATTCTTTGGATAAAGAAAAAGAAGAACGTTTTGCATTTAAGGCAGAGTATGAGGCAGAAAAGTTTGCGTTAGACAGTCAGTTGTCCGATATCTCTAGCAAGCGTCAGGAGGCAAAAGAAGCCTTAGAAGTCATTCAAAAAGAGATTGCACGTTGTACCGAAGGCATTGAGCGCGGCAAGAGTGAAATCATTGAATTATTGAATAATAAAGCTTCGATTAAAGCAAAACAGCAGCGCTTTGATACGATGGCGGAGCAGGTGAACATCCGCAAAGCGCAGTTGAATCAGCGTTTGTTATCCAGAAAGTCAGAAGAGGCAGATTTAGATTCTGTTTTAAATGGTTATAAACAGGAATTAGAGCAGGTGAATGAAAAGATTGCCGGCTTAAAGAAAACGGCTGCGGAGATGGAGGAACAGAACCGTGGCTGGCAGAGAAAAGCGGGAGAGACCAATCGTGAATTGGAAGAGACCGTAACGAGATATCATAAAGCGCAGTCTAAGTTAGAGTCTTTAAAGAACATCGCAGAGCGTTATGACGGATATGGTAATAGTATTCGTAAAGTAATGGAGCAGAAAAGTTCAAATAAGGGCTTATTGGGCGTTGTATCCGATTTGATTCAGGTCGATAAGAAATATGAGACTGCAATCGAGACGGCATTAGGCGGTAATATTCAGAATATTATTACAGAAGATGAAGAGACCGCAAAGAAGATGATTACTTTCTTAAAAGAGAATCGTCTTGGTAGAGCTACCTTTTTACCATTGACCAGTGTGGATGGTAAAGGTAATTTTAAAAACCAGGATGCACTAGAGGAACCGGGAGTAATCGGTTTAGCGAATACCTTAGTAAAATGTGATGCGAAATACGATGGTGTGGCATCGTATTTATTAGGACGTGTTATTGTAACCGAGCATATTGATTATGCGATTAAGCTGGCGAAGAAATACCATTATTCGCTTCATATCGTAACCTTAGAGGGCGAGTATTTAAGCCCTGGCGGTTCTATGACAGGTGGTGCATTTAAGAATAGCAGTGGTCTGCTTGCGAGAAATCGTGAGATTGAAGAACTGGAAAAGCGTGTGATAGAACTTGAGGCGAAAATCAAAGAACATAAGAACCGCTTAGAAGAGATTAAGACAGCAAGAGAACTGTTAAAAGATGATATCGAAGTGAATAAGACCGAGTTGCAGGAACAGTTCATTTTACAGAATACTGCGAAGATGAATGTAGAACGTGCTGCTTCACAAAAAGCAGAAAGCGAAAATGTTTTTGCAGGTCTTAAGACAGAAAGTAACGAGATTGAAAAACAGCTTCGGGAAATCGCTGAGAATAAGCAGCGTATTGTAGAAGAAATGGAACAGGCAAATGCCCGTGAGGTTGAGATACAGCAGGAGAATGAAAACCTGACCCGGATTTTAGAAGAAGTGTCTGTAAAAGAAGGGGCAGCGGTACAGGCAGTATCCGATGTTCAGATGGAAGAAGCCGCAATCCGTCAGAAGGTCGAGTTCGTATTAGAAAATGTGAACCGTATTAATACGGAGATTTTGAAATATGAGCAGGAACGTGATAAAGTAATGTCAGAAGCGATGGACGCGAAAGTCGATGCAGAGAAAAAGCGTCAGGATATTGAAGCGATTAAGCAGACCATACAGGCTTTTGATGAGAACTATAGTAATCAGGATGCTGCGTTAAAAGAGAATCTGGCAAAGAAAGAAGAAATGTCTGCGATTTATAAAGGATTTTTCCAGAAACAGGAAGATGTTTCCAAGCAGATTGCACAGTTGGACAAAGAGATTTTCCGATTGAACAGCCAGAGAGAAAAATTAGAAGAGACAAATGAACATCAGATTAATTACATGTGGGAGGAATATGAACTGACTCCACATGCGGCAATTGAATTAAGGAATGCAGAATACGAAGATTTAGCGGAATTAAAGAGATTGATTAGCGGCATTAGAGATGATATCAGAAAGCTTGGAGATGTAAATGTAAATGCAATTGAAGATTACAAAGAGGTGTCCGAGCGTTATACATTCTTAAAAACACAGCATGATGATTTGGTAGAAGCTGAAAAGACATTAATTGGTATTATCGAGGAATTAGATGCCGGAATGCGTAAGCAGTTTATGGAGAAATTCGTGGAGATTCAGCGCGAATTTGATAGCGTATTTAAGGAACTTTTCGGTGGTGGTAAAGGTACTTTGGAATTGGTAGAAGGCGAAGATATCTTAGAGTGTGGTATTCGTATCAATGCACAGCCGCCTGGAAAGAAATTGCAGAATATGATGCAGATGTCCGGTGGTGAGAAGTCATTGACAGCCATCTGTCTGCTTTTTGCAATTCAGAATTTGAAACCATCTCCATTCTGTTTATTAGATGAGATTGAGGCTGCGTTAGATGATTCGAATGTAAGCCGTTTTGCAAAATATTTACATAAACTGACAAAGAATACACAGTTTATCGTCATTACCCACAGACGTGGTACGATGGCAGCTGCAGACCGTCTCTATGGTATTACCATGCAGGAAAAGGGTGTATCTACTTTAGTTTCTGTAAATCTGGTTGAAGGAGACTTGAAATAGTGAGTGAAGGAAAGAAAGGCTTTTGGGGACGCTTAGTTGAAGGATTAAGCAAAACAAGAGCGAACATTGTAGCAGGAATCGATGCAGTATTTAATGGTTTTTCACATATTGATGATGATTTTTATGAGGAAATCGAAGAGATTCTTATCATGGGCGATATTGGTGTGAGAACGACAGAGGCTATCATCGAGAATTTAAAGAAAAAAGTAAAAGAGAATCATATCAAAGAACCGGCAGAATGTAAGGAACTTTTGATTAATAGTATCAAAGAGCAGATGGATGTAGGAGAGACTGCATACCGTTTTGAAAATGAAAAAGCAGTGGTTCTTATGATTGGTGTCAATGGTGTAGGTAAAACCACTTCCGTAGGTAAGATGGCTTTTAAGATGAAAGACCAGGGGAAAAAGGTCATTATGGCAGCAGCAGATACATTCCGTGCTGCGGCAGGGAACCAGTTGCAGGAATGGGCGAATCGTGCCGGAGTAGACATGATTGGCGGTCAGGATGGTTCTGACCCGGGTGCAGTTGTGTTTGATGCAGTGGCAGCAGCGAAAGCCCGTAATGCAGACGTTCTTTTATGTGATACCGCAGGAAGACTCCATAATAAGAAGAACTTGATGGAAGAACTTCGCAAAATTAATAAGATTTTAGAAAAAGAGTATGCGGATGCATATCGTGAGACTTTGGTAGTCTTAGATGCAACTACCGGACAGAATGCATTAGAGCAGGCAAGACAGTTCTCAGAAATCGCAGATATTACCGGTATTATTTTAACAAAGATGGATGGAACAGCCAAAGGAGGTATTGCAGTAGCAATTCAGTCAGAACTTGGCATTCCGGTGAAATACATTGGTGTAGGCGAAAGTATTGATGATTTGCAGAAATTTAACTCAGAAGAGTTTGTAAATGCCCTTTTTGATGTGAAAAAGGATGCATAAAGTTTGTAGGTTTGGGAAGGTGATAGGTTATGTTGACACTTGACAAGTTCGAAGAAGCAGCGGAGATTGTGAAAAAAGTTACGCTGGAAACGAAGCTGGTTTACAGTGACTATTTAAGCAGACAGACCGGTAATAAAGTATTTTTAAAACCGGAAAATATGCAGTTTACCGGTGCATATAAGGTACGTGGTGCTTATTATAAAATCAGCACACTTACGGAAGAAGAGAGAAAGCGCGGTTTGATTACTGCATCCGCTGGCAATCATGCGCAGGGTGTGGCTTATGCTGCGAAATGTTATGGGGCAAAGGCTGTTATTGTAATGCCGACTACGACACCTCTTATCAAAGTAAATCGTACCAAAGAGTATGGTGCTGAGGTTGTGTTATATGGCGATGTATACGACGAAGCATGCAAAAAAGCCTATGAATTAGCGGAAAAAGAAGGCTATACATTCATTCATCCATTCGATGACTTGGCGGTTGCAACCGGTCAGGGAACGATTGCAATGGAGATTTTCAAAGAGCTTCCGTTGGTAGAATATATTTTGGTTCCAATTGGCGGCGGTGGATTAGCAGCAGGTGTATCGACGCTGGCTAAGCTTTTGAACCCGAAGATTAAAGTCATCGGCGTAGAACCGGCAGGTGCAAACTGTATGCAGGCGTCATTAGCATCCGGAAAAGTGGCTACGTTACCACTTGTGAATACGATTGCGGACGGTACGGCTGTAAAAACTCCGGGAAGTTTAATTTTTCCATATATTCAGGAGCATTTAGATGATATAATAACTGTAAATGATGACGAACTTGTGGTATCATTTTTAGATATGGTAGAGAATCACAAAATGGTAGTAGAGAATTCCGGTTTGCTTACCGTAGCTGCTGTGAAACATTTGGATATTACCGATAAACGTGTGGTTTCTATCGTAAGTGGTGGTAATATGGATGTCATTACTATGTCATCTGTGGTGCAGCAGGGCTTGATTTTCAGAGACCGTATTTTTACTGTTTCTGTGTTATTACCGGATAAGCCGGGTGAATTATCGAAGGTTGCTGCTACGATTGCAGAGGCACAGGGTAATGTTATCAAGTTAGACCATAACCAGTTCATTTCGACAAACCGTAATGCAGCAGTTGAATTACGTATTACGTTGGAATGTTTTGGAACAGACCATAAGAATCAGATTATGAAGTCATTAGAAAAAGAAGGTTATAAACCAAAACAGGTTAGAACAAGCTTATAATTAGGTAGTGTTTTTAGTGTGATGCGGAATAATTATTAAAAGAATATATTGGAGGATACAATGATGAAAAAAGTAGAAGATTACGTAAGAACCATACCGGATTTTCCAGAACCGGGCATTATGTTCCGTGATGTAACAAGTGTATTGCAGGATCCGGACGGATTGAAATTATCCATCGATGAGATGATAAAATTATTAGATGGTGTAGAATTTGATGTGATCGCAGGTGCAGAGTCCAGAGGATTTATTTTTGGTGCACCAATTGCATATGAGTTAGGAAAAGCATTTATTCCGGTTCGTAAAGCAGGCAAACTTCCATGTGAAACAGTAAGTATGGAATACGAATTAGAGTATGGTACAGCATGTATCGAGATTCATAAGGATGCAATCAAACCGGGACAGAAAGTAGTTATTATTGATGACCTTATTGCAACAGGCGGTACGATTGAGGCGGCTGCCAAATTAATCGAGCAGCTTGGCGGCGAAGTAGTTAAAATCGTATTCTTAATGGAACTTGCAGGTTTAAACGGCAGAGAGAAATTAGCAGCTTATGATGTAGCTTCTGTTATTACTTACGAAGGAAAATAAAGAAGTTATGAAATGGATTCCATTGGGATTGTGCGTAGCTATTTTTATAATTGCTACAATAGGTTTTTTTAAAACCAAAGGGAGAACAGAGAAGGTGTATGGACTGTGTTTTGTATTAAGTGCAGTCTGTGCAGTTTTACAATTAGCAATAATATTTTAAAGGGAATACTTATATGAAAAAAGTATTAATAGTAGATGATGTACGATTAAACAGAGAGATGCTCAAAGATATTCTGCAGGAAGACTATGAGATCGAATTGTTGGAAAACGGGGAACTGGCAATTAATCGTATTACAGAGCGTGATGATGATATTGCTGCAATTTTATTAGACTTATACATGCCTGTGAAGGATGGCTTCTGTGTTATTTCAGAGATGAAAAGAAGAGATTTGATTGGAAGAATACCGATTTTAATCATTTCAAGTGAGCGTTCCGTGGCAATTGAGAAACAGTGTTTTAATCTTGGGGTAAGTGAGTTTATTCATAAACCTTTTGATCCGCTTTTGGTTAAGACGCGTGTAAAAAATATTGTGAAGCTGTTTGCGTACAAAAGCAGCTTGGAAAGCCGCGTAAAGAAGCAGACAGAGACAGTGCACCGCCAGTACATGATTTTGAAAGAACAGGCTAAGAAATTAGAAGAAAGTAACGAAAAAATCATTGATATTTTAGGTACGGTAGTAGAGAGTCGTAACTTAGAGAGTGGTGAGCATATCAAGCGTGTAAAGGGTCTTACCAGAATTCTTGCGAATCAGGTGATGGAAGATTATCCGGAGTATGGTTTGGACGAATCACTGGTAGAAGCGATTGTAGCGGCAAGCTCATTGCATGACGTGGGCAAAATCAGTATTCCGGACAATATTCTATTAAAACCGGGGAAATTGACAGAAGAAGAATTCATGATAATGAAGTCTCATACCATTAAAGGTTGTGAAATTCTAGATAAAATTGAAGGTATCTGGGATGAAGAGTATAAGGATATTAGTTATCAGATTTGCAGACATCATCATGAGCGATTTGATGGCAGAGGTTATCCGGACAAATTAGTGGGAGATGAGATTCCGATTTCTGCACAGATAGTATCAATTGCAGATGTTTATGATGCATTGGTATGTGAGCGTGTATACAAAAAGGCGTTTCCAAAAGATGTTGCATTTCATATGATTATGAATGGAGACTGCGGAACCTTTTCACCGAAGCTTTTAGAGTGTTTTAGAAAAGTAAGAGAGGAATATGAAGCGGTTGCTCTCGGATAAAAATAATAAAAACAGGTGTCAAGTAAATTTTCTTTACTGTAAAGAAAAAATGCTTGACACCTGTTTTCGCTTGTGTTAATATGTCACTTGGTGCGAGTGCGAAGTGATAAAAATGCTTTGTACAAAGGTTTGCGAAAGCAAACTGCCAGTTTATGAGAGACATGGAGAATTCATGGAAGAGAAGATTGAACAGGCGTATCTCTATGATTTTTATGGAGAACTTTTAAATGAACATCAGAGACAGATTTTTGAAGATTATATTTTTAATGATTTATCTCTTGGTGAGATTGCAAGTGAAGAGGGAATCAGCCGTCAAGGTGTGCACGATATGATTAAACGATGCACCAAGACCTTAGAAGGTTATGAAGCAAAGCTTCACTTAATTCGTAAGTTTCAGTCTGCAAAAGCGAAGGTAGAGAAGATTCATACTTTGACCAGAGAATTCCATGAGAATCATGATGAGACATTAATCAGTGAAATCGAACAGATTTCCAATCAGATATTAGAGGAGTTATAAGATGGCATTTGAAAGTTTGTCAGAAAAACTTCAAAATGTGTTCAAAAACCTGCGAAGCAAGGGACGTCTTACAGAAGATGATGTAAAGGCAGCTTTAAAAGAAGTTAAGATGGCGTTGTTAGAAGCTGACGTAAACTTTAAAGTTGTTAAGCAGTTTGTCAAGGACGTACAGGAACGTGCAATCGGACAGGACGTTATGAATGGTCTGAATCCGGGGCAGATGGTTATCAAGATTGTAAATGAAGAGATGGTTCGCTTAATGGGGTCTGAGACCACTGAGATTAAGCTTCAGCCGGGTAAGTCATTGACAATCATTATGATGGCAGGTCTTCAGGGTGCTGGTAAGACTACGACTGCAGCGAAGATTGCTGGAAAGTTCAAGCAGAAAGGTAAGAAAGTACTTCTTACAGCCTGTGACGTATATCGTCCGGCAGCGATTGAACAGTTGCAGATTAACGGTCAGAAACAGGGTGTAGAAGTATTTGCGATGGGCGATAAGAATAAGCCGGTAGACATTGCAAAAGCAGCGATTGAACATGCACGTAAGAATGAATTTAACATTGTTATCATCGATACTGCAGGTCGTCTTCACATTGACGAAGATATGATGGCAGAATTGATTGAGATAAAAGGGCAGATTGAGGTTCATCAGACTATTTTGGTAGTAGATGCCATGACAGGTCAGGATGCAGTGAATGTTGCATCTATGTTTGATGAGAAGATTGGATTAGATGGTGTCATCTTAACGAAGTTAGATGGTGATACCAGAGGTGGTGCGGCACTTTCCATTCGTGCAGTAACCGGCAGACCAATTCTTTATATCGGTATGGGCGAAAAGCTTTCCGATTTGGAACAGTTCTATCCGGAACGTATGGCATCACGAATCTTAGGAATGGGCGATGTTCTTACTTTAATTGAGAAAGCGCAAGATCAGATTGATATAGAAGCAGCGAAGTCACTTGAGCAGAAGATGCGCAAGAATGAATTTGACTTTGAGATGTTTTTAGAGTCTTTTGCCCAGATGAAGAAGATGGGCGGTCTTACCAGCATCATGGGTATGATGCCGGGTATGGGCTTAGGCGCAGGCAAGATGCCGGAGATTGATGAGGCAGAAGCTGAGAAGAATATGAAGCGTACAGAGGCGATTATTCTTTCTATGACGCCGGAAGAGAGAAGAAATCCTTCTCTTATGAACCCAAGTAGAAAACGCCGTATTGCACAGGGGGCAGGCGTTGATATTGCAGAAGTAAACCGTTTAGTAAAACAGGTTGAGCAGATGAAGAAAATGATGAAGCAGATGCCTGGTTTGATGAAGCGTGGCAAACGTCGCGGCGGTTTTGGAGGATTTCCATTTTAGGTTAGAATCGTGTAAATAAGCACGTTTTTTAATAAATAAAGCATATTATATTTTTTTGAATTTCAGGAGGAAAATGAAATGGCAGTAAAGATTAGATTAAGAAGAATGGGACAGAAGAAAGCACCTTTCTACAGAATTATCGTAGCAGATTCTCGTGCACCACGTGATGGCAGAAGCATCGACGAAATCGGAACATACGATCCAACAAAGAACCCAACAGAATATCATGTAGATGTTGAAGCAGCTAAAAAATGGTTAAACAATGGTGCTCAGCCTACAGAAACAGTTGCTCGTATCTTCAAGCATGTTGGTATCGAAAAATAATTTTAGTGAGGTGTAACTAATGAGAGAATTAGTAGAAGTAATCGCTAAGTCATTAGTTGATTATCCGGACGAAGTAGTTGTAACTCAGAATGAGACGGAGAAAGCAATCGTAATCGAATTACGTGTAGCTCAGTCTGATATGGGTAAAGTTATCGGCAAGCAGGGACGTATTGCGAAAGCAATCCGTGCCGTTGTAAAAGCAGCAGCTTCAAAAGTTGAGAAAAAAGTAATTGTAGAGATTATGTAACCATTTGGAGTCATAGCGAGGAAACACGAAGCGTTTTCGAGCTATGACTCTGTATAATTTATGGAGGAAATACATGGAGCAGAGATTTCAGGTAGGAGTAATTACTTCCACACATGGTGTAAGGGGCGAAGTGAAAGTGTTTCCAACCACCGATGATGCATCCAGATTTAAAAAGTTAAAACAGGTTATCTTAGATACAGGAAAAGAAGATGTAGAACTCGAGATTACAAGTGTGAAGTTTTTTAAAAACATGGTAATTTTGAAGTTTAAAGGCATTGACGATATGGATACAGCCAATAAATATCGCCAGAAGAGCCTTTTTGTAACAAGAGAAAACGCAGTAAAATTAGCAAAAAATGAGTATTTTATCGCAGATTTGATTGGTCTTAAAGTAACTTCCGATGAGGGAGAGGACTTAGGTGTGCTTGAGGATGTATTACAGACAGGTGCAAATGATGTGTACGTAATCAAGCCGGAGGGAGAAGAGGAGATTTTGCTCCCGGCTATCAAAGAGTGTGTAAAAGAAGTTGATATAGAGACAGGCTGCATGGTAGTACATTTATTACCGGGCTTACGGGAGTTGAATAAGTAATGAATTTTCATATTTTGACGTTATTTCCGGATATGGTAATGCAAGGATTATCCACCAGTATCATAGGAAAAGCGAAAGAAAACGGACTGATTTCCATTGAGGCAGTCAATATCCGTGATTTTACGGAAAATAAACATAGAAAAGTAGATGATTATCCATATGGCGGCGGTGCAGGTATGCTGATGCAGGCACAGCCGGTTTATGATGCGTGGAAATCAGTTGCTGATAAAATTGGTCGCAAACCAAGGACGGTTTATCTGACACCGCAGGGGCAGACATTTTCACAGCCAATGGCAAAAGAATTGGCAAAAGAAGAAGACTTAGTCTTACTTTGTGGACATTATGAAGGTATTGACGAACGTGTATTAGAAGAAATCGTGACGGACTATATGTCTATCGGTGATTATGTATTAACAGGTGGCGAGTTACCGGCGATGGTCATGGTAGATTCGATTTCCCGTATGGTTCCGGGTGTTTTGACGAACGAGGAGTCCGGTTCTACGGAATCTTTTGAGGGAAATCTGTTAGAGTATCCGCAATACAGCCGTCCGGAAGTCTGGATGGGAAAAGCAGTACCAGAAGTTCTTTTATCTGGAAATGCGAAAAATATTCGTGCATGGCGTAAGGAAGCTGCGATTGCCCGAACAAAGGAACGACGTCCAGATATGTATGCGAAATACGAAGCATTGGATAATTGTCGCGAAGTGTTGATGAAACAGAAACTGCATCATATGGATATGATTGAGTTGATTTCCAGAGGACAGGCAGAACTTATTCACTCCGATGGGTCTACCATTTGTTTGTATGATACTGTGAGTGGAGTATATTTTCATACCACCGATGAGGATGTTAAGGGACGATTTGGCATGGAGAAAATCAAAGAGTATGCCGTGACGCATGGTGGAATGGACACCTTAACATGCATAGCACTTCATCAGGAGAATATGTGTGAGGTAGCGAAAGAAGTTTTAGGAGTATTGCCGTTTATTACATGTAAAATTGCTGTTTATACGAAAAAAGAAAAACTTCCAATCACAGGACTGTATAATACCAATGGTAAGATGACGGAAGATATGGTAGAGATTCGAAGAATTGGTGCAGAGTACGCCGAAGAAGCGGCAGCATTTTATGATGGTCCGGATGGTGCCGATTATGTTCGGGAACATCTGGAGGAGTTCGGATTATATGGAGCCTTTTTAGAAGGGAAACTGGTCGGTTATATTGGCAGACATCCGGAAGGAAGCTTAGGAATTCTGCAGGTGGCACCGGAATACCGCAGAAGAAAGATTGCCAAAGCGTTAGAAACTTACATGATAAATCTTTCATTAGAAATCGGACACGTTCCATTTACTGAAGTGGTGGTAGGAAATGAGAAATCCATGGCATTGCAGGAATCATTAGGATTGTGCTTTGCAAAGAATTTGATTTACTGGATGGAGAAATAGGAACAGTAACAAAGTTGAAAAAAGTACTTTACAATCAGACGAGATTGTGGTAATATGTAAAAGTTGTGAGAAAAAGAGATGGTCCTCTGTTACCAATAGGGGTATTAAGAACGTCCAAATAATAGGAGGTCACAAAATGAACGCAAACGAAATTATTAAAAGCATTGAAGCTGAACAGTTAAAAGCAGAAGTACCAGAATTCCGTGTTGGTGATACTGTAAAAGTTTACGGTAAAATCAAAGAAGGTAACCGTGAAAGAATTCAGGTTTTCGAAGGTGTTGTATTAAAGAGACAGGGCGGTAGCAACCGTGAGACATTTACAGTTAGAAAACTTTCTAACGGTGTAGGTGTTGAAAAAACTTGGCCATTACATTCACCAAACGTAGAAAAAATCGAAGTAGTTCGTCGTGGTAAAGTAAGACGTGCTAAATTATTCTACTTAAGAGACCGTGTTGGTAAAGCAGCTAAGGTTAAAGAATTAGTTAAATAATAATTACGTTCAGTAAATGAAACCGGCATCCGAAAGGGTGCCGGTTTTTTCGTGCGTTTATATAGAATAGAAAAAGAATCATTTGTCATTATCTGTTGTTTTTTTCTTTAATTGAGAGAAGTTTACGATTGTAGAATAGAAAAAAGATTTCTCATCCATTGATAATTCTTGAAGTTTTGAAGTAATATCCCGAATCAACTGGTCTTCATTTGTTGTAAGACTGTCTGAAAGAATATAATCCATACTTGTATTTAGAACATTACATAAAGCAACCAAAGTTTCAATACTTGGTTTTCTGTCACCACGTTCAATTTGACCAATATAATTAGTAGAGACGTCAATCAGTTCTGCAAGGTCTGCCTGAGAATAATGGTGCAAAGTTCTTAGGTCTCGAATTTTTTGACCTAACAAATAAAAATTCACGCGTTGACCCTCCTTTTAGAAAATATATACCTATATTAGATGGAAAAGATGAAAAATTATACAAACAATTAGCATGATAAATGTTGACAATTAGCTTGAAACGTAGGAAAATGGGAATATATGCTAACGATAGTTAGTTGAAGTATGCAAAAGATAAAAGGAGTATGTGTGGGGTTATGAAAATTAAGTTGGCAATCTTGGAGAAGGATGCAAGTTATTTAAATAGAATTGTTGCGGTATTTAATACGAAATATGCAGATAAGTTTGAAGTTTATTCGTTTACGGATGAACAAATAGCATTGGGAATTTTAGATAGCAGAAAAATTGACGTGTTTGTTGCAAGTGATGCATTTGAAATAGATGTAGCAATGTTACCAAAACGTTGTGGATTTGCATATTTTGTGGATTCAGCAGATGTAGAAACGATTCATGAGCAACAAGCTATTTGCAAGTTTCAAAAGGTAGAATTGATATATAAGCAGATATTAAGTGTTTATTCAGAAAATGCCGGTGATGTTTCAGGATTGAAATTGGGAGATGATAGTACAAAGATTATTGTATTTTGTTCTCCTTGCGGTGGGGTGGGGACATCTTCTATGGCAGCATCTTGTGCGTTACATTATGCTACCAGAGGAAAGAAAACACTATATCTCAATTTGGAGAAATATGGTTCGTCAGATGTATTTTTATCAGGAGAAGGGCAGTTTGATTTTAGTGATATCATCTATGCATTGAAAAGTAGAAAAACAAATTTATCTATTAAACTTGAAAGTTGTGTGAAACAGGATGTAAATGGGGTTTATTTCTTTTCTCAACCAAAAGTTGCTTTAGATATGCTTGAGGTGAATGAAGAAGATATTATTCGTTTAGTATCAGAGTTAAGTCTTATAGGTATATATGATTATATTATTATCGATATAGATTTCGGAATGAGTCGTGAATTATTAAAAGTGTACAAACGTGCACATGCAGTAGTATGGGTAGGGGATGGTTCTGCAAGCTCTAATAGTAAGATTCAGCGTGCATATAATGCACTTAGTATTATTGAACAAAATGAAGAGGCACCATTAGTGAATCGAATGAGTCTGATTTATAACAAGTTTAGTAGTAAAACAGGAACAGGTATTGCTGATATAGGGTTGAAAAATATTGGTGGAGCACCGGTTTATATTCATGCTGATATCAGAACTATTGTAGAGAAATTGGCAGAAATGGAAATGTTTGAACATATTATTTAATGTGAGAAGGTGTACAAGTGACGGCAGAAGTAGAAGAAAAACTGGTTGCGGATTTAAAAAAGTATGTAGTTGAAAATTTGGCATTAAGCCAGATTAGCGATGAAGACTTGGAATTACAAATCGAAAAAATTGTGGTCGAGAGACTAGAAGGACAATATTGTCCAATTCGACAGAGAGTATCTATTGTACAGCAGGTATATAGTTCTATCCGAGGATTTGGACTTTTGGATTCCATTATTAATGATGATACGATTACCGAAGTTATGATTAATGGACCGGATAATATTTTTATCGAACAGAATGGTAGATTGTTTAAGTTGGATAAGCAGTTTGAAAGTCAGAGAAGATTAGAAGATGTGATTCAACGAATCGTAGGTCTCGCAGGTCGAGAAGTTAATCAGGCAAATCCTATTTGTGATACTCGATTGCCCGATGGTTCTCGTGTAAATGTAGTATTACCTCCGATTGCATTGTGTGGACCGACATTGACAATACGTAAGTTTTCAAAAACACCGATGACAATTGAACGATTGATACAATATGGTTCTATTACACAGGAAATTGCAGATAAATTGGAATTACTTGTAAAGGCAAAGTATAACATTTTTGTCTGCGGTGGTACCGGTTCCGGTAAAACAACATTTTTGAATGCATTGTCGAATTATATTCCACATGATGAACGTGTTATTACCATCGAAGATTCGGCAGAACTTCAGATTACGAGAGTGGACAACTTAGTAAGTCTGGAAACAAGAAATGCAAATGCTTCCGGTGCAGGTGAAATCACCATTCGTGACTTGATTAAATCGTCACTTCGAATGAGACCGGAGCGTATCGTAGTAGGTGAGGTTCGAGGCGGTGAAGCATTAGATATGCTTCAGGCGATGAATACGGGACATGATGGTTCTCTTTCAACAGGTCATGCGAACTCGACACAGGATATGTTGAGCCGTTTGGAAACCATGGTACTTCAAGGAGCAGCAGGATTGCCGTTAGAAGCGATACGTCAACAGATTGCATCAGCGGTAGATATTATTATTCATTTGTCGAGACTTCGTGATAAATCCAGAAAGACGATGGAGATATGTGAAGTGTTAGGATATGAGAACGGACAGATTGTGTTGAATCCATTGTATGTGTTTGAGGAGGATGAGAAGAGTACACTTGAGAAGGTGTCCGGAAGTTTGAAGAGAACTGAGAATAAGATGCAGAATGATTTTAAGCTAAGATTAGCAGGTATAAAGGAGATTATATAAAGTGGTATTTTCAAAAAAAGAAAAATCTATTAAAGAGCCAGAATATTATCTGTCTGCAACTAATATACCAACTATGAATTATAGGGTGTATTATATGAAACCATTAGAAAAATTATTGTATTTCTTATTGGCTTTTGCGATTGGAGCCGCAGTTGGATATCTATTTTATGGTGGCATAGGCAAAGATGAATTTGGTCAGGCTACGACAACTACTATGATATTAAATATTATTATTCCATGTTCTGTCGGAAGTGTTGCGGGAATTCTTTTTTTGCCAGTAAGAACAGAAGCAATTATAGGAAAAAGAAAAGCGGAATTAAATAGACAGTTTCGAGATATGTTAGATGCATTAACTACGTCGTTAGGTGCAGGTAAAAATGTGAATGATTCTTTTTTTTCTGTCTATGAAGATTTGAAAATGCAATATAACGCAGATGCATATATTTTGCGAGAGTTAGAACTTGTTATTGCAGGGGTACAGAACAATATTGCAATAGAGGATGTTTTAGAGGACTTTGGAAAACGAAGTGATAATGATGACATTATGAGTTTTGCAAACGTATTTAAGATTAGTTATAGAAAAGGCGGAAATATTAAAGACGTTATTCGAAATACTCACAGTATTTTGACTGATAAGATGGAAATAACAGAGGATATAGAGACAATTGTTACATCAACGAAAACAGAGCAAAATATTATGATTTTTATGCCAGTTGCGTTAATTGGTTTGATAAAAATGATGAGTCCTGAGTTTGCGGCTAATTTTGTGACTCCGACAGGTATTATTTCAACGACAGTAGGGATTGTATTTTTTGTCGTAGCGTATTTTATTGGAAAAAAAGTGCTGAATATTAAGATTTAAGGAGAAAACGAATATGGCAGGGTTAGGAACAACTGATTGGATAATAATTGCATCAGGTGCGATTGTGTTATTCATGTGGTTACTTGTTTATCTTATGGGGTTAAAACATAATGCGATATTTGAGGTATTAGATGAGAATGAGTATCCTCTTAAAGAAGTATATGGTATGGGATATGCAATTTTGGAATTAATCAAATATAAGTACACAAGTAAAAGTGATAGAAAATTAAGGCAAGAGTTGGATATTTTATATGGAAATAAATATTGTGACTATTATTTGCGAGTGGTTAGATCACAGCAGATTACATTGTCACTTACAGTATTGGTTATAGCATTTTCGTTATATGGTTTGACGGGTGAAGCGTTATCAGTGTTAGTTGGTTTGATGTTTGCGTGGTTAGCATATTACTATTTTGGAACTGTGCCGGCAGAGAAGATTGCTAAACGTTCCGAAGAATTATTACGTGATTTTTCAGAAGTTGTGTCAAAATTAGCGTTATTGACAAATGCAGGCATGATTTTACGAGAGGCTTGGCAGGAAGTGGCATATGCAGGAAAAGGTGTTATTTATACAGAAATGCAAAATGCGGTTGTTGATATGAATAATGGTATGTCAGAAATAGATGCGGTATATGGGTTTGGGGCAAGATGTATTATTCCGGAGGTTAGAAAGTTTACATCTACTATTATTCAGGGAATGACAAAAGGCAGTAGTGAACTTACAGCTATGTTACAGGCACAGAGTAAGGAAGTTTGGCAGTTAAAGAAACAATTGGTACGTCGAGAAGGTGAGAAAGCAGCGAGTAAATTATTGATACCAATTTGTATTATGTTTGTAGGTATTTTAATTATGGTTATTGTACCAATATTTACTAACTTAGGAGTTTCGTAAGAGGTTTTATTTACGTAACTATAAATATTCTTAAGAAAGGAGAAGAATACCAATGATGATGCAAAATGTAATGTTAATTGCTAGTATGGCAAAGATTAAGTTTATGGACTTTATTACAAATGAAGATGGTGATGTAAACATTGTTTCTATTGTAGTTCTGATTGGTGTTGCAGTTCTTTTAGCAATGGTATTTAAAGATGCTATAAAAGAGTTGATTGAAACATTATTAGAAACAATAACAAACAATGCTAAGGATACCGTTGGTGTACCTGCTGGTGGTGAGACACCTCCTGTTTCAGAATAGGCAAGTGTGGATGTGTAAGGGAGTGTTCCCTTACACATCAATTTTATACTTCGAGAGGATAATAAAGATGATAGGAAATGTAAAGAAAATATTAAAAAATGAAGAGGGTGCAGTGCAGATAGTTGAGGCTACAATAGTGTTTCCTATTATGTTTATTATTCTTTTATTTTTAATATATATGGGAAATGCGTATTATATACGGTCTCAAGTGGAAAAAGTAGTTGTTTCATATGCGATACAAGGTGCTAGTTATTGTGCAGATCCATTGCTTGAAGTACTGGAAACAACGGGGAGTATTCCAAAGGTAGATGATTACAATACTGAACCATATAGATATATTTTTGGAGGAATGTCTGATATTGAAAGTCAGATTGCAAAAGCAGTAAAAAAAGAGATAGCAACAAAAACGACCTCTTTTTTTAGAAATATGGAACCGAAAATAAAGACCCCTGAATCTCAAATAACTCAATTTAAAAATTATGTAGTATATTCCACATTTGCTGTTGAGGTAGAATATGAAATAAAGTTTCCAATTAAGATATTGGGTGCGGATTCGCCGACTGTTTTAAATGTTTGTTCTCGTTCGGAGGTTCCGGTAACGGATACAGCAGAGTTTATTAGAAATACGGATATGGTTATTGATTTGTTCCATGGAACGAAGATAGGACAGGCCATTTCAGATGTTTTTGGAAAAATTAATGAATTTATTACTACTTTTGCCAGTAAGTAAGGAGATGTATTATGAATTTATTTTATAAAAATAAAGGCGCAATATCTATATTTTTGGTTATTATTTTAGTTCCTATGCTAACGATTTCAGCAATATTTGTAGATGTTAGTAAGGTTATGTTGGGAAAAGGAGTTGCGGAGTCAGCAGCAGATTTGGCATTAAATACAGCGTTGACAAATTACGATACAACACTTAAGGATATGTATGGTTTATTTGCAACAGCTCAGGATATGGATGAATTGTTTGCTAAGTTAGAAGAATATTATCGTACAAGTATTACTTCTTCAGGGGTAAGTGAAGCCGATGCAAATGTTTATGTAGATCAGATTATGGCAGAACTAGGACTTATTGCTGAGAATAATGAAACGGCAGATCTTTTAAATATGGAGTTAATTGATTTTGAAGTTTCGAAGAGAACAGATGCAACACTTGCAAATGCCACTGTTTTAAAAAAACAAATTGTTGATTTTATGAAATACCGCTCTCCGATTAATACGGGGTTAAGTTTTCTTAGTGCAATTGAAAGTTTTACAACACTTAGTAAGCAAACCGAGTTGGTTGAAAAAAGAACTGCGTATTATGAAGCGCAGGAAGATGTAATGAATGATGCTCAATCAGCATGGAAATATATAAATACTTATAATAAAAGTCCTTTTATAACAGATGATACATATTTCTCTACAATGGTTACTGATTTTGGGTATTACGAGTCAGTTTTTTATGATTTTAGTGAAGAAATAATTAAAAATTTATATGATACACAGAATTACGATACTTTTTCAGCATATTCATATGAAGAAGTTGAGGAATGGGAATATAGTGCTGAATATGATGAAGAGATGACAGAGGAGGAGTTAGAAGAGGTTACAAATTATTATAATGAATGTTTGACAGCGTATACTACCGCATTGAATAATTATACTTCTGCATATCCGGATGCAGAAACAATTTGTACTAAATTGACAAAATATGATAATGAGACTTATGGGTTACAATTTTTAGTGCAGATGAATAGAAAAAATCTGTATAATCCATGGACAAGTTCAATTGCAAATTTGAGAGAAAAATATGTGGATTTAAGATTAGCAGCAGCATGTGCAAATAAGGACGTTACAAGTCAGATAGAAAGTTATACAGCATGTGAAAGTGTATTTACAACAGTTTTGTCAAATTATAATTCGACATTACAAGGGTATGCTTCATCAATAGGTTTGAAAACTACATCTACAGCATTAGAAGCATCGATACGTATGACATATGACCAGATAACTGCATATCGAAAGGCTGTTAGTGATGCAAAGACGAATTTAGAGCAGGCTGTAGTGCATTTAAATAATGTGTTAGAAGATGTGAAGTCAGGAGGAACATTAGACAAAAAAAAGGGAGAATGGAATGGAGTGGCTATTGATAGTGATTTAGCAAACACATCAATGGCAAAGCAGGATTTAGCAGAAATTGATAGTTTGTCAACTTATTTAAACGAAGATGATGTACAAACATTAATAACGCGTTTAAATAATATGATTACTAATTTTGGAAGTTTGTTAAATCAAATTGATAGTTATACTTTTTTTGAAATTTCGATTACTGACATAGATTCATATAGTACATTAACCTATATTTTAAAATCGAATATTGGTGATACAAATCTTAAGAATGTACCTACAAATACTGCATTACTTGATGATCAAGTTACAACATGGACAAGTGGAAAATTTGTAGTAGGTACAAAGGTTAATGTGGACTGGATTAATCAATCCAATACACAAGTAAAGCTAATTCAGGATAAACCTAATTTTTATTCGTATTTATATACACACTTTAATGTTAATTCAGGTACTGTCACAACTGATACAACCGAAAAAACAGAAAGTAAAGAGAATGGAAGAGATTTATATAAAAATATAAAAGATAAAGCAAATTCAAATGCAAACACAAATGCCGAATCAGCAAATGATGGAAATATCAGTACAGTTGATGAAGAAGGTAATAGTAAAGAAATTAAGAATCAAAAAGAACTGCCTTCAAATGGTACTACTACAGGTACGGCAGATGCGAAAATATCAACAGGTGAGACTGCAGTAAGTGATACGAAGGGCAGTTTAAGTACAATGTTTACTAGTTTGGGAAAAGCAATAGTAGACATGGGGGCAGATTTAAGAGACAAGCTTTATATATCAGATTATATATTGGGAATGTTTAGTTATGATACTATCGAAAAAGAATATAAGGTTGATTATAAAGCAAAAAATGGTGGCGTAGAACCAACAGAAATCAAGTTACAGACAATTACATTACAGGCAATAAATGATAAAAACAATTTTGCATATGGAAAAGAAGTAGAATACATCATTTATGGAGGAACTAACACGACCAATTTAGTAAGTTCGTATGGATCAATTTATGGTATACGTTTAGGGTTTAATTTAGTGTATGCATTTATGGATTCATCAATTCGTGATACCGCATTTGCGATTGCAACTCCGATTTCGGCAGCTACATTAGGCGTTATACCGGTTCCATTGATACAGGCTGCGATTATTATTGGAATTGCATGTTGTGAATCAGGATTGGATTTGATGAGTTTACGAGATGGAGAATCAATTCCTATTTTCAAGAATAATAAGACATGGAAATGTTCTATAAGAGGTCTTGTTAATGAAGTCAAAGCGGAAGTAGGGGAAGCTTTAGTTGAGGTTGGAAATGCTGCAATTGATATTGGAACAGAAAAATTAGGTGAGTATTTAGATATGACGGATGAACAGCTAACGGAAGCAATAAAAGGTGGAACTGATGATATTAAGAATGCAGTTGGTGCGTCGTATGACACTTTAATTACGAATAATGCAAACACAGCAATCCAGAAACTTACAACATTGTGTAATAACGCAATAGAAGAATATATGTTAAATCCAGAGGTTGTAATGATAGATTTTGTGACAAATGGACTTGACAAGTGGTTAGTACAAGAAGGGGAAGGTGTTGATAAAGCAACAGACCTTAGTTATATCGTAAAAGAGGAAGCTGTTGGTATTATAAAAGATGGGTATATACAACCAATGCTTGATACATTACAGGCTAATGCAGCAAATGCAGAAGCTACTGTTGCGGAGGCAGCAAATGCAGTTACAACAGTAATTAATAGAGTAAGAAAAGAGATTACAGACAAAATTATAAAGACTTCTGAAAAAGTTTTAAGCTATAAGAAAGAAATGAAAAATCAAATTGAAGAGTCTATGAAAGGTGGGGCAGCAAATTTGAAGAAGACACTTAATAGTCAAATTAATGGTGTTTTTGGAAGTTCTAATGCTGTAGCAGGAGCAAAAACAGATGCAACGGGTGTAGCATCTTTATTATCCTTTACATATAGTGATTATTTGAGATTGTTCTTAATGATCGGCTTATATACGAATGAGCAAGGAATACTTTTAAGAACTGCTGATGCTATACAAGTAAATATGGAGCATGTAGGAAATAGTGGATATAGATTGAAAAAGTCAGCAGTATATCTTGAGTTATCGGCAACAGTACAGGTGAAACCAACTTTATTAGCTCTTCCTTTATTTGCGGAGGTAGAAAGTAATCCTAGTACAAATCAAGGATGGTATACTTTTGAAAATACGTTATTGAAAGGATATTAAAATGAAAAAAATTATTTTAAAAATATTGTTTTTTATGTTATTAGTAATCGTTGGATGTGGGAGTGAAAAAGAACAGGAACAAATTCAAGGAGAGATTTCTTCGGATATAGAGGAAGAGAAGAAGGACGAAGATAGTAGTCAAAAAGTGACAGAGATATTAGAAGAATGTTTATTAGAGAAAACATATAGAGTGCCTATGGAGGATATATATATTGATGTTCCAACATATCAAGAGATTGAAGAAGGTTATACAGAAGTGTTCATTATTCATGGTTCAAGATATGTAGCACTTACAACACTTTTTGGTGAGGATATAAAAGATGTAAAAGAAGCTCATGAGAAAGCATTTGAGAAATTGATTCAAAATATGCAGAATTATGAAGGTGGTGTAAATAGTATTTCTATTTCAAAGGATGAAGTGGTTACTGTAAATGGAATAGAGGCATATTGGTTTGAAGGAACAATCAATTACGGAGAAGATACACCACATGATGGATATGCGGTAGGGTATGCATTTATTATGGATGGAATTCCTTGTGAAATTTTGGGATCAGTTATTGAAGCTGAACAAAGTCAGGAATTGATAGATGAGATAAAGGAAATTGTAGATGAAATGATGAAATCAGTACGTTCTGAACTGTAGTCCATTATGGGAGGGATATAAGTGTTTAGAAGGCTAAAAAAAGAAAAGGGTTCTATTACAGTTGAAGCAACAATCTCTCTTACTGCATTTATGTTTGCGATTGTTACGATTCTTACAATAATAAATATTTGTACCGTTCAAGCAAAAGTAGCACATGCAATAAATATAACTGCTAAAGAGATTTCGCAGTATAGTTATTTGTATTCTTTGACTGGATTAAATCAAAGTCAAGAAAGTTTATATAAGGCAGGTGTTGAAGGTACAAAAGATATTTCTGCTATTTTAAAGGATGTAAATACTGTATATAACGAAATCGAAAATCTTGGAAATACCGGTCAGAAATCAATGGATAATATTGATGATATTATGACGGCTTGGGATGATGCAGTAGGGAGTGTAGAAAAGATTGAAGGCGCTGGTAGTTCCTTAATGAGTAAGTTGTCAGATATAGCAAAGGATCCAAAAAGTTTGATGTTTGGTATTGCAAAAATGGCTGCAAGTGAAGGGTTTGATTTAGTGAAATCACGTTTGATAGCGGCTCCATTAGCAAAAACGTTATGTCAAAAACACCTTGTATCAAAAGAAGGTGGAGATGTTAATGCTTATTTGAAGGGATTAGGAGTTGTACCATCTGCCTCAGGTTCATATATTGATGGTTTAGATTTTTCGCAATCTACATTATTTCCGAATGGTTCAAATGAAATAACTATAAATGTATCTTATGACGTAAAAGTAATAGCGCTTTTACCGGTAGATTTTACATTTCATTTCAATCAGACTGCTATAACAAATGGATGGTTGGCAGGAGAAGTTAGTTTTCAAAGTGCTAAGAAATATATTGAAAATGATACGATATGGACAAAAGCTACGGTTAAGGAACGTTCTAATCTAATTCGTCATATGGTGATAGACGAAATGGAAGATAAAGATTATAAAAAGACATGTGGTTTGTCAGATGTGCAGTTATACAATGCTGAAGAAAATGAATTTGCAATGATTGCCTCGATGAATCCATTATGGAGTGCTGAAGGTGAAGATCCAAAAACATTAGCAGATTTAGATGATGTTGCTTTAAAAGAGCAAATTGAGCGTTTATGTGGAAAAATGAAGAGTACAACAGAGAATTTGACAAGTATACAGACAAAGTCAGAAGTCAATGGAAGTACAGTAAAAACAGAGAATAATTGTGCAGGTGCAAGTAATAAAATTATTTTAGTTATTCCGACAGATTCGGATTTGAAAGAAAAAATAGAATCTATCATTGCTAGTGCAAATACGAATGGCGTGAAAATTGAGGTGACTCCAAGTTATGGAAATGGTGCAAGAAAAACGGAGGTAACAGAGGGAAATACAGAAACTTCAGGTAATAATGGAGGAGCAGAAGAATGATAATTTTTATAAATATTTTATTATCAGTTATATTTATTACCTTTGGATATTTGTTTGTTTGTCAGTATTTTAATGAAGCAGGAAAAGATATTTTAAATGCTGAGATATTTAGATTAAACAAAAACAGGGTGATTTATTTAGGAGTAAATATAATAAGTAGTATTTTTTTGATTTTTCTGTTTGAAATGGTATATGCCATGAGTGAGATACAGCAAATAAAATTGCTCAGTTTGGTACTTTTGATTTTTCCAATGGCTGCAATTGATTTAGAAGTACATAAGATCCCAAATAAATTAATTATTATAGCTTTAGGCTTACGAGTAGTTATTTATATGATTGAGTGGATTATGGACAAAGCGTCCGCTGTAATAACAATAAAGGTTGATTTGCTAGGAGCAGGAATAATTGGCACATTCTTCTTGGTGTTATTATTAGTTTTTAAAAATAGTATCGGAATGGGAGATGTTAAGTTATTTACGGTTATGGGGTTATATCAGGGGTTAAGCGGAGTGATTAACTCTGTATTTTACTCACTTGTAGTTTCATTTATTGTAGCAGTAATTTTATTAATGAGTAAAAAGAAGAAAAGAACAGATAATATTCCGTTTGGACCAAGTATTCTTGTTGGAACAATAGTAGCAATTAGCTTAACGGGAATGTAAGAGAGGAAATGTTCAAATGAAAAATTATAGAATGTTATTACCAATAGGGATGATTTTTCTCATGGTAGTTTCGTGGTATATGTTGATTTCGGAGTCAGTAGAAGTAGAGGATGCATATGGAACATATCTTGAAAGTGCACGTGCATATGCAGCAGATGGATTAACCAAGTATGCTATTGAGAATTATAATTATGCATTAGAAATAAAGAGTGAGCCAGATATATATGTTGAAGTTGCTGATTATTACAAAGAGCAAAAGCGATATGGCGATTATGTGTCATGGTGTGAGAATTTCTATGAGCTTTATCCAACAGATGTAAAAGCATATGATTGCATATTAGATGCATATCTTTGTTATGATGATTATAAAGAATGTTTTGAAGTACTTGATACGGCATCTAAACGAGGGATTAGCTCGGAGTATATAGAAAAGGTTAGAAAAGAAATACAGTATACATATAGATTAGATTATACAACGTTCGAAGATGTAGGAATGTATAGTAATAATTTCTGTCCTATAAGTAGCAATGGGCTATGGGGATTTGTGGATAGATATGGAAATGTAAAGATTGCATGTATTTATAAACAGGTATCGGGTTATACACAAAGTGGGTTTTCTTCAGTTGTAACAACTGGGGGTGAAGCATATTTTATTGATAAATCGAATGCAAAGGTTAAAGTTTCAAAAGAAAAATATCAAAGTTTTGGGTTAATAGTTGGTGGGTTAATAGCTGCGCAATGTGAAGATGGTACTTATACATATTTGAATGAAAAATTGGAAACGTTATTCGGAAAATATGATTATGCATCTACGATTAATGCTGATAGAGGCGCGGTGTGCAAAGATGGAAAGTGGCAGATTATTAATGGTAACGGAGAAAAAATTATAGAAGAAGAATATGTAGATGTAAAACTTGATGAAAAGCAAATTTCATATAGAAATAATAGAGCATTTGTTGCTAAAACAGATGGTACATATGTAATGATTGATGAAACGGGAAAACAGATTGGTGTGCAAGCTTTTGAAGATGCTAAGGTGTTTGCTAGTTCAGCTCCAGCAGCAGTAAAGGTAAATGGTGAGTGGTGCTTTGTGGATGCAAACGGAGAACGTATATCAAATAAAACGTATGATGACGCACGTTCTTACAGTAATGGTTTAGCAGCAGTAAAAATAAACGGTAAATGGGGATTTGTGGATTTAGAAGAAAATATTGTTATAGAGCCTAAGTTTTATGATGCAAAAGACTTTAATGAATTAGGAAGTTGTTTTGTAAAGACGGGGGATAAGTGGCAATTATTAAAATTATATAGTTTAAATAGAGAATAGGGAGAAGTTAGAATGAGCGAGTTTACTTATGAAAGTCAAGGTACAAGTACTTATTTAGTTTATGCTATAAAGTCAACAGATATGATTGATAATATGAGTCTGGGGATGATTACTAATAATAAAATACCAGGTTTGGCTACAACTATTTTTACTCAAATGGATGAAGATAGATATATCAAATATAATGTATCTTCTAGATTGTCAGCCAGCCAGATTTTTGAAGGACCAGTTAATAGAAAAAGAATTGTTGGAATATTTAAGGGCGTAGTAAATGCGTTATTAGCAGCAGAGGAATATATGTTAGATGAAAACTCCATATTGCTAGATTTGGATTATATTTTTGCTGATGTGACGACTTGTGATACGGTACTTATTTGTTTGCCAGTACAGACAAACAAAGCAAAAGTGACATTGGGAGCTTTTTTTAAAGAGATTATGTTTAGTACACAATTTGATCAAACAGAAAATTGTGATTATGTTGCCAAAATTATGAATTACTTAAATAGTACGCCGATGTTTTCATTAATGGAATTTGGAAATATCCTTGAAAAAATAGAAAATGCGGTGACAGTAGTTGAGCAAAGTGTAACGAAAGAAGAACAACAAAAAAATGTGGCAAGTACAGCTAAACAGAAAGTAAATTCTGAAAGTATTTCAATAAGTCGAGTGCAGGGAGATGTAATATCCGTACAAAGTGGAATGCAGGTAGCAAAAACGGTGCAAAATGTAGGAGAGCAGACTGGAAAGGGGGCATCTACTTTACAGCAAAGTGTGCCAATACATTCTGAGCGTACATATAATGTACCAGTAGCCTCAAATGAAGTTAATAATTCGATTAAAAAAACAGAAGAGACAGGCAATGAATCTACTGGCATTTCGGGTGAAAAAGAAGTGAGTCTGTTTTATTTGATGCAACATTATAATAAGGAAAATGCAGCATTATATAAAGCACAGAAGGAAGCAAGGAAAAAGAATAAAGGAAATAAAGGAGGAAATGCTAAGATTCTTGTGAATAATACAAAAAGTAGTACGGATAGTATGGTTGGGTTTGCAATTCCAGGACAACAAGTATCAGAAGTTACGGTGACAAAAGCTAGTACATTTGTGCAACCAAGTGTGATATCGAAAGAAACTTCACAGCCCAAGATACAAGAGTCATTTTTAAATTCGCCAGAAACGTTTCATAGACAGTCAACAGATAAGCAACAGCCAACAGTACAATCAACAGTACAGCCGATAGCACCTGCAGTAACAATGACACCGACACAGATGGCATTCGGCGGGGCTGGATTTGGTGAGACAACAGTATTGGGAACATCTGCAATTGGAGAAACAACCGTACTTAGTCAAGTACAGAACCCAATGCAGCCAGTTACACCGTATTTAATACGAACAAAAACAAATGAGAAAATCATGTTGACAAAACCTTTATTCAGAATTGGTAAAGAGAGAAGTTTTGTAGATTATTTTATCGTAGATAATACAGCAATCAGCCGTTGCCATGCACAGATTGTAAATCATGATGGTGAATATTATGTAGTAGATACCAATTCTACCAATCATACATTTGTAAACTCGATGATGATTAATAGTAACGAAGAAGTGAAAATTTCAGATGGAGATAAGGTAAGATTGGCAAATGAAGACTTTGAATTCCATCTTCGCTAATCAAAAGGTGAAAGTGGGAGATATGTCACGGAGATGAAAAAATCTGAGTTATTAATTTATATATCAATTGTGCTATGCGTGATATTTACGATTTTAAGTGCATTTACATGTTATAGATCTGGAATGATATTTTCGGGAATACACGACCCGATGATGGAAGGGGCAATTTCTTGGAGTGATGAAAGAAATAATGCATTTTTTCTGATGTTAATGTTATGTGTGTTTGAAATTTTTGTGTTGATACCTGGTGAAAGATATTATTTGTTGTGGATAAAGGTAGTTGTAAGTGTGATAAGGATGTTTATAACAACAATGATGTTCCTTCTTCATATAACAGGTGGTGCAGTTTTTGAAAGAATGGGTGGATTGGGAAGCAGTATTGCTGAAGTGACTGTAAGTGGCTACATTGCTTTGGTGCTTTCATGGCTTATTCTTTTTACGGATATTGTATTAGTAAAGGTTAAACATAGAGAAATTGAACAAAGGTTTTGTTATTAGAAGGGTGGTAAGAGGCGTGAATTTTATAGTTTCAGCAGTAACGGACATTGGAAATACAAAAGCTACCAATCAGGATAGCTATAGTGTTCGTGTGTTTAGTACAAATATTGGAAAAGTCGTATTTGCAGTATTATGTGACGGCATGGGTGGCTTGGCAAAAGGAGAAGTGGCAAGTGCTTCTTTGGTTAGAGCATTTTGCCAGTGGAGCGAGACGAGACTTCCGGTACTTTGTGAAACGGGGATTACAGATGCTGCGATTCGTACAGATTGGACAAATATCGCTATGGAATATAACCGTAAAATTAAGATTCATGGTAAGAAATGTGGTACCAGTATGGGTACAACTGTAACAGCGTTACTTTTGACGGAGCAGCGATATTATATCGTGAATGTAGGAGATACAAGAGCATATGAGATTGCAAATGGCATTAGGGTACTTACAAAAGATCAGACAGTAGTGGCCAGAGAAGTAGAACGTGGTAATTTGACTCCGGAGCAGGCTGCAGTCGATCCGCGAAGAAGTGTACTATTACAGTGTATTGGGGCTTCTGATGAAGTATATCCGGATTTGTTTTTCGGTGATACGCAATTGAATGCAGTATATATGTTATGTAGTGATGGATTTAGGCATGAAATTACTGAAGGCGAGATTTATAACTATCTTAATCCAAATGTCATGCTTGATGCAGATGGAATGCAGAACAATATGAGAGCACTTATTGATTTGAACAAACAGAGACAGGAACGGGATAATATCACTGTCGTATCAATAAGGACATTTTGATTAAGAACTGGAGGTAAGTTATGCTCGAAATAGGATCCCTTGTCGACGGAAAATATAAAATATTAAGTGAGATTGGCCATGGTGGTATGAGTGTCGTATACATGGCATTGAATGAAAAAGCGAATAAAACATGGGCGATCAAAGAAGTCCGTAAGGATGGTGTGTTAGACTTTGAAGCGGTCAAGCAGGGCTTGATTGTGGAAACAGACATGCTCAAGAAATTGAATCATCCTAACCTTCCAAGTATTATCGATGTTATTGAAGATGATGAGACTTTTTTAATCGTAATGGATTATATCGAAGGTCATTCGCTCAGTAAAGCATTAGAAGAATATGGAGCACAGCCGCAGGAACATGTAATTGAATGGGCAAAGCAGTTGTGTGACGTATTAGGGTATCTTCATTCTCGTGAGCCGGCTATTATTTATCGTGATATGAAGCCGGCCAATGTTATGCTCAATGATGGCAAAGTTACATTGATTGACTTTGGTACAGCTAGAGAGTTTAAAGCAAAAAATTTAGCAGATACGACATGTTTGGGAACAATTGGTTATGCTGCACCGGAGCAGTTTGGTGGTATGGGACAGACGGACGGACGTACTGATATTTATTGTTTGGGTGCAACTTTATATCATTTGGTAACCGGACATAATCCGAGTGAACCGCCATATGAGATGAAGCCGATTCGTCAGATTAATCCAAGTTTATCTACCGGTCTTGAAAAAATTATTGAGAAATGTACACAAAAAGACCCGAATCAGAGATATCAGTCAGCAGCAGAGTTGATGTATGCGTTAGATCATTACAAAGAGTTTGATGATGAACATATTAGAAAGCAAAAAAGAAAATTAGGAACTTTTATTGCGACTTCAGCTCTTGCTGTAGCATTTGCAATAGGAGGTTTTGCATTCGATCATGTAGCGAATTTGAGAGCAACGGATAGTTATCAGGAATTACTTGATGATGCAAAAAGATCGAACGATTATGCCGAAAAATTAGAACTGTACGATGAATGTCTGGCGATTCCTAATAAGGCAGGTGAGAAAGATGCGTATTTGGGATTGATTCAGGCATATAAAGAAGATGAAGCTTTTTCGGTAGAGGAAGCAAATCAGTTAGCAAAGTACATCAAGAATCATAAGGATGAGATTCAACAGAACCAAGAGAATTATACGGAGATTTGTTTCGAAGTAGGAAAATTATATTGGTATTATTATGAATATAGCGAAGGTAATAGTAATCAGGTTACAAATGCAAAGAGTTCTATTGAGTGGTTTTCAGATGTATTAAGCAATGCACCGGAAGATTATCCATACTTGGGAATGGCCACTGTATATTCGAACATAGGTACTTTTTATAGAGACCTTACCACAAACGTAACAGAGGCGAGTGATAAAGGTACTTATAAACCATTATACGACAACTTGTTGGAGTTATTGAATATGGTTGCTGTGGATGAAACGGAGAGTGAGATTGTTCGATTGGAATTATTAGAGCTGTCTAGAAGTGCACTTCAGCAGTATGCAACGAAATTCAAAGGGGATGGCGTAACAAAAGAAGAATTAAATACGATGTTTAATTTGATTTCGGATACTACAAAGGCATTGGAAACTACCACAGATAAGACAGAAGAGAAGAAGAATCATACGATTTCTTTTTTGGAAGATACCAAGAATACGATTGAAACAGCTTTTAGTACAAGCAAAGGAGGTAACTAAGTATGTCAATTGAATTATTGCAGAATCTTTCCCTTGTGTCGTATGCATTGGCAGGTGTTTTCTTTATGGTATCAATTATTTTGTTTTTTAGATTAGATATATTGAAGCTTGTCGGTGACTTTACCGGTGCCAACGAGAGAAAAGCGATCGAGAATATTCGTTTACAGAATGAGAATACCGGAAATAGCAGTTATAAATCAATGAGAAGTGGTACTGCAAGAGGGCGTTTGACGGATAAGATTTCACCTTCGGGACGTTTGATGCATAAAACAAGTGAGATTATGCCGTCGGCAACAACGGAGAAGTTTTCTACCGTAGAATTGGCACCGAGTGGGAATGAGACGACGGTACTTAATGCAGGAATGAATGAGACGACAGTACTTTCGCCTGGAATGAGTGAAACGACGGTACTTTCTCCAGGAATGAATGAGACAACGGTGTTATCACAGGGAATGTTAGGATTTGGTGATACGGTGGATTTATTAGATAATAATTCGGCACCGATGCAGGAAGTTCCGGTTTTAACAGGTATTTTCCAGTTGGATATTGAGATGAGTTTTTTGGGTAGTGCAGAAATAGTGGAGTAGTTTGGTAACGAAGGAGAACATGTGAAGATGAATTACAAAATGAGAAAAATGAGAAAGCGAATATTTGCTTTCTTGTTGGCAGTAGTAGTGTTTGTGACCTCTTTGCCGGTAGATACGACAGAGACTTTTGCAGAAGAAGGAGAAAATCCTGGAATTACGTTTACTGTAAAAGATGCATTTGATAATTTGATTACAAATAAAGCCGTAACAGTAACTTATGTTGTAGAAGAACAAGAGAATCCTGATGAAGGCGAAGGCGGAAGTGAAGGCGAAGGCGAAGGCGGAAGTGAAGGCGAAGACGGAAGCGAAGGCGAAGGCGGAAGTGAAGGCGAAGACGGAAGCGAAGGCGAAGGCGGAAGTGAAGGCGAAGGCGGAAGTGAAGGCGAAGACGGAAGCGAAGGCGAAGGCGGAAGCGAAGGCGAAGACGGAAGCGAAGGTGAAGACGGAAGTGAAGGCGAAGACGGAACTGGAGATGAAAATGGAGACGGTGCTGGTACAGAAGTAGCTTCGTATAATATTGTTAGAAAACAAGTAACATATGTTGGTTCTGGTATGGAAGCGTGTCCGGAAGGAGCACATACAACTGACGAAAATGGTCAGTTTACATGTAATCATGTTACTTTACCAGAGAATGGAAATGTAACATATACATTGGCTATTGAAGGGTATGCAACACAGACTGTTAAGGTAAAAGTTGTAGATGGAGACTTTGAACAGAGTTCTGTAGATATAGAAAACATACTATTGAACATACCAACAGCAGATTATACGATTAGTAATAATTATAATGAGATATTTGATGCAGAGGCTCATTCAGTTAAGGCTGAAATCAATGACGAAAATTTGAAAGATGATTATACAATAACATATAGTGTGGATGGGGGCGGTTATGTGGCAGAATGTCCTTCATTTACAACGATTGGTAGTTGGAATGTTTCGATTAAGATTGAGAGAGTAAATTATGTGCCTTTAGTAGTAGAACGCAGTGTTACAATTACTGCAGCAACTATCGATGATATTGTTTTTGGAGAAACTATTCCAGCTAAAGGTAAAGTAATTGAAGCTAATTTGGAAACAGGAGAATATCCAACATATAAAAATGAAGCATCAAGTGCTGAGGTGGCAAATCGCGGGCTTTCAATAATATATATTATTGAAAGAGCAGACGGAGTTGCAATTACTGATGAAGCAAGTATTGCTGATGATGGTACGGTTACATTGAATAAACCAGGAACCTATGAAGTTACAGCAACAGTAGATTCATATGATGGCAATTATGTGGTTACACCTGCCCAGTATATAATTATAGCTGGTTTAAAACCAAGAACAGATGTAAGTTTTGAAAAGACAGAAGAAACGGATTATACAATCACATATGAACCGGATTTTGTATTTGAGAATAAAGCGGCCGATGTAAATGATCCGAGTGCGGAAATAAAGTATGAGATTATTGCACAGACAAGAGATGAGCAGAATGTTCATGAGGATGGGGATGATACAAATGATGTAGCAGTTTTGGATGCTACAGACTCATGGAAACTCCATGTTCTTGCATCAGGTGAAGTGACTGTGCGAGCAACGGTTGGTACAGAAGATGATGATGTATATGCAGTAAAAGTGATTGAGTATACGCTTACAGTTGAAAGAGCTGATCAGACATTTGATTTTGCGGATATTGTTGATGAATATCGTACATTTGATATTGTGTATGGTACAGAAACAAAAGATTTTGCAATCGATGCAGATAGTATTTCAGCAATCGATAAAACAATTACTTATTCTTTAGAAGATGGTAATACAATTGCTACTGTAGGAGCAGAAGATGGTGTAGTGACATTTTTAGCAGAAGGAACAGGAGAAGTGAAGCTTATAGCGTCAAATCCTGGTGATATTTGTTATAATTCACGTGAAGTAGAATGTATTATTAAGGTGACAAGAGCTGATTTTGGCACAGTGGAGCCATTTGTACGAGGAGAAAAAATAATTGCAAATAGCGAGTGGTATACAAATAATATTACCATTTCAGCACCAAATGGATATAAGATTAGTGAAATAGACTCATTTGAAGAAAGTGTCTGGAAGACGGAAATTGTCTTAGTAGATGAAAGCGATGCGATAGAAAAAGACTTTTATTTAAGAGCCGAGAGTAATAATGGTGCAATCAGTGCCGTATATAATAAAGAAAATGGTTTTGGACCATTCAAGTTGGATAAAACAGCACCGGATTCCTTAAATATCGATGTGATTGAATCTCCGGTAGGAACAGTATTAGAGATTTTAACTGGCGGCTTTTTCAAAAATCAGGCAACGATAACATTGACTGCAACGGACATGGTATCTGGTGTGGCATATTTCGAATACGATATCGACGGAGCGAATAATGGTGAAGAACCACAGCAGATTCTGGCTACTGAGGTAGAAGGGCAAACGAATGTATATAGTGCTACGTTTACAATTGACGCGGGCTATAGTGGACAGGTTAGTTTTATTGCAGTAGATAATGCTGGACGTGCATCAGAAGAATATGTTAGTGAAGAAATCATCGTTGACAATCAGAAACCGGGTATTACGGTCTCATTTGCAGGTGCCGAAACATCAAATAATTATTATAGTGAAAGCAGAGTTATGACGATTACTGTCATAGAAGAGAACTTTGATGCAGAAGATGTAGTAATTGCAGCCACACGTAAAGAAAATGGTGTTGATACAGCAGTAGCTTATGATATTACAGAGGAATTCATACCAACAGAGGATGGATATGAATTAGTACATACATTCTCAGAAGCAGGCGAATATACATTACAGGTGTCTTATACAGATAAATCGGGTAATGTGGGTACGATAAACGGTGGTACAGAAACAGAATATGTATCTACATTTAACATCGACTTAGATACACCTATAATGAATAGAGAATATGCGGATGGGGATACACCATCTGTTGAGAAAGACGGTATCAGATATTTCACAGATCCAAGAACAGTAACTTTTACAAGTACAGATTTTAACTTTAATGCAGCTAATGTAGAATTTACTGTTAAAGCAGTAGATGTAAATAATAATAATATTATTATTCCAGTAAACGAAGGAATGTATGACGATTACAATGCATATTTTAAGGATGCAAATAATTGGCATCAGGATACTACGAATAAAAATATTTATGTAGCAAATCCGATTACATTAAAAAAAGATGGTTATTATACCATTACGATGAAGTTCACGGATGAAGCCGGAAAGATTTCAAATGAGATTTCAGAAACATTTTGTATCGATACAACAGCACCTTCTGATATGTCGATTACGTATGAAGGGGGAACATGGATTGATACTCTTTTAGAAACTATTTCACTTGGCTTCTTTAAGGCAAATGTGAAGGTTATTTTAGAAGCTACAGATGATGTGGCAAGGATGGAAAGCTTTGAATATGTTTATGATTTATCAGAGGACGCATCTGAAAACGCAGTAGGTGGAAGCGGTATCCTTACTGTAGGTGTGGATGAAGAGATATCTTATGAAGATGGAAAAGCAAGAGCAGAAATCTATATCGAGCCTCAGTTTAGAGGACATGTAAGATTTACTGCTAAAAATGCTGCGGAACTTAGCGACACAATATCTGATGATGAGACCTATAATAGAGAAGTGATTGTTGATGATGAATCAGCTAAGATTGAGGTTGAATATAGTCCGGTAGATCCAGCGGATGCAGTTGGTGATGTAGTTTATTATAATAAGGATATAAAAGCAACTATCAAGATTTATGAGGATAACTTTTTTGCTACGGGTGAGTGGAACTATGCAGATTACAACAATGGTAATCTTGTAGTGGAAGTATCAAAACGAGAGCAAGGCGAAAACGTTCTTGCAAAAGAGAGTGTAAGACCAGAGTTTACGTTGATAGAAGACGCTGAGAATGGTGATTATTATGAGGCTACTTACGATTTTGATAAGAATGCTGAGTATGAGTTAAAGATTGAATATACAGATCGTTCGGGGAATGAGAAGAGCACTTATACAAAACATTTCTTTGTAGATAAAAAGCAGCCGGAGATTACTATCTCATATGCAAATGATGAGATGTCGGATACAGGCTACTATATTGCAGACAGAACAGCTACCATTACAGTAGAAGAGATGTGCTTTGATGCAAAAGATATTGCTTTTACTACTATTGTCCAAAATGTAAAAGGTGATGGATTTGAATTCACAGATTATCAGTCTGTTTTACAGGATATTAAAAATACTGAAAAATGGACTAAGGTGGCACCGGATAAATATCAGTTTAATGTCGTATTTGATGTAGATGGTACTTATGAAGTAGATATGACATATACGGATTTAGCTGGTAACGAGCAGGTAGAACCAATTGCAGAAAGGTTCTGTATCGATAGAGTAGCACCGGAAGTAGGAGAAACAGAAGAGGCAATTGTTTATTCAGAGCCGGTTGAATGGAAGAAATTTTTAGAGAAATTTTTATTTGGTTTTTACCAGGCTCCGGTAACGGTTACATTAACAGCATCTGATATTACATCAGGTATTGATTATTTTATTTATTCTTATGTAGATGAAAGTACGGGTCAGAAAGTTGAAGTTACAGTTCCAAATAACGAACTCGTGTTTAGCGACCGAGGTGCAAGGGCAACGTATACATTTGAGATTGCACCGGAGTTTAGAGGAAAGGTATCCTTTGTTGCAGTAGATAAGGCTGATTATCGTACAGAAGTAGAAGATGAAAGAACAATTGTTGTAGATACAACCGTACCAAATATTACGGTGAAGTATGATAATCATGGTGCAACGGTACAGAATGGTCGTTATTATAATGCAAATAGAACAGCTACGATTTCAATTGCAGAAGATAACTTCTTTGGTACAGATGATTGGGGATATGAAGACTTTGTGGATGGTAAAATTATTGTCAAAAAAGAAATGTTGATTGGCAATAATGAGAAACCGGAAGGCGGTGTGATTCCGGCAGAGGAATTAGAATTTACCTATATTGAAAGCTCAAAACATTATGAAGCAACGATTGAATTCACAGAGGATGCAGATTATACATTCAGTATTGAATATGTAGATCGTTCAAATCATGAAGCACAGATTAAAAACGACGATACAGGAGTAGAGTCTACCAAGATATATGTAGAAGAATTTATAATTGATAAGACAGCTCCGATATTAAAGCTTAAATATTATGATGATGCAGAACCGGTAAATGAGATTTATTACAATGCAGATAGAACAGCAACGATTACGGTAACAGAACATAACTTTAAAGCAAGCGATGTAAAGTTTACTGTAACTGCAGAGGATGTAAATGGCACTCCGGTAGATATTTCTTCGAAAACATATGTAGCAGATTTGCAGAATATAGACAAATGGAATCAGAATGGTGATGTATATACCATAGACTTGTTGTTTGATATTGATGCAATGTATACGATTAAGATGACGTATACGGATTTAGCTGGAAACGAAGAAGTAAAGCCTATTGAGGATACATTCTGTGTAGATAAGACAGTACCACAGAATTTAGAGATTACTTATTCAGATCCGGTTAGCTGGAAACAATTCTTAGAGAAGATTTTTAAATTTTATAGGGCACCGGTAACAGTTACATTGTCAGCAGAAGATATTACATCAGGTATTGACTATTTTGTATATTCGTATCAAGAAGAAGGTGCGAGTCAGCCGGTTAAAGAGGTTACAGTTTTAAGTGATAAACTTAACATAGATGGGGATAAAGCAACGGTAAGCTTTGAAATTCCTGCACAGTTTAGGGGTAGCGTTTCATTTGATGCGTTTGATAAAGCAGGTAATAAGGAAAAACAAAGTGATAAGGAAATAATTGTTGTTGTTGATGATGTCATTCCGGGTGTAAGTGTAACTTATGAAAATACAGATGTTAAGAATGGTTCCTATTACAAAGAAAATCAAACAGCAAAAATCAGTATTGATGAAGCGAACTTCTTCGGTACAGAAGAATGGGATAGTGCAGATTTGTATGATTATGTTCCAAATACATATGAGGAATACTTGGTAATTACAGTAGGTAAACGTTTGAACAATGAAGATGTTTATACATCTACCAAAGTAAGACCAACATTTACATTGGATGAAGAGACAGGTCAATATGTTGCAGAAGTACCGTTTAATGAAGATGCGGACTACACATTTGACATCAAATATACAGATCGTTCCGGTAATGTCTTTGATACATATGAGGAAGATGCATTCACAGTTGATAAGACAGCACCAGTGATTACAGTAATTAATACGGATACAGGTAATACTTCTGTAAATGAGGGTATCTTAAACGCAGAGAGAAATGTAGAAATTACAGTAACAGAACATAATTTTAATGCAGCAGATGTCGTATTTGAATTGGAGGCATTGGATGCACCTAAGCCAGAAGGTAAAAAGGTTACAGCAGTTGATGTAGAACAGATTTTAGCTAAATTACGCGACCAGGCAGAATGGACATCAAATGGAGATGTACATACAACAAGCATTACATTAAGTGAAGATGCTTGGTATTATTATACTTTGAAATATACTGATGTAGCGGGAAATAAAGAAGTAGAAGAGGTTAAAGATGCATTCTGTATAGACCAGACAGCTCCGGATGAATATGAGGATGTTTCTATTAGTATCGAGGGAGTAAATGTAGATAATCCAAAACCAGAAACTGAAACAGAAAAGACAATTGTTTTCAATAAATTCTATAATGAAGAAGTATGTGTAAAGATTGAAGCAAACTGTAATATCAGTGGTTTGGAGAAAATTCAGTATCAGAAAGTGAATTCTGTCCTTGATTATGATGAGAGCGGAGAATGGATTGATTATGAGGCAGAGAATGGCATCGTAGTTACGCCAAACGAAAAATTTGTTCTGTATACAAAGGTAACTGATAAGGCAAACAATACAGTAATTGCTAATACAACTGGTATTGTTGTAGATAATCAATTACCAATCGGAGAAACGAAGGCACCGGAAATTGATATTATTATTGACAAGCCTAACAGTAGTGGATTCTATACAAAGAATATTGAGGTCGATTTTGCTATAGTAGATCCAGCAGTAATCGGAAATCCGAATACGGAGGAAGATGCTGAGGAGATAGACGAGGATGAGAATCAAAATGAAGGTTCTGGAGATACTGTAACAGAAAAAGGTTATTATTCGGGATTGAATAAAATCGTATATCAACTTTCTTCAAAAGAGCTGAATAAATCTATAAAGAAAGAGTTATTTGCTTACGAATTATCAGCAGAAACCGGCGAAGTGAAGGAGCAAACGGGTGCGACTTATGATGATGATAAGTTGGCGAGTGCATGGAATGGAAGTGTCACCATTGATGCAGCAGCGTTTAGTTGTAATGATTTAATCATAAAAATTGAAGCAACAGATAATGCTGGAAATACTCGTATAACTACAACAAAAGCTGGTGATATTAAAATCGATACTGTGAAACCTGAAATTACAGTACAAATGTCAAACAGTGATGTGGATAGTGAAAATGTCTTTAAAGCAGATAGAATAGCTACGATTACTGTAAAAGATAATAACTTCTCTCCTGAGAAGGTAAAATTAACAATTACAAATACAGATGGTCCGATTCCAGGTATTTCGGGCTGGAGTTCATCAGGTGCAGGAAATAATACAACATGGACATCGTCTATTAGATTTGAGGCAGATGGTGATTACGACTTTAGTATTTCTTGTGAAGATAAGGCGGGAAATACGAATAAAGAGGTAAAATATGAAGGTATAACACCACAGAAGTTTACCATTGATAAGACACTTCCTGAAATCGAAGTAACGTATAATAATAATAATTCATTGAATGAAAATTATTATAAGGAGTCTCGAGTAGCAACTGTTAGTATTAAGGAACATAATTTTGTGCCTGATCGTGTTGTGGTAACGATGAATGCAACAGATGATGGCGCAGGAGTAGCAACTCCATCAGTAAGTGGATGGCATTCAGTAGGAGATACACATACAGCAACCATCTCTTATGATAATGATGCATTATATACATTTGATATTGCGGTAAAAGATAAGGCCGGTAATGAAGCTGCTGATTTTGCAGAGCAGACATTCTATGTGGATAAAACAGTTCCAGAATTAAAGATTGAAGGAACCGAAATATTTGCTAATAAAGGAACTATTGCACCGGTTGTAACCTTCACAGATACCAATATTGATGTTACAAAATCAGAGATTATATTAGAAGGTGCTAATAGAGGACGTGTTCAGTTAGACGGAAGTTACTCTGATATTCATAATGGCCGTGTATTTAAATTTAGTAACTTTGATGAAGTAAAAGAGTCGGATGATATTTATACTATTACTGTTAATTTGACAGATAAAGCTGGTAATACGACAACTGATTCTGTGAAATTTTCTGTAAACCGTTTTGGTTCTACATACGATCTGACAGCAATTGCAGATGTAAATGGAAAATATGTAAAGGAACCAACGGATCTGGTAATAACAGAGGTTAACGTGAACAAATTATCCAATATCAAATTGACGTTGTTCAAGAATAATATGACAATTGTTCTAGAAGAAGGTGTTGATTATACCGTTGAAGTTGAAGGCAGTGAGGAACAGGGATACATCTATACTTATACTATTTTTAAAGCTAATTTTGATGAAGATGGTGTATATCGTTTGATTCTTCATTCAGAAGATGCGGCTGGTAATATTGCAGAGAATACGTTAGACGTAAAAGATAAGGAAATTAGTTTTGGTATTGATAGTACAGTTCCAAATATTAACGTAACAAATCTTGAGAGTAAAACAACGTATGCATTAGAGAATTTAACAGTTATTATGCTTGCAAACGATAACTTATTATTAGATAGCATTACAGTATATCTCGATGATTATGATGTTCCATATATGACCTGGAATATGGAAGAAATTGCAGAAGTACTTGCTGGAACAGGAGAATTTATATTTAATGTTTCAGGTGATTCTTCAAGCGCACATAAGGTAAAGGTTGTATGTATGGACGCTGCCGGAAATGAGCAGATTGTTGAAATTACAGATTTTTATGTAACAACGGATGCTTGGGTACAGTTTGTAAATAATAAGCCATTATTCTTTGGTTCCATCGGTTCCGGTGTTGGTTTAGTGGCGATGTTGGTATTATTTGCAACTCGTAGAGGCAAAAAGATAGTATAAAATAACGTAGCAAAAATAGGGTGTAAACCGAAGGGGTGAGTGTATACTGAATTTATTCAGGATGCACTCACTTGTTTTGGGTGCAGACTTTTAAAGAAAATGAGGTATGGAAGTAAATTCATACTTGTATTTTGGAAAATTTTCTGTAAAATAGTTATTACATCGAAATGATGCAATAACTATTTTTCTTTTTATCAAAATGCTCATTTAAGAAGTATAAAATGTGCATTTCGAGTCGCTTAGCGGCATCAGGGTTCGCATTATGCGGACGTAATGTTTTATCAAATTATTTCAAACACAAAATTTATTATTGTAAAAAGTGGAGTTATCCTTATAATTAATATAGGGGTATTTTTGATTTAATAATAAGCAAAGGATTGTGAGAAAGATGAAGAGACGCAGAAGCGGATTGAATTTTAATAGACAGAAGAGAAGGAATAATATTAAGATTGTAAAGGAAGTGTTGCTTTGGATATTGCAGATTGCGCTGACGATATTATTGGCGTTTACATTTGTGTATTTTATTGGACTTAGAACCAGTGCGGTAGGGCAGTCTATGGCAGAAACACTTTATAATGGAGATAATGTTTTGGTGAATCGATTTGTATATGCTGTATCGAATCCAAAACCAAATGATATCATTGTTTTTAAGCCGAATGGTAACGAGAAATCGCATTTATATATTAAGCGCATAATTGGTGTGCCGGGAGATACCGTGCAGATTGTGAAGGGCGTTGTGTATGTGAATGGAGAGGTATTTAATGAGGCTGTCAGCGTGTCCTCTATTGAGGAGGCTGGCATTGCAAATGAACCGATTACGTTAAAAGATGATGAATACTTTGTGTTGGGCGATAATCGTAACAACAGTGAAGACAGCAGGTTTGCGAATATCGGAAATGTGCGGAAAGAGCATATTATCGGGAAGGTGTGGTTCCGTATTGTGTCATGGAATGAGTTCGGGTTCTTGTAAGAGGTTTTTCCAAGAAGTTGGCATGAAATGGCAACGTGATAAGATTCATAGAGAAAGATGATAAAGAGATTAGATAAAAGAAAGCTGAGGTAAATAGTATGCATTTTCAGTGGTATCCGGGACATATGACGAAAGCGAAACGTCAGATGCAGGAAGATATTAAGTTGATTGATTTGGTAATTGAGTTGGTGGATGCGAGAATTCCGCTTAGCAGCCGTAATCCGGACATTGATGAGTTGGGGAAAAATAAGGCGCGTCTTATCATTATGAATAAATCGGATTTGTCAGATGAAATGAGAAATCAGGAGTGGGCAGCATATTTTAAGGGGCTGGGCTATTTTGTGGTACAGCTTGATGCCCGTTCGAAAGTAGGTATGAAAACAGTGACAAATGTAGTCATGGATGCCTGTAAGGAGAAAATCGAGCGTGACCGTAAACGTGGTATCAAAAATCGTCCGGTTCGTGCGATGGTAGTGGGTATTCCAAACGTTGGAAAGTCTACGTTTATCAATTCTTATGCTGGGAAAGCCTGCGCCAAAACCGGAAATAAGCCGGGTGTGACAAAAGGGAAACAGTGGATTCGCCTGAATCAGAACGTCGAATTACTGGATACACCGGGTATTTTGTGGCCGAAGTTCGAAGATCAGATGGTAGGATTGCGTCTGGCATTAATTGGTGCGATTAAGGATGAGATTTTAAATATTGATGAACTTTCGATTGAGTTGATTAAAATTCTGACACAGTATTATCCAGGAGTATTGGCGGAACGTTACAGTGTAGATGAGTCGTTAGAGCCGGTTAAGATTTTAGAGGGTATTGCAGAGAATCGTAAATGTATTTCAAAGGGAAATGAGTTGGATTACAGCAAGGCTGCGACACTTTTAATTGATGAATTCAGAAGTGGTAAATTAGGGAAAATTACACTTGAGTTTCCGAAGAGTGAATAAGAGAGAAGTATCATGGAAGAAAAAAAGATAGGCGTTATCAAAGAAGAATTAAAAAATACACCGGATGAGGCACTTGCAGGTTTTATTAATACTTATGAATCTGATGAGCGAAGCGGTGTTGTAAAATTAGTAGAGCAGGCAAAAAAACGAGCAGAGAAGTTGGAACAGGAGAAGCAGCGTATTTGGGAGCTTGGTAAGTTCGAACGGGAATATGAGCAGTTTGGCTATATTTGTGGAATTGATGAAGTAGGCAGAGGTCCCTTAGCAGGTCCTGTTGTTGCAAGTGCGGTAATTTTGCCGAAAGATTGTGATATTTTATATATCAATGATTCGAAAAAGCTTTCTGCGGCAAAGAGAGAAGAGTTATACGATATCATTATGGAAAAAGCAGTAGCAGTTGGTATCGGTATGGTAGGACCGGGGCGGATTGACGAGATTAATATTTTACAGGCAACTTACGAAGCGATGCGGGAAGCTATTAGTAATTTGCAGGTAAAACCCGATATATTATTAAACGATGCAGTAACGATTCCAGGCGTAGAAGTGCGTCAGGTGCCAATTATCAAGGGAGATGCGAAAAGTATTTCAATTGGTGCGGCAAGCATCATTGCGAAGGTGACGAGAGACCGTTTGATGGAAGAATACGACAAAGTATTTCCGGAATATGGTTTTGCATCGAATAAAGGCTATGGCTCGGCAGAGCATATTAAGGCATTAAAAGAGATTGGACCGACACCGATTCACAGAAATAGTTTCATAAAAAATTTTGTATAACAAGGAGGACACCACATGCATATTTCAAATTTGGTCAGCCAGTATCAGCGGAATACCAATAGTAATAGTACTGAAGAGTTAAAAGGTGCTACCAGTATGCAAAAACTGGTGTCCGCAGTAAGTGAGTTGACGCAGGGAAGTGTATTTGAAGGAACGGTTACTTCTGTCAGAGGCGGTAAAGTGACGCTTTCTCTCAGTACAGGGCAGTCTATTGTGGCGCAGTTAGAAGGAAAAGTGCAGCTTAAAGTCGGCACCCCGATGTTTTTTCAGGTGAAAAGTAATAGTGGAAATGTATTAGCGATTAAACCGTATACCGGAAATGGAAGCGGTGGCAATCCGATTTTGATGAACGCGCTCACAACAGCAGGAGTACCGGTGACAGATCGTAACTTAGAGATGGTAAAAGCGATGATGCACCGGCAGATGCCGATTGATAAGCAGAGTATCTTAGAAATGGTGAAGCATGTCAGTGGCAATGAACAGACGAATGTGCAGACGATTGTAGACATGGTGCGCTTAGGCTTACCGGTGGATGCCGAGATGGCAGCGCAGTTTGAACAATATGGAAAGGGCGATTATGCTCTTTTAGGAAAAATGAATGATACGGTGAATCAGGTTCTTGATTTGTTAGGAAATGAGGAGATATATCCAGAGAAATCCGTAGAGTTAAATCATAAATTAGTAGATGCATTTTTGAATTCAGAGCTTGCATTACATGGTGCGGCAGATGATGTGGAGCAGTTATTATTTGGAAAGTATGGCAGTACACAGGGCGTGGCAGGCGGTCAGAATGGTGTGATGTTAGAGTTACATACACAGGGGCAGCAGGTTGCATTTTCCGCACAGACATTGCAGCAGGTTTTTAATGAAGCACAGTTAGAGCAGATTACAAAAATGCTTCAAAGTACACCAACGTTGCTTGATAATCCGTCATTGTTTATAACAGAATCCGAAGAAGAGATTTTTGTGGATACCATGCAGGAAGAAAATGTGCCTGCTGCCGTAGAAGAAGCAGTGGAAGATGCGGCGGCAAATACCAAGCAGGTATTGAATACGGAACTTACCATAGAGAAGTTTTTGAAACACATCCAGCAGAGTTTGGCAGAAAAACAGGAATTTGGATTCCTTGGTGTTCAGAAGTTCTTTGGAAGTAAGGAATATCGGTCTATTTTAAAAGAACTGATGCAGGAAAAGTGGATGGTTCGCCCGGAAGAGTTAGAGGGTGCACAGGTTAAGGAGTCCTATAAAAAGTTGTTGCAGCAGACTGGGCAGTTAGAGCAGATTATTCGTTCGACTGGGTTAGAACAGCAACAGTTATTGCAGAATACAGCAGACATTCGTAGTAATGTTGAGTTTATGAATCAGTTGAATCAGATTTATACATATGTACAGCTTCCATTGAAATTATCGGGGCAGAATGCAAATGGTGATTTATATGTATATACTAACAAAAAGAATTTAAGTGACCCGGATACCGAGGTTTCAGCATTTTTACATTTGGATTTGGATCATTTAGGAGCTACAGATGTTTCTGTGAAGATGCTCCGGAAGAATGTACAGACGAAGTTTTATTTTTCGGATGACGCATCGTATGAATTGGTGCAGAAGCATTTGCCGGTATTAGAGGCGAAGTTGAGGCAAAAAGGATATAATTGTACGTTTTCAGTAGAAAATGAAGCGAAAAAAGTAGACTTTGTGCAGGATTTTTTGAAAAAAGATATGCCAACAGCAGGGACATTACACCGTTACTCATTCGATGTGAGGACTTAGTGTGGTCAAATTCTTTGCTTGTTTTGGGAAGAAATTTTGTGAGCAGAACTGTACTTTCTTATGGGAGACAAGGAGGAATACATGCCAGAAGAGAGAAAACGTCCGGATTTATGGGGATTTTTCAAAACAGATGATAAGAAAAAAGAGAAAACAGCAGTAGCGATTGCTTATGAACCGGGCGATGTGGCACCGAAGATTTTAGCGTCTGGAAAAGGTGAAGTAGCAGAGCGTATCATAGAAAAGGCGAAAGAAAATGACGTGCCCTTTTATCAGGATCATAAGCTGGCAGAGACTTTGTCGAAGTTAGAAATCGGAGATGCAATTCCACCGGAGCTCTATGATGTAGTAGCAGAGATTTTAGTGTTTGTGGATGATATGGATCGATTGAAAGCAAAGGTAGGACTATGAATAAACGTGCAGTGGGCACGGCCTATGAGAAGCTTGCAGGCGAGTATTTAAGGCAGCAGGGGTATGAGATTTTAGAATATAATTTTCGCTGTCGCATGGGTGAGGTTGATATTGTGGCAAAGGATGGGGAGTATCTCGTTTTTGTGGAAGTAAAGTACCGCAGTAGCGGACGAAGCGGGAGTCCTCTTGAAGCAGTGGATAGTAGGAAACAACGCATTATTAGCAAAGTGGCATCGTATTATTGCTTGACGAATGGTTATGGAGAGACATCGCCTTGCAGATTTGACGTAGTGGCAATTAAGGGCGAGGAATATATGCTTATAAAAAATGCATTTGAGTATGTCGGATGGTAATCTGGAGTAAATGCGAACTGAGATGGTTAAAAGAGGTTACATTTTTTTGAAAAGCGATGAAGAGGTGAGGTTTTTAACTTGAAGTATAAGAATAATCAACAGATTTTTATGTATAGAGAGCACGAGGTGGAACCGGAGATTCGGGTTCCGCTCTTACATTTTAATCTTTTAGAAAAAGTGGAAGGAATACGCCATTGTTTTACGACCAGAGGTGGTGGTGTCAGTGAGAATGAATTTGCTACGATGAATTTTAGTTTTATCCGAGGAGATAAGGAAGAGGCGGTTTTGGAGAATTACCGCCGTATTTCGTTGGCAATGGGTACAGAAATAGGGCAGTTTGTGTGTACTGACCAGACGCATACCACGAATGTACGTAAGGTGACGAATTCGGACGCTGGAAAAGGTGTGATAGTGCCAAAAGATTACACAGATGTAGATGGTTTGGTTACCAATGAACCAGGACTTGTGTTGTCTACTTTTTACGCAGATTGTGTGCCGTTATATTTTGTAGACCCGGTGCATAAGGCGATTGGTTTATCTCATTCTGGTTGGCGTGGAACCGTAAATAGAATGGGAAAAGTTACGATAGAAGCTATGCAGAAGGAATATGGCAGCAGGCCGGAGGAGTTGTATTGTGCCATCGGTCCATCTATCTGTCAGGATTGTTATGAAGTAAGTCGTGATGTGTCAGAGGAATTTATGAGAGCATTCCCAGGGCATGAAGATGAGATTTTATGGCAGAAGTCTGAAGAAAAATTTCATCTTAATCTGTGGAAAGCGAATGAAATCGTGATGTTGGAGGCGGGGATTTTGCCGGAACATCTGGCAGTGACGAATGTTTGTACCTGTTGCAATCATGAGGAACTTTTTTCTCATAGAGCAAGTAAGGGCAAACGAGGGAATCTTGCGGCGTTCCTTATGTTGAAACCGTAAGATGAATCAGTAGGTGTTGATTACGAATTTGATAATAGAAAATGAATGAAATCTTCGGTTTGCCATGAGAATAATTCTGTAAGCAGAGGGAGATTTTGGAGAAAGTATGAGGAGAACTAAATTATGCAGACAAAAGGATATGTAGATTACATTGTAGAAGAAACTAAGAATATTTTAGCAATTGACAGTCCATCCGGTTTTACAAAAGAAGTAGCGGAATATGTTATGCAGCAGTATCGAGCACTGGGTTATGAACCGGAACTTACTGTAAAAGGCGGTGTTTTGGTTGCCATTGGTGGTAAAAATAAAAGTGACGCAGTGATGTTAGAGGCTCACATTGACACTTTAGGTGCTATGGTTACAGAAATCAAAGGTAACGGCAGACTTCGTGTATCACCAATCGGTGGGATGAATGCAAATAATGCAGAGGCAGAGAACTGCCGCGTTTACACCAGATTTTCCGGTAAATATGAGGGAACTTTGCAGATGGATAATGCTTCTGTACATGTAAATAAGGATTATGATGATGCGAAACGTAAATTTGCGTCTATGGAAGTCGTGTTAGATGAAAAAGTAAAATCCAAAGACGATACAGAGAAACTTGGTATTATGGCAGGAGATATCGTATGTTTCGACCCTAGAACGGTTGTGACTGAGTCCGGTTATATTAAGAGCCGTTTCTTGGATGATAAATTAAGTGTAGGTATATTATTAGGCTATGCGAAATATTTAAAAGAAGAAAATATCGAGACGGAGCGTATGATTTACCACCATATCACCGTATATGAAGAAGTAGGACATGGCGGAGCAGCTTCCATTCCAGTAGGAGTAACAGAGGTTATTTCTGTAGATATGGGTTGTGTCGGTGATGGATTAAGTTGCGATGAGACACAGGTATCTATCTGTGCCAAAGATAGCCATGGACCTTACAATTATGATGTTGTAACTGGACTTATCAAAGCTGCGAAAGAGAACGATATTGATTTTGCAGTGGATGTATATCCTTACTATGGTTCCGATGCAGACGTGGCATTGACTGCAGGCTATGACATCAGACATGGTTTGATTGGTGCGGGCGTTTATGCGTCACATGGTTATGAGAGAAGCCATAAAGATGGCGTGGAGAATACATTTAAGCTGATTTGTGCTTATTTAGGATAATTTTCTGTAAAAAAGCTAGTCGCACTGTACGACTCAACTGTAAATAAAAAGGAGGAAACGGCATTAGTCGATTCCTCCTTCTTTTGGTGTCTTAAAAAATAATTAAGAAATTCATTCGTTTATCTTTATTGTATATAAGAACCTCTCATGGTATATTAAGTGTACTAAGATACTTAGTACACGCGATGCTGTTAGAAAAGAAGTGTGCACTTGTTACATACTTTGAAAAAGTTTGATTCAGAAACATGCAGTTATCAATTAATATAGATGGGAGGTTTGCTTTTTGATTCAGTTAAATTACAGGGACTCAAAGCCCATATACGAACAAATTAAAGAGGGTCTGCGAAGGCTGGTAGTGACCAAAGCCTTAAGTGCAGGCGAGAAACTGCCATCGGTGCGGGAGCTGGCGTCGCAGCTTGCGATTAATCCCAATACGATTCAGCGGGCGTATAGAGAGTTAGAGAACGAAGGTTATATTTATACGCTTGTAGGAAAAGGTACATTTGTCGCGGAGTGTGGCAACATGGATAATACCAGAGAAAAGGAACTATTGCAGGAGTTTGATGAGCTGGTGACAGAGTTATTCTATTTGAAAGTTTCAAAAAATACGTTGAAAGAGCGAATTGATATAATGGCAGAGGGGAGTGAAGACGTATGATTAGAGTGACGGGATTACAAAAATCATTTGATAAATTTAAAGCTTTGGATGGCGTGGAAATGCATGTGGGCAAAGGGAATATATATGGCTTGGTAGGACCGAACGGTGCCGGAAAGTCTACATTAATCAGACATTTAATGGGTGTGTACAGAGCGGATGCCGGGGAGATTTTGATTAATGGGGAACCGGTATATGAGAACCGTGCAGTAAAAGAAAAAATAGTGTGTATTCCGGATGATCTATTTTACTTTTTACAGGCAGACACACTGGAAATGAAGCGTTTTTATAAAGGTATTTACAAAGATTTTGATGAGAAATTATTCGAGAAACTAAAGGAATACTTCCCAACCATTGATGTGAAGCGCAGCATCCGCAGATTGTCGAAAGGTATGCAAAAACAGGTGGCATTCTGGCTTGCAATTTGCTGTAAACCGGATGTGTTGATTTTGGATGAGCCGGTGGATGGATTGGATCCGGTTATGCGAAGACAGATTTGGAGTATTCTGATGGCGGAAGTGGCAGAGCGTAACATGACAGTTCTGGTATCTTCCCATAATCTTAGAGAGTTAGAGGATGTTTGTGATCATGTGGGTATCATGCACAAAGGAAAAGTTATGATTGAGCGTTCCTTAAGTGATTTACAGGGGAATATCTCTAAGATTCAGGTGGCATGTCCAAGCGGTGTACCGAAGCTGCCGGAACAGTTTCATGTATTACATATGTCCAATACCGGACGTGTTTACACCTTGATAGTAAAAGGTGACCCGAAGGAAGCAGAAGAATATTTAAATCAGAGCAATCCAACGGTGGTGGACGTATTACCGTTGACTTTGGAAGAAATCTTTATTTATGAAATGGGAGGTGTCGATTATGAAATCAAAGATATCCTGTTTTAATAAAACTATATTTAAAAAGAATCTGACGTTGTACTGGCCATTGTGGACGGCATTTTTATTAATGATGCTGGCTATGGTTCCGCTGAATCTGTATCAGTATATGCGCCCTTTCAGCAATAATCCGATTGCAAGGCAGTATTCGGCGCTGCGTAATGTATTTGAAGTGGCAGCCGAACCGCTGGTATTGTTTACGTTCTGCGTGTTGGCAGTTATGTGTGTATTTTCTTATCTATATACAGCAAAAAATACAAATGGTATCCATGGATTGCCGGTGACACGATTAGAACTTTTTGTGACAAATGCATTGTCTGCATTCGCATTTCTTGCAGCGGCTGAGATAATCAGTTTTATCGCAGGTGTGTTCGTAGGACTTAGCTGCGGTGTGACAAATATCGAAGTGTTATTGTATATGCTTTTGTTCCAGTTGGGAATTACCTTTTTTGGAGTGGCATTTGCGACGGTTATTGCGATGCTGACGGGGCATATTATGGCGATGCCAATATATTGTTTTGTGGCAAATTATCTTTACATGATTGTAAGGGAAGTACTGGAAAACGTGATTGTGAACGTTACATATGGTTTGAATGACTTGTGGGGCACGGACATTACATATGTGCTTTCACCGCTTTATTTCTTGGAGAGAAGCGTGAATGTTACAACCAGATATAATGATGCGTTGGAGCGTTTGGATATGATTACGGTATCCGGTGGCGGTGTTGTGGCAGGTTATGCAGCGTTTGGTGTGGTACTTTTTGTGCTGGCTTATCTTATGTACCGCAAGCGTCAGTTGGAGACTGCCGGTGATGTGATTGCAGTAAAATTTATGAAGCCGGTATTCCGTATTGGGCTTGGTATCTGCGGTGGTACGACATTGGGTGTAGGACTTTCTGAGTTATTTTATTTTGATACACCGCGTTATAGTGATGCACGTTTTTATATTATGCTGTTTTTTGTAATCGTGTGTATTTTTATTGGTTATTTCATGGCGGAGATGCTGATGCAGAAGAATTTTCGCATTTTTAAAAAGCACATCGTGACAGAGGCGGTGGCCTCGGTAGCAGTAATGGTTGTATTTTTAGTGGCACTGAATGCAGATGCTTTTGGATTAGAGCATAAATTGCCGAAGCAGGATGAAATCGTGGAAGCTTGGGTGGATTTGGACTACCCGGTAAAATATGAGGGCAAAGAACTGGCTGATTTGTTGGCGACACATGCCCAGATTATTGCAGAAAAAGACGAAGTGCTCGATGGAATCGCCAGAAACGAAGTGAATTGTTATGGAGTGACATTTAAGTATGTATTGACAGATGGTAAGGTGTTTGTACGTCATTATTCACTTCCAATTGATCAGCAGAATCCAGTTAATCCGGATATGGCAAGCGGTCAGATTATTGCAAAAGAGATGGAGCCGGAGCGATATAAACAGTATTTGCTAGGCGTGAATTATGAAAGTAACATGTATCTGACAGGTCACATTAATCTGTATGATCAGTATCAGAACTATTTTGAATATCGTTTTTCCGAAGAAGAACTGAAGGTTCTGTCAGATGCACTGATAAAGGATATCGAAGAAGGCAATTTGGTGACTTTTGATTTATATTCGGTTAGTGGAAGTGACATTGCTGCGGAAGAGTATATGAACGATCTGCAAATGCGTTACTACAACGAAGAAGGAATTGAGAGAATTGAAGATGCTTATTATGATATTCCGATGTATAATGAAGATGCATTTGTTATGGGAGGTTATGGTGCAAGTCAAGCCGTAGCGGTAGAGACGGTGGACGTAGCATTCTCCGCTTCGGTAGAAAGTGACAGCCTCTACACACGTTTCGGTAAAAATTGTACCAACCTCGTGAAAGCGTTAGAAGAATTGGGTATCGTGAACGATGTATGGAAGTTATATACTTATGAAGAGTATGATATGCTGGAAAAAGCAAGAAAAATTGACGAAAAATAGAAAATCGTAAGTTTTAGAGCCGGAATTGTAATTTCAAGTTGCCATTCCGGCTTTTTTTTTGTAAACTATAATTGTTATATTGAGATAGTATGCCTTACTATGCTTTTTTGTAACTATTCAGAGCCAAGGCAATTTTTGAAAATTGCCTGTGGCAAGGGGAGTTTTGTAAAAAGCAAGTGAGCAGAACGAGATTTGGAGTGAGATATGAGCAGACATATTATAGATAGTATCGAACCGGGCAGCATCGCAGAAGAGATGGAGTTAGAACCGGGCGACGAATTAATCAGTATTAATGGACAGGAAATCGGTGATGTCTTTGATTATCATTATCTAATTCACGATGAGTATCTGGTGGCACTTTTTAAGAAAGCAAACGGAGAAGAATGGGAATTAGAGATTGAAAAAGACTATGATGAGGATTTGGGTATCGAGTTTGAAAATGGCCTGATGGACGATTACAAATCCTGCACCAATAAGTGTATTTTCTGTTTCATTGACCAGATGCCGCCGGGCATGAGAGAAACTTTATACTTTAAGGATGACGATTCCAGATTGTCTTTTTTACAGGGGAATTATGTGACGTTGACGAATATGAAAGAGGCAGACTTACAGCGTATCATTGACTACAAGTTAGAGCCGATTAATGTATCTGTACAGACGACGAATCCTGAGCTTCGATGCATGATGCTTCACAACCGTTTTGCAGGGGATGCATTGAAAAAAATTGACACACTTTACAAAGGCGGCATTCACATGAACGGCCAGATTGTACTTTGTAAAGGTGTGAATGATGGGGCAGAGTTAGAGCGTTCTATCAGTGATTTGACGAGGTATCTGCCTTATATGGAAAGCGTATCCGTAGTTCCGGTAGGGCTTTCTAAGTATCGTGAAGGACTGTACCCACTGGAGCCTTTTACAAAAGAAGATGCAGAAGCAGTTTTAGAAACGATTCACAAGTGGCAGGATAAGTGTATGGAATCCCACGAGACACACTTTGTACATGCCAGTGATGAGTGGTATTTATTGGCAGAGCAGCCATTGCCGGAGGAGGATAACTATGATGGTTATATCCAGTTGGAGAATGGTGTAGGCATGCTTCGACTTTTAATAGATGAGTTCCATGATGCTTTGGAATTATTAGAGCAGGATATGGCGGATGAAGATGTGCCGGAGAGTATGCTTCCTGATACAAAAAATGAACATCACGTGACATTGGCAACCGGTAAATTACCGGCACCGTTTATTGCAGAACTTGCAGAGGAATGCGGGAGACGTTTTCCGAACCATCATATTGATGTGGTGGCAATCCGCAATGATTTCTTTGGCGAAATGATTACGGTTTCGGGGCTTTTAACCGGACAGGACATTTTGGCACAGCTCACGGAATTAAAGGATGCAGGAAAGCTTGGCGAGCGTGTATTACTGCCTTGTAACCTGCTTAGAAGCGGGGAGGAGACCTTGCTTGACGATATGACAGTGACAGACCTTTCTGAGGCACTGGATGTTCAGATTGATATAGTAGGTTCCGGCGGAGATGCATTATTAAACTGCATGCTTGGTATTTGAATTTTACACCCATTTCATTGAGAAAATCATTGTTTTTAGTGGAAAGTTGGGTTTTTAGAGTAAAAATTGTTAATTAATACCCAGAACATTTATTTAGGATAAGTATAGGAACGCTTATATAGAGAAAGGATGGTTATAAATATGAGTAAACCGGTAGTAGCAATTGTTGGACGTCCAAATGTAGGTAAGTCCACATTGTTCAATACACTTGCAGGAGAACGTATTTCTATTGTAAAAGATACTCCTGGTGTAACAAGAGATAGAATTTATGCAGAAGTAACATGGCTAAACCATGAATTTACAATGATTGATACCGGCGGTATTGAGCCGGATTCTAGTGATATTATTTTGTCACAGATGCGTGAACAGGCAGAAATCGCTATTGCAACTGCGGATGTGATTATCTTTTTGACGGACGTAAGACAGGGCTTACAGGACGCAGATTCTAAGGTGGCAGATATGCTTCGTCGTTCCGGTAAACCAGTTGTTTTGGTCGTAAATAAGGTAGACAGTTTCGAGAAGTTTATGCCTGATGTATATGAATTTTACAATTTGGGAATTGGTGACCCGTTCCCGGTTTCTTCCTCATCTATGCTTGGTTTAGGTGATATGTTAGATGAAGTTGTAAAATACTTCCCGGAATACAATCCGGAAGAGGAAAAAGATGACAGACCAAAGATTGCTGTTATCGGTAAACCAAACGTAGGTAAGTCTTCTTTGATTAACAGATTGGCACAGGAAGACCGTGTTATTGTATCTGACATCGCAGGAACTACCCGTGATGCGATTGATATGGATATTGAATACAATGGTAAAGAATATGTATTTATTGATACAGCAGGTATCCGTCGTAAAAATAAAATCAAAGAAGAAATCGAACGTTATAGTATCATCCGTGCCGTAACTGCGGTAGAACGTGCCGATGTGTGCCTGATTATGATTGATGCGACAGAAGGCGTTACAGAGCAGGATGCGAAGATTGCAGGTATTGCTCATGACCGTGGAAAAGGTGTTATCATTGTTGTAAATAAATGGGATGCAATTGAGAAAAATGACAAGACCATCTATCGTCACACAGAAGATATTCGTGACGTGTTAAGTTTTATGCCATACGCAGAAATTTTATTTGTTTCCGTAAAATCCGGTCAGCGTATCGGTAAAATCTTTGAGACGATTGATGCGGTACTTGAGAACAACAGCATGCGTATTGCAACAGGTGTCTTGAATGAAATCGTAGCAGAAGCAGTGGCAATGCAGCAGCCACCTTCAGACAAGGGTAAGAGACTTCGTATTTATTATGTGACACAGGTTGGGGTAAAACCACCGACATTTGTTATTTTTGTAAACGATAAAGAATTGATGCATTTCTCATACACACGTTATCTGGAGAATCGTATCCGTGAGACATTTGGATTCCGTGGAACTGCACTTAGATTTATTACCCGTGAAAGAAAGGAAGATAAGAATTAATGGTTATAGGAATTCGTTTACTGGCATTGGTAATTGGATATTTCTTTGGGGCGTTCCAGACAGGATATATTTATGGAAAAATTCATGGAATTGATATCAGAGAACATGGCAGCGGTAACGCAGGTGCTACGAATACACTACGTACATTAGGCATGAAAGCAGGTGCGATTACCTTTGCAGGCGACTGTTTAAAGTCAGTGTTTGCTATTTTATTAGTGACACATTTCTTCGGAGCATACTTTGAAGGAGATGCGAGAGTACTAGGTTTATATACAGGACTTGGTGCAGTACTTGGACACAATTTTCCATTTTATTTAAAGTTTAAAGGTGGAAAAGGAATCGCATGTACGGCTGGTGTAGTTTTTGCAGTATGTCCACAGGCAGTACCGGCATGTCTTGCAGTGTTTGTACTTTGCCTTTGGCTGACAAAATATGTGTCCTTAGGTTCTATTTTAATGGCAGCGTTATTTATGATTCAGGTTGTGGAATATAACTTTATGGGTGCACTTGGATTGCCGGCAGAGAATATTTTAGAATACGATATTTTGGCGATTGTTTTTGGTGTGATGGCAATTTGGAGACATAAAGCGAATATTGGTCGTCTTTTAGCAGGTACAGAGAACAAGGTTGGTTCGAAGAAAGAAGCTTAGTACAAAACATTATTTTAATGAAGATTTTTTGTGGATACTTTATGCTAGACATAAAGTTGCAAGATAGAAAGGAATAAAAGAGATGGCAAGAGTAGGCGTAATCGGTGCAGGAAGCTGGGGAACAGCCCTTGCAAAAGTGCTTCATACAAATGGCAATGAAGTGGTAGTTTGGTCTATCGTAGAAGCAGAGATTCGGATGCTTAATGATTATCATGAACATTTAGAGAAACTTCCGGGTGTAAGACTTCCAAAAGATATGAAGTTTACAACGGATTTACAGGAAGCAATTGAAGGAAGCGACTATTTAATATTAGCAGTGCCTTCTGTATTTACCAGAAGCACAGCGAAGTCAATGGCACCTTTTGTAAAAGAAGGACAGGTTATTGTATGTGTGGCAAAAGGTATTGAAGAAGCGACACTGATGACGATTTCAGAAGTTGTAGAAGATGAAATCCCGACAGCAGAAGTAGCAGTTATGTGCGGACCTAGTCATGCGGAAGAAGTTGGCAGAGAATTACCGACTACTGTAGTAGCAGGTGCGAAAAAACGTGAAGTAGCCGAAGGCATTCAGGATATTTTCATGAATGAGGTATTTCGTGTATACACAAGCCCGGACGTACTTGGTATGGAACTTGGCGGTTCGTTAAAGAACGTTATCGCTTTGGCAGCAGGTATGACAGATGGTTTGGGTTATGGTGATAATACGAAAGCTGCACTTATTACCAGAGGTATCTCAGAAATGAGCCGCCTTGCACTTAAAATGGGTGCCAGTGCAGAGACTTTAAATGGTTTAACGGGTATAGGTGACTTAATCGTAACCTGTCAAAGTAAACATAGCCGTAACCGTAGAGCCGGTATGTTAATCGGTCAGGGATATACCATGCAGGAAGCAATGGACGAAGTAAAAATGGTAGTGGAGGGCGTATATTCTGCAAAAGCAGCCATTGCCCTTGCTAAAAAATATGAAGTGGACATGCCAATCATTCAGGAAGTGAATGCGGTATTATTTGAAGGCAAGTCTGCCCGCGAAGCAGTGCTAGGACTGATGATGCGTGATAAGAAGTCAGAGCATATGGCACTTGAGTGGGAAGCATAAAATATTAGTCATTGGGTACGCATCTGAATTTATATTCAGATGCGTAATCAATGACTACTGTGCTATATATGGAAATTATATAAATCAGTTTCAAAAACAATAGAGAGGCTAAAAATCATGGAAAGAGAAACAATTAAAATCAAGTATCATTCTGATGAGATCGAAAAATTGACATACATCGAAGGCAAGAGTGACTGGATTGACCTTCGTGCAGCAGAAGAAGTGGAATTAAAGCAGGGTGAGTTCAAGTTAATTAAACTTGGCGTGTCTATGCAGCTTCCGGAAGGCTACGAAGCAGTAGTGGTACCGAGAAGTTCTACTTACAAGAATTTTGGAATTATCCAGACGAACCATATGGGGGTAATCGATGAGACTTATTGTGGAGATAATGATGTGTGGATGATGCCTGTTTTGGCAGTCAGAGACACTGTGATTCATGTGAATGACCGTATCTGCCAGTTCCGTATTCAAAAACACCAGCCACAGATTACGTTTGAAGAAGTAGAAGTGCTTGGAAATAGTGATAGAGGCGGAATCGGAAGTACTGGGAAACAATAAATATTGTAAACAAAAAGTCGCACCTGCTAAACTGCAAGTGCGACATATTTGTTAATATTACGAGTCCTACGCGGCTCCAGGACGGAACAACATATGACTCTATAAATATTATACATTATATTTGTATGAAGTCAACTTAAATTTATTCAGCAACATCGTTAGGTTCTTCAATGAAGATAGTAGAATCAGCTTCAGAAGTGGTAAATTTCTCGTTCACTGGGTATGTGAAATTCTTGCCTATTTTTTGAAAGCCGTACTCTATGTAACGAGATTTTGGAATATAATTATTTTCTGTGAGATTATGTAATTTGTTGAAAAGTTCTCCAATCCATTTCTGGAATTCTGTTTCTGGTTCTTTCTGATCAAGTTCATTTTCGTAGTAGTGTCTAACGATTCCAGCAAAAATGTCTGCAAACTGTACGGCCGGAGTGACAGCAGAACTTACAAATAATGGCATTTCAAGAATATGATGGAATGAGCGACCAAAATTTGTTTTGAAAAGGAAGCCTGTGAGTGCTTCTGCAATCTTTCTATCGGCATCTTCATGTACTTCATCAAATATCATTATAGCTTTACCATAATGGTGATGATTACAGTAGAATTCAATCTTCTTCATGAGAAGATAGTATTGTTTGGGAAGATGGTTCTCTGGAACTACAACAGGTTCTTCTGGTTTGTCCATAACAATTGCAAATATAGCAGCATCGTAGGAAGTGATGATATCTACCATACCTTCAACATAGGCTTTGTTGTTGGTACGGTTCTTAGTTATGGTAGCTTCACGAATTAACTTGGTTGATTTGATTTCATCCTGCTTCCCATAGATAGAATCTTTTAGTTTGTATATTTGATGTGTTATTGGTTTTATATCATTTTCATGGATACATACGCCTAGTAGTATTGGATTCTTAGTTGAGTCGGTAGGGCGAGGATATCCGCTTTCATCTATAAACGTAAGCATCGATCGACTTGCTCCTTTTTCTGTTTTGATAAATCTATTATACTACAATTCGAACACATGTTCAATTGTTTTCCAATATAGAACAGCGTAATTCTCCGTTTGAATTAGTGGAACTAGCGAAAAATCTAGAAAGACGTTGAAAATCAGAAATATCTGTTTTCAACGTCTTTTTAAATGGTATTTAAAAATGCAAGTAATGTTTGTTTCTGCTCTGGAGTAAGTTGTTGAATTTTCAGAATAAGAGGATCATTTTCCGAAGATGTGTCTTCTTCGTTAAAAAAAGTTGCCAGAGAAATGTCAAGAGCATCACAAACGAGAGTCAAAAATGCAATCGTAGGATTTTTATTTCCAAGTTCAACATCACGAAGATAACTTTGAGAAATGCCTGCCATATATGCTAACTTATTGGTGCTATAGTCTTTTTGTGTTCGAAAGTAGGTAATTCTTTTTCCAATATCCATAAAATCACTCCTTTATCTAGTTGATACAATATCAGATTTACGAATGCAGAATTATTTTTATAGAGATAAATGCTATTTTTATAAAGATAAAAACGGAATTTATAAAGTTGATTTTGTATGTATCTGGTGATAGAATAAAAATAATAAGGTTAGACAAGTGTACTGAAAAAGAAAGGAGTCAATAACGTGAGAAACAAGAGATGGTTTTCTGCAATTGTATTAAGTGCATGTCTGGTACTTGGAATTATGCAGGCTGCTGTGGTAAGTAATGAAAGTGTTGCCATAGAAACAGCTGATATTCCGGAAGTAGTGGAACAGACAGATGTGGTGCTTGAGGATACAACGGAAGCAGAAGAAGAGGAAATGAAACTGGTTAGTGTAGAACAGGAAGAGGAGAGTAAGGATATTATTACCACTCTGTTCGAAAAAAATGTAGCAGACAAAACAACTGGTAGTCAGGTGTCTGCAAATAGCACAATTACCAGTGACCCGGAGGTGCCTTTTGACATTGCACATCCGGATGTGGTAGCAAAGGGAGAAGTGGAATATTCGGACGAAACGCTTCTTGTGAAATTTAAGAATACTTTTGCAGGAGAAGTAGATGAAGATTTAGCAAATGCGGGTATTGCAAAAGTAGAACTGCTTTTTGAAGTGGATGAATATGCGTGGTATATCGCATATGTTGAGAAAGATGCAAATGTGGAGGAAGTACTGACAAATGCACGTGATTTGAAGAAAGTTGTGGTAGCGGAGTACAATTATCAGTACGAGTCAGCATCATCCGGTTTTGAAAGTGCGGTAGGAGGCAATGGGCGAGTTCCAGACCAGAAGCATTGGAAACATAAGCACATAAGAGATGCTTGGGATCGCATGGAAGAAGATAAGGAAATCGGCGGTGGCAGTAGTAACGTAACGGTTGCTGTAATTGATACAGGTGTGGATTATAACCACGAAGATTTAAAAGCGAATATGTGGTGCAATAAAAATGAAGTCCCGAATAACGGAATTGATGATGACAATAATGGTTATGTGGATGATTATTACGGTTATGATGCTACTGCAGGATATGGTTCTGCTATGGACGATAATGGACATGGTACACATGTAGCGGGTATTATTGGTGCATCAAACAATAAGACCGGTATTGTAGGTCTTGCGTATAATTCTAAAATTATGGCAGTAAAAGCCGGTGATGCAAGTGGATATTTTACAGCAAGTAATATTGCGACAGCAATCATTTACGCGTATGAAAATGGTGCAGATGTTATCAATATGTCCTTTGGCGGAAGTGCGAATAATATCAGTGTGCAGGATGCATTGAGATATGCATATACAAGATGTGTATTGGTTGCTTCAGCAGGTAATGATGGAAAGCCAAATCAGGAGGCAGATTATTATCCGATACCATTGCCAAACTATCCGGCTGCGTACAGTTTTGTGCTTGGAGTTATGAGTGTAGACGAAAATGATATGGAATCCAGCTTTACAAACTGGGACACAAAGGCGTTTAACGGAGTTGAGTATGAAGTATATGCACCGGGTAATAGTATTTTAAGTACAATTCCGGGCGATAAGTATGCGGTGTTAAGCGGTACTTCTATGGCGGCACCGGTCGTAGCGGCACAGGCTGCATTGCTTAGAAGCTATTATTCGGATACTGATACTTATCCGACAAAGTTTATCTATGGACAGATTGTAGGTACAGCAGATGATGTTGTGACTTGTATTAATCCGGAAAAACATACGGTAATGGGAATGCCACACAATATTCCGGGCAGAGTAAACTTTATTCGTTCACTGGAAGAACTTCCAACACCGGAAATTGTAATGAGCGATTATACGATTTTTGATACAGCAGGATATTCTGCAGATTTAGCGAACCTGACAGCAGGAGCAGAGCGTATTAATAATGAAGACGGAATCGTAGATGCAGGTGAAATTATTGCACTTGGTATGACATTACGTAACCGTTGGGGCATGAGTAAGAATACAGTTGTGACGATTGATGCGACATCCGAAGCAGGTGTTGCCAATCCATATGTAACATTCCTCAATAATAGTATTAGTTATGATTCTATTGGAACGTATTCAGAGTCTGACAGTGGAAAACTCTACGATGAAGATGGCGCTCAGTGGATTGGATGGGAAAATCCATTCTATATTAAGGTTGCAGAGAATTGTCCGAATGAATATAGTATTCAGTTAAATGTGACGATTACATATGAAAATGGATTAGATGAAAATGATAATACGATTTACACAACAGTTGTGGAACCGCCAATTACTATTGTAGTAAGACGTGGTACGGTGTTACCGAATATTATCAGGGAAGATATGACATTGACCAAAGATCATTATTATATTATTCCTAATTCTATGGTAGTTATGGAAGGTGCAACACTCACAATTGAAGAAGGTACACAGGTACAGTTCTGGTGCAGTGATCCGGAAGATGCTTATGCAGATACGGCGATTACATATCTTAAAGTAGAGGGAGCTTTACTTTGCGAAGGTACGGAAGAAGAACCGGTACGGTTGTTCCCAAGTGAGTGGATGGGAAATTATAGAGTAGAGATATATAAAGCTGGTACGGGATATATTTCTATGAAACATACGAATGTAGTGAATCCGTATATATCAATTGATTATGCGGAGAATTGTACATTTACACAGAACTATAAAGAGTATATTGGGTATAGAGACTTGTATGAGGGTAAGATACATGATGTAGCAAGTTTTGGTCAAATACGAGGAGATGTAGTAAAGAATAGCAGTTTTTATAAAATTGGTTCGGCCGTAGGTACTAATTCACTCCCATATTATTTATATGGAGGTACGTATGAAGGAAATATATTTGTAGATAGTTGTATTGAATATTCAGGAGTAACCACGATTCATAATTGTGTATTTTATGGTAATAATAATTACAATGGTGATGAAGAAGGTGGTGCAAGTAATTTGACTATCAATGTGGAGGATTCGTCTTTTACAGTAAAGGAAATATTTACAAAAGAAGATGTTGGAACTACATATATTATGTGTGAACCATCTCAAGGTTTGTGGGATGAAAGGATAGAAAAAATTTTCCCTATATATGATAGATTTGCAGAGGCATTGAGTGGAAACGTAATTGCTTTTGAAACAGAAGAAGAAGTAAATTATATTGAAAGTAAGTTATATAACGGACATTTTTCTATACCAGGTGTATATGGAATTTATACAAACAAATCAGATGGAAAAATTTACAATTTTAATAATACAAGATTTCCAAAAGAGATTGCGGTTAATTATGAGAGTGGTAGTAAATATTTAGCATTCCATGGTGGTGCATATTATGATTGGCCAGTATCAGGAGCGGTATTTATATTAGAAATTCCAGGAACAATAAATATATCAGAGATTAAGTTAGAACAGTATGTTGCTAATTTAGATTTAGATGAAACATATCAGATATGTGCAACTGTATTACCGGAAAGTGCAAGTAAGGATATGCTTTTATATGAGAGTCAGGATACTACAATTGCTACAGTCAGCGAGGCGGGATTAATTACTCCTGTAGCAGCAGGAAGTACTACAATTCGTGTCTATGCACCGGACAGAGCAGTTTATAATTATATAACTGTGAATGTAACAGAAAGTGTGATACCGGAAAGTCTTGTTGTGAAGCAGAATGAACTTACTTTGGAAGTAGGTTCAACACAAAAATTAAAAGTAGGATTCAATCCGGTTACGACAACAAAACGTGAATTGAGTTTCAGCAGTTCTGATGAAACAGTTGTAAGTGTAAGTGAGGATGCAGTAATGACTGCAAATGCAGTAGGAGATGCAGTTATTACAATTACAGGTTATAATGGCATTACTGCACAGGTAAATGTACATTGCCAAATTTCACCAACAACATTAGCATTTACAGAAAGTGTATATTACACAACACTTGAAAAAGAAGATGAAAATGTATTTTATCCGGTTATCACGCCGGCGAATGCGACGAATCAGACATTAATCTGGCGGTCATCAAATCCAGAAGTATGCTACGTGGATGAAAATGGCGTATTGGTTAAACTGAAAAATGGCACAGCCAGATTAAGAGCTACGATAGAGGACACTGATTTGTCGGCAGAACTTAGTGTAATAATTAAGGATGAAAGTAGTGCAATTGATATTGTGAAGATGGAAAAACATCAATTTAATTATTTTGCGTTAGATTCTAATGGAACATTATGGATGTGGGCATCCGATAAGTATCAGGTAGCACAAAAAGTAGTTGAATCAGGAGTAAAAGATTTTGCATCAGGAGATATTGTTTATATATTGAATGAGAATGCAGAAGTATATCCGTATGGTACTTGGGGTGAGGATATGTCGAGAGTGTTTGGACAGATAGGTGATACACCAATTTTGACGGATGTAAAAATGTTGGATGGTACACATGAAGGCGGATTATACTATGTTGCTGTGAAAAATGACGGAACTGTGTGGGCATGGGGGCATAATGCCTGCGGACAGTTAGGGGATGGTGGTAAGACAGATAAAACATCTCCCGTACAGATGGATATTGATGTGGATATTATAAAATGTGTTCATACAGAAACGGTAACAGCACTGCTGGATGCAGAAGGTAATGTATATATGTGTGGTGGCGGCGAAGCACAAATTGTAACACCACAGAAGGTAGCAAGTGGAGTATTAGATATTTATTATTCTTCAAGTGAGATTGCAATTGATTATGAGGAATATAGTGAGTTAATATCATGGAGTGGATATATTACCAGCAATAGTACAGAAAATAAAACAATGCCTAATGAAAAGAGATATAACAGTACTCGTTATTATATAGCAGATGGCAAAGTTTATATGTTTGGTTGGGATAATGATGATGGAAAATATGGTATTGGAAATGAAGAATATGCCAATTCATATACTGCTATGTTAGATATTAATAATGCAAAAGCAGTATATCCATTTAATGATAATATGTTTATTCAGACAACAGATGGTAAGTTTTATGGAACAGGAAAAGGTTCTTCTTATGAATTTGCCAATGGAAATCCGGTGAATTCAAATGTACCTGTACGTATTTATTTTGGTTTGAATAATAATAGTGAGGTATTGAGTGTTGAAAGTACTAATTTAGTAGAGGTAAGTGAGAAAACGTATAATTTATCAGAAATGAAATTGTCTTTTGATTATTCAGAAATGCTAAAGAGAGGTACTGAATACGGAAGTATTACACTAAAAGATGCGCAAGGCAACTTGCTTGGTATTACAAAAGAACTTGAATTAGACAAATTCTATGTATATCCGAGAAGTGGTTTTATTCCAAATGCAACATACACATTAACCATACCGGTGTCTGGTTTATCTAGCAGTTATGGATTACCATGTGAGGAATATATAGTAGAATTTACTTATGTTGGAGAAGAAAATGAAACAGAATCCGGTGCTGGAGAAGAATCAAGTGGAACTGGCGAAGGAGATGCAATTGAAGATGAAACCTCCGAAGAAATTCACGATTCTATCATCGACGAAGAACTCATCAACGAACGTGAAAAATGGAATCCGGAAAATGTAGCTCTTGCATGGGATGAATTTGTAAGAGCAGGTAAGAATACCCGTTTCTACAGTAACGTAATCTTAAATCGTCTGTCAGATGATGATGTCAGCGGATGGCTACGTGTGACAGCCGGAGGTTCAGAGACCTATCAGACAATTGGTTTAGGCGGCAACTATTGGGGAACTACCGATATGGATTTGATTAATAAGCAAATCCTTGACTTTGATGATTACCAGAGTCTTGCAGATATTAATATTGGTGAGATTTTAACAGAAGCACCGACCGATACTTTCCCATTTGTAGTAGATGCATATTTGGAAGTAGATGGAGAGAAGACAGATACAATTGGTAATGAAACAGTGAACTTTGTAGTGAACTTTAACCGTCCGATGGATACCACGATTGATTTACAGGTACGTTTCGGCAGTAGTTATCCGTATGCAGAGTATGAAGTAGAAGGTGCTTATGTGACAGAAACTCAGTGGGTTGGTCAGATGACACTTTCAACTGTAATTGAAAATGGTTACCAGTATTGGAGCGTATCAAATGGTAAGGCAAAAGATACTTCCTTGAAGCTTTATGAAGACTGGGGTAGATTCCCATTCATGATTGATACTTCTATGGCACAGGCATTGGTAATGTTTGCAGAAGCTACAGAGACAGGTGTTGCACTTACCTGGACACAGGACGATTTTGAGACATTAGCAGGTTACAATGTATACCGTGCGACAGAAGAAGATGGATATTATGAAAAGATTAATAGAACGGTAATTCCAGCAGATACGAAAGAATGGTTTGATAATACCGTAACACCGGGACAGAAGTATTACTATAACTTTACGGTTGTGGAATCTGATATGTCTGAATCAGAACCATCCGGTAAAGTAACAGTAACTGCATTAGATACCATGGCTCCGGATATTTATCATAGCCCGGTATACCATGCATTTACCGGAAGCAATCTTGTAATTTCTGCGACAGTAACGGATAATGTAAGTATTTCAGCAGCTACTCTTTACTACAGAGTAACCGGACAGGAAGCTTGGAATAGTAAGGAAATGACCAATATCAATGATAAATATTCCGCAGTAATTGATGCGCAGTATGTTACTGTTGAAGGTTTGGAATATTACATTGAAGCTACAGACGGTGTGACTTTTACTTATAAAGGAAGTGCAGAAAATCCATATATAATCACGGTTCAGGAAGCAGTAACTGGAAGCGATATGGGTGACGTGGATGGCAATGGTGCGATTGAAGTAAAAGATGCCATGATGCTTTTAATGGCAATCAATGACAGATTAAATCTGACAGAAGTTCAGTTTGCAAGAGCAGATTTGAATGGTAATGGAGTATTAGAAGCGTTAGAAGCTTTAAGAATCATTCAGTATGTAAATGGTTCGGTATCCAGCATTTTAATGTAGATAAAAGGATGTTGAAATGAGGATTGAGATGAAACAGAAAAATATTGGAGTGATTTTTAAGAGAATAATTTCAATGTTACTGAGTGTGGTCGTATTATTTACGACCACACCCGGTATTGAGACATGGGCGGAAGAATCTTTTTCAGAAGCAGAAACTTATGAAAATGCTGATGAGGGACAACCGGAGGAAGAACCTTCCTCTGTAATTATGATTAATAGTTCGGATGTGTATGCAGGTTCTTATCTGACAATCGGTGTGTATGCGGAATATTTTGAAAGTATAACCGGACTGAGTTTTGCAATTCATTATGATGAAAGTGTACTGTCTGTTGAAAGTGTAGAAACAGGAAGTTTTACAAGTGGAACAATTTCGGATATTTCTTATAGTACAGCAGGTGTAGTGAATGTTTCGATGCTGTCAGTAGATGGGATTACAGGAAGCGGAGAATTGGCATTTTTGACATTTTACATAAGCGATACAGCACAAGCAGGAGATTACAAGCTTAATCTGACTGTGTCGGAAGCGTATAATGTAGGAATGGAAGATATTGTAATTTCAAAACAATCTGGAACAATAAAGGTACTGCCATCTGTCGAGGGAACGGAAATGATTTCCTTTTACTCGATAACAGATAAGTATGAGTATTATACAGAAGAGACAATTACTTATCAGATATGTAGTGAATATGTAGGCGGGCTTGCAGGAGGAGATTTTATTGTAGAATACGATTCCGAATATTTGAAAGTTTCAAATGTGGAATTGGGAGAAACTTTAAAAACACAGGATGCAGTATATGCAGTCAATAGTAATACACCAGGCTATATAAAGATTTCTTATGCAAATATTGATGCAATCAATGCAGGATATGGAACAGAGTTTTTTAAAGTAATATTCGAAGTAAAAACTAAGTCAGTCGCCGGTACGTCAATCAGGTTTAGAACAGAAGGGCTGACAGATGTTTCTTTAAAGAAGCTGCAAGCAGGTGAATGTTCTAATGAAGTAAGAATTCTAGACAAAGAACAGGAAAGTGTATATCCGGTCTTTTTGTTGGAATGGGATGGAGTCGTAGCAGATGACAGAACGATTGTAGTGGATGTGGCTATTCCGGAGAATTGTCCGGTGGCGGCAGGAGATTTTCGAATTACCTACTCTAATAATCAGTTGTTTTGTCAGTCTGTCGAGACAGATAGCAATTTAAGCAGTGCAGGTGGAATCCTTGTAACAAAGGAAGAAATAGATAATGGAGTCATTGCATTTTCCTATGTAAATACCAATCCAAGTAATGAGAAAACTACATTACTTCATATGAAGTTTGATGTGGTGGGAGATTTCATCGGCGATGCGGTACTTCTTTCATATGGAACAGGTGTAGTAGATGTAGAATATAATCCATTAACAATGGAGTATCCGGTGACTATATTGCCGATAACTTATATAGATATTTCACAGAGGGAAGTAAGAGGATTAGAGGAGAAATATGTATATACAGGTGAAAGTATTACTCCGCAAGTGGCAATTGAGGGATTGACAGAAGGAACGGATTATGAAGTATTCTATTCCAATAATATAAATGTAGGTGAAGCAACTATTACAATAGTTGGAAAGGGATTTTTCACCGGAACAATTGTAAAGACATTTAGAATCACAGCAATGGTACCTCAAGAAGCGGTATTAGAATATGTGACTATAGAATATGATGGAAACGAAAAGAAGCCAAAAGTAGTAATCGAAGGTCTAGTGCTTGGAACAGACTACGAAGTATCCTATTCAAATAATGTAAGTGCAGGTGTGGCAACGGTAACAATTACAGGAAAAGGAAACTATGCCGGGACAGTTACAAAAACATTTACGATTACAGCCGTACAATTACCTGAAGTACAGTTAGAGTATCTTAGTGTAGGATATGATGGAACAGAAAAAGAACCAAAAGTAGTAATCGAAGGTTTAGTGGAAGGAATTGATTATGAAGTAGTATACTCCGATAATGTGAATGTAGGAGAAGCAACGGTTGCAATTACGGGAAAAGGAAATTATACCGGTAAAATTACAAAAACATTTACAATTGCAATGGCACAGTTATTACAGACGACATTAGAATATGAGAGTGTAGAATATGATGGAAGCGAGAAAAAGCCGCAAGTAATAATAGAAGATTTGGTGCTGGGAACGGATTATGAAGTAACATATTCAAATAATGTAAATGTAGGAGAAGCCACAGTAACAATCACTGGAAAAGGAAACTATACTGGAACTGTTATAAAGACATTTGCAATTATAGCAATAAATTTAGCAGAAATGCAGTTACCAGAAAATCTACTGGAATATGTAAGCACAGAATATGACGGAAGCGAAAAGAAACCACAAGTTACGATTGAAGGTTTGGTGCTTGGAATAGATTATGAGGTAGTATATTCTGATAATGTAAATGTAGGTGAAGCTACAATAACAATCACCGGAAAAGGAAACTATATAGGAACTGTTACAAAAACATTTACAATTGCAGCAAAGAATTTAGCAGAAATGCGGTTGCCAGAAAATCTGTTGGAATATGTTACAATTGAGTACGATGGAAGTGCAAAAGAACCGCAAATCATAATTGAAGGTCTGGTGCTTGGAACAGACTATGAAGTAACATATTCGAATAATATAAATATTGGTGAAGCAACAGTAACAATTATCGGAAAAGGAAACTATACCGGAACCATCACAAAGACATTTATGATAACAGCAATTGAACTATCAGGAATACAGTTGGCGAAAAATGTGTTGGAATACGAAAGTATCGCATACGATGGAACCGCAAAAGAGCCGCAAGTAACAATTGAAGGCTTAGTGTTTGGAACCGATTATCAAGTATCCTATTCAAATAACACAGAAGCAGGCGAAGCAACTGTTATCATCACAGGAATTGGTAATTATTCAGGAACTCTTGAACTATCTTTTGTAATCATGGGAAGTGAAGACATCTGGGTACAAGAGATTCCTGACTGTATTTACACCGGAGCTGCTCAGAAACCACAATTGTCAGTATATGATGGAAGTGTTTTACTAGAAGAAAAAAAGGATTATACAGTAAAATATTCCAATAATACAAAGGTCGGAACTGCCAAAGTCGTTATCACTGGAAAAGGTAATTACGAAAAGAGTATTGAGACATACTTTACAATTGTTCCAAGAGATATAGAAGATGAAGGAATCGTTGTCACATGTGCAGACAAAGTGTATAACGGTAAAGCACAGGTTTCGAATCCTGTTATCAAGTATGGTAAACTTACTTTGAAAAAAGGAACAGATTATACGGTGACTTTTTCAGAAAACCAGACTGATATTGGAATGGTAGATGTTGTAATTGAAGGAAAAGGCAATTACAACGGAACGAGAACAACAAGCTATCGAATTATTGAAAATAATATTTCAAAAGCGATTTTTGTGAAGATACCATCTCAAGCATATACTGGAGAAGAAATTAGACCGGAGATTACTGTTTATGCGAATAAACAGGCACAAAAAGAAGGTGTGAGTCTGGTTTTAGGTCAGGACTATGAAGTATCTTACGAGAATAATATTGCAGTAGGTACTGCAAAAGTAATTGTTGAAGGTCTAAACGATTATGGTGGCAGCAAAACCGTAAGTTTTTCGATTACAAAGAGAAATATTTCTTCAGACGATATTATAGTGGAAATCGGAGATGGCAGTACGATACGATATGATGGTACAGCTCATAAACCAATTGTTAAGGTAATTGATAGGGGCATAGAGTTAGAGGAGGGTGTAGACTATACAATAACTTATGCGAATAATAAAAACGCTGTCACTGATAAGACTGCAGCTTCAAAGTATCCAACGATTACGATAAAAGGAAAAGGAAAATACAACGGAACCAGAAAAGAAGTTTTTGTGATTGAACCAATCTGTATTGGACAAGATGGTATTGAAGAAGATTGTGTAAAAGTAATTGTAGCCGATGCGGTATATACCAAAAAAGCAGTGAAACCTGCAGTAACGGTCATGGTGAATCAGACTGTTTTAAAGAATAATACTGATTATACACTTACTTATGCTAATAACGTAGACATAGCAGAAAAAGGTACTGAAAATGCACCAAGGGTTACCATTACCGGAAAAGGTAATTACACAGGAGTGATTATCGAAGAGTTTCGAATTTATGAAAAAACACTGAAAACATTTGTGATAGAGAAAATTCCAAATCAGATGTTTACTGGCGATGCTTCGATTGCAATTGAACCATCGATTGTAGTTTACGAATTACAAGGGAACAAAAAAGTAGGCGAACCATTGTTAGAAGGAATTGACTACGAAGTGTCATATCAGAATAACTATAAGGTTGGAACGGCAAAAGTGACGGTAACCGGGCTAGGTGAGTATGCCGGAACAAAAACTGCGACATTTAAAATTGACAGAAAAGCTATGAGTATGGATGATGTTCAGGTGATTTTGGAAAATGAAGTTGTTACTTACAACGGAAAAGCGCAGAAACCGGAAGTTGTAGTAATGGATAACAGCAGAGAACTTGTTTTTGGTACAGACTATACGTTAAAGTATGCAAATAATACAAATGCCTCAGTGAACAGTACCAAAAAGCCTACGATAACGGTAACAGGAAAAGGGGCGTATGTAGGTTCTGTGAGTTGTAATTTTACAATTGAACAGAAAGAATTAAGCTCAAATGAGATTGCAATTGCTGTGAAAGATGTGTTATTTAACCAGAAAAAAGCTGCAAGTGCTGTAGGAATAACTTCGACAGTAACGGTGAAAGATGGCACAAAAGCTTTAAAAAATGGAACAAATTACACAATAAGCTATACCAATAATAAAGAGTTGGGAGAAGCAGATATAACCATAACCGGTAAGGGAAATTATGCGGGTGAAGTAAAGAAAACATTCCGTATCTATAAGACGGATATTTCAAAGGCAATTGTGAAAAAACTCGCAAACGAAGTATATACCGGCGAACAGATACAGCCGCTTCCGGAAGTATCTTTTAAGGAGAGTAAGACAAGTACGATTTCTTTAGTGAAAGATGAGCATTATACAGTAAGTTGGGAAAATAATGTAAAAAAAGGAACTGCGAAAGTTATCATCACAGGAATTGGTGAATATGGTGGTACAAAAACAGTTACTTTTAAGATTGTAGCTAAAAAGATGACACTATTGGAATTATTATTTAATTAAGAGCAGTAGAGAAAAAGTGGTTGTTCGTCAATATGACTGAAATAACCACTTTTTTTTGTCTATGTCACATATGGTAATTTGTGCAGTTTTTTTGTATAGTATAACTATCGTAAAACGAAAATCGGAATTAATGGAGGATAAGTGAAATGGCAAGTTTATCATTGCAGCACATTTACAAAATCTACTCTAACGGCTTCGAAGCTGTTAAAGATTTCAACCTTGAAGTAGCAGATCAGGAATTCATCATCTTCGTAGGACCATCTGGTTGTGGTAAATCTACAACACTTCGTATGATCGCTGGTTTGGAAGAGATTTCTTCTGGTGAATTTTATATCGATGGCAAATTAATGAACGATGTAGAACCAAAGGATAGAGATATCGCGATGGTATTCCAGAACTACGCTTTATATCCACATATGACAGTATTTGATAACATGGCATTCGGATTAAAGTTAAGAAAAGTTCCAAAGGATGAAATCAAACAGAAAGTTGAAGAAGCAGCTAGAATCCTTGACCTTGAGAAATTATTAGATCGTAAACCAAAGGCTTTATCTGGTGGTCAGAGACAGCGTGTTGCTATGGGACGTGCTATCGTTCGTAATCCTAAAGTATTCTTAATGGACGAACCTCTTTCAAACTTAGATGCTAAATTACGTGTACAGATGCGTTCTGAGATCGCTTCATTACATAACAGATTAAAAGCTACAATCATCTATGTAACACATGACCAGACAGAAGCTATGACATTAGGTACAAGAATCGTTGTATTAAAAGATGGTGTTATCATGCAGGTTGATTCTCCACAGACATTATACAACAAACCAAACAACTTATTCGTAGCTGGTTTCATCGGTTCTCCACAGATGAACTTCATCGATGCAGTAGTAAAAGCAGAAGGCGACAAAGTTACTCTTAACTTTGATAAGACATCTATCGTTCTTCCAGCAGAAAAAGCTGCAAAAGTAAAAGCTTACAATGGTAAGACAGTTGTTATGGGTATTAGACCAGAACACATCAGCGATTCAGAAGCTGCATTAGCTGAGTTCAAAGATTCTACATTTGAAACAGACTTAACAGGTTACGAATTATTAGGTGCAGAGTCATTATTATACTACACAATCGGTGGTACAACAATGACAGCAAAAGTTGATTCAAGCTCAAAAGCTCGTTACGGCGATCACGTTAAATTAGCTCTTGACCCAAGCAAAGTTCATGTATTTGACAAAGAAACTGAATTGACAATTACAAACTAATTCGGTAAAATTAAATAAGCTTAAAACCAAGAACTGGGTACAGCATATGTACCCAGTTTTTCTAGTCATAGGAATTTTAATCAGAGGTAGAATGTCGCAAATGCGACCCTTTTGCGGCGCGAGAATGTGCAATGCACATTCTTTTTAAAGATTAGAAAATACTCCGTAAGGATGCGTAGCTCGCAGAGAAAAGTGCACAGGCACACTTTGATTATAGTGAGAATATTGAGGAATAAAATTATGATTTCAAATCACAAAATTCAAGTAGCAATTGATGAGATGAGAGATATCTCTAATACAGATATTGTTGTATATACAGAAAGAGGAAAATTAGTCGCAGCCACACAGACACCGGAATTTGATATGGAAGCTGCGGTGCAGGCTTTTGCAGAGTCCATGGCAGAAAGCCAGAAGCAGGCAGGCTACTATTTTTATAAGGTTATGGTTGAAGGAGAGTTAGAGTATATTTTACTGGTTCATGCTACTTCAGCAGAAGCTTTTATGGTAGGTAAGATGGCAGCATGTCAGCTTCGTAATCTGGCAGGTGCCTATATGGAACAGTTTGACCGTAATAATTTTATGCAGAATATTTTGCTTGGTAATATGCTCGTTGTGGACATGTACAATAAAGCACAAAAATTACATATTGAACAGGCTGACCGTGTTGTCTATGTCATTGAGATAGAGGGTAGAAAAGACGCAATGGTTATGGAGACGGTCAAGAATTTGTTTGTTACCAGAACGAAGGATTTTGTGACAGAGATTGATGAAAAAAGCGTAATTTTGATAAAAGACTGCCGTGATATGAAGAAGGAAGAAGATCTCATGTCGTTGGCAAGTATGATTATAGATAATATGCATGCAGAGGCTATGGTTAAGGTGCGTGTAAGCTATGGCAACCGTGTGCATAATTTGCAGGATATCGCCAAATCCTATCAGGAAGCCAAAATGGCATTAGAAGTGGGACGAATTTTCTATGCAGAGAAAGAGATTATAAGTTATAGTCTGCTTGGAATTGGCCGTTTGATTTATCAGCTTCCAATGAGTTTGTGTGAGATGTTTATTAAAGAAGTATTTGCAGATGGGATACCGGATATTTTTGATGAAGAGACGATGGTAACCATTCAGAAGTTTTTTGAAAATAACTTAAACATTTCAGAGACCGCCAGACAGCTTTATGTGCACCGTAACACACTGGTGTATCGACTGGAACGTTTAGAAAAGATAATCGGACTTGATATCCGAAAATTTGAAGATGCGTTGACATTTAAAATTGCTTTGATGGTAATTTCGCACATGGAATCGCAGAAACAGTGAATCGAAGGTCTGGGCATTTAATGCGAAAGATCGTAAGAAAATGATACAGGAGTGCAAATAATGGCAAAATCGACTTATGATGCAAGTAATATATCGGTGTTGGAAGGCTTAGAGGCCGTTCGTAAAAGACCTGGTATGTACATCGGTAGTGTTTCAAGAAAAGGTTTGAATCACTTAATATATGAAATCGTAGACAATGCGGTGGACGAACACTTGGCAGGCGCCTGTGACACCATCTGGGTGACGTTGGAAAAAGATGGTTCCTGTACCGTAGAAGATAACGGACGAGGTGTACCGGTTGGTATGCATGCGAAGGGTGTATCGGCAGCCCGTTTGGTTTATACGACTTTACATGCAGGTGGCAAATTTGACGACTCAGCGTATAAGACGAGTGGTGGTTTGCATGGTGTTGGTTCGTCGGTTGTTAATGCGCTTTCTACTTGCATGGATGTGCAGATTAGCAGAGATGGTTATGTACACCATGACCGTTATGAAAGAGGTGTGCCGACAGTAGAGTTAGAAGCAGGACTTCTTCCGAAAATCGGCAAGACCAAGAAGACTGGAACAAAGGTAAACTTTTTACCGGACCCGGAAATCTTTGAAAAAACCAGATTTAAAGAAGATGAAGTAAAGAGTCGTATGCATGAAACGGCATATTTGAATCCGAAATTGACAATTATTTATGAAGACCGCCGTGGTGAGGAAGTTGAGCACATCGAATACCATGAAGAAGAAGGTATTAAGGGTTTTGTAAAGGATATTAATAAAAATAGTGAAACCTTACATGATGTCATTCATTTTAAAGGTATAAGTGAAGGTATCGAGATTGAAGGTGCATTTCAGTATACCAATGAGTTCCATGAGAATATTTTAGGCTTTTGTAACAATATTTTTAACGCTGAGGGCGGTGCCCATATCACAGGTTTTAAGACTGTTTTTACAACAGTTATTAATAACTATGCGAGAGAACTTGGCATCTTAAAAGAAAAAGATACGAACTTTACCGGTGCAGATGTGCGTAATGGTATGACAGCAGTTATTTCTATCAAGCATCCGGACCCGAGATTTGAAGGACAAACGAAGACGAAGCTTGACAATCAGGACGCGTCCCGTGCCACAGCGAAGGTAACAGGCGATGAAATCCAGCTTTTCTTTGATAAGAATTTAGAAGTCTTAAAAACAGTTATTTCTTGCGCAGAAAAAGCAGCAAAAATCCGCAAGTCCGAGGAAAAAGCGAAGACGAATCTGCTTACGAAACAGAAATTCTCGTTTGACTCAAATGGCAAATTAGCGAACTGCGAGAGCAGAGACCCGTCTATCTGTGAAATTTTCATCGTAGAGGGTGATTCTGCGGGGGGTTCTGCGAAAACAGCACGTGACCGTAATTTTCAGGCGATTTTACCAATTCGTGGTAAAATCTTAAACGTAGAGAAAGCAAGTATTGATAAAGTACTTGCCAATGCAGAGATTAAGACGATGATAAATGCGTTTGGCTGTGGTTTTTCGGAAGGTTATGGTAACGATTTTGATATTAGTAAGCTTCGCTATGATAAGATTATTATCATGGCCGATGCGGACGTGGATGGTGCCCATATTTCTACGCTTTTATTGACATTGTTCTATCGTTTTATGCCGGAGTTGATTTATGAAGGACATGTATATGTGGCGATGCCGCCATTATACAAAGCGATTCCGAGCAAGGGTGAGGAAGAATATTTATATGATGATGCAGCCTTAGAGCGTTACCGTAAGACACACAAAGGCAGTTTTACCTTACAGCGTTACAAAGGTCTTGGTGAAATGGACGCGGAACAGCTTTGGGAGACAACTTTAGACCCGGAACGCCGTATGTTAAGACGTATCGAGATTGAAGATGGACGTATGGCATCCGATATCACAGAACTTTTGATGGGCAATGATGTTCCGCCGCGTAGAGCGTTTATTTACGAGCACGCGCATGATGCTGAGCTTGACGTTTAACTACGAGCAGTGCCAAGCTGGATAGAAATAAGTTGGCTGCTTGCAGATAATCTTATTTCTAAACAGATTGATAGTGCGACAGCACGCAACGAGATGAAGCGGAGCGGAATCGAGTGGACGTACTGCGAGAAAATATGAGAGGATATTTATATAAATGAGACAGGAAGAACAAATCATCCGTACCGAGTATTCGGAACTGATGCAAAAATCTTATATAGATTATGCCATGAGTGTCATCATCGCCCGTGCGTTGCCGGATGTCAGAGACGGTTTAAAACCGGTACAGAGACGTACATTATACGATATGTACGAACTGGGCATCCGCTACGACAAGCCGTACCGAAAATGTGCACGTATTGTCGGTGATACCATGGGTAAATATCATCCACATGGTGACAGCTCTATTTATGAATCGTTAGTTGTGATGGCACAGGAGTTTAAAAAAGAACTTCCGCTTGTTGATGGACATGGTAACTTTGGCTCCATCGAAGGCGATGGTGCTGCGGCTATGCGATACACTGAGGCTAGATTACAGAAAATTACACAGGAAGCTTTCTTGGCAGATTTGGACAAGGACGTAGTGGATTTTATACCGAACTTTGACGAGACGGAAAAAGAACCGTCTGTTTTACCGGTTAAGATACCGAATCTTTTAGTAAATGGTTCAGAAGGTATCGCAGTTGGTATGGTAACAAGCACGCCGCCTCATAATTTAGGAGAGGTGATTGACGGCGTAATTGCTTATATCAAGAATCCGGATATTAATACAGAGCAAATGATGCAGTACATTCCGGGACCGGATTTCCCGACCGGAGGTATCATTGCGAATAAAGATGATTTAAAAGCAATTTATGCAACCGGACAGGGCAAGGTAAAAATTCGTGGTAAAGTGGAAGTGGAAAAGGGAAAAGGTGGCAAAGATAAGCTTGTCATCACAGAGATTCCATACACCATGATTGGTGCCAATATCGGTAAGTTTTTAAATGACGTATACAGTCTTGTTGAGACCAAAAAGACAGCGGATATCGTGGATATTACGAACCAGTCTTCTAAAGAAGGAATCCGTATCGTTATTGAGCTTCGTAAGGGCGCAGATGCTGAGAAATTAATCAATCTTTTATATAAAAAGACCAAGTTAGAGGATACATTTGGTGTGAATATGCTCGCTGTTGCGGAAGGCAGACCGGAGACACTGGGATTAGTTCCAATTATCCGCCACCATGTGAATTTTCAGTATGAATTAGCGACTAGAAAATACACTACGCTTCTTCGCAAAGAGCGTGATAAACAGGAAATTCAGGAAGGCTTGATAAAGGCATGCGATGTCATCGACTTAATCATCGAAATACTTCGTGGTAGTACCAGTGTAAAAGATGCAAGAGCCTGTTTACAGGATGGTGTCACAGATAATATTAAATTCAAGTCGGTGCAGTCTAAAAAAGATGCAGCAAAACTTCGTTTTACAGAACGTCAGACCACTGCGATTTTGGAAATGCGTTTGCAGAAATTAATCGGTTTGGAAATCGAAGCATTACTCCGTGACCATGAAGAAACCTTGAAAAATATTGCACTTTACGAGGATATTTTAGACAGCCGTGCTTCTATGGCAAAGGTTATCATCAAGGAATTACAGGCGTTCAAGAAAGAATACGCAAGACCACGTAGAACAGTCATTGACAATCTCGAAGAAGTTGTCGTAGAAGAGAAAAAGATTGAAGAGATGGACGTTGTTTTTGTAATGGATCGTTTTGGATATGCAAAGACGATTGATACCAATATCTATGAGCGTAACAAAGAGACCGTTGACTCAGAAAACCGCTATGTATTAATCTGTAAAAATACCGATAAGATTTGTATTTTTACAAACAAAGGTCAGCAGCATTTGTTAAAAGTGTTAGATCTTCCATACGGAAAGCTTCGTGATAAGGGAACACCGATTGACAATGTCAGCAATTATAACAGTAGTGAAGAACATTTTGTATACATCAATAACCTTGAGGCAGTGAAGAGTACCAAGTTATTGTTCGGTACGAAGTCATCCATGCTAAAGATTGTGGATGGTGCAGAATTTGATGTAGCAAAACGAACGACTGCCGCTACAAAGTTAAAGGATGATGATGAGGTACTGTTTGTAGCAGCAATTATCGGTAATGAGACTCTGGTTATGCAGTCTGAGCGAGATATGTTCTTACGAATCGAAGTAGGAACGATTTCCGAGCAGAAGAAGGCTGCGACAGGTGTGCGTGGTATGAAGCTCGATAAGAGTGACAGTCTGACAAATATCTATTTATTGCCACCTGGAAGCAATCAGGAAGTAGAAGTAAAAGGCAAAAAATATGATTTGAACCGTTTGCATATTGGTAATCGTGATACGAAGGGTACGAAGAAATAGTATAATTTATTATAACGTATTGTGAAAGATAAGAAGAGGGCAGGATAAGTATTTCTTTATGCTAAGTATGCAAAAGAAATACTTATCCTGCCTTCCCCTTATCGTTATATTTACATAGTGTCATTTAACAGTGTACTTTTTTTTGAAAAATTTGTATAATGAGGATGAAATTATTCCTAATTAGTATAGAGAAAAATGGAATTTAGAGGTAGATCCTAAAATGACTTACGAAGAAGCGAAAATCTATATAGACAAAGTCAGTCAGACAGGAAGTATTCTGGGACTGGAGAGTATACAGAACTTGATGAGGGAGCTTGGCGATGTTCAGGAACAATTACGTATCATCCATATTGCAGGAACGAATGGCAAAGGTTCAACAGGCGCGTTTATCGAAAGCGTATTGATTGAGGCAGGATACTGTGTAGGGCGTTATACTTCACCAGCGGTTTTCGAACCATTTGAGGTGTGGAGAATTAATCGAGAAAACATTACACAGGAAGCATATCTTGCGTGTTTAGAGGAAGTAAAAGAAGCCTGTGAGCGTATGTTAGAAAAGGGCATGTGCCAGCCGACGGTATTCGAAGTGGAGACTGCTTTGGCATTTCTCTATTTTTATAAAAATAAGTGCGATTATGTATTGCTAGAAGTGGGAATGGGCGGTGAGACAGATGCGACCAACCTGATTACAAAACCGGTATGTTCTGTCGTTACTTCTATCAGCATGGATCATATGCAGTTTTTGGGAGAGTCGTTATCTGAGATTGCGCGTGTAAAAGCAGGGATTATAAAGTCAGGATGTCCGGTGGTGACAAGCAGTACACAAAAAACAGAGGTGTTACAGGTTATCAGAGAGGTGGCAGAGCAGAAAGGTGCAGAACTTTTTGTGGCTGAAGAGATAGAGGATGTATGCATAGAGAACGATGGTGCAGGAATTATTTACAGACATAAGCAGGCAGGCAAAATACAGTTATCTATGCCTGCGAGGTATCAGGTAGAGAATTCAAATCTGGCAATTGCTGTCTGCGCAGAGGTATTGCATATTCCGTTAGAAACAATCAGAGAGGGCATTGACAAGACAATGTGGCCGGGACGTTTTGAGAAGATTTCAAAAAATCCTCTTATCATCATAGATGGTGCACATAACGAAGATGCTGCGAAAAAATTGGCCAAAGAAGTGCAAAATTATTTTACAAAACAGAAGATAACCTATATAATAGGGGTACTTGCAGATAAAGAACATGCGAAGATGCTAGAACTTATGCTGCCATATGCGAATAAGGTGTATGCAGTGACACCACCGAATAAGCGGGCGTTAGATGGAGCGGTTTTGGCAGAAGAAGTACGAGGATTTGGAAAAGAAGCGGTATACTGTAGTAGTATAAAAGAAGCAGTGGATTTGGCGATAAAGGAGATAAAAGTAGGAGAGTCGGATGGAATTTTAGCATTTGGTTCTTTATCTTATTTAGCTGAGTTGAAAAAAGCGGTTACAAAATAGGTAAGTATTTGCGGAAGAGATAGAGAGTGTAGAGGAACGAGAGGAAGCCATGGACAAGAATAAGATTGAACAGGGTGTCAGATTAATATTAGAAGGAATTGGAGAGAATCCGGAACGTGAAGGATTATTAGGTACACCGGACCGTATTGCCCGCATGTATGAAGAGATTTTTGCGGGAATAGGGCAGGATGCGAGAGAGCCGTTATCAAAGACTTTTACTGCGGCAAATAATGAGATGATTATTGAGAAGGATATTACGTTTTATTCTACCTGTGAGCATCATTTCATGCCGTTTTATGGAAAAGCACATGTGGCATATATCCCGAATGGAAAAGTGGTAGGATTAAGTAAACTTGCCAGAACGGTAGAAGTGTATGCAAAGCGTCCACAGTTACAGGAACAGTTGACATCGCAGATTGCAGATGCTTTGATGGAATTTTTACAGCCGCAGGGTGCAATGGTTATGATAGAGGCAGAGCATACCTGTATGACGATGCGTGGCGTGAAAAAACCGGGTAGTAAGACGGTGACGTTTGTGTGTCGAGGAGTATTTGAAGACAATGAGAAGTTGCAGAATCAATTTTTTACGCTTGTAAAATAGTGTTTTAAAGTGCTGTCGAATAGCAAAAGAATGTGAATAGAGTATGTTAATAGGAAACAGAGAGTTTGATGTAAAAAATAAAACATATATTATGGGAATCCTGAATGTGACACCGGATTCCTTTTCGGATGGTGGGAGCTTTTATGACGTGGATTCTGCAGTGAGGCATGCGGGAGACATGATAGAAAAAGGCGCCCACATTCTTGATATTGGAGGAGAGTCCACGAGACCGGGACATACGCAGATTACGGAAGAAGAGGAAATTGCAAGAATTGTTCCGATTATTAAAGCAGTAAAAACGGCATACGATATTCCGGTATCGGTAGACACCTATAAAAGCAAGGTGGCGGAGGCTGCCATTTTAGCAGGTGCAGATTTGATAAATGATATCTGGGGATTAAAATACGATGGAACGATGGCAGAAGTGATAGCCAGATATGGGAAAACGTGTTGTCTGATGCATAACCGTCGTGATATGAGCTATCAGAACTATATAGAAGAGGTGTTATCTGATTTACAGGAATCCGTTACACTGGCAAAGCAGGCGGGGATTGCAGAGGATAAAATTATTCTTGACCCTGGCGTGGGTTTTGCAAAAACTTATGAGCAGAATTTAGAAATTATCGCAGAAATGGGTGCGTTGAAAGTACTCGGATATCCGATTTTACTTGGAACTTCACGTAAATCTGTGATAGGATTAACGCTGGATGTGCCAGTGGAGGAACGTTTAGAGGGTACCTTAGTTACTACTGTTATGGCGGTAGAGCAGGGATGTGCTTTTGTGCGGGTGCATGATGTGCAGGCGAACGCGAGAGCAATTCGTATGGCAGAGAAAATCATGGAGTATAAAAATAAGGATTGCTAGGTGTTGAAATACATCAGCAGTATGACTGGATTTTCAAAAGAAAATTGTGAATATTGTATATATAGAAATAGCAGGACAGGAGAAAGTGAGGAACGAATATGGATAAAATCAAAATTACAGGACTTAAAGTATTTGCTCATCATGGCGTATTCGAAGAAGAAACCATAAACGGACAGGATTTTTATGTGAATGCGGTGCTTTATTTGGATTGCAGACCTGCAGGAATCACGGATGTGTTAGAGAAATCTGTGAATTATGGTGAGGTGAGTCATTTTATTACAACGTTTTTGCAGGAACATACCTACAAGCTGATAGAAACGGCTGCTGAGCAGACCGTGAAAGCGTTATTGTTAGAGTATTCCCTGATTGAAAAAATCGAATTTGAATTGTGTAAACCACAGGCGCCTATCGGACTTCCGTTTGAGAATGTTTCAGTAACGATTGAGCGTGGCTGGCATACGGTATATGTAGCAGTTGGTTCTAATATGGGAGATAAGAAGGCATATATTGAAGATGCTCTTTATCAGTTAGAGGAAATGTCAGAAATTCAGATTAAAAAAGTATCGGATATGATTGTGACAAAGCCTTATGGCGGTGTGGAACAGGATGATTTTGTAAACGGAGCGATAAAACTCCGCACACTGTTTACTCCGCATGAATTATTAGATGCACTGCATTTAATAGAAAAACATGCAAAACGGGAACGCCTTGTGCACTGGGGACCAAGAACTCTGGATTTGGATATCATTTTTTATGATGATTTGGTATATGAAGATGATGAGTTGATTATTCCGCATGTAGATATGGAAAATCGTGATTTTGTATTAAAGCCATTATTGGATTTATGCCCGAATAAACGTCATCCGCTATTGGGATTGACAATGACACAGCTTTATGAGCGATTAGAAGAGCGGTAATAAGCATCTGATGATGAAAGAATTTTAACTAGGATATTAGAAAGTGTGTAATACGTGAAGAAGAATAGAGTATGGGCAGTTTTCTACCCGATTTTTGTATATTATCTGATTTCTGCGTTCGTGTTTTTTGCTTTAAATATTCTGCTGGGAGAAACACAGGAAATCTATATGTTAAAGCAGGCGGTCAGTTCAGGGGCGACCATTCCGGTATTGTTTGCATTGTGGAAGCAGGATAATGAGGTGGAAAGGGTAGTTTACGGAAAAGAAAAAAGAACTTTGGGACAGTATGTGGTGCAGGCAGTACTGGCATGTACGGCAGCAGGGACTTTTGGTGTAGCGTTGAATAATTTTATAGCTATGACACCACTTGTTCAGGTTTCAGAAGGTTTTCAGACAGCAAATGAGAATTTTTTTGGCGGAGGTGTCTGGATGCAGGTTTTAGCATCTTGTGTGGTTGTGCCTGTGGCAGAGGAATTATTATTCAGGGGAATTGTTTTAAAACGTGTGGCGTTGTTTTCCGGTGAAACAATCGGGATTATTTATTCAGCTCTATTGTTTGGTCTGATTCATGTGAATTTGGTACAATTTATCTATGCAGCTTTGTTAGGCGCATTGCTGGCGGTTATTGTCGTGAAAACAAAAAGGGTCTCTTTGGCGGTATTAGGTCATGCAACGGCGAATTTGATTGCGATTTTTAGAACAGCAAGCGGTGTGCTTGATTTTTCTTATCAGCCGACACTGGCAGGAATTGGTTTTTCAGTTGTGATGGTAGCGATTGGTATGGTTGCGATGCTTGCGTTAGTCCATACTTTGCAGAAAACTGGTACAGGCAAATTGGCTTCATAAAATCTTAATAAAAAATGAACTATTCTTTAAGAGAACGGTAAAATTTTCTAAAAAGAAGTTTGCTATTATCATTGATAGTGAACTTCTTTTTTTGGTAGGAGTAGTTATGGGAAAGAGACTAGAGATAATTGATGTAAATGAGCGGAAGGCAGCAGGACAGAGGGAATTAAGTATAGAGGAGAAGCGTCGCCGCAGGCAGCGTATAAAGGCAAGACAGCAGGCGATAAAAAGGCGTAGAAGGAAGCGACTGATACGATTGGCAGGAACTGTTATTGGTGTAGTTTTATTGGGAGTTGGAGTCAGTCGTTTGGACATAGGGAAAGACATAACAGAAGAGGTGGCAGGAAGTTTGGATGGAGCGAGTACAGATGTCTGGAATGGTGAAAATGGCAGGATAGAGGCACTGCTTTACGATGTAAAATATGAAGATTTCTTCGAAAAAAATAAACCTAGTATGTTAGAGGATACGGAAGTGTACCGGTGTTTGAAAAATTTAGCAAAAAATTATCCCGAATTGGAGACGATATATGAGCGACGAGAGGAGTATCCAGTAAATTTGCTTGCATCACTGTGTAATAATCCGGAGATGATGGAATATGTAAAAGGGTATCTTTCATATGAAGCAGGAGAAACGAGCGGGAAAGTAGAGCTGACGAAAGAAGAGAAGGAACAGAAATATCCTCTTTTTTTACAATGGGACAAACGTTGGGGATATGAAGCATATGGAGATTTTAATATTGCACTTTCCGGCTGTGGACCGACAACGCTTGCCATGGCAGCCGTGGCACTGACGGATGATAATACGATTACGCCTGACAGGGTAGCTGAATACAGTATGGAAAATGGACATTATGTAGAAGGAACGGGAACTGCGTGGAGTCTGATGACAGATGGATGTGAAAATTTCGGTATAAGAGCAAAAGAAATTGCATTGGATGAATTGGTAATGAAAAACCAGTTAGATGATGGGAAAGTGATTATCTGCTCAATGAGAAAAGGAGATTTTACCGCTGCCGGTCATTTTGTGATGATATTTGGGTATAATGCGGAGGGATTTTTTATCAATGATCCAAACTGTATTTATCGAAGCAATCAAGTATGGGCTTATGAAACGTTAAAAAATCAAATTCGGATTTTATGGGCATTTGAGAGAAAATAGTAAAAAAGTAGTAAATGTTCAGTACAGCTCAAAACACTTGCTGCTTTGAGCGTAAGAACATGATTCAGGAGTGAGCAAACCCATCTGCGAAGCAGATTTTTAATGGTTTGCGAATCGTAATTATGAAGGTACTGAATAATTACAAAAAGTAATAAAAAGTGTAGCGGAATTGTATGCATATAGGGTATAATAGTATAGTGAGTGACTAGAATATATATTTTACGGAGGAATTATGAAAACTACAAATGAGACCGGACAGTTCCGTTATAACGATACAGGAGAGAGATTTAAAGCTATTAATAAAATATTCTTTCTTGGAATGACATTTTTGTACATAATGTTTGCTGTATATTTGATAATGCGTGGTGCTATGGGAAGCTTGAGCAAGACATTTGTGGGAGCAAATGTAGCAATTGTAGCGATATTTATATTAGTAAATATTATTACGTATTTTAGAAATAAAGCTAGTGAGCAATTTGGAATGTTAGCTGTTATTTTAGGCGGTATAGAGCTTTTTATTGTAGGAACGAATACAGATGCCGAGTTTGTTATGTATGCGACGATTGTACTTGTAGCATTACAGATTCCTTACTTTAAATCTAAAAGATTGGGAAAAATATGTATCGCAGCAGCGATTGGCGTCATTCTTATACAGGTATTCCGTTTCTCATATGGGAATGGTTTAAGAGATGTAGATGATTTGATTTGTATTCTTTGTGTATTATTGGGCTTATATGTGGACTGGCGACTTTGTGATTTGACACGCAGATTTAATGAAGATGCGTTGGGGTCAGTAGAAGTTCAGACGCAGAAAGTGCAGGAGATGTTCGAGGGTATCGTTGATATTTCAGCGGTTGTACAGGACGAAGCACAAAAGAGCACAGATTCAGTAGGACAGTTATTTGAGGCAACTCAGAATGTTACCGCAAGTATGCATGAAATCGTAGATTCTGCGAATATGACGGCAAGAAGTATTGAAGAGCAGAATCATATGACACAAAACATTCAGAATGCTATCTCACATACGAGTGAGCGCTCTAGGAAAATGGTTGATATTGCAACAGACTCCAATGCCAGCATTCAGACAAATATGAAGGTTATGGAAGAATTGCAGGTTCAGTCAAAGCAGATTGCAGAGACGAATGCAGAAGTAAGTGACTCTATGGTACGTTTGCAGGAAAAGACCAAAGAAGTAGAAGAGATTGCAGCGATGATTCTTGGTATTTCCAGCCAGACAAACCTTTTAGCATTAAATGCGTCCATTGAAAGCGCCCGTGCCGGTGAAGCCGGACGTGGTTTTGCGGTAGTTGCAGATCAGATTCGTCAGCTTGCAGAGCAGACGAAGAAGTCTACCGAAGAGATTACACGCATTATCAATGAGTTAAATGCGAATGCAAACGAAGTTGTAGTTTCCGTTAATAAATCAGTAACTGCTACGGAAGAACAGAATGAAAAAATCGTAGCAGCATCGGTTGCGTTTGGTAAATTGAACGAAGACATCACGATTTTGATTGATGATATCAATGAAATGGATAAAGAGATTTTAGAATTATCAGATTCTAATAATACGATTGTAGATAATATTTCTCATCTGTCTGCAGCAACAGAAGAAGTAACTGCTAATGCAGAGCAGGTACTGATTATGAGTGAACAGAACTTAGCGTTTGCAGAAGGTGTGAAGACTTCGATTGAGACGATTGAGAATTCGACAGAGCAGATGAAACAGTTTATGTAATATTAATTAGATATAGTGTATAAAGGGTATTGAACAGAAAAGTGCCATTGTATAAGGAGTTTCTTTTTGCTAAGAACGCAAGAGAAACATCCTATACGATGGCACTTTCCGTTTAAGTATCTACTTTTTCTTTACACTATATCCAAATGTACCAAGTTTTTCGCCAAGTAGGAAGTATTCGCCATGTGAATAGGTGACTAATTCGGAGTCATTTAGATGGAATTTTCCTTTTTCATCCATGTAAGCGTCATCAATGGATACGCCTACTACATCTGCGATAAACATATGATGGCAACCCAATTCTTTCACTTCTCGAACTTTACATTCAATATTTACAGGGCTTTCTGCTATGCCGGGTGCACTGATATGCTGGGACGGCTGAGGTGTCAAATGCATTTCCTTGAATTTATCCACATCACGACCGGAGCGTACACCGCAGTAATCGGTAGCAAATACTAAATCTTTGGTAGTAAGGTTGATTACAAATTCACCGGAGTCTTTTATCATGTGATAAGAGTATCGTTCCGGACGGACAGAAATGGATACCATTGGAGGATTGGTACAGATGGTACCTGCCCAGGCAACAGTAATGATATTTGGTTTTTCATTTTCACTCTGACAGCTTACCATTACGGCAGGTAACGGATAGAGCATATTTCCGGCTTTCCAATGTTGTTTTGCCATAAAAATCTCCTTATTTCATCAAAATGTCCATCAGATACATGTAGACATCCTCGTTCTGTTTTTTCCAGTTGTTACAAATTGCTTCCGCCTGTTCCTTTGTCTGTACAGATAAGGTTAAATCAATCAGGTTGGTATCTTTTCTGCGATATTGGCAACGGACTGCAAAGTCACGGTTTGGTGTGCGGTAGTAGTCGGCGATAATCGCATTATCGTTACGAAGTTCGAGTTTATTCTGAGCAAAGTAGTTATTAATATCTAATTCTATGGCATCAGAAATTTTATCTTTTAATAAGTTTAATGTTTCTTTTCCGGCAGCGGTAATGTAGTAGTGCGTGTTATTGTGCGTGGATTCGGTACGAATCAATTCAGCATCTAATAAGTCACTGATTACCTGCTGTACACGGAAATAATCGGTATATTCATGCTCTAAGAAAAAGTTGGTGAGCTGGGTGTTAGAAAGAGGAAAGTCCACCTTATCTAACATATTTAAAATTGTTAGTTTGTATATGGTAAATGGTTCTGCCATAGTAGGTTCCTTTCTAAATAAAATGTATGAGCGTTGAGTGTACGAGGGCATTATTCGCTAATTCGTGGCTGCATTGGGAAGAATTTCCCCTGCCAGGTGTCGCGCTCTCTAAAACGTTTCTGAATCGTATTTAACACTCTTTTTTTATCTGTGCTCCAAAGTGGAGCAATTAAAAGTTTTTTTGGACCATCACCTGTAATACGGTGTAATACAATATCTGGTGGAAGCAGTTCGATGCAATCAACGATAAAGTCACAGTATTCTTCCAGTGAAAAAGTCCAAAAAGGATTTTTTGCATAATAATCTGCAAGTTCAGTGTTACGGAGTACATGGAGTAGTTGTAATTTCAAACCTGAAACCGGCAGGCTGGCTACATAAGTGAGAGATGCGAGCATATCTTCTTTGCTTTCTCCCGGCAGTCCTAAAATCAAGTGAGTTATCACCGCAATACCACGGGCATGGAGATTGGATACTGCCTCATTATATTGTTCTAATGTAAAACCGCTGCGGATAAAGGATAAGGTTTTTTTGTGAATGGTTTGTAAACCTAATTCTATCCATACTGGTTTTATCTGATTTAACTCTGTTAATAAATCGAGTACATCATCAGGCAGGCAATCGCAGCGTGTAGCAATGGAAAGTGCCACGATATCAGGATGAGAGATTGCTTCTGAGAAAATTTTTCGCAGATAGTCTACGGATGCGTAAGTATTCGTATATGCCTGAAAATAAGCAATGTATTTGGTACATTTGGTTTTGCCGGCAACACGTAGTTTGGCATCTTCAATCTGTTCTGTAATAGAGAGGGTGGGAGATGCTGCAAAATCTCCAGATCCTCCTGCACTGCAAAAAATACAGCCGCCTGTATTTAAGAACCCGTCACGGTTTGGACAGGTCATACCGCCGTTTAAAGAAAGGCGGTATACTTTTTCTCCAAATATAGTTTTAAAATGATAGTCTAATGAGTGATATCGCTTATCGCCCCAATGAGTCATTGAATTTGTCATAAGTTATCGGATATGTGCCTGTACTGCATTACTTACCACTTCTGCAACACGAGGGTCGAATGCTTCCGGCATAATGAAATCATCATTTAATTCTTCATCAGAGACTAAACTGGCCAGAGCTTCTGCGGCAGCAAGCTTCATCTCCTCGGTAATCTGGCTTGCACGGCCTTCTAAGGCACCTTTAAAGATACCAGGGAAAGCAATGACATTATTCACCTGGTTCGGGAAATCGCTGCGTCCTGTGCCTACAATGCGGGCTCCGGCAGCCTTTGCTACATCCGGCATAATTTCAGGAACAGGGTTTGCCATAGCAAAAAGAATAGCATCTTTATTCATAGAGGCAACCATATCTGCAGATACGATATTTGGAGCAGAAACACCTACGAAAATGTCAGCACCACATAATGCGTCAGCAAGTGTTCCCATCTGGTTTTCTAAATTGGTGACTTCTGTCATATTCTTTTGCATCCAGTTTAAGTTCGGATATTCTTTTCCAATAATGCCTTCTTTATCGCACATTGTAACGTGTTTAAAACCATAGGTCAGTAAAAGCTTGGTAATGGCGATTCCGGCAGAACCGGCACCATTTACGACAACCTTACAATCTTCTTTGTGTTTACCTGTAAGTCTCAGACCATTGATGATACCCGCTAGAACTACGATAGCTGTACCATGCTGGTCGTCGTGGAAAACTGGAATATCAAGCATTGTTTTTAAACGTTCTTCGATTTCGAAACAACGTGGTGCGGAAATATCTTCTAAATTAATTCCGCCAAAAGCCGGTGCGAGATTTTTAATCGTAGTAATAAGTTCTTCGGTATCTTGTGTGTCAAGACAGATTGGAACTGCGTTTACGTTACCAAATTCTTTGAATAATACGCATTTTCCTTCCATAACAGGCATAGCAGCGTAAGGTCCGATATTTCCGAGGCCTAAAACAGCACTGCCATCGGAAATCACTGCTACAGTATTTGCCTTCATAGTATAAGTATAGGCAGCTTCTTTATCTTTAGCGATGATTTTACATGGTTCTGCAACCCCAGGGGTATAGGCAATGCTTAAATCCTCGCGGGAATTTACTTTTGATTTAGCGATGGTTTCTAATTTGCCATGCCACTCTTCATGCATTTGTAATGCTTTTTCTTTTAAATCCATAATGTCTCTCCTTAACCTTATGCCTATTCAGAACCCTAGCTTGAAAATTCAAAGGATTTCCTCGCTATGGTTTCTCGCCAAAGAAATTTTCAAAAAAACTTTCATTTATGCCAGCATAATTCAAGTTTCCTTGAAAATGGCCTTGGCTCTGAATAGCAAGTACATCATAGCATTTTGAAATTCATTAATCAAGAAAAATTAGGGCTTTCTATTTTGAAAAAAATGAGTTATAATGCAACTATTAAAGGGCAGAAACATTCCGTTTCTGCGTGAATTTAGAAGTTCAATGTCATTTCAGACAGGAATCCCAAGGATACAATTGGCAGATAAATAGATTTTAATTAGGAAAAAGGAGAAGTTAATGAGAGAAAAATATGAAAGCCTTGCTGTTGCCGTATTACGCGATTTGGCAAAATCTCGTGGTATTCAGGGAATTTCAGCAATGAAAAAAGCAGATTTAATCGAAGCGATGCTTGCTTTAGATGAAGAAGAGAATAAGAAAAAATCAGAAGAAAAGCAGGAAGAGAAGCTAGAAGAAAAGCAACAGGAAAAGCCTGCAGAAAAAGTAGAGAAAAATAATCCGGAGGATACCTTAAGCAGTTTAGACAGCGGTATTACAGCCAACGGTATTTTAGAAGTTATGGCAGATGGTTACGGTTTCATTCGTTGTGCGAACTATTTGCCGGGTGAGAATGACGTGTATGTGTCTCCATCCCAGATTCGTAAATTTAATTTGAAAACAGGTGATATTGTATGTGGTAACACCAGAATTAAGACGCAGCAGGAGAAATTCTCAGCGTTATTGTATGTGTCCAGCGTAAATGGTTTCCATCCGAGCGTGGCGCAGGCGAGAAAGAACTTTAATGACCTGACACCGATTTTTCCAAATGAGCGTGTTCGCCTGGAATATCCGGGCTGTAGTGTAGCGATGCGTATTGTGGATTTAGTGTCGCCAATCGGTAAGGGGCAGCGTGGTATGATTGTTTCCCAGCCAAAAGCAGGTAAGACTACATTGTTAAAAGAAGTGGCACAGACCGTTACCAGAAGCAATCCGGACATGCATTTAATCGTATTGTTAATCGACGAACGTCCGGAAGAAGTAACTGATATCAAAGAAGCTATCGAAGGTAAGAACGTAGAAGTTATTTACTCTACATTTGATGAACTTCCGGAAAACCATAAGCGTGTATCGGAAATGGTTATCGAGCGTGCAAAACGTCTCGTAGAGCATAAAAAAGATGTTATGATTTTATTAGACAGCATTACACGTTTAGCAAGAGCTTACAACTTAACTGTAGCACCAAGCGGACGTACTTTATCCGGTGGTCTTGACCCTGCAGCACTTCATATGCCGAAGCGATTTTTTGGTGCTGCCAGAAATATGCGCGAAGGCGGCAGTCTTACCATTTTAGCAACTGCATTAGTGGATACAGGAAGCCGAATGGATGACGTAGTATTCGAAGAATTTAAAGGAACCGGTAACATGGAGCTTGTATTAGACCGTAAACTTTCTGAGAAACGAGTATTCCCGGCTATTGACATCGTAAAATCCGGTACAAGACGTGATGACCTGTTACTTGATGCAGAAGAGCAGGAAGCAATGGATATCATGCGTAAAGCATTTAATGGAATGCGTGCGGACGAGGCAGTGGAGAACATTTTGAACATGTTTGCCCGTACTAAGAATAATAAGGAATATATTGCGGCTGTAAAGAAAAATAGAATATTGTAAAAAGATTATAAAAAAGGCTTGCATTTCATATGACTATATGTTATATTAATAAAGCTGTTTATCGGGATAGAGGTCTGTACATAGACTTCGAACAGTGGACAAATCGTGTAAATTCTCTGTATAAGTATCATATGCGGATCGGGCATACGGGTACAGCGATGCTAAGGTGCATAAGGCACCGAACATCGTCAGATGTATGAGCATCCCGGAGAATTAAGAACATGCGAAACTATAAAACGATAAGATTAAAAGAGGTGAAAATAATGAGAGAAGGAATCCATCCAGATTATCATCAGGCAACCGTTACATGTAACTGTGGTAACACATTTGTTACAGGTTCTACAAAAGAGTCAATCCACGTAGAAATCTGTTCTAAATGTCATCCATTCTACACAGGACAGCAGAAATCTGCTAGAACTGACGGACGTATTGATAAGTTCAACAAGAAATACGGTATTAAATAAGATAGAATGTAAGAATAAGAAGGTTGAGGTTAATTTAATCTCAACCTTTTTTGAGATTTATGCACAGCTTGCTAAGTGGAAATTTGTCCTCAGACAAAGTCTCTCGGACTAGCAAGTGTGCAACAGAGTTCGTTTGCGAACTCTGATTTTAGAATTGGAGGAGTGAGTAACATGAGATACTCCGGAATTGGCGGTCAGGCTGTTATGGAAGGTGTTATGATGAAAAATCAGGACAAATACGCCGTTGCAGTCAGAAAGCCGGACAAAGAAATAGAAGTAAAAGTTTCTGAATATACAGGTATTATCAAAAATGAAAAATTGAAAAATATGCCGATTATACGAGGCGTATTGAATTTTATTGATTCTATGGTGTTAGGTATGCAGACATTGACCTATTCCGCATCTTTTTTTGAAGAGGAAGAAGATGTGAAAAAGGTTGAAAAAATGGCGGGGATGACACCGGAGGAACGTGCAAAGCAAGAAGAAAAAGATAAAAAGAAGGAAGATGCGGCAATGGGCGGTACAGTGGCACTGTCAATTGTATTTGCAGTGGGCATCTTTATGATGTTACCATATTTTATTTCTTCTTTTTTTCAGAAATATATTGAGTCACGCCTTTTATTAGGATTGTTAGAAGGTGCTATCCGTTTGACGATATTCATTTCTTATGTAGGATTGATTTCGTTGATGGAGGACATTAAACGCGTGTACATGTATCATGGTGCAGAGCACAAATGTATTAACTGTATCGAGAGTGGTATGGATTTGACTGTGGAGAATGTGCGTAAGAGTTCCAGACTTCACAAGCGCTGCGGTACCAGCTTTTTGTTAATCGTTATGCTTATTAGTATTTTATTTTTCATGATGATTCGTGTGGATTCGGCAATCTTAAAAGTAGTATTGCGTTTATTGCTGATACCGGTAATCGCCGGAGTGTCTTACGAATTTATTCGATTGGCAGGCAGAAGCGATAATTGTTTTGTGAATGCACTTAGTAAGCCGGGCTTGTGGTTGCAGAAGATTACTACGAGAGAGCCGGATGACGACATGATTGAAGTCGCAATCAAGTCGGTAGAAGCAGTATTTGATTGGAAGACTTATGTGGAGGACATCCGTAAATGACATATCGGGAAGCAGTTGCTTTAGGTGAAAAAACACTTACTATGGCTGGGATTGCAGATGTGAAAACAGATGTGTGGATGTTGTTAGAGATGGTGGCGAAAATCGACCGGAATTTTTACTACATGCATATGAATGATGAGATAACACAGGAACAATTGGTGGAGTATGAGAGTGTATTAAAAAAGCGTTCTGAGCATATTCCATTACAGTATATCACAGGTGAGACCGAGTTCATGGGCTTGCCGTTTAAGGTGAATTCGAGTGTGTTGATTCCGCGTCAGGATACGGAGACTTTGGTTGAGGAAGCCTTAAAGGTGGCAAAACCGGGCATGAAGGTGCTCGATATGTGCACTGGTTCCGGTTGTATTATCATCAGTATTTTACATCATGGCAAAGCGTTAGAGGGGTACGCCTCAGACATTTCCAGACATGCCATCAATGTGGCAAAAGAAAATGCAAAACTGAATCAAGTAGCAGTTTCCTTTGAAACCGGTGATTTATTTGACCACATCAAGGGAAAATATGATATTATAGTATCGAACCCGCCATACATCCGCACGGAAGAGATTGCAAAGCTCATGCCGGAGGTGCAGAACTTTGAACCGTTTAATGCATTAGATGGTAAAGAGGATGGCTTGTTCTTTTATCGAAAAATTGTGGAACAGGCAGACAATTATTTGAATTCGGGTGGACATCTTTTATTTGAGATTGGACATGACCAGGGTCAGGAGGTTTCAGAGCTCATGGTGCAAGCAGGATTTAAAGATGTAAGAGTAATAAAAGACCTTGTGGGGAAAGACCGTGTAGTTACTGGTGGCTTGTAGCGTAGTAGGATTTTTTGCAGTTACATTACATCAATAAATATAGAGAGGTATATACAATGTTTGATAGATTAGAAGATTTGTTAATCAGATTTGAAGAATTAATGAGCGAGTTAAGTATGCCGGATGTGGCAAATAATCCGGAGCGTATTCGTAAGCTTATGAAAGAGCAGAGCGATTTAACACCAATCGTTGAGGCTTACAAGGAATACAAGCAGTGCAAGCAGAGCATTGAAGATTCCCTCATGATGTTAGAGGAAGAGTCTGACGAAGAAATGCGTGAACTTGCAAAAGAAGAATTGAATGATTCCAAAGCGCGTGTAGAAGAGTTAGAAAATGAATTAAAGATTTTACTTCTTCCAAAAGACCCTAACGATGACAAGAACGTTATCGTGGAAATCCGTGCAGGTGCAGGTGGTGATGAGGCAGCGTTATTCGCGGCTGAAATTTATCGTATGTATCAGCATTATGCGGAGTCAAAACGTTGGAAGACTGAGATGATGGAAGTAGATGACACCGGTATCGGCGGTATGAAGAGCGTATCATTCATGATTAACGGACAGGGTGCATACTCCGTAATGAAATACGAATCCGGTGTACACCGTGTACAGCGTGTACCGGAGACAGAATCCGGCGGACGTATCCATACATCTACTATCTCCGTAGCAGTAATGCCGGAAGCAGAAGACGTAGAAGTTGAAATCGATGAAAAGGATATCCGTATCGACGTAATGAGAGCGTCGGGTAATGGTGGTCAGTGTGTCAACACCACAGACTCTGCTGTACGTTTAACTCACTACCCATCCGGTATCGTAGTATACAGCCAGACCGAAAAATCACAGCTCCAGAACAAAGCGAAAGCCTTCGCTTTATTACGTGCAAAACTTTATGACATCGAGTGCCAGAAAGCGCACGATGCCGAAGCAGAACTTCGTAAGAGCCAGATTGGTACAGGTGACCGTTCTGAGAAGATTAGAACTTATAATTTCCCACAGGGACGTGTAACAGACCACAGAATTAACCTTACACTTTACAAGTTGGATAAGATTATGAATGGTGATATTCAGGAGATTATCGATGCTTGTATCGCGGCGGATCAGACCGCAAAACTCGCTAAGATGAACGAAAACTAGGGAAGACGGGGCAACTTTTATAAGGAGTTGCTAAATTGAATAGTTGAGATATAAAGTTAAGTGCTCTATATCAGCTTAAGTGGCTGATGTAGAGCACTTTCTGTATGCAGTTGAAATTTTAGATGAGTGATACGTGCAGTGTCAAAGTTTTTATTTTGTATAAAATTTCACTTGTAGTTTTTGTCCATTTGTTGTGTCAATATTAGAAGAAAATTCCAGTCCCTTAACATAGCTTAGATATATCTTGCTTAATTCAGTAGAAGAAATGTCATAACTATGTTCTTGCCAAAATTTAGACGTTAATAATAAAGATTTAAAAGACATAACCAGTATGAAATTATAATATTCATAAGAATTTGGATTTTCATTCTGAATATCTATTTTTAACTGAACTAGATTTGTACACTCTTTTGCTATATAATCTATGCAATTGTTCATTAGTTTATTTTGGAAAATACAATCATATATATCGTTATTATTTTTTATGTGTGTAAAAATATCTTGGGATGTATTGCTGACATAGGTATCATAATTGTGCAATGCACCTTCTTTGACTGCACTATAAGAAGTATTCACAATCATAGTTATCTCATCTTTAAGAATGGATAATGCCAAGTCATACTTATCCTTATAATTTTGGTAAAATGCCATGGAACTATAATCTGCTAACTCGCATATTTCAATAACACGAATTTTTTCTAAGTTTTTTGTTTTAAGAAGCTGACATAGGGCTTTTTTGAATGCAAAAATTGATCTTTTCTTGCTCATATTTTTTCTCCTATTTAACTTGATATAATATTATATCATAAAAAGTATATGTAAAGAAGTTTACAAAAATAGGTATTTTATAAACTTCTTTATAGACCTTCTTTTATTATTAATTGTTGAAATATGAAATATAGAATAAAATTAAAGTTAAGAAATACTACTATATGGAGGTAAATATGCATAAAATTATTTCGTTAAATCAGGGGTGGAAATTTATTCAGGAGGATATCGGATTGCCAGAGGTTTATCCTGAAAATTGGCAGGATATTGATTTGCCACATACTTGGAATGCAATTGATGCGATGGATGGAAATGGAGGATATAACAGAGGTCAGTATTGGTATGCAAAGAAATTTGTAACACCAAAGCAGCCACTTGAAGGTGGAAGAGTGTATGTGGAATTTCCAGCAGCAGGACAGCAGGCAACTGTATATGTAAATGGAACACAGGTTGCATACCATGAAGGTGGCTACTCTATTTTTCGCGCAGATATTACAGATGTATGTAAAAATGAGGAAGAAAACCTATTGGTAGTAGCATGTTCGAATGAAGAAAAATCAAATGTTTACCCACAAACTGCTGACTTTGCTTTTTATGGTGGTCTTTATCGTGGTGTAAATCTGATAAGTGTACCAGATACACATTTTGATTTGAGCTATTTTGGTACATCAGGTATCAGAGTAGTGTCAAAACCTTGTAAAGAATGTGGTGGAGCACTTTTTGAAATCAATACTTGGATTAAAAATGCAGATGAGAATTTCACGGTTTTATATACTGTTGTAGATAAAGAAGGAAATGAAGTTGCAGGCGGAAGTCGTCCAGCGGATGACTCGTCTATTAAGTTGTATGTACCTGATAGTCATTTGTGGAGTCCAGAAAATCCATATTTGTATAAGGTAACTGCATATTTGATGCGTCGTAATGAAGTGTATGATGAGGTAATTGTACAGGTAGGTGTCCGTGAAATGAGTTGTGATCCTCAGAAGGGATTTTATCTCAATGGTGAGTTAACTCCTCTTCGTGGTGTTTCACGTCATCAGGATAAATTATATCAGGGAAGTGCACTTTCTAAAGATGACCACTATTTGGATGGAAAGATTATTAAAGAAATCGGTGCGAATACAGTAAGACTTGCTCATTACCAGCATTCTCAGGAATTTTATGATGTCTGCGATGAACTTGGACTAGTAGTTTGGGCTGAGATTCCATTTATCAGTGTTATGAACGAAGATCCAAAGGCTCATGATAATTGTATTAGTCAAATGACAGAATTGATACTTCAGAATATCAATCATCCAAGTATCTGTTTCTGGGGACTTTCCAACGAAATCTTAATTGGAGGTATTAGCCAGAAACTGGTAGACAATCATTATGAGTTAAATAAGCTTACGAAACAATTAGATCCAACACGCCTTACAACGATAGCACATTTATCCACCACTCCTATGGATGGACCAATGCACCGTATTACGGACGTAGAAAGTTATAATCATTACTTTGGCTGGTATGGTGGCAAATTAGCGGATAATGCACCTTGGTTGGATAAATTCCATGGAGACTATCCAGATATTTGCATTGGTGTCAGCGAATACGGTTGTGATTCTGTTATTACGTACCATGGACCAAATCCTGCATGTAAGGATTATAGTGAAGAGTATCAGGCACTTTACCATGAAACTATGGCACAGATTTTTGATGAACGTCCATGGATTTGGGGAACTCATGTATGGAATATGTTTGACTTTGGTTGTCCAGCGCGTTTAGAAGGTGGTGTTGGCGGACGCAATAATAAGGGACTGGTTACAGTTGATAGAAAAGTTAAGAAAGATGCGTTCTATGTATATCAGGCTTATTGGGCTAAAAAACCCATGGTACATATTGCTGGTAGACGTTATGCACAGAGGTCAGGAGAAAGTACAGTTGTGAAAGTGTACTCAAATCAGCCACAAGTAAGTCTATATGTAAACGGTAAGTTAGTTGAGACAAAAGAAGCGTATCGTGTATTTGCATTTGATGTGCAACTTGAAGAGGGGCAGAATATTTTACTGGCTGTAGCAGATCAAGTAAAAGATAGCATCACTTTGGAAAAAGTAGAAATAGAACCAAAGATTTATGTTCTTCCAGAAATTAGTGAAAGAGCAGAAGGTGTTGCAAACTGGTTTAAAACCATGGGAACAATGGAATTAGATACAGAGATGCAGTTCCCAGAGGATAGATATAGTATAAAAGCTACATTTGGAGAATTGGCAAAAAACGAAGAAGCGTGGAATATTGCAGGTGAAGCAATTCAGCTTACATTAGGTTATGATCCAAGAAAATATCTGGATATGATGGCAAATATGACGTTAGAAGGACAGTTTAATGATAACATTGACCGTATGCCAAAAGGATTTGTAGAGAGTGTGAATATGAAATTAAATCAAATTAAGAAGTAAAATACGGAAATAAAAATTTGAGCTGTAATAATATAGTTGATGCTCTATAAAATTACTGTTGTAAAGAAAAAATAATTTGCTATAATATAATTAGAAAAGGCAATCGCCACAGGTGTGGTTGACCTAGTGGAAAAAGGAAACCCTTCCCTGACCGGCCAAAGTACAGGGAAGGGTTTGTTACGTTAGTGACAAATACATACAATAGATTGCAAGCAATCTATTGTCAAGTATAAATGAATGTCAGCAGTGCTAAGAGGAACATACCGAAAGACATTAAGTCATTAAAGTCGAAATGATTCTTCATGAGCATCACCTCCATTCTATGTAGAATGAAGGTTAACCACCCTGTATCACGATTGCCAGTAGCAACGATGCTACTGGATAATTATATCATGTCAAGAATAAGAACACAAGTTTGGTTTTGCAAAGTGAAGAAGATAATTTATAAATCTATAAATAATAATGGAAAAAGTTTTTATTTTACAAAAAATATATTTTGAGTTGCATCTTAGGAAAGTCCATGTTAACATACCACACACTTTAAGATGAAGGAGGTGTGGTGTGAGATGGAAAATAAAAATCAATTGACTTATGATAAGAAACGTTTGCAATTGTATTTTATTGAGTTGCTTTATAAAGAAAATCGCATTAATAAAGAAACCTATTATAAAGTAAAACGGTTTATTAGCGTTGAAAACGAAAATGAATGATGCGTTCCTATACCGCCCTATTGCTAAATGTGTGTATTCGTACACAGCCTTAACTATGTGTACGTTTCCACTCTGAAGCTGATCAGACCGCGAAGTTGGCGAAGATGAATGAGAACTAGGAAAGACAGTTATAGTTTTTGGCTGAGCCCCCAAATTAGATAATTGAGATGTAAAAAATAGAGTGCTCTATATCAGCTTTAAGTGGCTGATGTAGGGCACATTTTGTATGGTATTGAAAGGTGAGTTTTAGTGGGTGGGGCTATTAGGGTATCAAAGAAATGTAGTTGTGAAGTTTTGTGGGGCACTTTATAATGATTTATGGAAATAGGAATTTGCTATTGATAAATTTTTATTCTGAACAAAATTTTTAGTGAATAATAGTTGACCTTATAGTTTACTGCAATGATATAACGGTTAAGGAAAGGAGAGGCTGATATGACGATTAAAGAATTTTCAAAGCTTTGTGGATGCAATCCTCAGACTCTTCGATATTATGATCGTGAGAATCTGCTAAAACCGGTTAAGGTAGATGAGTGGTCTGGATATCGATTTTATGAGGAGGAACAGGCTATTGTTTTTGTAAAGATTAAGAATTTGCAAAAAGCGAGATTTTCAATCGAAGAGATAAGAGAACTGCTAAATAAGAACGACGCAGAAATCTATAATGCATTTGAGACTAAAATAGCCGAAGAAGAAAAACTATTACAAGAGATAAAAAACATACAAAAGACATATCAGACCGAAATAACAAACATGAAAAATAAAATAGAATCATTGCATAAGTCTATTAAAGAGTCGATGGAGATGTACTCACCTGTTGAAGAGTTTGGTATTGAATATAAAGACTATAATGAAATAGTTAAAAGTCTTGATGACTTCTTTGAAAGAATGATCGATGCAGAAGACTATTCAAAGTATGAACTTGTGGATTATTCAGATGAGAATAGGAAAAAGGAAGAGCAAAATTTTCAAGAGTGTTTAGCTGATCCATGCCTCGAATTTATTTTTGAGAGACACGGATGGAAAAATGTTAAAGATTTTTACAATGAAATTCCTGAGTTGTTGAATGGCGAAGAATATTTTTTATTATTCAAACTTGAAGCCGAAAAAGTTAATAATACAGCATTTGCAAATACTCTTTTGGGAATAATGTGTATGAAAAATCAAGACAGAAAAATGAGTTTAAAATGTAATGTTATATATTCTGATGATGGGGACAATCACTTTTGGCTGTTAAAATCTAGAAATTAGGCGAATTTGTTATAATTAGAAAAGGCAATCGCCACATAATTTAACCATCGGTTAAAGCTTTTTCGATTTAATTAATTCTCCTTCAATTGTAGCATTTTTCTGAATTTGTTATGATATAACTATGAAAAATGCTCCGCAGGATGCGCAGCTCGCGGAGAAGATGGCAGTTGCTTTGCAACACCGCTCGCACGCATAAGTTTGTGTTTCGCGCAAACTTCATTTTAGCAAATAAAGGAGAATTATGATGCAACTGGGAGATGTAATTCGTAAATATAGAAAAGTGAATAATTTGACGCAGGAAGAAATGGCAAAACGTTTAGGTGTTACTACACCGGCAGTCAATAAGTGGGAAAATGGCAATTCATATCCGGACATTACGATGCTGGCACCAATTGCGCGTTTACTTCATATTTCATTAGATACATTGTTGTCTTACCAGGAGGATTTAAGTGATGTTGAAATCAGCAACATCGTGCAGGATGTGGATAAGCGCTTGAAAGAGAATAGTTATGAAGAAGTATTCTTGTGGGCAAAGGAGAAAATAGAAGACTATCCAAATTGTAACATGTTGATTTGGCAGTTAGCAACGATATTGGATGCACAGCGAATGTTTCATACTGTTTCAGATAGTGAAAAATATGATACCTATATTCTAAGCTGCTATGAGCGTGTTTTGGAAAGTGAAGATGAGAAAATAAGGACTTGCGCAGCGGATTCTTTGTTTGGATATTATATGAGAAAAGAGCAGTATGAGAAAGCGGAAGGATTATTATGCTGCTATTCCGAGCAGAATCCGGAACGTAAAAGAAAGCAGGCTATGCTTTATGGTAAAATGGGAAGAGTGCAGGAATCATACAAAGCATATGAAGAAATATTGTTTTCAGGTTATCAGATGTTAAGCATGGTCTTTAACAGCATTTATATGCTGGCAATGCAGGATGATAATTTGTCCAAGGCACATAAAATGGTGGAAAAACAGCAGGAGTTAGCGCGTTTATTTGAGATGGGAACTTATTACGAGGTTTTCTGTGCGTTGGAATTGGCACTAAAGGAAAAAGATGCAGAGGCAGTAATTGAGATAGCACAGAAGATGTTGGAAAGTGTAGAGGAAATAGAAAGTTTTTCAGATGCAGAACTTTATGAACATATAACCTTTAAAAAATTAGATGAAAATTTTGGGGAAGGCGTTAGAGAAAATCTTATAAAACTGTTTCAGGAAGATGAGGCATTTGAATTTTTGAAGGATGATGTCAGATGGAAAACTATATTTATATAATTTTATAAGAAATAGGAGCTGAAGCTTGTTTTGTAGCTTTCAGCTCCTTTGATAATTCACCAGGAGTTGCACTATAGTATTATATTTGACAGCAAAGTTTGTAGATAGTAAGATAAAAATGTGGAGCATATGTGAGTAAAAGGCATCCGGAGGATTTTAAAAATGATACTAAGCGTAAGTCGTAGAACCGACATCCCCAATTATTATTCGGAATGGTTTTTTAACAGAATAAAAGAAAGATTCGTCTACGTGCGTAACCCTATGAACCCACACCAGGTGAGCAAAATTGACCTGTCACCGGAAGTGGTGGACTGCATCGTTTTTTGGACGAAGAATCCGGAACCTATGATGGCAAAGTTGAGTGAACTGAACGAGTACCAGTATTATTTTCAGTTTACACTGACCGGATATGGAAAGGACATTGAACGTAATGTGCCACACAAAAAAGAAGTCATCATCCCGACATTTCAGGAACTTTCTCGGAGAATCGGTAAAGAAAAGGTTATCTGGCGCTATGACCCAATCTTATTTACAGAGAAGTATACGCCGGAATATCATTTGAAAGCGTTTGAGCAGATTGCAAATGCGCTAAATGGTTACACGAAGAAGTGTGTCATAAGTTTTGTGGATACCTATGCTAAGAATAAGAAAAGTATGGTAGAATTGGGTGTGAGGGAACTTGATAAAGAGCAGATACAGGAGTTCGCAAGACAGCTAAGTCAAATCGCTATGAGAAACCACATGGAGATTGCAAGCTGTGCAGAGGAGATAGATTTGGAAGCGTGTGGTATTAAGCACAATTCCTGCATCGATCGTGAATTAATTGAACGGATAATTGGTTGCAAACTCAATGCTAGTAAGGATAAAAATCAGCGCAGGGAATGTGGTTGTATCGAGAGCATTGAGATTGGCACCTACAATACCTGTAAAAATGGCTGTAGATACTGTTATGCAAATGAGAGCGATGCAAGTGTATGGAATACTTGCAAGCGATATCATGCAGAGTCGCCTATCCTGTGCGGAGAAATCACAGAGAATGATAAAATCAGCATCCGAAAAGTAAAGTCATTAAAAGAAGGGCAACTAAGTCTTTTTGAATAAAAGAGGAGGCGCGATGTTACCGGAAGAAATAAAAGCATATTGTTTAAGCAAACACAAAGCATGTGAGACATATCCATTTGGCGATGTGCCGATATGTTACAAACTAAATGGAAGAATTTTTGCCCAGTTGTATCCATACGAGTGGGACTATAAAATTAGGCTAAAATGTACCGCAGATGCAGGAGAATTTTACAGAAATGTGTATCCGGGGAAGGTGGTGCGCGGTTATCATTGTCCGCCAGTGCAGCAACCGTATTGGAACACGGTTCATTTGGAGGATTTCCCGGATGAGGAATTGCTTAATATGATTGATTTGGCATATGAAACGGTCTTGCAAAGCTTTAGTAAAAAAGTACAGGAAGAAATAAAGGGAGCATAAATCAGTTGATGATAAATTGTCGACGACTGAAAAAATAAAAAAGGAGATTAAAATTATGGCAAAGGTAGACGACAGATTTGAAAAGATATATTCACAGGGAGCCATGAATGTAATGGAAATCTGGGTGGATAAGGAAACAGGCGTAAATTATGTGTTCCATGCAAGCGGTTATGCAGGAGGATTGACACCATTGTTAGATAGAGATGGAAAACCGGTTGTTTCACCAATTATGGGATAATAAAATGCAATTTGCAACTTTAAGTTGCGAAAATGCAAATATAAGTTGGTGGATTGAAGTACATTTCTCTCATATAATGCAGGTATGAAATGGAGGTGCATATATGAGTTTTGCAGAAAATTTAAAACAGGTAAGGAAAGAGAGAAATCTTTCGCAAGAGGAGTTGGCAGAAATATTAGATGTCAGTAGACAGGCCGTATCCAAATGGGAGCAGGGTATAGGATACCCGGAGGTTGAGAAATTATTGTTGATGTCGAATCGTTTAAATATTTCGTTGGATAGCTTGATGGCTACAGAAATTGCAAAAGAAAATGATTTGAATAATGCAAATATTTCAGGAAAAATAGTAATAACATCGCCAAACGAGAATGTGATTACTACATGCTATAAAGTAAGTTCATCAGGGAAAATGTCAGGAGGGAAAAATTCTCCGCAATATGCCTTATACGGCGCGAATAACGAGGTTGCGTCATACTGGGGAGAATCCACGACTTTTTTAGGCTGGTATGCAGATAATGAGAAGATTTCCAAAGAAATCAGAGAGATTCAGGAGGCGATTGCAAAAGGAGTTCCGACTTATGAGCTAAAATACAGCGCAAAGGTGGAACGACATTGGCTGAGTGTAAAAATAGTAAATGATTAAAATGATGGGTGCACAATATCAATTAACAAGGGATATTGTGCACTTTTTATTGTGTTAATTTTTCTGGTATTTTATAATAAGTAATAGATACAGTTGAGTTATATGACAGTAGGAGATGTTACAGAAGATGAAAATTTACGATATTTCTCAGGAGATATTTGGCTGTGAGGTTTATCCGGGCGATATGTCTCCGCGAAAAATAGAAGATATGCGAATGGAGCGAGGTGATTTATATAATTTGACCTCGTTTCAAATGTGTGTCCATAACGGAACCCATGTCGATGCACCATTTCATTTCTATAAAGATGGTAAGGCAGTAGAAGAACTTGCACTTGAAAAAATGATAGGATTTTCTTTTGTGGTAGAGCATGATGGATTGGTAACGGCGGAGGATGCGAGAGAAATACTACGGAAAGTTGAAAGTGAGAATAAGGAAGCTACTAAGCGCATCTTACTAAAAGGTGACGCGGTGGTGACTTTAGAGGCAGCAGAAGTATTTGCAGAAGCAGGTATCTGGCTTATTGGTGGCGAATCACAGTCAGTCGGGCCAGAAGATGCACCGATGGCAGTACATAAAGTGCTGTTGGGGGCGGAAGTAGTTTTGCTGGAAGGAATCCGGTTGCAGGAAGTGCCAGAAGGAGTATATTTTTTAAATGCAGCACCGCTTTCTTTAGCAGGGGCAGATGGAGCACCATGCAGGGCTATTTTGTGTGATTGCTTGGAAATAATTGTTAATTAAATGCTAATCACAGACTTTTGAGGTTAAGAATGGATAATTTTACAAGGAAGATGGAAGCAGACCGAATTTTATATGAATTCGGCTTAATGGAACAGTTGGAAAAAATAGGTGTTCCTCATATCATTGGAAGTTATCGAATGGATATGATGGCTTGGAACGATTTAGATATTGATATTGAAAATGATAACATGTCTATGGAGAAATTGTATGAGTTGTCGTCGAATATTATCAAAACATTTCATCCAGTATGGTATGAAGCCAAAGAGGAAATCTCGGAATGTGGCAAAAAGATATGGTTTCATGGTTTCGAGACGACGATAATAGGAGAATTGTGGAATATAGATTTGTGGTTTTTTGATAAAGAAACCATTAGGAATGCCGAAATATATTGTGATGGGATAGTAGAAAAAACGGACGGGATTCAGAAAAATATAATCGTAATGATAAAAGAAGAATTGATAAAAAGGGGAGTATATTCTTTTGAACAATACAGGAGTATTGATGTTTATGAAGCAGTTACGAAAGAAAATGTAAGGAATACAGAAGAATTTCTTAGTTTGTATGAGAGTTAACGTCAGAGTTTTATAATAGTATTTTCAAAAAGAAACGAGGGAAATAAAGATATGGAAAATGAATTTCTGAAAGCTTTAGGAACAGATGAACCTAATGCAAATACCGATTTATCCTTATACGAAAAATTTATCGGCGTATGGTCATTTCATTTAACTTCATATGATGAGAATGGGAAAATAGAAGATTGCAAAGAAGGTGAATGGCTTTTTTCGTATATCATAGATGGTTATGGAATACAGGATGTTTTTATTAGTCCGAAGCGTGGTACTTGGACAGAAGAAGATACTTTATATGGTGATTATGGGACAACTATTCGTGTTCCGGTAAGAGACAATCCTAAGAAATGGCATATTACATATATTTCAAAATGGGGCGTGGATAGATTAATAGCAGAAGAAGTTGCGGGTGATATTATTCAAACTGGGATTAATAAGGATATGGACGATACTACGATATGGCAGTGGAATTTTAGAAATATTACTGAAAAATCTTTTGTTTGGGAAAGTGTTTATTCGAAAGATAACGGACAAAATTGGAAGTTAGTTACCAAAGTAGAAGCAACACGAAATGAAAGTAATTAGCTTATATAGGACAGACACTGGATTGTGATTTTTACATAAGAAAGATAGGGGGACACATATGGAAAAAAGAGCATTATATACGAACGTAATTTATTTAGCGGTACTGTTAATCGTTGGTTTGTTGTCATTCAGTGTATGCGCAGATAAGGCGACCTCAGTAGAGACGCATCAGGAAGCGTTGAGTCAGTTAGAGGATAAAAAAGTAACGGCATTAGGGCTGACCGCCTCTGTGACGGCAGTATCTACGGCGATTTCGGCAATTCCGGGAGATGTGGCGACACCGGTAGCGGAGCAGATTTCCGAGTTGACGACACCTCTTTTAATCATTGTGTGTGCGATTTATTTAGAGAAGTTTTTGCTTACTACGATAGGGTATCTTTCTTTTAAAGTATTGATTCCGGTAGCGTGTACGTTGTTGGCACTTCTGGTGTTCATGAAAAATGAAGCATTTATGGAGACGATATTTAAGTTTGCGGTAAAATTAGCAGTTTTTGGCATCGCAATTTACTTTGTAATTCCGGCAAGTGTAAAAATGACAAATTTGATTGAAACGACATTCGAAGAGACGATAACACAGACTTACGAGACGGTAGACGAGATTTCTCAGGAGGCAGAGAAAGTCGCTGAGGAAGAAAAAGAGACAAATGCTTTTTTGGAGTTTTTATCCGGCATCGGTAATGAGGCAACCGAGCTTGTGGAAAGTGTAAAAAATGCATTGAGCGTATTTATTGATGCAATTGCAGTTTTGATTATTACAACTTGTATTGTTCCGATAGCGGTGATTTTGTTCTTCATATGGTTAATAAAATTGCTTTTTGGTATCGAGATAAAGAAACCTGCAATTCCGGGATTATTTTAAGCAAGAATTTGATGACTAGAAGGTGAATTTCAGTGGCAGAAAAGGCAAAGACACAAAAAATTGATTTTTCAAAAGGACCGGTATGGAAGTGCATTGTAGCACAGGCGGTTCCCTTAACCATTGCACAACTCGTGCAGCTTTTATATAACGTGGTAGATAGAATTTACATAGGGCATATGGGTGATGTTGGAAGTATGGCTTTGACAGGTATTGGTCTGACATTTCCACTTGTGACACTTATTATGGCATTCACCGCGTTGTTTGGTGTAGGCGGCGTCCCGCTTTTTTCCATGGAGCGGGGGGCAGGTGACGAGGAAAAGGCTGGTAAGATATTGGGCAATTCCTTTGCATTATTGCTATTAAGTGCGATGGTTCTAATGGTAATATGTTATGTATTTCGCAGACCGATTTTATTTGCTTTTGGTGCAAGTGAAGAGTCTTATGTGTATGCAGACGCTTATTTGAGAATTTATCTGTTAGGTACCTTTTTTTCGATGACTACGACAGGTTTAAATGGTTATATTAACGCACAGGGATTTCCGAAAATCGGTATGTTATCTACGATTTTAGGGGCTGTAGCAAATATCATTTTAGATCCGATTTTTATCTTTGGATTGAAGATGGGAATTGCGGGAGCAGCACTTGCAACGATTATCAGTCAGGGCGTTTCGGCAGTATGGGTGGTGCGTTTTCTTACTGGTAAAAAAGCGATTGTTCCACTCAAAATGAAAAATGTACGGATAGACGGAACGATTACAAAAGATATTTTTCGATTGGGAATGGCAAATTTTATTATGCAGGGCACAAATTGTCTGGTGCAGGTGGTTTGTAATTCGACATTGCAAAGCTATGGTGGTGATGTGTATGTAGGTATTATGACTGTGGCAAATTCTGTTAGAGAGATTTTCATGTTGCCAATCAGCGGCATTATAAGTGGGGCACAGCCGGTCATCAGTTTTAATTATGGTGCGAAAGCATATGGTCGTGTAAAAGATGGAATTAGATTTAACACGTTTGTCGGATGTACCTATACGATGGCTGCATGGATTTTGGTGATTACTTTTCCGGAAGTTTGGTTCCAGATTTTTTCAGATGATTTACAGATGTTAGAACCGGGAGTTTATGCATTGAAAATATATTTCTTTGGTTTTGTATTTATGGCATTACAGTTTGCCGGGCAGTCCACGTTTCAGGCACTGGGCGATGCGAAGCATGCGATTTTCTTTTCCTTGTTACGAAAGGCAATTATCGTTGCACCACTTACGATAATCCTTCCTATGGTTGGTTTTGGGGTAAACGGTGTATTTTTGGCAGAGCCGATTTCGAATATCATCGGTGGTATGGCATCGTATATTACAATGAGGCTGACAATCTATAAGAGATTGGAAAGAGAAATTGGTTACGATAAAATTTAAATAGGGATATCCGGATAGGAGGTACTTCTATGGAAAAAGATACTCATCTTGTGAATATTTATCTCAAAATTCATAACAAACGTTCTTTGACTATTAGTGATTTGCGGTATTTAGCAAAATATGATCCGGAATGTTTTGAAAAGACCTGTAAAAATGTGGTTTACAATGTGCCGGAAGCAAAGGCTGTTATGGAATCTGATGTGAAAGAGTACACGATTAAGAGAAGTGCGAAAGCAGGAACAACTTTAGATTCGAGTAAGCAGTGGAATATTGAGCAGGTATTAGAGAACATAAAACGTTTAGAAGCAAACGAACTTCCGGTGGCGGATGTGGATGCTGGTAAGGTTATGAACTTATTGGGAAGCCTGTATATGGAGATGTTATTTCCGCATAATGATAAGGAGGCATTTATTGATATGCCGACTTATGATAAACCACTATTTGATAAAAAAGCCTAAAAATAATAATTTGCTGTAATAAACTTTCGTTTAGCTGTGTAATTGCTAAACGAAAGTTTGTCATATTACTGCATTTCGATAATGGTAACTTCAGTAGAAGATTCAATAATCATTTCATTTGAGAAGTTTCCGGAATCTTCGATTACCATTTCTTCGGAAAAATTACCGGATTGTTCAGTATTTGTATTGGCAGCGTTTGTGGAACTGCCACAGGCACAAAGATTGACAAACAAAAGTGCAAGAGCAGTTACATAATAGATTCGTTTCATTTTCATATATCTCCCATAAATATTTTAAAGGTTGTTCTGCTACGAGAAACAGAACAACCTTTTATAGTATACACTATGCTTCGACAAGTTGCAAATCATATAATTTTTTGTATAAGCCATTTTGCTGCAATAATTCTTGGTGAGAACCGGATTCTCTGATTTTGCCGTGGTGCATAACGATGATTTTGTCAGCATGCTGAATGGTGGAGAGGCGGTGGGCAACCATGATGGTCGTTCTGCCGTCCATGAGTTTTTCCAAGGCATTGGTAATCAAAGATTCTGTTTCTGTATCAATATTAGCAGTGGCTTCATCCAGTACCAGAATCGAAGGATTGTAAGCTAGGGTTCTTGCAAAAGAAAGCAACTGCCGCTGTCCTGCAGAAAGTGTGCTTCCTCGTTCTGTAACTGGGGAGTCATAGCCTTCCGGCATTTTCTGGATAAATGGGTCAGCATTTACGATGGTTGCGGCACGTTTGATTTCCTCTAAGCTGATATTCTCATTGTTGAGAGAAATATTGCTCTTAATGTCACCTGTAAAAATAAATACGTCTTGCTGAACCTGACCGATAGCGGCACGAAGTATGTCTGTGTCGATGTCTAAAATGTTCACACCATCAATTAAAATCTCACCCTTTTGAATATCAAAATAACGTCCAATCAGATTTAAAATGGTGGACTTTCCGGCACCGGTAGCACCGACAAAAGCAACTTTTTGTCCCGGTTCGATGACGAAGCTGACATCTTTTAAAATATAGTGCCAGTCATCCGGATTATCACCATCTTTTTCATAAGCGAACCATACGTTTTTGAACTCAATGCGTCCTTGAATGGTTACATCTACAGGATTAGCAGGGCTAACGATTTCCGGCTGCTCATCCAGTATCGAGAAAATTTTTTCTGCAGAAGCGAGAGAGGACTGTAAAGTACCAAATTGTTCTGCGAGTTCCTGAATCGGTTCAAAGAAAGAACTGATATAACTGATGAAAATAAACAATGTACCAAGTGATAACGTATCGTTTAATACAGAGTGGCTTCCCGTTCCGATTACGATAATCATTGCCGCTACGGACAATAGGTAGATGGAAGGGCGGAAGATGGCGAATGTCATGGTTTCACGCCAGTTTGCACGGAATAACTCGTGGGATTTTGTTTCAAACTCTTGATATTTTTCTTTTTCTCTTGCAAAAATCTGAATCAGTTTCATGCCGGAAATGTGTTCCGACAGGAAGGTATTCAATTCTGTAATCTTATTTCTGGTAATCTGATAAGCCTTTCTTGACATATAGCGGAAGTAGAAAGTCAACACACCGACTACCGGCAGTAATAGGAAAGAAACACCAGCCATCCGCTTGTCGATAGAAAGCATTACAATAGCATAACCGATGATTTTTACTACGTTCTTAAAGAGTCGTACCAAAATCGAGGTAAAAAGTTCATTGACTGCTTCCGTATCGTTGGAAACACGGGTAACAAGTTTGCCGACCGGAGTATTGTTAAAAAAGTTTAAGGACAGACTGTGAATGTGTGCGAAAACTTCTTCACGCATTTCATAGATAATATTTTGTCCCATTTTCTGCAACATCCAGGTGTCGGCAGCATTTAAAACAAAGCCCAGCAACATCATAAAAAGATAAAGTCCTGCGGCAGCAAGAATGCCGGTAAAATCATAATGACGCAATTCTTTTAACTGGCCGCGTTCTAATAGAACGGCACCTTCTGCGACGTGTTTTTCTAAAAGAGTGCTGTCTGCTTCTACCAAGGCTTCAGATTCTTCTGCGGATAACGACTCTGCCATATAATACTGATTCTCGTAAAGTAAAATCTGATAATAGGTGGTATCAGTAGGAATAGTTTCTGCATCAAAATCTCTGGTAAGGTAGAAATCGTTATAAGAAACGGCACCTTCTGCATTTGCATCACACACTACATATGGGGAGTAATAGCCGTTGATGTAATCGTCGATGGCATCACCGATGATGATTGGGCGGTAGAGCTCTACTACAATAATAAAAAGAACTAAAATAGTAGCAGCAGTCATGACCCATTTATGAGGTTTTAAGTATTTAAGTAGCCGTTTCATGCCTGCTCACCTCCTGTTTTCTCCTGTTTTGGTAACAGTAATTCATCGTTCAGTTCCTGCTCAAAGTTGGCACGTTTTTCACCAACAGCAGCCTCTAACTGCTGTTTTTCAAACATATCCTTATAAATACCATTCAATTGCATTAATTCTTCGTGATTGCCGATTTCCTGTGCTTTTCCGTCTTCTAAAACCATAATGATATCTGCATTCTGTATGGTAGAAATTCGGTGTGCAATTAAAATTGTGGTTTTGCCTGCACGATTTTCTTTTAAATTCTTCAAAATCTGTTCTTCCGTATCGGTATCTACTGCGGAAAGTGAATCATCCAGAATTAAAATAGGTGCATCTTTCATAAGTGCTCTGGCGATGGAACTACGCTGTTTCTGACCACCGGAAAGGGTAACGCCACGTTCGCCGACGATAGTTTCATAACCGTCCGGGAAAGCAATGATATTTTCGTGGATACATGCAGCTTCAGTTGCTTTTGTGATGGCTTCTATATCATCATCTTCCACACCAAAGGCGATGTTATGCCTTAAGGTATCAGAGAAAAGGAAGTTATCCTGCGGTACATAGGCGATATTTTCACGTAAGGTTTTCAGTTCAATTGTATTGATGTCTCTGCCATCAATTAAAAGCATACCCGGCTTCGTATTATATAGATGAAGCAGGAGGTTCACTAGAGTCGATTTGCCATTTCCGGTACGACCGATGATAGCAAGAGTAGTACCTGCAGGTACGTGCAGATTAATATCTTCTAAGGTCGGTTCGCTATGTCCTCGGTGGATGAAGGTAAGGTGAGAGAAGGTGATATCGCCTTTAATTGGAGCGATAGGAGTCACTTCTTCATGGTCAAAAACTTCCGGATTCTCGTTAAAAATATTTTGAATACGTTGAATGGAAGCAGAACCTTGAGAGAACATATTAATGGCGTCTCCGCAGGCAAGCATTGGCCATACAAGCATATTGATGTACTGGTTAAAAGCGACGAAACGACCGAGTGTGATATCGCCGACTAATGCGAGATAACCACCGTAAATTAAAGTAATCAAAACAGAAAGTCCGATGATGACATCTAAAAGCGGCATTACTACAGACTGCATTTTTGCAATATCCAAATTCTTCTCTTGTGTATTGGCGTTTGCCTTAGCAAAAGCACGTAATTCGGCACGTTCCCTTACAAAGGCTTTGATAACGCGAACACCCGAAATGCTTTCCTGTACAAAATCAGTCAGGTTAGAAACTGCTTCCTGACGGGCTTTGTAGCGGGCATGAATGATTTTTCCGTAATAGATTTCGCCAAACAGGATAATCAGCATGGGAATAATTGCAATTAAAGTCAGTTTTACATCGACATAAATCATCATCTGTGCAATAACCATAACGGTCATAACTGTTGCATCAAACACACAGATAACTGCCGGACCGATGGACATGCGGACTGCATTTAAGTCACTCGTAAAGTGTGTCATAAGGTCACCGGTTTTGTGCTCGTTATAATATTCTACATCCATTTTTTCTAAGTGTGCGAACATATCGTTTCTAAGTTCCTGCTCAATTTTGCGGGCAGAACCAAAGAGAAAGAAACGCCACAGAAAACGCCCGATAGCAAGTGTTAAACCGAAAATACCGATGTAGATTAAGTTTTGCACTACGCCGTCCCAGTCAATTGTACGGGCGGTAAGTCCGTCTGTAATTGTACCTGTGAATTTTGGAATGTAGATATTTGCAAAGTCTACGATAAAAAGTGTGATAATACCTGCAGAGTACGCTAAGCGATGCTTTTTCACGTACTGGAAAATAAATTGAAATGTGTTCATAACTAAAACCTTCTTTTGATTTGGATTGTATCCAATTTTGTGTATTAGTATATTTTATCACAATGGGGAAAATGTACAAGAGATTTTGAAGAATAAATAGAGATTTAGAATGGAAAATTAGTTTAATAAGTATAGCTTTGAGATGTGATGAGTTCCCAGAACGGAATAATTATGGTAATACAGATTTATGTTTTGAAAATGTTTGGTAATCTAAAAAAGTTTTATATATTTTTTAAAAGGAAAAAATTTCATATGAGTAAAATTATAGAGTTTCCAAGTAACATTATGACACTGAAAAAATAAAGAAAATACAAGAATTGAAAGAACAGGGAAAAAATTCTATAGATGATATATGGAAATGCCTTTATGAGAATAGCACTTTAAAAGAACCCGTCATATTATCTACGGCGGGTTCGCTGTGTTTAAATAGAAGAATGATTATGTTCAGCAAGTTTTTTGTAATACTCAATTTGTGCAGTCAGGTCTTGAATTTGTGTGTTTTGAGTTTCTATATGCAACTCTTTTTCGTTCAGTGCAGATTGTAAGTCAGCAATCTGTTTCTGTACAGTGCGTTCATGTCGTTCATAATCTTCGCGCGCACGACATTGCTCGCGTATCATTTCTTCGGAATTGTATTCATAGAGTGTTTGTGTTGCAGAAGCTAAAATATCATTATTTTTTGCAAGCATTTTAAGTTCCCTCCATGTTTTAGCTAAAAATAGTTTTGCCCAATTGTCAATTTGCCATGCTTTATCTTCGTCAGTAGCAAGTGCTATCTGCTTTAAGGATAGCACATTAAGCGTAAACTTGTCATTAAAAACTTTGTGACTGCGGATATTTAGCATCTTATTAGTGGCGTAAAATTCCGGGTCATCGGGAAAGAGGATGAAGTCTAGGATGCCGATGTGAATGGCAGGTCGGGAAACCTCGTAGGTTTCGCCTTTGTTCAGGTTATCGAAGCTACGGCAGAGATAAGAGAGTGCACGGTCGTTCCAGTTGCCATGATTACTTACCTGCATTTCCAGATTCAGAGAAGTGTGATTATTTAAAGTCACACGGATATCTAGAACAAAATTTTTGTTGTCAATGGCTTTTCCTAATTCAATCGGATTTTCGATTTTTACAGTGTGGATTTCCTCTTGGTTTAAATGAAGAAGCGAGCCGATGAGTCCGCGGAGTACTTTTTCGTTGGTCTGTAAGATGGCGCGGAACATATAGTCATTTGTCATCGTATATTCGATTATACCCTCAGCTTCTTCAAAGGAGAGAGGTGTTTTATTTTTTTGTATTTCCATAAATAGTTTTCCCTTCGTAAAAGTTTGTTAAGCGCTTAAACTGGGATTACTTTAGCATAAAAAAACGAAAATGTATGGAAATGACGCGATACGCGTAATTAAAACTGAGAAAGTCTTAAAAGACGAGAAAAGTTGATAGAATGAAAAGAACCCGTCGTATTATCTACGGCGGGTTCGCTGTGTTTAGATAAAAGAATTATTTTGTAAGTAACATCATAATTTTATTACTACGTTCTACAAACTTTGTCATAGCATCTACAGATAACTGCTGGTTAGCAAGTACTGCCAAATCATAAAGCTGTTCACAGAACATTGGTACATGTTCAGAATCTTTGTTTTCAAAAATATATTTAACGAGAGCATTATTGGCATTTAAGGTAAGTGTCTGGTCAGCAGCAAACATGCTCATATCCATCGCACCCATGCCGTTCATTGCGTACATTTTCATCATATCCTGCATACGTCTTCCTTCTTCAGAAAGAGTGATGATAGAAGAGATGTTCTCATTTTTCAATTTCTCAACTTTTACAGTAAGTTTGTCGTTATTCAAAGCATTTTTGAATACTTCTGTTAAAGTATCGGTTGCTTCTTTTAATTCATCAGCAGATGTCTCATCTTTTAAAGACTCTGTCAAATCAGCGTCGATACGCATGAATTTGTAGTGTTCATTGCGCTGTTCTAACTGGGTGATGAAAGAAGTATCGATATTGTGGTCTAAGATGACAGCCTGCATGTTCTGCTCTTTGAAGAGTTTGATGTACTGTCCCTGTAATACTTTGTCTGTTACATAGTATACAACTTTGCGTTCATCTTTTTCCTCAGCGTCTGCGCTATCAGAAGTATCAGCGTCTACAACTTCAGCTTCTACCGGATTGCCATCGGCATCAACTGCTTTTGCTTCCTCTTCCTTAACTAATAATTCTGGAAGTGTGAGGTATTCATCTTCTAAGTTCTTGAAAAGGATGTAATCATTCATTTTATCACAGAATTTTCCGTCTTTTAAGCAACCAAATTTGATGAATGGGCTGATGTCATCCCAGTATTTTTCGTAGCTTTCTTTCTCTGTCTTGCACATACCTGTGAGCTTGTCAGCCACTTTCTTGGTGATGTATTCAGAGATTTTCTTTACGAAACCATCGTTCTGTAATGCAGAACGGGAAACATTCAGTGGTAAATCAGGACAGTCAATCACACCTTTTAAGAGCATTAAGAACTCTGGGATAACTTCCTTGATGTTATCTGCGATGAATACCTGATTGTTGTAGAGTTTGATGGTTCCTTCAATCGAATCATATTCTGTATTAATCTTAGGGAAGTAGAGGATACTCTTTAAGTTGAATGGGTAGTCCATGTTTAAGTGAATCCAGAATAATGGTTCTTTGTAATCTAAAAATACTTTGCGGTAGAATGCTTTATATTCTTCTTCGGTACAATCTTTTGGATTTTTTGCCCAAAGCGGATTGGTATCGTTAAGCGCAACCGGACGTTTTTCAATTTTAAGCTTTTCTTTGGCTGGGGAAACTTCTACGATTTCTTTTTCGCCGTTTTCGTTCTCTTTTTCTTCTGTCTTAGCAGGCTCGTGGATTTCTTCAACAACCACGTCTGTGTCTAATTTATCAGCAGCGTCAATTGTTTCATACTGAGTCTCTGCGTTTGCTTTGGATAAGAAAATTGGTGTTGGCATGAAAGAGCAGTATTTTTCGATAACTTCTCTTGCACGATATTCATTTGCGAATTGTACACTTTCTTCGTTTAAATATAAAGTGATTTCTGTACCAACGCCTTCTTTGATACCATCTGCCATGGTGAATTCTGTACCGCCGTCACAAGACCAGTGAACCGGTGTGGCACCGTTCTGGTAAGAAAGGGTATCGATTGTAACCTGGTCTGCTACCATGAATGCAGAGTAGAAACCTAAACCGAAGTGACCGATAATCTGATCATCGTTTGCTTTGTCTTTGTATTTTTCGATGAAGTCTGTTGCACCGGAAAAAGCAATCTGGTTGATGTATTCTTCTACTTCGTCAGCAGTCATACCAAGACCATTATCGATGAATTTTAAAGTTTTTTCTTCTGGATTTACAATAATCTGAATCTGCGGTTTGTAATCAGCAGGAAGCTGGTATTCACCCATCATGTCTAATTTTTTTAATTTAGTAATAGCATCGCAGCCGTTACTGATTAATTCACGATAGAAAATATCGTGGTCAGAATATAACCACTTCTTAATAATAGGGAAGAGGTTATCACTGTTAATTGAAAGATTTCCATGTTTTTCTGCCATAATAAAATACTCCTTTATTACATATATATTTTTCATCTACGCTATTTTGTAATTGAACAGTGATTATTTCAAAGAGAAAGTGTCCATTTGTTCATAAAATAGCGGCATAACATTTCATAAGATTTCTCCCATAAATAAGATAATAAAACTTCAAAACACAAATGTCAATAGAAAATTAGCACTCGAACAAAAAGAGTGCTAACAAAAGCGAAGTTTTAGATTTGGCTGGAAAATCTCATCTATAAGTACTATACTAATAAATAAGAGTGTGCTTCACTATTTACCATAAATGAGGAGCGGAAAGAAATTATTTAGTGGGAGAGATACATGATAGTTTTAAATGCAACTCCGGAACTGCGATTGACATTTGAAAAATTAATTCAGACGATGGAAGTTTCGGTAAAATGGAATGGTCTTTTTGTAGTGATTGATAATACATTGATTTTGCAGGGGGATGTGCGGTCTTTGTTTTTCCATTTTGATAGCAGAAAAGTAATGACCAATATCATCGACTTGGACATCAAGGTGCAGCAAATCACACCGATTGAGAATAATCCTTATGTAAAAAATGTAATCAATATGCTTTTGTATGCATTTGGAAAATGGGGAAATATTAAAGGACTTACGGTGGAAAAGGATTATGCACAGCTTAGTCGGTTGTTTGGGAACATTTTAAGTGAGATACAAATTGAGGGCGAGTATACCAAAGAGCATTTTTGGTTCTATCAAAATGGTGTTCGTATTTTGTATGAAGATGTGGTAGAGTGTGCTGTTTCTTATAAGGAAAAGAATCCGGAGATTCCGAAAGAGGAAAGTAAAGGATTGTGGCATAAGTTGGTATGGAAACAGACTTTTGAGGAATTTCCGGTGCAGGAAACGACAGTAAAAGAACGTAACCGTAATCGTTTGGGGAATAATTTTTATCTGACCAGTTATGTCTGCCCGGAGTGTGGGAATAAGATGCATGGAGTAATCTACCCGGTTGGCGGAGAGTTTGTGATTGATACGAATGAGGGCAGGGTGCAGATTGCAAGAACTTATACCTGTGGAAAGTGTTGCACATTTTATACTCCGCGCCCAAAGCGTCTGTTGATTGATGGTGACTGCTATATCATGGATTTTGCCGCTGATAAGGTGGCGTATCAGGATTATCAGGAACTGCTAGGGACAAACGGCGGTAAGTTCTGTAATTCAAATTATAATGTTTATGTCGATAAAAAGAGTGCAGGAGGGGCGGTGTCATCCGGCACACAGGCAGTAGGTAACAAAGGTGTGCAAAAGCAATACGATGTGGACGAATGGCTTTTGGATGAATTCCGTGAAATGTTAGAAGAAATCGACGATTTGCCGAAGCGTGAATTTGAACAGTTTTTTGCAAAAGTGGAAGAAGGATTTTTCCCGGAAACTATGATTGAACCAGTGGAAAAAGAACTTTGGAAAAAGCATGATGCGCGGAAACGTGGAAAGAAGACTACCGGAGGAATTAAGGGGCTTGATAAGTTACCGAGAGGGAAAAGTGCTGACAGTCAAAAACCTTCAACAGTAGAAAACGAGAAGGAAGAAACGGAAAGTGTATCCGCAAAAGATAAAGCGATACCAGAGAAGAATGCAAAAGATAAAGTTACGCAGGAAAAAGTAGAACGCTATAAGACACGTTTGAATTTATTTTCCAGATTATCGGAACGTCAGCGCAATGAATTGATAAAACAGATAACGGTGGACACCGCGCTCTCTAGTGATAGAAAAGAGGAATTGCTCAATACCGTAAAGGTATTAAAAAAACAGGATAATTTTGAGAAGCTGAAAGAAAAAGTAACTGGTGCAAAAAATAAAAATCGACTGGTCATGCTACGGGTTTATGAAGAAATAGAAGAAGCGGATTTGGATGAAGAAAAACGGGAGAAGCTGTTGGATTCGACTGGTCTGACTTTAAAAGAATATAGAGAATATTTGGCAGAAAAAGAAGAACCTATTACTGTGCGAGAAGCAGGGAAAGCGTCAAATATGGAACGCAAAGTAGAGATAAGGCCAAAGCAACAATCAGCACAGGGTACGAAGGAAGAGATAAGAGAAGTTCATAAGCGGGCGCAGAAAGAAGATGACGAGGCTTTGGTCGGACGGACAGCAGCGGGAAGTCAGCGAGTGGAAAAAGGTGAAAAGAAGAAAAGTCGTGCTGCTATTAACAAAGCAGCAGATATTCGTGAAATCGAAACAATGATTCGCGAGACACGCACTACAAGCCGTAATGATTTACAACAGTTGATGGATAATTTGTTAGCACAGGATTTTGATGAGGAAGTATTAGAACCTTATTTGGAACATGTGAAGTCCCAGATGAAGCGGTTGGATGAAGAATATTTGGATAGTCTTTTGGGAGATGTGTTAAAGCTTTCTTCAGATGAAGGTGTTGAGGTTTATGAAGAAATAAGAGCAGCGGACATTCTGCCGGAATTAAAGGCAAATGCATTAAAACAACTGGAAATAAGATTAGCAAAAATTAAGACGGATGAGTGTGAATTGCTTGTACAAAAGCTTCAGAAAGAAATGGAAGAAGCGGGGGTAAAGGCGTCTGACAGGCATTATTTTTATCCGGCAAAACGAGTATTAGAAAAGGAAGCAGCCGAAGAAGAAGTGACAGTAATAAACTATGCAAAGGCTTCTTATGGTGCCGGAATGGGAACTTTTGAGTACCCAATCTGGGCGGTAGACACGACTTTAAATCGTTCCGGTGAAAAAGGCATGTTTTTGACACCTGAAAAAATATATTACAGTAACTTGACCACTTCTTATCGTATTTCGGTGTTTGCAATCGATCATATCAGTGCAGCGACAGGATTGTTGAACCGAGGCCTGTATGTACATCAGAAAAGTGGAGGAAAAATCAAATTGCCGTATGCAGTAGAGACAGCAGAGTTACCGGTGTTAGCAGAGGTGTTGGATTCTTTTGTGAAGTATTTGCAGGAGAAACCTTTCTCGCGTAAAGAAGTGTATCTGGCGAAGGAAAGGCACGATGAGATTTGTTGTTTCAGATGTGGATATGTGTACCGCTGGGCAGATACTTGTCCGAAGTGTGGGTATAAGTCGAACCAGTAAGAGTGTATCAGCCGACCAATATCATAAATATTTGCTTGCTGGGAGTTGTGTACAGTAAAACGGAGGTGCTGGAAAGTTATCTTCGAATATGACTGGATTTTTCAACATATATCTTATATAAAAGAAAAATCTGGAAAGTGATGAATACGTGCAAATAAGAAATGTGAAACAGGAATTAAAGGGCAGCATACAAAAAGTAAAAAACATGAAGTATACAAAATATATAAGTATTTATGCAGTATTTCTTCTGATGTTTTTTCTTGGCAGGTATGCTGCCCATTTTACGTTAGAGTACACGGAAGCTATGAATGTTGTCATGCAGGCTGAAAACTGGGGTCTGGGGTTTGGCGGTGTTGCAGAGGGCGGTCAGCCGACCGGAAATGCCTCGCCGGAGGAACTAAAGAAATATGATGCCTATTATGTGGGGAAAGCGGATGAAAAAGTGATTTATCTGACTTTCGACTGCGGTTATGAGAATGGAAATACAGGTGCTATCTTAGATGCACTAGGGAAGCATAATGCACCTGCAACATTTTTTGTAGTAGGGCATTTTGTAGAGTCAGCACCGGAAATGGTAAAACGAATGATAGAAGAAGGACATACGGTGGGCAATCATACCTATCATCACCCGGATATGAGTGCTATTTCTAACTTATCAGCATTTCAAAAAGAAATGGATGATGTGGCGAATGCATTTAAAGAACTTACCGGTACCGAGATGTCTATGTATTACAGACCACCGCAGGGAAAATATAGTACTAATAATCTGCAGATGGCGAAAGAACTGGGATATGCAACTTTTTTCTGGAGTCTTGCATATGTGGACTGGAACGTGGATAAACAGCCAAGTCATGAGGAAGCATTAAGTAAGTTGACCGGACGAGTGCATCCTGGAGCAGTGGTGCTCTTACATAATACCTCGAAGACGAATGGTGAGATTTTGGATGAGCTGCTGATGAAGTGGGAAGAGATGGGATATCGTTTTGGAACGTTAGAAGAATTGATGGGAAAATGACATGTTGAGCTTTTTGATAGAGTGTTAGACCGGAAAAAGAGTGATTTGGGCGATAGAGAAGCTGGAAAAGCGATGTTCACCCATAATTACAGGTGTATTGGGCGATAGTTACTGTAAATAATGTACTGTCGCCCAATTTTTTTGGAGAATTGGGTGGTAATTGACAAAATGAAGTATACATCGCCCAATACATAGAAATATTAGGGCGGAATACGTGAAATGGTGTTATTTGCCGCCCAATGGCAAAAGTTGAGTGGGTGTCAGATGAGGAAGGCTATTACTTATTGCCCAAATTAGACAAGTCAAATGTAAAGTAATGAATAAAAAGTATTTTATGAATTACAAAAAATGATATTTTATTAAATTTTCTATCCATTCAGGGTTTAAAGGAGTATCTTTTGTCTCGTAGGTGGTAATCAAATTGATATCTTGGATAATGTCATAAGAAGAGTAGCGCTGAAGTTTGGAATACGCTTTACGAGCATAATCTGGGCTATCCATCATACCGAAATGCTCCCAATAATAAAGCCTGCCTGTAAGAGGATGTCGAATGGTAAAGTCAGGATAAAAAGTAATGTCGCCTAATGAGAGGGCTGCTTCATAACGGAAAGGAATCTTATTTTTATAGAGGAAAGTATCGATAAGAGCTTCTGATTTTGAACGAACCAGATGTCCGGAAATGGTCGATTGGTTGCGTTGTTCAGGATACATTTCGTTATGCTCATAGGGAGAGTTCATCCAGTCATTTAGTTCCGCATTAAGAGATTTATAGTTTGGTTGAAGAAAACTGTGATAGTCAGAATCTTTAGAAAGTAACTTGTCAGCAGAATTATTATTTGAAGAGTGGTAATTCAGATACAGCTGAATGGCATCGCGTTCTTTTATGAATTCATCACGTTGTAAGGTAAGATACTTTTTATAGGCTAATTGTTCAGCAAGTTGTCGATTAGATTTTGGGATATACACTTGATTGTGTCCGTCACTTTGATACCATTTTAAATATTTGCCATTATGTGAAAAGAGTAAATTCCCGGATGGCAAGGCATTTATTTGGTTATTTAAGGTGTTAATTTCTTTTTCGAGACGATTATATTCGTCAAGCATACGAGAGTAAATCATAGAAAACCTCCTTTGAAATGTTATAAGATGTGCCAACCTGGCACATAAGAAAGATAATATGATTAAATCATAGAACTTTACGAAAGTAAATAAAAGTTAGAATATTTTATATATTGTTAATAACTATGATAAAAGATAGCGAATGATTGCTTGTTGACGTAGAGTTTTTGGTGAAAATTGAGGGAAGAGATTAGAAGTAGGAGTGGATTTTTTTGTGAAATAAGCCGATATACCATATAACGTGAAAAAGGATTTTCAAAATTAGTTCAGGGATGATTTTGAAAGGAAGAAGTTATTATGGTAAATTCAGTTGGTACGATTCAAAATCAGGCGATGGAATTGATGCAGCAACGTAAGTCGCAGATTTTAGAAAAACTGAAAAATGGAGATGTCGAAGAGGCTATTGTAACCGGTGGCAATGCTTTTACTGAAAGTGTCTGGAACAAAATGCTTGAGGGTGTAGACAACTATCTGGACGAAGTAAAGGAAGAACAGAGAATTCGTTTTGCCAAAATGGATGAAGAACAGCAGGAAAAAGAAGTTCTGCAGAAACGCTGGATGCAAAGAGAAATGTTGGTTGAGTCCAATATAAAAGAAGTACTGGTAGCACGAACCGGTGGTTCACTTGATGTTCCATATGGTTATCTGGCGAAGGATGGCGTTATTGAATACAATGGTGTGATTTTTGTGTGTGACAAGATACATAATGCGATTTGCCTCGGGGATATGACAGATGAGTCTAATGTGCTTAATATTCCACTTTCAGAAGGTGGTTGCTTAAAAGTAAATCGTGACAATATTGGCGATTTGGCAAAGGCAATCAGTATGTTTTCACCAGAGGATATCAGAAGGATTATGGAAGCGATTGCTACTGATGCAAAATGTCAGCAGATGCAGCAGGAGATGGATGAGACGTTAAATAGTATTTCGGGAAGTACCACGATTGTATCTAAGAATCAGGCAAAGAGCGGTGATGAAGTGACAGCGGAGCAGATTGCGGAGCTGTTCCGGGATAAAGAGTAGCGAAATACGGATATCATATATGTATTGACAACGATAATAACAATTGTTAGAATTACGAAAATGTAAGGAAGGATAAGCCCATGATGAGTGTTGTAAACAGCATGAACAGAATGAATCAGCGACAGCAGCTTATTGTCAAAATTGACAACGGGCTTTTTGTGTTGCGTTCGGAATGGGTGTTTTAGTCTGATTAACTTATTCTAATTAATTTGAAGCAAACGGTCAAAGGCTCGTTAAGAGTTTTTGACCGTTTTTTATTTTTTCTATCCATTTTAGGAATTTGGAAAGGAGGTGTACTATGTCGGAACAGTCAGAGCTTCCCCAGCAGAAAAGGAAAATAACAAGTAAAATAGAGAATGGAAAGGAAAAGAATAGTATGGTATCAAAACGATTAATGCCAAACGAACGCCCGATATTTCCGAAACGGGCAATTATTACGGCTGGTATGCCTTATGGAAATAAAAATTTACATTTTGGACATGTAGGTGGCATGTTTATTCATGCGGACATTTTTGCGCGATTTTTAAGAGACAGAATCGGAAAGGAGAACGTTATTTTTCTTTCAGGAACCGATTGCTATGGTTCGCCTATTATGGAAAGTTATCGCAAGTTGCGGGAAGCAGGTTATGATGGCACGTTGGAAGATTATGTGTGGACGAATCATGAGAAGCAGAAGAAAACATTGGAAAACTATGGGATTGCGTTGGACTTCTTTGGGGCATCGGCACTGGGCGAAGCAGGAGACATTCATAAAGAGGTATCAGGAAAAGTTTTTCGTAAGTTATATGAAAACGGATACATGAAAAAGATGTCCGTGCCACAGTTTTACGATGAGGAGAAAAAAGTATTTTTAAATGGAAGACAGGTAATGGGAAAATGCCCGATACCGGGTTGTGCTTCGGATAAAGCATATGCAGATGAATGTTCTTTGGGACACCAGTTTTTGCCGTCAGAACTTATAAATCCTGTCAGTTGCTTGTCAAACAAGAGGCCTGTTCTTAAGGATGTAGAGAACTGGTATTTTGATTTGGAAAATTGTATCTCTATGGTAAAAGAATATAATGATTTTTTGCGGAAGAATACGAATACCCGTAAGTATCAGTTGGAAACAGTAGAAGAATTTTTGAAAAAGCCTTTACTATATGTGCCTAAAAAATATATAGAGAACTTAACAGAATTAGCAGCAAAACTTCCGACTCATAAATTGATTGATGAGGAAAAGAAGCCTTCTGTTGTGTTCGAGTTTGAAAATTTAGATGACAGAGACAAGGCAAAAGCTGCGCTGGATGCCTGCAATATTCATTATACTTCAGGAAAGACATTGGTTCCATTCCGTTTATCCGGCAATGTAGAGTGGGGAGTACTATTCCCGGAATGTGAAGGTTTAAAGGACCTTACCTTTTGGGTGTGGCCGGAGTCATTGTGGGCGCCGATTTCTTTTACTTTGGCGTACCTGAAAGAACATGAAAAAGCTGATGATTTGTCGAAGTGGTGGTACGATGATGAATCTAAAGTTTATCAGTTCATTGGAGAAGATAATATTTATTTTTATGCTATTGTACAGACCGGATTATTTACTGGCTTACAGGTTCCAAAAGGAGAAGTGCCGGATATGGAAAAAGTGTATTTATCGCACATCATAGCCAACCGGCATTTACTGTATATGGATACAAAAGCCAGCAGTAGTTCTGAATTAAAACCTCCTATGGCGGATGAGTTGCTTGATTATTACACCAAGGATCAGTTGCGAATGCATTTTATGAGCTTAGGATTATCCTCAAAAAGTGTAGGTTTCAAACCACAGGTATTTATGAATGAGGAAGAACGGGTTGGTGTAGATATGGTTCTGAAAGATGGGAATTTAATAACGAATGTGTTTAATCGTCTAATCCGTACCTGTTTCTATGCGATTCAGAATAATTATGATGGAAAAATTCCTGTGGGCGAAGTGAGCGAGCATATAAAAACTATGGCGGAGAAAGCAGTGCTTGATTATGAACGACATATGTACAATCATGACTTTCATCGGATTTCTTATGTACTGGATGACTTTATCCGGTCAATAAATAAGCATTGGGTAAATAATGTAAAAATTGCTGATGCTGAGAATGACGTTGAACTTAGAAAACAGTTGGTAATTGATTGTTTTTATGCTTGCAAAATCATAGCAATTTTGGTTCATCCAATTGTTCCGGAAGGTTGTGAAATGTTTCGGGAGTATTTGAATGTAGGAGAAGAATTGTGGGATTGGAATCATATTTGGGAACCATTGTCTTTTTATGTGGCAGATTTAGAAAAACATGAATTGAAGTATTTGGAACCGAGAGTGGATTTTTTTAAGAAACATGAGTGTCAGTTAGCAGATGTGTAGGGTGTAAAACACGTGGATACTACAATTGTTTTGTATGGATTGGGCGAAAAAATATTTAATCATTGAGTTGTCGCCCAATTTTATCAAGTCATTGGGCAGTAAAGAGTTTTGTTATCTTATTTACTGCCCAAATTCTTTTGACTGTTGGGTGGTATATGGTTATATTTTTATTTTGCCACCCAAACGAGTTGAAATTTTGGGTGGCAATTAGCAATTGTAGATACTTATTGCCCAATATGAAGATTTTATTGAATGTTTCCCAGATATTTGGAATTTTTATTTACGTAGGTTCTTATTCGCCGTAGAAAGCATGAGCTTAATACGATTTAACTGATTCACTTCACTTGCACCCGGGTCGTAGTCAATTGCTACAATGTTAGATTCCGGATAGCGGTGACGCAATTCCTTGATAACACCTTTACCAACCACATGATTTGGCAGACACGCAAACGGCTGTGTACACACGATATTCGGTGTGCCGGTATGTATGAGTTCAAGCATTTCGCCGGTCAAGAACCAGCCTTCACCAGTCTGATTGCCGATGGACACGATATCGCTTGCATATTCCGCAAGTGTATCAATGTGCGCAGGAGCAATGAAATGTTTGCTCTTGTTGAATTCTTTGCGGGCGGCAGAGCGTAACCATTCGAAGAACCAAATGCCAAGTTGACCAATCCGTTTTGATTTCTTACTGGTTCCTAAGTTTTCTGCTTTGAAACCATTGTTAAAGAAGGTATAGAGCAGGAAGTCCGTCAGATCAGGCACGACTGCTTCGGCACCTTCTGCTTCTAATAAATCAACCAGATAGTTGTTGGCTGCCGGGTGGAATTTTACAAGGATTTCGCCTACCACGCCGACGCGAGGTTTTTTCACATCTAATCGTTCTACAGCATCAAAGTCGCGGATGATTGCGCGACACATCTTTTTATATTCTGCGTGTGACAATACCTTATCTTGTGAAACAAACTCAATTACTTTTTTCTTCCATGCAGCATGCAAGGCATTTGTCATTCCCGGAACCGCTTCATAAGGGCGGGTTGCATAAACACAGCGCATAAAAATATCACCAAATTCCAGTGCATACAGTGCATGCTGGATAAGTGCTGGTGTGAATGTAAAGCCCGGATTTTTCTCAAAACCGCTTAAGTTTAAGGAAATAACAGGTACATTCGGATAACCTGCTTTTTCTAAAGCGCGGCGTAAAAATCCGATGTAGTTACTTGCACGACAGCCGCCACCGGTCTGTGTAATTATTACAGCAGTGCGGTTCATGTCATATTCTCCGGAGAGTACAGCCGACATAATCTGACCGACTACAATCAACGAAGGATAGCATGCATCGTTATTTACGAAGCGAAGTCCCACATCTACACATTCTCTTGCCGGAATGTCGGGAATCACCATGTTATAGCCTGCGGCATGGAGTGCCGGTTCTAATAATTCGAAATGAATTGGGGACATCTGAGGGCAGAGAATGGTATAGTTCTCACGCATCTCTTCTGTAAATACTACACGTTCGTAATTGGAAGGTACAATCGTGCGTTTTTCGTTCTTTTTCTTGTGGACACGAATGGCAGCAAGAAGCGAGCGGATGCGGATGCGCGCAGCACCTAAGTTATTCACTTCGTCAATCTTTAAACAAGTATAAATTTTACCCGATTTTGCTAAAATATCATTCACTGCATCAGTGGTTACTGCGTCAAGACCGCAACCGAAAGAGTTTAACTGGATTAAGTCCAAATCATCTCTGGTTTTTACATAGTTTGCTGCGGCATAGAGACGGGAGTGGTACATCCACTGATCCATAACAATTAACGGACGCTCTACATCGCTTAAATGAGAAATAGAGTCCTCTGTTAATACAGCGATACCGTAAGAATTAATCAACTCAGGAATACCATGGTTGATTTCCGGGTCCACGTGGTATGGGCGGCCGGCGAGGACGATACCATGTACGTTATTTTCGGTCATGTAAGTAAGTACTTCTTCGCCCTTTTTCTGCATTTCCATACGGACAACTGCAAGTTCTTTCCATCCGTCGGATACAGCATCGCGGATTTCTGCTTCAGAAATATTCTTACCCGGGCAAAAAGCAGAAAAATCGGCACCACAGAAGGTTTTGATTAACTGGGAAGATAAAGTTTCTTCACTTGCAAAGGACATAAACGGATTTAAAAATTTCATCTGTCCGGAAGTGATTTCTTCCACGTTATTTTTAATATTCTCTGCGTAAGAGGTAATAATCGGGCAGTTGTAATGGTTGTTGGAATCCGGGAATTCATTCCGCTCGTATGGAATACAAGGGTAGAAAATGAAATCCACATTCTGATGAATCAACCATGCAACGTGACCGTGTGCCAGTTTTGCAGGATAACATTCCGATTCGGACGGAATGCTGTCGATACCCATTTCATAAATCTTTCTGGTGGAAGCAGGGGAAAGCACAACGGAAAATCCCAGCTTTTTAAAGAAAGTCGCCCAGAATGGGTAGTTTTCGTACATATTTAACACTCTCGGAAGACCAACGATTCCGCGTGGAGCCTCTTTAGGTGAGAGTGGTTCATAGTCGAACAATCTTTGATTTTTGTATGCAAAAAGGTTCGGAATGCCTGCGGTGTTTTTTTCTTTACCAAGTCCCTTTTCACAGCGGTTACCAGTGATAAAAGAGCGGTTGCCGGAAAAACGGTTGATGGTCAGCAGACAGTGATTCGTACAGCCTTTACAACGGGTCAGCTTGGTGTCAAAGGTCAGTTTTTCCAATTCTTTCGGACTAAGCATAGTGGTTTGATAACCTGCCTCATGGCGTTCTCTGGCAATGAGGGCGGCACCGAAAGCACCCATGATGCCTGCGATGTCAGGACGCATACATTCACAGCCGGAAATCTTTTCAAAACTGCGTAAAACAGCATCATTATAGAAGGTTCCACCCTGTACAACGACATTGCTTCCCAAATCTTTTGCATCGGAAAGTTTAATAACCTTAAATAGGGCATTTTTAATAACAGAGTATGCTAATCCGGCTGAAATATCAGCAACGGAAGCGCCTTCCTTTTGAGCCTGCTTTACTTTTGAATTCATAAATACGGTACAACGTGTACCAAGGTCAATCGGATTTTTTGCAAAAAGAGCTTCTTTGGCAAAATCCTGCACAGAGAAATTTAAAGATTTTGCAAAAGTTTCAATAAAGGAACCACAGCCCGAAGAACAGGCTTCGTTCAACTGTACACTTTCTACAGTCTGGTTCTTAATTTTGATGCATTTCATGTCCTGACCGCCGATATCCAAAATACAGTCTACATTTGGATTGAAAAAGGCAGCAGCAGTATAGTGAGCAATGGTCTCAACTTCGCCTTCATCGAGCATGAGTGCTGATTTTAAGAGTGCTTCACCGTATCCTGTGGAGCAGGAATGTACAATTTTAGCATTTTTTGGAAGCTTGCTATAAATTTCTTTTAAGGAAGTAAGGGCAGTAGCAAGCGGACTGCCGTTGTTGTTACTATAAAAAGAGTATAACAAAGAACCGTCTTCCCCAACCAGCGCAATTTTCGTGGTGGTGGAACCGGCGTCAATTCCTAAATAGCAGTTGCCATGATAGGTCGATAAATCGGAAGTAGCTACGTTATGTCCATTGTGACGTGCAGAAAATTCCGCGTATTCTGCCTCGTCTGCAAATAGAGGTTCTAAGCGTGCAACTTCAAATTCCATCTGAATATCGGACTGCAATTTGTGATGTAAGGCTTTTAAACTTGTAGTTTCGTTCTCTTTATAGTTAAGAGCCGAGCCAATCGCTGCAAAAAGGTGCGAGTTTTCAGGGGTGATGGCATGTTCATTATCTAAATGTAAGGTGCGGATAAATGCCGCTTTTAACTCAGATAAAAAATGCAATGGACCGCCTAAAAATGCCACGTGACCACGAATTGGTTTTCCGCAGGCTAATCCACTGATGGTCTGGTTGACAACTGCCTGAAAAATAGAGGCAGATAAGTCTTCTTTTGTAGCACCTTCGTTAATTAACGGCTGGATGTCTGTTTTTGCAAAGACACCGCAACGGGCAGCGATAGGATAGAGTGCCTTATAGTTTTTTGCGTATTCATTAAGGCCTGTGGCATCGGTCTGGATTAAGGATGCCATCTGGTCGATAAAAGAACCTGTACCGCCGGCACAGATGCCGTTCATACGCTGTTCTACATTACCGCCCTCAAAATAGATGATTTTTGCATCTTCTCCGCCAAGTTCGATGGCTACATCTGTTTGAGGTGCATAGTGCTGCAATGCAGTAGATACGGCGATAACTTCCTGAACAAAAGGGATATTTAAGTGCTGTGCAAGAGTTAAACCGCCGGAACCGGTGATAACCGGTGAGACTGCGATATCGCCAAACTCTTTGAACGCTTTTTCAATTAACGCAGAAAGGGTCTCCTGAATATTGGCGAAATGTCTTTCATAGTCAGAAAATAATAGGTTGTCATGTTCATTCAGGATAGATACCTTGACAGTCGTGGAACCAATATCGATTCCCAACTTGTGTAATCTTTCGTTTATCATAATCCTCCTTGTTTTGCGAAGCAAAATCCGAATCCAGTGGTGAGGAGAGGATTTAGCTCCCTTGCTTTGTTCCATATCCGGAATGTTTAAAAATACGGCTGTTACTACCTATTAAGTGTATAAATTTGTCGTAATAGAGGAAATTCTACTCCAGGCTGTGTGTAATTTCAATGTGCAAAATCTAAAAAAATATAAACTTTTCATGAAGTTTTACCGCTTCGTTGACAAAAAATGGTGGGATGGATATACTTGAATGATAAGAAAATATGTAACGAATAGTTACAATAAGATTTAGAAAGTGTGGATAATATGAATTGGTTGAATAAGTTGCAGCGTAAATTTGGAAAATATGCGATTCCCAATCTTATTGTTTGGTTGATTGGGGCATATGGGATAGGATTTGTTTTGAATATGATGTATCCGTCTGCCATGTCTTATCTGAGTTTTAACCCGTATTTGATTTTTAAGGGCGAGGTTTGGCGTCTGGTGACTTGGATTTTCCAACCGGTGAATACGAATATTTTCTGGCTGTTGATTTCCATGTTATTTTATTATCATTTGGGAACGAATTTGGAACGGGCATGGGGAACGTTTCGATTTAATGTGTACTTGCTCGGTGGTATGCTTTTTACCGTTTTGGGAAGTCTGCTTTTCTATGGAATCGTGGCAATGATTTTTGGTGAAGCAATGGCGGTAACGACAAGTTCATTTATGAGTTCCTTTGTAAGTACGTATTATGTGAACATGTCGCTGTATTTAGCGTTTGCAGTAATGTATCCTGATTTACAGGTATTGATATACTTTTTGATTCCTGTAAAAGTAAAATGGATGGCGATTGTTTACGTAGTATTGATGGTATATGATATCTTTAATATGGCGAGCATCTATGGTGCATATTACGGTGCAAGTATAGGTGCATTAGTAGCGGTGATTATGGTTGTCGTAAATGCGATGTCGCTTTTGAACTTTATCATTTTCTTCCTGTCGACCAGAGACATGAAGCGCTATGCACCAAAAGAAGTAAAACGCAGACAGGAGTTTAAACGTCAGGTGGCAGCACCTAGACCAGGCAGCGGTATTACACGTCATAAATGCGCAGTTTGCGGCAGAACAGAGGTGTCGAATCCGGAATTAGAGTTCCGTTATTGTTCAAAATGTGAGGGCAATTTTGAGTATTGTCAGGATCATTTGTTTACACACCAGCATGTGCATCGCAGTTAAAAGAATATTTTGGAAAAGTTTCACAAAAGAGGTAGGATTCAGACTGGAAATATGAATTGTAAAGTGATATAATTTATATGCCTATGACTATCTTTATAAGATACAGGTGACATTAGGAGGATTTATTAGTTATGGAAAACGAAGCAGTAGTATCAAAGAATTTTATCGAGCAGATTATTGAAAAAGATATAGAGGAAGGTCATTGTCAGGAAATACACACCAGATTTCCACCGGAACCAAATGGTTACTTACACATTGGACATGCCAAAGCCATTCTTTTAAACTATGGTTTGGCACAGAAATATAATGGTAAGTTCAACCTTCGTTTCGACGATACGAATCCAACAAAAGAGAAAACAGAGTTCGTAAATGCGATTGAAAGCGATATCGCATGGTTAGGTGCAGACTGGGAGGACAGATTGTACTTTGCATCTGATTATTTCCAGGAGATGTACGAAGGTGCGGTCAAATTAATTAAAAAAGGTAAAGCATATGTTTCTGACCTGACAGCAGAGCAGATTCGAGAATACCGCGGTACTTTGACAGAGCCGGGTAAAGAAGACCCATATTCTAACAGAAGTGTAGAAGAGAACTTACAGTTGTTCGAAGATATGAAGAATGGCAAATTCGCAGATGGAGAGAAAGTTCTTCGTGCGAGAATTGACATGGCTTCTTCTAATATTAATATGAGAGATCCGGTTATCTATCGTGTGGCTCGTATGAATCACCATAGAACAGGTGATAACTGGTGTATTTATCCAATGTACGATTATGCACACCCAATCGAAGATGCAGTAGAAGGTATCACACATTCTATTTGTACATTAGAGTTTGAAGACCATAGACCATTATATGACTGGGTATTAATTGAGCTTGGTTATAAGGAAGATGCTTCCGGTACACCAAAACAGATTGAGTTTGCTAAATTATACCTGACAAATGTGGTAACAGGTAAGAGATACATCAAGAGATTAGTAGAAGAAGGCATTGTAGATGGATGGGATGACCCACGTTTAGTATCTATTGCAGCATTAAAACGTAGAGGTTTTACACCGGAGTCTATCAAATTATTCGTAGAACTTTGTGGTGTGGCAAAAGCAAATAGTTCTGTTGATTATGCAATGCTTGAGTACTGTATTCGTGAAGACTTGAAGCTTAAGAAATCACGTATGATGGCGATTTTAGACCCAATCAAAGTAGTAATTGACAACTATCCGGAAGGACAGGTTGAGTATTTAGAAGTTGCGAATAACCTTGAGAACGAGGAACTTGGCAGCCGTACCGTTCCATTTACCAGAGAGATTTATATCGACCGTGAAGATTTCATGGAAGAACCACCGAAGAAATATTTCCGTATGTTCCCTGGTAATGAAGTTCGTTTAATGAATGCATACTTTGTAACATGTAACAGTTTCATAAAAGATGAGAGCGGTAAAGTAACAGAGATTCACTGTACTTACGACCCGGCATCACGTGGCGGCAACAGCCCGGATGGACGTAAAGTAAAAGGTACAATCCAGTGGGTATCTGCAGAGTATGGTCTCAAGGCAGAAGTTCGTTTGTATGAGAACTTAATCGACGAAGAAAAAGGTGTATATAATGAAGACGGCAGTCTGAACTTAAATCCAAATTCTTTAGCAGTATTAAAGGATTGTGTGGTTGAGTCGAACTTAGCAGGTGCAAAAGCATATGACAGTTTCCAGTTTGTACGTCAGGGATTCTTCTGTGTAGATGCAAAAGATTCTACTGAGGATCATTTAGTATTTAACCGTATTGTATCATTAAAGAGTTCGTTTAAATTGCCAAACTAAACTACGAGGGAGAAAAGGAATGAATTTATTTGAGGGGTTGGAAAAATTTGGTTTACAGGCAAAAAGTGTAGGAAGTCTGTTTGAAGAAGAGAAGAAAGTTGTAACGAAGGAGAGTGTAGCTGAAGCGGTTGAAGAGATTCCTACAGAGGATGCATTTCTTTTAGATAAAAGTGTGCGTTGTGTAGTGTGTGATAAGGTTTTTAAAGCGAAGCTGGTTAAGAGTGGACGTATCAGACGTTTAGAATCTGATGCAGATTTGCGCCCAAGATTTCAGTATATTGACACGATTAAATACGATGTATGTTCTTGTCCAAACTGTGGTTATACATCTATGGTACGTTACTTTGATCACTTGTCATCTGCTCAGATTAAATTAATAAAAGAGCAGATTTGTGCGAATTTTACACCAAGCGGAAAACAGGAACCAGACACATACGATTATGACACAGCGATTGGCCGTTATAAATTAGCTTTATATACTACGATGGTCAAAAGAGGTAAGGCTAGTGAAAAAGCATATACTTGTCTGAAAATTGCATGGTTATATCGTGGAAAAGCAGAGACGCTTGATAAGTCAGATGCGGCATATGAAGCTACTTTAAAGGCATGTAAGGAACAGGAAGAGGTATTCTATCAGCAGGCATATGAAGGATTTATGAAGGCAGTATCTTCAGAGATGTTCCCGATGTGTGGTATGGATCAGAACACAATGGATTATTTGCTTGCATACATGTCAGCACATTTTAAGAATTATGGTGTGGCTTCAAAGTGTATTGCGAATATTTTAGGTTCTTCTGTAGCGGCAAGCAAGATTAAAGAACGTGCAAGAGATTTAAAAGAACAGATTATTATAGAGATTCAAAGTAATAAATAGTATGGGAAAAGATGTATCATGTTATGTGATACATCTTTTTTAAATCATTACATTTTTGTTAAATTTGTACTAAAATAGTGGATTGAATTATTCGTTTATAGTATAATAATGACTATGTTATGTAATAAATGAGGAAAGTAGGTAACTAGTAATGGCTTGGTATGAAGAAGCAGTATTTTATCACATTTATCCGTTAGGATTAAGTGGAGCACCAAAACAGAATGAGTATGGTGAGCCGGTGCACAGATTAGCGGATATGAAAGTGTGGATTGATCATATAAAGGAGACAGGATTTAATGCAATCTACATTGGACCACTTTTTCAGTCCGTGGGACATGGTTATGAGACTACTGATTATAGAAAGTTAGACAGCCGTTTGGGCGATAATGATGATTTGAAGGATTTTGTGGCAACCTGCCATGAAAAAGGACTTCGCGTAATTTTTGATGGTGTATTTAACCACACAGGCAGAGATTTCTTTGCATTTAAAGATTTACAGGCAAATCGCGAGAATTCCAGATACAGAGACTGGTACTGTAATGTGAATTTCTGGGGCAATAATGAATATAACGATGGTTTTTCTTATGATAATTGGGGGGGATATAACCTTTTAGTAAAATTGAATCAGCGCAATCCGGAAGTTCGTGATTATATCTGCGATGTAATTCGTTTCTGGGTATCAGAGTTTGACGTAGATGGGATTCGTCTGGATGCAGCAGATGTATTAGATTTTGAGTTTATGAGAGCATTACGTCATGTGGCAAATGAAGTGAAGCCGGAATTCTGGTTAATGGGAGAGGTTATCCATGGTGATTATAACAGATGGGCTAATTCAGATACATTACATTCTGTAACAAACTATCATTTGCATAAGGCGTTGTATTCCGGTCACAATGACCACAACTATTTTGAAATTGCCCATACCGTAAAGCGTTTGAATGATATGGGTGGTTTGAAGTTATATAATTTTACGGATAATCATGATGTAGAGCGTATTTACACCAAATTGAATAACAAAAAGCATTATGCACCGGCACATATTTTATGTTATACACTTCCTGGTGTACCGTCGGTGTACTATGGTTCTGAATTCGGTATCGAAGGAAGAAAAGAGCGTTGGTCTGACGATTCCTTACGTCCGGAATTGCATTTAGAAGACTATAAAGATGCAGTGAAAAACAATCCATGTACAGCACTTATTGCAAAGCTTGGAAAAGTCCGTCAGGAAGTAAAAGCGTTATCTTATGGAGATTACCGTGAATTGATGCTTACAAACAGACAATATGCTTTTTCGCGTAGTCATGAAGGCACAGTAGTGGTAGTGACTGTGAATAACGATGATAGTGATTATGTAATGACACTTCCGGTTTGCAATGCACCGGAATATATTGGAGCATTGTCCGGTGAAAAAGTATCCGTGGTAAATGGTACGATTGTTGTAAATGTAAAAGCAAACAGTGGTGATATCTGGATTCCATATGTAGCTGGTATGGAAGAGAACGTAGAAAATACACAGCAGGAATGTGTTGAGAATGATGATGCAGAAGTAGAAATTTTTGAGACACAGGAAAATGTTATTATTGAAAATAACGAGACTGGTATGGAAGTAACTACGGATGAAAAATTTGAAGAAGAGCCTGAAATTATAGACGAAGAAGTGATTACAGAAACAGAGAGCGAAGAGAATTTGCAGGTGAAAGAAGAACCTACACCAGTAGCAAATTCAACTTTAGAGACATCGACAGCCGAAGTGGAAGCCGTTGTTTCTAAGGCTGAAAATGTAGTAAATGAAGCATTAAAGGCTGCTTGTGAAAAAGCATTCGAAGAAGGTAAAATTGCAGGACTTCAAGAAGCAATCTTAGCACGTATGGAGCGTAATGGTTACGTGACAGACCAGATGAGAAATGATGTGCATAATCAGACGCATATTCCATCCTTAATTAATTGGGTGAAGAGTTTTTAGAGAATTGAATAAGAAAGAATGGTATCTCTGCTTTGTTATTTGATGGAGCAGAGATATTTTTTTGAAATATTTTAAGAAGTACTTGCTTCCGCCCTTGGGGAAGATGGTATATTGATATTAAAGATGATATCTCGTGTGAATTGGGGATATCATGATATCAGAAATGGGAGGCAGAATTGGAATTGGACATTTCTTATCAAACAAAAGATGGAAGTGTAGAAACTTATGTGAAACAGTGGTAAAATGATTATAGGTTTCAATTGGTTGGAGTTACAAGGAGAAGAAGCATGATGACAACAATATCACTGAATGAGAATTGGCGTTTTAAAAAAGAAAATGGAGATTGGGAATCGGTAACAATCCCACATTCCTGGAACGGGAAAGACGGACAGAATGGCACAGGCATGTGGCGTGGAAAAGGAATCTATGAGCGAACAATAGTTTTGGATGATTCTGATTTGCAGAAACCGTTGTTTTTGGAAGTAAATGCAGCGGCGGTTGAGAGTACTGTATACATAAATGGAAAGGCAGCGTATACCAATAAATGCCCATATTCTATGTATCGAGTTCCTTTAAATGAATATGTGGTAGCAGGCGATAATCAAGTCTGTATCAAGGTAGATAATGCCTATAATGACCTTATCTATCCACAGATGGCGGATTTTTCGTTTTACGGAGGTCTGTATCGTGATGTTAATTTGATTGTAGGAGACAGACTTTCTTTTGATTATCTGGATGGAAGCAGGGATGGTGTCTGCATTTCTGCAGAAAATATCGGTGATAAGAATTGGGAAATGCGTGTGCAGGGAACGATTGTAAATGCAGGTGAGTCTGGAGATGTTTCCGTGTATTGCATTTTAAGGGATGCAGATGAGGTTATCTGTGAAAAAAGTGTTGAGTTTATGGTAGAAAATCGGGAAGATTTTTCTTTGACAGTACCGGTGGAGAATCCACACTTATGGCAGGGGAGAAAGGACCCGTACTTATATACGGTGCAGGTATTACTTGTTGCGGGGGGAAATGTGATTGACAGCAGAGTGATTCCGTTTGGATTCCGTAAAATAGAAATATCAGCAGAAAAAGGACTTTTCCTGAATGGAGAGCACATAAAACTTCGTGGTATGGCACGTCATCAGGACTTCGCGGAGGTCGGAAACGCGGTGACGAAAGAACACATGCAAAAGGATATGGAGTTGTTGTTGGAATTAGGGGCGAACTCTGTCCGTTTATCACATTACCAGCATGATGATTATTTTTACCGGTTGTGTGATGAGTATGGTATATTGACGTGGGCAGAGGTTCCGTTTATCAGTGCGGCACCGGAAAATGAGGCGGCATTCGAGAACATAAAAGAACAGATGGAGCGGCTTGTAAAGCAGTGTTATAATCATACCTCTATTTATTGTTGGGGAATTCAAAACGAGATTACGATAGCTGGTGAAAATGAGAAAGTACATCAATATGTAAGAGAATTGGAGCAGTTTGCCAAGATGCTGGATGAGACACGTTATTCTGCACAGGCAAATGTTTATTCTGTCGACAATGCAAGCCCGATAAACAGTCTGACCGATTTAGTAGGATATAATCTGTACTATGGCTGGTATTACAAGACAATTCCGGATTTGCAGGAACGCTTAGACCAGTTTCATGTAGATGCACCAAATGTACCGCTTTTAGTGACAGAGTATGGTGTAGATACGAATCCGGTGTATCATTCTTATGAACCGGCAGTGAAAGATTATACGGAAGAATATCAGTTGCGTTTTTGTGACAATGCAATCTGGGCTTTCGAAGAACGTGATTTTGTAATGGGAAGTTATGTATGGAATATGGCAGATTTTGGAAGTGAGAACCGGGCAGAAGGCGGAAGAAAAGGTCAGAATATGAAAGGCCTGGTAACCATTGACCGAAACATGAAAAAGGATGCATTTTATCTGTACAAAGCATACTGGTCCAAGGAACTATTTGTAAAGCTTGCGTCATCCCGTTTTGTAAACCGTCATAAAGAGGAGAATGAAATCATTATTTTATCAAATCTCAAGAAGTTATGCCTGTATGTAGACGGTAATCCGGTAGGAGAAACAGAGAAGGTGAAACCTATGACGAGATTCACTGTATGTTTACCGGAGTTACGCGAGTATAGGATTGCGGTAAAAGGTTATGATGACCGTGGGGAAGTTTATGAGGATGAAATGACTCTGGTACGTGTTGCAGAAGCTGACAAATCTTATGAGGCCGAAAAGCAGGATAACCGTCAAAACGTGGCGAACTGGTTTGAAAAGTTTGATTTTTCAGATGTAACCGAGGTGGAGATTGATGATAATTATTACTCTACAAGAGATACTTTAGAGTGTCTGATGGAGAACGAAGAGGCAAAGGTAATTGTTGAAAAATATCTGGAGATATTGTTAAAAGATCCGCGCCTGCCGCGAGCAAAAAAGATGACAGTAGATGCGCTGTCGAAGTTGTCCGGATTGGGAATGCCAAAAGGCTTGGTTCCTGCTATGAACAGAGAATTGAATAAGATTAAAAAATAAAAATAAGTACTGCTATACCTTTCGAAAAACTTCTGAGGTGTAGCAGTACTTATTTATTGGATAATTATATTTTGCTCAGAGTTAGTTTGCGCCTAGTGTGTCGCAAATTGCCTGTGCAATCGCCTGATTACCGGCTGCGTTTGGATGAAGTCCGTCTGCGAACCACTCCGGATGAGCTTCTGTTACAGAATATAAATCGATGAGCTTTGCACCTGTTTGTTCTGCAACCCGCTCAATAGCAGGAATGACCTCTTCTGTAAGGGTGGTATTATTGCAATTTCCAGAGTCATCATCCTCTAAAAATACACGAGGCGGCAACATGATATACACTTCCGGTGCATTTGTCATGTTCTGATATGTTTGCACGAACTCGGCATATTCGGTTTCATACTGCTTTGCCTTCCAGTTCATTGGTTTGCTGTCATTAGTACCCAGCATGATGATAACGATATCTGCATCTACAGCCAGTGATTCTGTAGCAAAATCCTCATTTATATAAGGCATGTTTCCGCTGGATAAAAGGGTACGGTTACAAAGACCGAAATTGTAGGTCTGGTATTCGTCACCAAGCAGTTTGGCTAAGATTGCCGGATAAGAGTCTGTGTCGCGTGTGGTAAGCACACCCTGGCTATAGGTGATACTGTCGCCTACGCAGACTACTTTCTTTTCACCTGTTCCGGAAATCTGTACATCTGGATATAAAACGTTGCGGATAAGTGCAAAGCCAATACCTGCGATGACAACGATGACCACTAAGAGCGTAGTAAGTATAATTTTTAGCGTTTTTTTCTTTTTCATAAGTAAGCTCCTCATTTGTATAAGTTTTATAGGCTTATTATGGAATATGCGAAGGGTAACTGTCAACCAACAGATTTTATCGAATGACCATAAATATGAGATATGTTATATTGACACGAATTGAAATGACGAATTAGAATGTATATGATATTATTGGACATGAGGTGAGGAGTCTATGAATAAAGATTTGACAATTGGTAAACCGGAAGTAATTCTGTGGAAGTTCTGTATGCCATTGCTGGGAAGTATTATTTTTCAACAGATGTACAATATCGCAGACAGTCTGGTGGCGGGAAAATTAATCGGTGAGCATGCATTGGCGGCAGTAGGGAATAGTTATGGAATTACTATGATTTTTCTGGCGTTTTCGGTTGGGTGCAATATGGGATGTTCGGTTATCGTGTCCCAGCTTTTCGGTGCAAAAAATTATAAAGGTGTGAAAACGGCTGTATATACGGCGTTGATTGCAGGGGCAGTATTGTGTATATGTCTGATGGGATTTGGAATGTTAAGTTGTGAATGGCTGCTTCATCTTACGAATACTCCGGCAGAGATTTTTGCAGATTCCAAATTGTATCTGGATATTTTCATATGGGGATTTCCATTCATGCTTTTTTATAATGTGGCAAATGGAATTTTTTCCGCTTTGGGAGACTCTAAGACACCATTTTGGTTTTTGGCATGTTCCTCTCTTGCGAATATAGCCGTGGATATCCTGTTTGTTGCGGGATTTCATATGGGAGTGGCTGGTGTGGCATGGGCGACTTTCTTATGTCAGGGAGTAAGTTGTGTATTAGCAGTTGGTGTAATCTTGAAACGCCTGGGGGAAATTAAGACAGAGGGGAGTGTACCGGTCTTCTCCGGCGATTTGCTGAAAAAAATTACTGCGATTGCAGTTCCTAGTATTTTACAGCAGAGTTCTATTTCCGTAGGAAATATTATTATTCAGGGCGTTATCAATGGATTTGGACCGGGGGTGATTGCCGGATATTCTGCTGCGATTAAATTAAACAATCTGGTTATTACAGCCATGACGACGCTGGGAAACGGGATATCTAATTATACTGCACAGAATTTAGGTGCAGGGATTTATGAGCGTATCAAGGCAGGACATAAGGCAGGCATCAAAATGGCGTGGATTATTTGTACGCCGATTGTATTATTGTACATAGGTATGAGTGATACATTAATACAGGTGTTTATGGAGAATCCTTCTGAAATGGCGATAGCATCCGGCGTGTGCTTTTTGCGGATTGTTTCACCGTTTTATTTATTGATTGCAGTGAAATTGATTACGGATGGTATCCTGCGTGGAACCGGAAGTATGAAACAGTTTATGATAGCGACCTTTACAGATTTAATCTTACGAGTGGTGTTGGTAATGATTCTGTCCGGTCCGTTTGGTTATGCAGGTATTTGGGCTTCGTGGCCGCTTGGATGGGTGTTGGGAACGTCATTGTCGCTTTGGTTTCAGAAGCGGGGAGCGTGGAATCGGTAGTATAAAAAACAGGGATTGCCAACACACAACGGCAATCCCTATTTATGTAATGTAAATAATTATTTATTTTCGTTCTCCTGCATCTTCATAGCACGAACTTTCAGTGGAAGTCCGAATAATGTAATGAAGCCTTCTGCATCATGGTGGTCATATAATTCACCAGTTGTGAAGCTTGCAAGTGATTCACTGTAGAGTGAGTATGGAGAAGTAGTTCCGGCTTTGATGATATTGCCTTTGTAAAGTTTGAACTTAACTTCACCTGTTACATATTCCTGTGTAGAAGCAACGAATGCTTTTACAGCATCGCAAAGTGGTGTAAACCATTTGCCTTCGTATACGATCTGAGCAAGTTTGTTGCCCATGTCTTTTTTCACTTCCATAGTAGCACGGTCAAGAACTAATTCCTCTAACTGCTGGTGAGCTTCCATAAGGATAGTTCCGCCCGGTGTCTCGTATACACCACGAGATTTCATACCAACTACACGGTTTTCTACGATATCAACGATACCGATACCATGTTTGCCGCCGAGTACGTTTAATTCGCGAATGATATCAGAAACTTTCATCTGTTTACCATTTACAGATGTTGGAATACCTTTTTCGAAAGTCATTGTAACGTATTCGCCTTCATCTGGAGCTTTTTCAGGAGATACACCAAGTACTAATAAGTGGTCGTAGTTTGGTTCGCATGCAGGATCTTCTAATTCAAGACCTTCATGGCTGATGTGCCAAAGATTACGGTCACGGCTATAGCTTGAGTCTGCTGAGAATGGAAGGTCGATACCATGTGCTTTGCAGTATTCGATTTCATCTTCACGAGACTGCATTGTCCATTTGTCATCTCTCCATGCAGCAATGATTTTTAAGTCTGGAGCTAATGCTTTGATACCTAATTCAAAACGAATCTGGTCATTACCTTTACCGGTTGCACCATGGCAGATAGCAGTAGCGCCTTCTTTTCTTGCAACTTCTACTAATCTTTTTGCAATACCAGGACGAGCCATAGATGTTCCTAATAAATATTTATTCTCGTATACGGCATTAGCCTGTACACATGGAACGATGTAGTCATCGCAGAATTCATCAACGATGTCTTCAATGTATAATTTAGTAGCACCGGATAATTTTGCTCTTTCTTCTAATCCGTCTAATTCTTCGCCCTGTCCGCAGTCGATACAGCAGCAAACAACATCGTAATCATAATTCTCTTTTAACCATGGAATGATAGCTGTGGTATCAAGACCACCTGAGTATGCTAAAATAACTTTTTCTTTCATATGTATATCCCTTTCCTTATATCATATTCTTACAGCCAGAACAAAAAGCTGACCGATGAATAATTACGCTAGAAACACTATATACCATGTTGGAAAGAAAATCAAGTGCAAATTTATACATTTTTGATAAATATTTATGCAAAAACATGTATAAACATGCGAATTATAAGTATATATTATAATAAAGAAAAGTTTCGGTTATAGAATGGAGCTATTAATAAATATTAATTATAGGAAAAGGCATAAAGAGGGGTATATCGAGTAAAAAAATAAAAATAGGGGTTGCATATCCGGTGCGGGATATGTATAATTATGCAAAAGAATAAAAGGGAAGTAGAGGCAGTTATGATAAAGGTAGGAATTATAGGAGCAACCGGATATGCAGGGAATGAGTTGGTTCGTTTGCTCATGGGACATAAAGAAGTAGAAATCAAATGGTATGGTTCCAGAAGTTATGTGGAGCAAAAGTATGCGAGTGTCTATCAGAACATGTTTGAAATTGTAGAGGATACTTGCCTTGATGATAATATTGAGGCATTGGCAGAACAGGTAGATGTGATTTTTACGGCAACACCACAGGGATATCTGGCAGGTGTTTTGAATGAAGAGATTTTAAGCAAAGTAAAAATTATCGATTTAAGTGCAGATTTCCGTATTAAAGATGTCAGCGTTTATGAAGAATGGTATAAGATTGAGCATAAGAGTCCGCAGTTTATTGAGGAAGCGGTATATGGACTTTGCGAAATTAATCGTGAAAAAGTGAAAGGTGCCAGACTGGTAGCAAATCCGGGCTGTTATACGACCTGTTCGATTTTGACAGCTTATCCGTTGGTGAAAGAAGGCATGATTGATCCGAATAGTCTGATTATCGATGCAAAATCAGGCACATCGGGTGCAGGACGTGGTGCAAAGCTTCCGAATCTGTTCTGTGAAGTGAATGAGAATATGAAAGCATATGGTGTGGCAAATCACAGACATACACCGGAGATTGAGGAACAGTTAGGCTATGCAGCCGGACAGGAGATTTTAGTGAACTTTACACCGCACCTTGTTCCGATGAATCGAGGTATTCTTGCAACAGAGTATGCAACATTGAATAAGAAGGCGGATGGTACATACCCTACTTACGAAGAAGTAAAAGCAGTTTATGATAAATATTATAAGAATGAGAAGTTTGTCCGTGTTTTGGAAAAAGATGTATACCCTGAGACAAAATGGGTAGAAGGCAGCAATTATGTGGATGTAAACTTTAAGATTGATAATCGTACCGGTAGAATCATTATGATGGGTGCGATTGATAATTTAGTAAAAGGTGCAGCCGGACAGGCAGTACAGAATATGAATTTATTATTTGGATTAGATGAGGAAGAAGGTTTGCGTCTGGTTCCAATGTTCCCATAGAGGAATGGGTTATTTTAGAGAACTGAGAGGATTTATATGGTAGCAGAGAAACTTTCGATTCGTGTGATGACGATGGAAGATTATGATGAACTACATAAATTATGGATGGAGATTCATGGATTTGGCATCCGAAGTATAGACGATTCCAGAGAAGGAGTAGAGCGTTTTATTAAACGTAATCCGACGACCAGTATGGTGGCTTTTTATGAGGATGAGCTGGTAGGTGGTATTCTTTGTGGGCATGACGGCCGAAGAGCTTGTCTTTATCATGTATGCGTAAAAGAGACCTATCGAAAACATGGTATTGGTCAGAAGATGGTTATGGCATGTATCGAGGCGTTAAAGGCAGAGCATGTGAATAAAATTAACCTGATTGCTTTTAAGAAAAATGAGGTGGGCAATCGTTTCTGGCAGGGACTCGGCTGGACTTATCGAGATGATGTGAATTATTACGAATGTGTATTGAATGAAGAGAATGTGACGGTGTACAACGAGTAACAAGGAGGCTAGCTCCTCTGCTCGTCAGAGGACTCGCATTTTCTTTCAGAAAACAAGGAGGAGCATATGAAGCAGATTACAGGCGGTGTAACCGCGGCAAAAGGATTTAAGGCAGCCAGTACAGCAGCTGGTATTAAGTATAAAGATAGAAAAGACATGGCGATGATCTACAGTGAAGTACCATGCGTAGCAGCAGGAACTTTTACTACGAATATTGTAAAAGCGGCTCCGGTAAAATGGGATCAGAACGTAGTATATAATCAGGCAAATGCACAGGCAGTGGTAGTAAATGCAGGTATTGCGAATGCTTGTACCGGCGAAGAAGGAATGGGCGATTGCAAGGCTACTGCTGAAAAAGTGGCAGAGCTTTTAAATGTTCCGGCAGAGCAGGTATTAGTGGCATCCACAGGTGTTATTGGAAAACAGCTTCCGATGGATCGCATCTGTGCAGGTATTGATATGATGGTTCTGGCATTGGATGGCAGCTTAGAAAGCGGTCATAATGCGGCACTTGCGATTATGACAACTGATACACACGAAAAAGAAATTGCCGTAGAGTTTGAGTTAGATGGAAAAATGGTAACAATCGGCGGTATGTGTAAAGGCTCCGGTATGATTCATCCGAATATGTGTACCATGTTAAGTTTTGTAACGACTGACGTGGCGATTTCAAAGGAATTATTGCAGGAAGCATTGAGTGTAGATGTTGCCGATACATACAATATGATTTCTGTGGATGGAGATACTTCTACAAACGATACTTGTTTATTATTAGCAAATGGTTTGGCAGGAAATACACCGATTACAGAGAAAAATGCAGATTATAAGGCATTCATGACAGCACTTAATTTTGTAAATGAATATCTTGCAAAACAGATGGCAGGAGATGGAGAAGGTGCGACAGCACTTTTTGAAGTAAAAGTAGTAGGAGCAGAGACAAAAGAGCAGGCAAAAGTATTAAGTAAGTCTGTTATCACATCCAGTCTTACTAAAGCAGCTATTTACGGACATGATGCAAACTGGGGACGTATTCTTTGTGCAATGGGTTACTCAGGTGCGAATTTTGATCCGGAAAAAGTAGATTTATTCTTTGAAAGTGCAGCAGGAAAACTTCAGATTATCGAAAATGGTGTGGCTGTAGATTACAGTGAAGAAGAAGCTACCAAGATTTTATCTGAAGATTATGTAACTGCAATTGCGGATATTAAAATGGGTGAAGCAACTGCAACAGCCTGGGGTTGCGATTTGACTTATGATTATGTTAAAATCAATGCGGATTATCGTTCGTAAGGGAGTAGGAGTAAATTATGGAAGAAAAGAATATGCAGGAAGTGCTTCAGAAAGCAGAAGTCTTAATCGAAGCATTACCATACATTCAGCATTTTAACCGTAAGATTATTGTAGTAAAATACGGCGGAAGTGCTATGGTAGATGAAGAATTGAAAAAACACGTAATTCAGGACGTGACCTTATTAAAACTGGTAGGATTTAAGCCGGTTATCGTACATGGCGGCGGTAAGGAAATCAGCCGCTGGGTAGAAAAATCCGGCATGGAACCTGTTTTTATCAATGGACTTCGTAAAACGGACGAAGCTACTATGGAAATCGTGGAAATGGTACTGAACAAAGTAAATAAGTCTTTGGTAAAACTGGTACAGGAACTGGGTGTGAATGCAGTCGGTATCAGTGGTAAAGACGGCGGACTTTTAAAAGTAGAGAAGAAGTATTCGAATGGCGAAGATATCGGTTTTGTAGGTGAGATTACAGAAGTAAATCCAAAGATTATCTATGATTTATTAGAGAAAGATTTTCTTCCGATTATCTGTCCGGTAGGTATGGATGACGAGTTTAACAGTTATAATATCAATGCAGATGATGCGGCTTGTGCGATTGCAAGAGCTATCAATGCAGAAAAATTAGCATTTTTAACAGATATTGAAGGTGTTTACAAAGACCCTTCTGATAAATCAACATTGATTTCTGAATTATCCGTAACAGAGGCAAAAGCATTAATCGGAGATGGTTATATTGGCGGTGGTATGCTTCCAAAATTGAATAACTGTATCGATGCGATTGAAAACGGCGTATCGAGAGTACATATTTTGGACGGAAGAATTGCACACTGCCTGTTGCTTGAAATCTTTACAAATAAAGGTATCGGTACAGCAATCATTGGAGATAAGGAGAATAGATTCTGTAATGAATAAGATGAGCTACATAGAAAGTGCAGAAAAAGAGCTGCTTCATACTTATAATCGTTTTCAGGTAGTATTTGATCATGGTGATGGTATGTATCTGTATGATACAGATGGAAAAGAATACCTCGATTTTGCAGCAGGTATTGCAGTTTCTGCATTTGGATATAATAATAAAGAATATAATGATGCTTTAAAGGCACAGATTGATAAATTGTTACATACTTCGAATCTTTATTATAATGTGCCGACTATCAGTGCGGCAGAGCGCCTTTTAAAAGCAAGTGGAATGGATAGAGTTTTCTTTACTAATAGTGGTACAGAAGCGATTGAAGGTGCGATTAAGGCTGCGAAAAAATATGCCTATACGAGAGATGGCGAAGCAGGACATGAAATCATTGCAATGGAGCATTCTTTTCATGGCAGAAGTCTTGGTGCATTGGCAGTAACAGGGAATGCTCATTACAGAGAACCTTTCGGTCCAATGATGCCGGGAGTTAAGTTTGCGACATTCAATGATTTAGAGAGTGTAAAAGCGCAGATTACAGATAAGACGTGTGCGATTTTATTTGAAACAGTACAGGGCGAAGGCGGTATTTATCCGGCTGCAAAAGAGTTCATGGAAGGGGTGCGTGCTCTTTGTGATGAGCATGATATTCTTTTGATTTTAGACGAGATTCAGTGTGGTATGGGCAGAACAGGTGAGATGTTTGCATGGCAGGCATATAATGTGAAACCTGATATCATGACCAGCGCAAAAGCATTAGGCTGCGGTGTTCCGGTTGGCGCATTTTTAATGACAGAAAAGGTGGCAGAGAAATCTTTGACACCGGGTGACCATGGAACTACTTATGGCGGTAATCCGTTTGTGTGTGCGGCAGTGGATAAAGTGTTAGAAATGATGGAACGTGAACAAATTACTGCTCATGTAAAGGAAATTGCACCATATTTTGAGCAGCAGTTAGAGAAATTAATGGAGAAATATGAGTTCTTAACAGCGAGACGAGGCGTAGGTCTGATGCAGGGACTGGTGTGTGAAAAGCCGGTAGGTGCGGTAGCGAAAGCTGCATTAGAAAAAGGGTTGATTGTAATTTCAGCAGGTTCTAATGTTATCCGTATGGTTCCACCACTTGTGGTAGAAGAAAAGCATGTAGATGAGATGATTGCAAAATTAGACGAGGTTCTCTCCGAGATTTAAGGAGGGTTCTACTTTACCAAAGTACATAGCGTGTGATATAATTAAGGGTGTGCAGTTTGCATACCCTTATTTAATAGAAAAGAGGTAAGTTTATGTTTAAAAAATACCTTTCTGTTGCTGCAATAAGTGCGTTATTAATTGGAATGGCAACAGTGGTTTCCGATACAGAGGTCTATCAGCCGGCACAGGAAGAACCTCAGACAGAAATTAATATGGCAACACCTATGGAAAAATATGAACAGGCATTAACCAGTGGAGCAGATTTGTGTTTTTGGTACGATGATGCCAGTTATGATACTTATTTTAAAGAGATGGCAGTGAATTATTATCAGAAGACGGGTGTGTTGGTGGAGCTTAACTATGTAGATGCGATGGATTATGTAGGTGAGATTTATCATGCTACTATGAAAGAAGAAGATTTTCCAGATGCATATTTGCTTTCCGGGGAAGAATTAGAAAAAGCACATCTTTATGGCGTGGCAGGAGAAAACCGCAATGCGAGCGATTTCATTGGAAGTGTGGCAGAAAATGCAGTAATCGCATCGAAATGTCACGATAAGATGTTTGGATATCCATTGAGTTTTAACGTGTGTCTGCTTGCATATAATAATCAGTATTTTGAGACAGCACCGGAATCATTACAGGCGTTGATTGATTATTCAGATGATAATGAACCGGATGAGAATGTGCAGTATTTGTTGGAATGGGATGCGTATGATCCGTTTTTTGGTTTTCTTTTTGTGTCAGACAGTGTAAGATTAAATACATATGAAGTTGGTGTATTAGAGGCTACCTATAATGAGTCCCTTTTAGAACAGTCAATGCTTTTCTTAGAGGAAAGTCTGGCATCGTTCTCACTTCCGTTAGACACTGTTACAGAAGAATCGGTTATATCAGATGTATTAAATGGTGTGACGCTTTGTGCAATTGTGGATTCTGATTCGATTAAGGAATTGCAGAATTCTTCTTATAATATTGCGGAATTCCCACGTTTGAATGCAGAATTGGATGCGCAGTCTGCGGCACTTACAGATATGATTCTTGTGAATGATTATACCGAAAAAGCAGAAGCGGCAGGAGCTTTCGCAAAGTATCTGACATTGGATAATTATGCAAATGTCTGGGAGATGACAGGACATTATCCGGTACAGTTACAGGCAGGTGTAGATGAAAAAGCCCAGATGGCATATCACGCTTATGAGAATGCAATTCTGGCACCGAATTCACAGGATGCAGGCGGTTTTTGGGTTCATATCAAAGATATGATTACAGAGGTTATCAAAGAACAGGATTAAGAATAAGCATAAAAGTAGAGAAAATCTGCTTTTATGCTTTTTTTGTCTTGTATTACGGAAAAAAGTTCGTTAAAATAGAACTATCGGGCATTGAGGAACTCTTTCATTTTAACGAAAGTGAAGGAGATGCAGATGAAAAAGAGAATAGGAATCGGCTGGGTGATAGGGTTATTAATATTGACCATAAGTGCATGCAGCCGTGATTCGGACATATATTTGGAAAAATACGAAGAAGATATACCAAAGACGCAGCACATGGAAGCAGATACGCAGGAACATTATCTTCAAAACGAAGTAGGTATGACAGAGGTATCTGCGGATGAAGCAGAACAGGTATGCTATGTGTATATTTGTGGTGCAGTTATGAAGCCGGGGGTGTATGAGTTGCCGGCAGATAGTCGCATTTTTGAAGTGATTGAAGCTGCTGGAGGCTTAACGGACGAAGCAGATGAGACATTTGTGAATCAGGCAGAGCTGGTTACAGATGGAATGATGATTCGGATTTATACGAAGGATGAGACAAAAGAATTGGCAGAATCAGGTGCCGACAATGTAAAAGGGGCAATGGAGCCAGCGGATGGCAGGATTGATATTAATACTGCTACGATAACGGAACTTATGACATTGCCGGGGATTGGAAGTGCGAAAGCGGAAGCGATTATTGCATATCGGGAAGAACATGGTGAATTTTCTTGTATTGATGATTTGATGAAAGTTCCGGGGATTAAGGAAGGAATATTTCAGCAGATGAAGGAACACATTAAAGTAAAGAATTAGAAAGTGAAGAGTATTATGGCAAAAAAAGTGCTTGTTGTAGATGATGAGAAGTTAATTGTAAAAGGAATTCGTTTTAGTTTGGAACAGGATGGTATGGAGGTAGACTGTGCATACGACGGAGAAGAAGCATTACGTATGGCAAAAGAGAACACATATGATATGATTCTTTTAGATGTTATGCTTCCGAAGTTAGATGGTTTTGAAGTATGCCAGCAGATTCGTGAATTTTCGAATATGCCGATTGTGATGTTGACCGCTAAGGGCGATGATATGGATAAAATTTTAGGATTGGAATATGGTGCGGATGATTATATTACCAAGCCTTTTAACATACTTGAAGTAAAGGCACGAATCAAAGCGATTATGCGTCGTACGAATGCCAGCCAGCCGAAGAAGGACAATGACAAAATCATTGAATCCGGAGATTTGCGTTTAGACTGCGAGAGTCGCAGAGCATATGTACTGAATAAGGAAGTAAATCTGACTGCAAAAGAGTTCGATTTAATTGAGCTTCTCGTAACGAATCCAAACAAGATATACAGCCGTGAGAATTTGCTGAATTTAGTGTGGGGCTATGAATATCCGGGAGATGTACGTACCGTGGATGTACATGTACGTCGTTTACGTGAGAAGATTGAGGATAATCCGAGTGAGCCAAAGTATGTGCACACCAAATGGGGTGTAGGCTATTACTATTACCAGAGTTAATTAAGGGGTAGGTATGTCTAAATTTAAGGTAGCAGATATTATAAAAAGTCTGAAGTTCAGATTGATAATTCTATTTATTCTAATGGGAATTGTCCCAGGAATGATTCTATGGGCAGGCGTGCTGAATTCTTATGAGCAGCGCGCTGTCTCTATTAAAACCAGTGAGATTTTAGGTCAGGCGAAGATTCTGGCGAATCAGATTGTTTCCAATGATTATTTGAATAATACGAGTTCCGTTATTATCAGTGCAGAATTACAGCAATTGTCGAATATTTATGACGGTAAAATTATGCTGATTAACAGTGGTTTTCGAGTGGTGAAGGATACCTATGATATTGATACGGGCAAAATTATTATTTCAAAAGAAGTAATTCAGAGCTATAAGGGAACGGACATTACCAAATATGATCCGGAAAGCCGTTATATTGAGATTGTTACACCATTGATAAAAAATAATCAGGCTACCGGAGAACAGACATCTATCGGTGTTATGATGATTAGTGTGTCTACGGACAGCATTAATTTGAATATGGAGTATCTGGGGACGAATATGTTTGTCATTCAGATGATTTGTGGAATTCTGGTAATTATTTTATCATTCTGGCTGGCGATACATTTAACAAAACCGTTAAAAGAGATGTCACGTAGTATTGATGAGATTGAGACCGGATACGGAAGTGATAAACTGGTAGTGCATGATTATACAGAAACGATTGAAATTTGTGAGAAGTTTAATTCTTTGTTGAGTAGGATGAAGATTTTAGATGAGTCGAGACAGGAATTTGTATCGAATGTATCTCATGAGTTAAAAACACCGCTTACTTCTATGAAAGTACTGGCGGATTCGATTAACTGTATGGGAGATGCTCCAGTAGAATTATACAAAGAATTTATGGAAGATATTGGTCATGAAATTGAACGTGAAACGAAAATTATTAATGACTTGTTATCTCTTGTAAAAATGGATAAATCTGCCGCGGATTTGAATATTTCCAGTCTGAATATAAATGAATTGTTAGAACAGATTTTAAAACGCTTAAAACCGATTGCAGAAAAACAGCAGGTGGAGTTGGTATTGGAAAGCTTTCGTCCGGTAATTGCGGACGTGGATGAAGTGAAGATTACCTTGGCATTTACGAATTTGATTGAAAATGCAATTAAGTATAACAATCCGGAAGGCTGGGTAAGGGTATCACTAAATGCGGATCATCAGTATATGTACCTGAAGGTGGAAGATAACGGAATGGGTATTCCGGAAGCAGACTTAGACCGTATTTTTGAGCGATTTTACAGGGTAGATAAATCGCATTCCCGTGAAATCGGTGGAACAGGACTTGGTCTTGCGATTACCAGAAGTTCTATTTTGATGCATAAAGGTGCTGTGAAAGTATTCAGTACGGAAGGCGAAGGTACTATTTTTAATGTGAGAATTCCGTTAAAATATATTGTTTAGAATAGGAAAGTTGAGAGACCTATGAAAAAGAAGTTGTTTTTTCTTCTAACCTTTTTTCTGATATTTGGCATGACAGGATGCAACGGGGAAAAGGAGATAGAAGGTTATCATATTGAATATTTGAATAGTTCAAAGGATGCGATTGTAAAGGTTCCGTATAAACCGGTGAGTACCGATTTGGAGGGAATGATTGAGGAATTTTTGATTATATTATGGTCAGATTCTGATAATGTGAATTATCGTAAACCGATTCCAAATGATGTGGAGTTAATTGATTATTCGCTTGATGGAGCAATGCTTACGATTTGGCTGGATAATGATTATTATAAAATGAATCAGGTGGAGAAGGTATTGTGTTGTGCGGCAATTGTGCGTACGATGACCCAGTTAGAAGGTGTAGACTGCATTAATTTTTATGTAGGGGATTCACAGTTGGTAGATGCACAGGGAAATCTGGTAGGTGCGTTATATGCAGATAGTTTTGTGGAAAATCCGGGTGCGACCATTAATTCTATTTTAGAAACGAATTTGACCTTGTACTTTGCAAATAGACGGGGAAATGCTTTGATTGCAGAAACTAGAAATGTACATTACAGCAGTAATATGTCTATGGAAAAGGTAATTATCGAGCAGTTGCTGGACGGACCGGATACGGAAGGGTTAAAAGCTCCAATACCGTCTGGAACAAAGCTGGTATCCGTGTCTACGGTAGAAGGGACATGTTATGTGAATTTGGATGCTACATTTCGCAATCAGGATTATACGGTTATAGAACCGATTGTAATTTATTCGATTGTGAATTCACTTTCAGAGATGTCTACGATTAATCAGGTTCAGATTTCTGTGAACGGTGACAATAGTGGTGTGTATAGGGATAGTTATAAGTTGAGTGATGCTTATGCAAGGGACTTAGATTATGTGACTACTTTAGAAGCTGAGAAACAGGAGACGAGTGAAAGTACAGAAAATACAGAAGCAACGGAAAGTATCGATTCAACGGAAGATATGACAGAAACGGACGATACCGAGTATATAGAACCGGAAGATGTACGGAATTAAATATCGATAAAAGGGGGCATAAAAAGTGCATGCACGACCATTGTGCATCATGACGTTAGGCTTTCTCTTAGGAATTCTTGTTGTATGGACGAAGAACAATTGGATATGGCTGCCGGTAATTTTACTATGGATTTTTTTGGCAGTTAGGGCGAATGTGGAAAAAAGCAGACTTTTCGGATATGGAAAGCTGCTTTTTTATACCACAGGTTTTCTTCTTGGGGCATGTCGTTATGAGATGCAGCAGGAGTTTCGGGCAGAGTATGAGCCTTTGTTATATGATGGAAAAAACGTAATCCTTCAGGGAAAACTGGAGGAAAAAGAATATAAAAATGATACATATCTTTATTATTTAAATCATTGTTATTTAAAACTGAATTCATTTGAAGATTCAGTTGTTTCAGAAAAAACAGGTAATTCACAGGTAATTGCCTGTAATCAGGTGATTGTCGAGATGGACATAGATGATATTCCAATCGGCAAAATCTTAGTGCTAAAAGGCAGTGTGGCTGTCTTTCATCAGGCACGAAATGAAGGAAATTTCGATGAAAAATCCTTCTACCAATCCCAAAAAATTGATTTCAAATTGAAAAATGCGACCGTCGAAGAAGTGTATGGTAAGGCAGATACTTTTCGGGAGTCATTGTATTATTTAAAGCAGCGTTTAAAGAATGTTTATGCTACATGTATGGAAGCAGAGACAGGCGGAGTTATTACGATGATGGCGTTAGGGGATAAGTCTCTTATGGATGCGGAAATCAAAGAACTCTACCAAAAAGTAGGAATTTCGCATGTTTTGGCGATATCGGGGCTGCATATTTCCGTAATTGGTATGACCATTTACAAACTTATAAGAAAATTGTTCGGTTCTTTTGCAGTGTCAGGAATATTGGCAGGAGGTTTTATGTTTGCCTATGGATGCATGGCAGGTTTTAGACCTTCCGCAACAAGGGCGATTATTATGTTTTTTATGATGCTCATTGCACAGATGCTAGGGCGTAGTTACGATTCATTGTCGGCATTGAGCCTGTCTGCGAGCTGCCTTTTGTGGGAGAATCCTTTCTTACTGGAGTATGCAGGTTTTCTATTTTCTTTCGGAGCAGTACTTGGTGTGGTGGTAGTTGGAAAGATTGTAGTGAAAACATTTGAAGAACAGAATAAGCTACGGGATTCTTTGTATTCTAGTTTTTCGATACAGCTTGTGACGGTACCGCTGACTGCTTTTTTCTATTATGAAATACCGGTATATGGAATGTTGGTGAATTTTCTGGTATTGCCGTTAATGAGTGCGTTGTTGTTCTGTGGTCTGCTGGGGGGATTTACCGGTTTGCTGTGGTTAAATGGCGCTAAGTGGATTTTGTTGCCGTGTCAGTGGATTTTAGCGTTTTATCAGAAATTATCGAGTGTTATGCAGAGACTCCCCAGTGCTACATTAATTACCGGACAGCCGGAACTTTGGCGGATGGTTGCATTTTATAGTGTACTTGCAGTAGTTATATATATGATTTGGAGATGGCAGAAAGTATGTGGTTATGTTGTTATAGGTGCACTACTGTTGTCGTTTGTGCTATATCAGCCCCGGAATGGTATGGAACTGGCAGTACTCGATGTGGGTCAGGGAGACGGAATTTATCTTCGGACATCAGATGGACAGGATATTTTTATAGATGGAGGCAGTACCAGTATTAGTAAAGTGGGGAGTTATCGGATATTACCTTTTTTGAAGTGCAAAGGTGTGAAAGAGATTGATTATTGGTTTGTATCGCATGCAGATAAGGACCATGTATCTGGTTTGCAGGAGATTCTGATGGATGGATATTGTGTGAAGAATTTAGTGTTTTCGGATGCAGTTATAATGGATGAGGCATATGAGGAATTGATGACATTGGCAGAATGTATAGGAACAGCAGTAATCCATTTGGGGTACCGGGATTGTCTGCATTTTGAAGATGTAAGGCTTACCTGCGTTTTCCCATATGATGGTTTTGTAACAGAGGATAAGAATAGTGCTTCGTTAGTGCTTTACTATGAGGATGAAGATTTTGAAGGATTTTTTACAGGGGATATCGGAATGGAGGAGGAAATCTGGATAGCAGAACATAGTAACGAGTGGATGAGGGATACAGAGATTGATTTCTATAAGGTGGCACATCATGGCTCTAGATATTCAAATAGTGAGGAGATTTTAGCAGTTCTGAAACCGGAAGTGGCGGTAATTTCCTGTGGCGTGAATAACCAGTACGGACATCCGCATGGGGATACCCTGGCGAGATTGGAAAATGCAGGGTGTGAGGTGTGGAATACAGCGGAGTCTGGGCAGGTTACTTTGGAAGGAGATGCTGATATTGTGGCTACAATTAGGGTGTATCCGGACTAATTAGTAAGAAATAAAGAATAGTCTGGCTGGGAATTTGAGTTTACCCGATTATATTGAAAAATATCATAAGAAGTCCGGTGTCTAAAGTGGATGTTGACCGACTAAGATGAGAAATAATAGAAATAGTCGGGGAGCTGAAATAGAGCTTGCCCGACTAATTGAGCAAAAATAAAAAATAGTACGGTAACAAATTTAAGAGTAGCCGGATTAAATGTGAAAATGAAACAAAAAGTCTGGTTGTTGGTATGAGAAATACCAGACTAAATAGAGAAAAATCTAAAAAAGTCTGGTAGGAGGGTGAAAAGTGCACCGACTAAAAGAACGAAAATTTGGGATGGTCGGGTGACTGCAAAAATATATGCCCGATTAAATCAAAAAATAAGGAGTGGAGTCGGTGTGATAAGTAGAGGAATTAAGAAAAAGAGTTTATTAAGGAGCAAAAGAAATGAGAAGAATAGAAGCTATACTAAGAAATGAAACAAATCAGCTTAAAAAGATAATTGAAAAGGTCCAAAAGAGATTAAAAAATGCACCTAATGGTCATTTACGAATTTCTAAAAGTCGTGGGCGTGTAGAGTATTATTTCAAAGATGAAGAGTGTAGTGCAGTTAGAAAGAATGGCAGATATATGAGAGCAAATGAAAGGAAACTTGCTAAATGCATCGCACAACGAGATTATGATATGCAGGTGTTAAAAATGGCAACAGAGAGGGTAAAAGCAATAGAAACATTTTTAAGGAAGTATGAGAGAAGCGGATTAAAAGAGATGTATCAAAAAATGAATCACTATAGGAAGGAATTAATAGAGCCGGTTGTGATATCTGATAAAGAGTATGTAAAACAATGGCAAACAGTAGAATATGAGAGAAAACCTATTATAAATGATACACAAGTTATTGTTACAGAACGAGGAGAAAGGGTTAGGTCCAAATCGGAGAAAATCATTGCTGATAAATTGAATATGTTGGGGATTCCATATCGCTATGAATGTCCAATTCTATTGGATGGAAATATTAAAGTATATCCGGACTTTACAATTCTTCGACTGCCAGAGAGAGAAGAGGTATATTTGGAACATTTTGGAATGATGGACGATATGGACTATTTGAGTAAAACAATGCACAAATTGAATACTTATGAAAGAAATGGAATATATTTAGGAGTTAATTTATTTATTACTTATGAAACAAGTACAAGACCGATAAATACAAAGGTATTGGATGAAGTGTTAAGAGCATTGTTTGTGTAGTTAAAAGGGGCATAGTTTAATTATATCAGAGTCGCAGTGCGTTATTTATAAAAAATCGAAAGATAAAGTTCAAAACTATTATGCAGTTGAAAAGGTTAGATATGAATTTAAAAAATAATAATGGTATCTCACCTTTATAAATTGCATCTTACAACTTGCAAAGTTGTGCTTTTTTTGCAAAAAGGTTATAGTTAATTACAAAATAACAGATGGGGTGACGATTTGTATGGAGATAAAAGTCTTGAAAATTTCCAGAGGCGAGCCGGAGGAGTTGGAAATCCGCTGTCATGAGGTGACAGAAGAAGTGAAGGAAATCATTACTTTTGTGAAATCAAGGCAGGGGCAACTGACGGGCATAATAGAAGGAAAACAATACGAAGTTCCGGTGACAGATGTATATTATGTGGAGGCTGTGGATAATACGGTTTTTATCTATGGAGCAAGAAAAGTTTATGAAGCCAGACAAAAGTTATACGAGCTGGAAGGGATTTTAAGAGAGAAATATTTTTTACGGGTTTCGAAGTCTTTGATAGTAAATCTGATGAAAGTAAAAGCAATAAAACCGGCGTTAAATGGCAGATATTCTGCTATTTTGCAAAGTGGTGAGGAGATTATTATCTCCAGAAAATATGTGCCTGACTTGAAAAAAGCATTGAAAGGAGAGCTGTTCTGATGCGGGGGAAAGAGTTGATAAATGACATGATATACACGTATTTTATGCTGGTAACTATGATTTTGGGTGTGATGATGGTGTTAGGAACAAATTACATGCCGGATGTAAGATTTGGTTATGAGGGATTTAGGGCACCATTAATATACGCAGCGTGGGGAACATTACCGAATGTGGTGATGTATGCCAAAAAAGAACTGACCATGAAACAATTCTTGATTCGTAAGATGATACAATTGTTATTGATAGAGGGGATTGTGATTCGAATGGCATTACCTGCTCAAATGATTGAAGCAGGTAATACGGAAGTCGTAGTATCGTTAGCAGCGGGAATTTTGGTGGTTTATATTTTAACACATGGAATCATATGGTTTCAGAATTATGTGATGGCAAAAAGGATGACAGCAGAACTTTTGGTATTTCAACGAAATCATGAGTAGAAAGGATGGTATATCTATGAAAGTAATTGTGCATGACCTGGGAACGGAATATAACGAGGAGTTAGAAAAAAAGTGTGATGTGGTGGTTCATGCGGACGGGAAATATGCACCATGTCAGGGATGTTTTGGATGTTGGACAAAGCATCCGGCAGAGTGCCACATGAAAGACAGTCTGCATCAGGTTTGTCGAGTAATAGGAAAGGCGGATGAACTCATCATCATTAGTGAGAACTGTTATGGAACATATAGTCCTGTAATAAAAAACATACTGGATAGGGCTATCGGTTCTTCAACACCGCTTAGTACTTATCGTGGAAAACAGATGCATCATACTTTGCGATATGGCAAACACGATATTTTAAAAGTGTATACTTATGGCGATATTACAGCAGAGGAGAAGGCTACTTTTGAATTGGTGGCAGCCAGAAATGCGTTAAATGACGGCTATCGGGAGTCAGAAGTAATCGTTTTAAAATCATTAGAGGAATTGGAGGGCATGTTAGGATGAAAACAGTATTTATAAATGGCAGTCCTAAGAAGAAATTCAGTGCATCAGCGTATTTTCTTGGAGTGCAGAAGTTCTTTGTAAAAGGTGAAAAAATAAGTGTCAATTTGCGAAGCAAAGCAGATTATGACAGTGTTTTAGATACATTAAAAGATGCGGATGCGGTTGTATTTTGTCTGCCATTGTATGTGGATTGTATACCGTCGCATGTGCTCGCTTTTTTGAAAGTGATGGAGGGATTTTGCAGGGAAAATCATTTGCAACTGAAAGTCTATGCCATTGCGAATAACGGTTACATAGAAGGTGTACAGAGTGAAGCATTGCTACAGGTTTTTCACAATTTTTGCTCCAGAAGCGGTCTGATATGGGGCGGCGGAATCGGAGTAGGTGGAGGCGTCATGTTAAACGTAATGCGTATTGTGTTCTGTGTACAGATTGGCATATTATTCTTAAATATGTTTTTAAGTGGTACGCAGACTGGGAATTGGCTTCCGGCAGCGGCATTTGAAAATTTTGCCTCGCAGGCGTTGTTAATTGGTTTTCTTAATATAGGCGTTTTCTGGTATGCATTTCGGATGGGAAGGGCGATTAGTACAGGAAATATTTGTGGCCATAAATATACTCGAATAATGATTCCTTCGTTTGTATTCATCCTTTTTGCGGATGTGTTTTTTGTAATTGCGTCTGTTTTTGAAGGAGGAATTTTTAGAGGATGGCTTAGTAGGAAATAAGAGAGGATTTGCCTTTATAAAAAACGCTGTGTGCTTGTGGCATACAGCGTTTTTGCGTGACTATTTCCAATATTTCGCAAGGGCTTCATTTGCCTGCGTGTCGGTTAAAGAAAACTCTAATTTTAAGCGTTCCAAAGTAATCTCTTTTGTTGCATTAAATGAAATACATGTATTTATTAAAGCACTGATACCTTCGCTAATTCCTTCTGATTTTCCTTCGGCTCTTGCCTCTCTTAATTTATCCGATGGTAATGGTAAAACTTTTCCACCCATAATATCACCCATCCTTTCTTGTAAAACAGGTTCTTTTTCTAATAAATAATTCATAACACGTCGCATCATTTGCAGGATATCGTGAAATACGCCTGTGTTATCATCATGTGTTACTTCACTCAGTTTGTGA
>JAZSEF010000032.1:0-4550 GCA_045531555.1 Roseburia sp. | reverse complement strand
TAGCTGTAAAAAGATAGGAACAAATCCACAGTGCTTTAAGTATTATACAGGAACAAATGAGTTCCATTAAGATATCAAAAATAAAAGGAAAGGAAATGTATAATCCAATCATCTTATATTTGATAATTGGATTATACGAGATAAAGCTGATTATGAAATACATAGATATGCACTGTGATACATTGAGTATCGGTGTGGCACAGCATAAAGAGACGATTACCAGTTTAAAAAATTCTATGGTAGATATTGAAAGATTACAGCAGATAGGAACAGGAGCCCAGTTTTTTGCAATGTTCGTGCCACAGAGAGATGTACCGAAGTGGTACGGCTTAGAGAAAATGCCGGAACATGAAGTGCTTTTGGATATGATGTCGGATATTTTTAGAAAAACAATAAAAGAGAATGAAAATAGAATGGCATTTGCCCAGTCTTTCGAGAAAATGCAGGAAAACTTGCGTAAAGGAAAGCTGTCAGCCTTTCTGACAATGGAAAATGGTTTTGCAGTCAGAGGAAAAATGGAGAATCTAAAGAAGTTTCATGATATGGGCGTAGGTTTAATGACCTTGACGTGGAATGACCCGAACTGCTTTGGACAAAATCATTCGTCTGATAGAACATTGATGCAGACTGGTTTGACGGATTTTGGAAAAGAAGCCATACCATATATGAATGAACTGGGGATGATTGTGGATGTGTCGCATCTTTCCGATGGTGGTTTTTATGATGTGGCGGAATTTTCAAAAAAACCATTTGTAGCGTCTCATTCGAATTGCAGGGAACTGTCACCTTCTACTAGAAACCTTACAGATGATATGATTCGTGTACTTGCAGAAAAGGGCGGTGTAGCAGGGATTAATTTTGAACCGACTTTTTTAAATTGGAATCAGGAAGATATTCATAGTCGTGTCAGCCGTATGTGTGACCATGTAGAGCATTTTATTAAGATCGGCGGTGAAGAATGTGTGGGTATCGGAACAGATTTTGATGGTATCGGTGGAGAATTTGAGATTTCAGATTGCACAAAAATGAATTTATTTTTTGACGAGTTGCATCGAAGAAAAATCAGTGATGACGTAATTGATAAAATTGCATATGGAAATGTGGCGAGAGTGATTAAAGATAGTATGAAACCGGTTACTTTTTAGACTCTCGCCAATTACTTATTGATTGAAGTGGAAAAATAGTGATTTATGTGTGTCATTAAATTGATACAAAAGAATAATTGACATATGTCAGAAAAAGGGTATAATATGAGTTAAGAAAAAGGAGTGGCGACATGGCAAGACCTTGTAAAAAAAGATGGGTGTGTGGAGAACCAAAGTGTAGACGCTTTGGACCATCCGACATATTCAATGTAGAAGAAGTAGTACTGAATTTAGATGAATACGAATGTATTCGCCTCATTGATTATGAGGGTATGGAGCAGGAGCAGTGTGCTATGCAGATGGGTGTTGCGCGCACTACTGTACAGGCGATTTACAAAAGTGCCAGAGAGAAACTGGCAGATTCTATTGTGAATGCCAAGCATCTTCGCATTGAAGGTGGCGATGTTGTCAGAATTATTCCAAAAGGAGGACATATTAATATGAGAATTGCAGTAACTTATGAGGACGGACAGATTTTCCAGCATTTTGGACACACAGAGATGTTCAAACTTTATGATGTAGAAGATGGCAAAGTAATCGCTAGTGAAGTGGTTGATACGAATGGTCAGGGACATGGTGCTTTGGCAGGATTTTTGTTAGGCAATAAAGTAGATATTTTAATCTGCGGCGGTATCGGTGGAGGTGCGCAGATGGCGTTGGCAGAATTAGGTATTAAACTTTTTGGTGGCGTAGCAGGTAGCGCGGATGCGGCAGTAGAGGCATTGTTAAAACAGGAACTTATGTACAATCCGGACGTGAAATGTAACCATCATGGTGAAGGACATGACCATGGCAACTGTGGAAGCCATGGCTGCGGAAGTCATAGCTGCCATTAATTATTAGTCATAGGTGTGATTAGAAGGATATCCTTTGACTAGGCATTGCAAGCATGTAAAAGGACAAAAGAGATGAAACATCAGGAACTTCATATTAGAAAAGCCGTGTTCGAAGATGCGAAGGTGATATATGGCATTATGCTAGAGGCAGAAGCTGCCTTAGAAGATAAAACGCTATATGTCTGCGATGATTATGAATATGTAGAGAGACATTTAGAGGCAGAAGGTTTTGCAGTGGTGGCTTGCAATGAGGAAGATACTGTTGTGGGTGTTTTTTTATTTCGCTTTCCGGGAAATGCAGAGGATAATCTGGGAAGAGATATCGGGCTTTTGGAAGAAGCGCTGGATAGAGTAGTGCATATGGAATCTGTTGCAGTGTTGCCGGAGTACAGAGGGTATCATTTGCAGGAAAAAATGCTTCGATATGCTGAAGAATTCATCGATAAAGACAAATATAGTTATCTGTTGGCCACAGTGTCACCAAGCAATCCGGCAAGTTACCGGTCGTTTGAAAATTGTGGTTATTCTCTGGTAATGACAAAAGAGAAGTACGGCGGATTATTAAGAAGAATTTATCGAAAATGTATTTCCTAACGGATTTATAAATATTTGCCTTGCATTTTGTAGATAATAAGTTTATAATAGCAAGCAGATTTGACAATGATGAAAGCTACGATTTAGAGACTGTCACAGAGAACCGGTGGTTGGTGCGAACCGGCACAGAAGAAAAATCTTTCCACTTTCGGAGTCGGTGGTGAAAGCCACGGGGAGCACCCCTTATCGTGCAAAAGAGAGGTCAAATGATTTTCGTGTTAGGAAGCTTGGCTGACAGAGATAAAAGCGAAAGAAGTTTGACAATATGGGTGGCAACGCGGAAGATTTAGCCTTTCGTCCCATGCATGTAAAGCCTTTTTACGTGTATTGGATGAAAGGCTTTTTGTTTACAATAAATCGCAAATGGAGGATAGAAAAAATGATTGATTTAAGATTTTTAAGAGAAAATCCAGATGTTGTAAAAGAGAACATCAAAAAGAAATTCCAGGATCACAAATTACCATTAGTTGATGAGGTAATTGAACTTGATGCGCAGGCTAGAAAGACACAGCAGGAAGCAGACGAAATCCGTGCTAACAGAAATAAGCTTTCTAAGCAGATTGGTGCATTAATGGCACAGGGCAAGAAAGAAGAAGCAGAAGCTGTTAAAGCACAGGTTAGCGCTAATGCTGCTCGTCTTGCGGAATTAGAAGTTCTTGAAAAAGAATTAAGCGAAAAAGTGACTAAAATTATGATGAGCATTCCAAACATCATCGACCCATCTGTACCTATTGGTGAAGATGACAGTTGTAACGTGGAAATTGAAAAATTCGGCGAACCAATCGTTCCTGATTTTGAGATTCCATACCACACAGAAATCATGGACAAATTCGATGGTATCGATATGGAAGCAGCAGGTAAGGTTGCAGGTAATGGTTTCTACTATTTAATGGGCGATATCGCAAGACTTCACTCAGCAGTTATCTCTTATGCTAGAGATTTCATGATTGACCGCGGTTTCACATACTGCATCCCGCCTTTCATGATTCGTTCTAACGTTGTAACAGGCGTTATGAGTTTTGAAGAAATGGACGCTATGATGTACAAAATTGAAGGTGAAGACCTTTACTTAATCGGTACATCTGAGCATTCTATGATTGGTAAATTCATCGATACAATGAACGAAGAAGAAAAATTACCATACACATTGACATCATACTCACCATGTTTCCGTAAGGAAAAAGGTGCACACGGTATCGAAGAACGCGGTGTTTACCGTATCCACCAGTTCGAGAAGCAGGAGATGATTGTAGTATGTAAACCGGAAGAGTCTCCAAAATACTATGATGTTTTATGGAAAAACACAGTAGATTTATTCAGAAGCTTAGATATCCCGGTACGTACTTTAGAGTGCTGCTCAGGTGATTTGGCTGACCTTAAAGTAAAATCTTGTGACGTTGAAGCATGGTCACCAAGACAGAAAAAATACTTCGAAGTTGGTAGCTGCTCAAACTTAGGCGATGCACAGGCAAGAAGATTAAAAATTCGTGTGAAAGACAAAGAAGGTAACAAATACTTTGCCCACACATTGAACAACACAGTAGTTGCTCCACCACGTATGTTAATTGCATTCTTAGAGAACAACTTAAATGCAGACGGAAGCGTAAACATTCCTACAGCATTACAGCCATACATGGGCGGCAAGACAAAATTAGTGCCAACAAAATAGGTATTTCGTTCAGTAATTTCATTTTAGATAATATGTATTGAAACATACGAAGAGTCCCTGCATAGCTTTCTTTCTGCGGTTGTCCACATGTAAGAAAGCTATGCAGGGACTCTCCGTATGTTTATATTCATGTTGGGAACGTTTTGCACCGGACTATTTGCTAAATTTTTCCTTTTAATCGGGCATATTCATTTCAGTTTTCCAGACTAAATTACATTTTCATAATTTTAGTCGGTCTATAATTTATAATGTTACCCTACTCATTCTTTTAATTAGAAGAATAGTCGGGTATCATTTTTTGAATGT
>JAZSEF010000055.1:0-5581 GCA_045531555.1 Roseburia sp. | reverse complement strand
ATTTCGGTTACAAAAGTTGCTTCTCGTTTACAAATGTGGCATTTCGAGTACAAAAACTGCGTTTCGCTTACAAATATTTGATTGTTAATTTACAAAACTGCATTTCGAATTACAAAGTTGCATCTCGAAATGCAATTCAGCTTCTACTGGAGAAGTGGAAATTTTATGTGATAGAAAAGCATAAATACTTGATAAAATGTAAAATATAATTGACAAAATGTAATATAAGGGTTATTATGGACTTAACAAGAAGATTAGAAAACAAGGTGGCAAGACCTCTGCTCGTCATGAGGTCAAGCTCTGTAAGTAGAGTTGCATTTTGTTTCACGAAACAGGGAGGTCTATATGAAGAAAAAATGGTTAGTTCCGGTGTTAATTGCAGTTTTGTTTGTCGGAATCTTAGGGATTGCATTTTTGGCAACTAAGGATGAGAGTGTTACAAAATTTTGGTTCGAGGAAGAAATTAATGTGACAGATGGTGTGGCCGATATTACAGAGCACACGATTCCGTTTACATTGGCAGAGGATGATACTTATGTAGTAAATGTAAAATGGACAGCAGAGAAAACAGGTATGATTTCAGGTGCAGTGTTGTACGATGCAGAAGATAAGATTAGACTTTATTGTACGGGAGATACAGTAGATGTCGAATCGGCAGAGTTGGAGTTAGAAGCGGGTGACTATTATGTAACATACATGTATTTTACAAACGCAGAAGCATTTGAGGAATTTGTTATGGCAGTAGATACGACGTTACCCGAGGATGCAGAAGCATATGAATATGCAGAGAATGAAAGCTATACGATGACGTATCACTTTGATATTAAATATGCAAGCAGTATTGCATATAGAATGGGTTATTTAGTTGGAATATTAGCTGGTGTTTTAGTGGGGCTTGTATCTGTGGCAGTGTGTTTCGAGTATGTGAAAATAAGAAAAAAAGGTAGTAATTTTGAGTACGATGAACGTCAGCAGCTTGCCAGAGGAAATGGATTTAAATATGCATATGTGACCGGTATTGTTTACAATGGGGTGTTGTGTCTGCTTACAATGGCTGACATTACGCTTCCGGCAGAGCTGAGTGTTTTGATCATGATTGGAATTTTACTTACTGTTTTAGTATATGCAATTTACTGTATACAGCATGATGCTTATGTTTCATTAAACGAAAATGCAAATCGTCTGATGATTGTATTTATAGCTTTAGGCGGATTTAATACATTTATTGGCGTAATGCATGTGATTCATGGTACAATGTTTGAAGATGGAATATTTACTTTTCACGGTATCAATCTGTTATGTGGAATTTTTTTATTAGTGGTGGCAGTTGTGTTGTTTGTACATACAAAGCTTCAGTCACGTGAAGAAGAATAAGGAAGCGGGGGATTATGAAGAATCTGAAATTAAAAGCGGCGAGAGCAGCACTGGATTTGTCACAGCAGGATTTGGCAGATAAAGTGGGGGTCTCCAGACAGACCATAAATGCAATTGAAAAAGGAGATTACAATCCGACGATTCAGCTTTGCAGAAGTATCTGTAAGGTGCTGGGGAAGACCTTGGATGAGTTGTTTTGGGAAGAGTAAAAAGGAAAAAGGCAGACTGAGTAATCAGGCTGTCTTTTTTTTGTCATAAATTTGGACTTACTTCATACATTTGAGTAGAGGAGAAAGATTATGAGACTTGAAGTATTATTCCCCATACATTTAAGGAATGCAATGAAATGTGTGGCAAAACTGTCGGATTTGGAAGAAATAAGAGTAAGAATCGGACAACCGCTTTTTGTATATACAGCGGATAGAGAACTTGTGTTGATGTCGGATGGAATGCAAAAATATGAGGATATAAAACAGTTGAAAAATGCTTATTACATAACAGAGCAGGATGTACTTGAAATGCAAAATTACATTAGTAATTATTCGCTGTATGCGTGGCAGGAGGAGCTGAGGAATGGATTCCTGACGATACAGGGTGGGCATAGAATCGGACTAGCCGGTGGAACAACGAACGGCAGCGGACATATTACGGGGATAAGTTATCTAACTTTTTTTAATATCCGTGTGGCACATGAAAGAATTGGCTGTGCAGATGAGGTTTTACCTTATTTGTATGAGGAGGATGTTCTGCTGTCTGGGCATATATCAAAGGATGATAGTCGAAAAATGGTGAAGAGGAATGGGGGTATATACAATACTTTAATAGTTTCACCGCCAGGTGCAGGAAAAACGACATTGCTTAGAGACTGTATACGAAGTATTTCTTATGGAAGGGATGTGTTAGAGAAAAAAGTGTGTCGAGATAGGCAAGCAATTTTGCACGGTTGGAAAGTTGGTTTAGTCGATGAGCGTTCCGAGATTGCCGCCAGTTACCATGGTATTCCACAAAACGACGTAGGTCCGCGAACTGATGTATTAGATGGTTGCAACAAGCCGGAGGGAATTCAGATGTTACTTCGTACAATGTCACCGGAAATCATTGCAGTGGATGAATTGGGAACGGAAGAAGATTTTATGGCAGTAGAACAGGCTGCATATGCGGGCTGTAAAGTCATCGGAACGATTCATGCAGGAAGTGTGAAAGAGTTACAGGAGAAGCCGATTTTAAAAAAATGGTGTGAAAAGGAGCTGTTTGAACGGTTTATATTTATCGAAAAAGGAGAAGATGGTATGCGGAAATACAAAGTATATAACAACAGGTGGGAATTGCTGTGTTAAAGCTGGTTGGGAGCGTGTTCATAATAATTAGCAGTATTGGTCTTGCATGCAGTATACAAAATGAATTAAAGAAGCATCAGGAGCGTTTGTTTGAACTGAGAAGTCTGTTGACAAAAATTTTCTGGGAAATGAATTATTCTTTGCGTCCGGTAGAGATGGTTTTGTTGTATCAGATTGAAACACAGGACGAATGTTTAAAGATAATCCTAAGAGAAATCGGCGAATGTCTGATGAAAAAAGAGGCGAAATGTGGGGAAGATATCTGGCAGGAGGTATTTCAAAAACATAGGCGGGAGCTGGGATTAAAAGCAGAAGAGAGTGAATTAATAGAACAGGCGGGCAGGGCTTTTTTTGGAAAGAGCGTAGAAGAAAATCAAAAAATTTTATCACTATATCAGGAGCGTTTAGACTTTCTGATGGAAGTGGAGCAAAAAGAGCGGAAGGAGAAACAAAAGGTGTATCAGACAGTCTGTATCATGAGTGGATTGGTGCTGATTATCCTGCTGGTATAGAAGATGAGTGTAAATTTGATTTTTAAGATAGCGGCGGTTGGAATTTTAGTGACAGTGCTGGGACAGGTTTTAAAACACAGTGGCAGGGAAGAGCAGGCTTTTTTGACCAGTCTGGCGGGACTTATCATGGTTTTATTCTGGATTGTGCCGTACATATATGAATTGTTCGAAACGATTCAGGCATTATTTACGTTGTAAAAATACATGGTATAGAAATTGAAAAATGTTGTGTTGTTCGTCGATTTGTGGAGAAAAACGATAAGCAGGAAGTATGTGAACGGAGAGCGCATTAAATAAAGATAAATGTGTATAAAAGAATTTCATGGGGGAAACAAGGTAAATTGGATGTAGTAAAAATCGGCATAATGGGTGTGGCAGGCGTACTGTTGGCGACATTTCTAAAAAAAGAGAAAAGTGAATATAGTATGTTAATTAGTATGGGAATTTGCATTCTGATTTTTTCTTTTCTTATACACAAAATGCAGATGGTGCTGGTATTTGTGGAACGACTGGAATCGATGCTTTCGCTTGACAGCAGTTACATAGCTTTGATTTTGAAGATGATAGGAATCGCTTATGTAGCAGGATTTGCAATGGATGTATGCAAAGATGCAGGTTATGGGGCAATCGGAAGTCAGATTGAAACTTTTGCGAAAATCTCCATACTGGTAGTAAGTCTGCCGGTATTGTTAACATTTTTAGAAGTGATAGGTAGTATCTTATGACGCAGGAAAATGAGTTAATGAATGAATTATTAGGCGAGTTGGAATTATCTGCATTGGATTCTTTTTTGGAAGAAACAGGTGTGTCGATGACATTTTATGAATTGTTGCAAAAGGTCATTGACCAGGGATGGGGTGTAGAAAGCATTACGGACATTGTGTTTTGGTTAAAAGACTTATTTTTTTCGGAAATTGCCGCGAATAAAATATTGTTTTTAGAAGTTTTGCTGATTACGTTTTGTTTTTCACTATTAAAGAATTCCGCAGGGGATTTTGGCAGTTCGTATATTTCAGATGTCTGTTTTCTGTTGGTGTACTCGGTGTTGGCATTGATGTTGTTAAAGTCTATGTACATTTTTCAGGAAATCGTGGCACGTACTATCGGGCAGAGTGTTTCATTTATGCAGGTGTTTGTCCCCTGTTTTTGTACAGGCATGTTTTTTTCATCGAATGTGTATACATCCGCAGGGTTTTATCAGATTGCATTTTTAGCGATTTATTTCGCAGAGTGGGCATTTGAAAAAATATTTTTGCCCTGTGTCCATGTATACGTACTGTTACAGATTTTTAATCATTTTTTTGAGGAAACACAGTTTGGTAATCTGGCAGAATTATTAGAAACCTTCGTGAATTGGGGGCTTAAGATTGCTGGGGCAGCAGTATTGGGATTAAGCGTGGTGCAAAATATGATAAATCCTGTAAAAGATCGTATGACACAGGGAACATTTGCTAAGGCCGTATCTGTGATTCCTGGAATAGGAGGTGCTGCAGGCAATGTCAGTGAGGTATTATTAGGTTCCGGTATGATTATAAAAAATGGAATTGGTATTGCAGGAATCATTGTATTATTGTGCATCGGAATTGGACCGTTGCTAAAGACATGTGTGCTATGCCTGTTATATAAGATTATGGCAGCAGTTACAGAACCACTTTCCGACCGAAGGATTTCCGGCTGTATCAGACAGTTATCAGGTGCAGCTATGCTCTATATGAAAATACAGGGACATTGTCTGATGCTTTTTTTTATAACAATTGCTTTAGCGGTTTCTATAACGACATTTGCATTTTGAGGTGATGTAAAAATGATTATGACGTATGTAAAAGGATTTTTGACACTTTTTTTGCTAATGAAAGTATTGCTGTATTTTGTTCCTAAAAATGTATTTGAGAAATACATTGCTTTTTTTGCCGGAGTCATTCTGGTAATCGGGCTGTTTTATCCGGTTATGCAGTATTTGGGACAGGAGGAAGCAGTATTAAAAAAATTAGAACAGGAAGGGTGGGAAGAGCGAATAATTGAAATTACAGCAGAGGCTGGGCGAATAGAGGAAAACGGAAAAAGAATTATGGAGGAAAAATATCATAATTTGCTAGAAGAACAGACAGAAGAAGAGATTTCGATAGAGGCGATATCGGTCAAAATAGAAGGTGAAATGCAGGCAGGTGATATGGATGAGTAAGAAATTTGATTGGAAAAATATAAAAAAGACGGATTGGATTGTGCTTGCATTGATAGGAGCAATTTTACTGGTAATTGCATTACCGGAGGGCGGAAATTCAGGTAATATGGGGTTTGGGAAAAAAACAGAGTATGGAGATGCAGCAGGCAGTATAGAAACCATGTCACAAAAAAAGG
>JAZSEF010000066.1:0-9131 GCA_045531555.1 Roseburia sp. | reverse complement strand
ATAACCAATTTTTTGAATTTCTACATTAGCAAGTGAACCATCTTCCAATTCAACGATGATATCTGTAATCAAAAGCGATGTTTCATCCGCAATGCGTGTAGAATCATTTGGTAGAATTCGCACTATTCTTACTTTTCTTTTTAATACAACACTTAATAAACTTTCCAAACGCTCTGGTGCATATTCCGGATTTAGGACTTCTTTAAAGAAAGAATCGTATAATATTTTCACCCCTCTTACACCTGTACAAAAATCTAGAAATTCCTCTTGCTGTTCTGGTTTCCACCTATTAAAAGTCTCCGTCATTTGCTTACTGGATTGAATTTTTTGCACTAGCACTTCCCTCTCTTGAATAAGTGGAAAATACTCTTTTAATTTGCTCATTTTTAGTAGCCTCCTATAAAAAATTCAGCCGATAGTTTCTGATATTGTATATAGATAGCAGACTGTGTGTCCACATTCCTATGCAATACCAAAAACTACCGGCTCCCCTTATATTAGCATACTGCCATTTCAAAATCTCAAAATAACGCGTTTTGCACAGGACATTACGCATTTTGCATTATAAACAACATCCGGCAACTATGGCATAACATAAAAACTGCCAGACCCTAAGACCTGACAGTAATAATTATTCCTCATATAATGCTTTTAATTTTTCGTACTCTGTATTGATTTCCTGAATGGTATTCTTGTCTCCATTGAGATTATCCGGATGGTATATCTTAATCAAATCCTTATAACGTTTCTTCAACGACTCTTCGCTATCCACGCCACAGAAGAACAGTTCTCCTTTCAACACATTCGATGAATGATAACTCTGTGCCTCATGTTCGCTGACATAACGATAGAAATCCCGCTGTCTCTCTACCTGTTCTTTTTCCGCAGCAAGCTTCTTAAGCTCCCCTTCTAATATTCTCCACTTCATATCAAAAAGATGCTTCTCCTGCTCTGCACGCTTGTCCTCGATGCGCTTATTTACATAGAATTCCGTTTTCTCTTTTTCAAATTCATCACGCTCTAATTCAAGCTGCCTGCGTTCCTCTTTCAGTTGTTGCTTTTGATGCTCTAACTCCACGGCTTCTTTAAACTGCCATTGGCGGAAAGCCGCATTACGGTCATCAATCTGTGCACGAAACTGACTCATAATAATCCCTTTCTAAATACTACTTCCTCATTATAAACTCATAGGAACTTCCTATGAATTTAAAAAACAGTAGATGTGCATATTTCCACATCTACTGCTATCATAACACCATTGTTTCAAAAAATCAAATTGTACCTTCGTACTAGTCCATGATATCATCAATAGACTCTTTTATCTTATCCATGAATCCTTTTTTCTTCTTTTTGCCGTTAGCTGCTTCTTCTGCACCTTTTGCCAAAGAACCGCCTGTGGCTTCATCAAACTGACGGAGCAATTCTTTTGCTTCTGAGCTTAAACCAGTCGGTGTCTGAACGATTAAGTCTACATACTGGTCACCGCGTACATCTTTGTTACGTAAAGACGGCACGCCTTTTCCTCTTAAACGAATTCGGGTACCAGTCTGTGTGCCTGGTTTTACTTCGTATAATACGTCACCATCTACAGTATTGATACGGATCTCTCCACCTAAAGCTGCCTGTGCAAAGCTTAATTTCGCAGTTGAGAAGATGTTCATATCCTGACGCTGTAAGTGAGCATGTTTTGACACGATTACTTCTACGAGTAAATCTCCTCTTGGACCACCATTTACGCCCGGTTCACCTTTTTCACGGATACGTACACTCTGACCATGGTCGATACCGGCAGGAATAGATACCTGAATCTTTTTCTTGCTTGAAATATATCCGGAACCATAACAGTCGGAACATTTTTCGCGAACTACTTTACCGGAACCGTTACATTCCGGACATGTCTGCACATTCTGAACCATGCCAAAGAAAGACTGCTGTGTCATCACGACTTTACCTTTACCATTACACTTTGGACATGTTTCTGGGGATGTACCCGGTTTTGCACCGGTTCCATGACAAGTCTTACACTCATCTTTTAATACTAATTCGATTTCTTTTTCGCAGCCAAAAATCGCTTCTTCAAAAGTAATACGTACACTGGCACGGATATTTGCACCTTTCATCGGACCATCGTTACGTCTTCTTGAGCTGCCGCCACCAAAGAAATCGCCAAAAATATCACCAAAAATGTCGCCCATGTCCATACCTGAGAAATCAAAACCACCGGCACCGCCACCCATTCCATCAAAAGCAGCGTGTCCAAACTGATCATACTGTTTTCTCTTGTCCGGATCACTTAATACGGCATATGCTTCCTGTGCTTCTTTAAACTTCTCTTCGCACTCCTTGTCACCCGGATGTGCGTCCGGATGATATTTTTTGGCCATGGTACGGAATGCTTTTTTAATTTCTGCATCATCTGCGCCCTTGCTTACGCCAAGGACCTCATAATAATCTCTTTTATCAGCCATGAGTTATCTCCAATCTATAGACCGCTTCCTTTTTATGATTGCGGTACTCCTCAAATCTTCCTGCAAACATTCACATCTATGTGCTGTTAGCAAAAAAGTTTCTACACTTGAAAAATCACCAAGGATACCGAACAAATACATTGTTAGTATCCTTGATGGATTTTTATTAGTTCAAAACTATTTCTATTTTAAATTCTTACACTTCCTTGAAGTCTGCATCTACAACATCATCATCTGCTGCACCTGCGTTACCACCCATGTTGCTCATGTCAGGACCTGCACCTGCTGTGCCCTGTGCAGCCTGAGCCTGGTCATACATTTTTGCAAATACTGTCTGAGCACTCTGTGTTAATTTTTCCTGCATAGATTTAAGTTCAGCTACATCAGCATCTGTCATCTCTTCTGCATTTGGATGAGCTTCTAAGAATGTCTTGATTGCATTCATATCAGCTTCTACAGTTGCTTTATCGTTAGCATCTAAAGATGCACCTACCTGATCTAATGCCTGCTGTGTCTGGAATACGAAAGAATCTGCATCGTTTCTAGCGTCGATTGCTTCTTTACGTTTCTTATCCTGTGCTTCGAATTCAGCAGCTTCTTTTACTGCTTTTTCGATTTCAGCGTCTGACATGTTAGAACCAGCTGTAATTGTGATGTGCTGTTCTTTACCTGTTCCTAAATCTTTTGCAGATACGTTTACGATACCGTTAGCATCGATGTCGAATGTTACTTCGATCTGTGGAACACCACGACGTGCTGGTGGGATACCATCTAAACGGAACTGACCGAGAGATTTGTTATCTCTTGCGAACTGTCTCTCACCCTGAACTACGTTGATATCTACTGCTGTCTGGTTATCTGCTGCTGTAGAGAAAATCTGGCTCTTCTTTGTAGGAATAGTTGTATTTCTCTCGATAAGTCTTGTAGCGATACCACCCATTGTCTCGATAGAAAGTGAAAGTGGAGTTACATCTAATAAAAGAATCTCGCCTGCACCTGCATCACCTGCTAATTTACCACCCTGGATAGAAGCACCGATTGCTACACATTCATCTGGGTTTAATGATTTACTTGGCTCTTTGCCTGTTAACTGTCTTACTTTGTCCTGTACTGCTGGGATACGTGTAGAACCACCAACTAATAATACCTGACCTAAATCAGCGTTTGTAAGACCAGCGTCTTTCATAGCATTCTGAACAGGGATTGCTGTTCTCTCTACTAAGTCATGTGTTAATTCATCAAATTTAGCTCTTGTAAGGTTCATATCGAAGTGTTTTGGACCTTCTGCTGTAGCTGTGATGAATGGTAAGTTAATGTTTGTTGTTGTAGCTGATGATAATTCTTTTTTCGCTTTTTCAGCTGCTTCTTTTAATCTCTGAAGCGCCATCTTATCTGTAGATAAGTCTACGCCCTCTGCTTTCTTGAATTCATCAATCATCCACTGTGTTACTTTTGCGTCGAAGTCATCACCACCTAAGTGTGTATCACCGTTTGTAGATAATACTTCGATAACACCGTCACCAATTTCGATGATAGATACGTCGAATGTACCACCACCTAAGTCGTATACCATGATTTTCTGTTCTTTTTCGTTATCAAGACCCTAAGCTAAAGCTCCTGCTGTCGGCTCGTTGATGATACGTTTTACTTCAAGACCTGCGATTTTACCAGCGTCTTTTGTAGCCTGACGTTCTGCATCGTTGAAGTATGCAGGAACTGTGATAACTGCTTCTGTTACTTTTTCTCCTAAATAGCTTTCTGCATCAGCTTTTAATTTCTGAAGAATCATAGCTGAAATCTGCTGTGGTGAGTACTGTTTGTCATCGATGGCTTTCTTGTAATCTGTACCCATGTGACGTTTGATAGAAGAAATTGTCTTCTCTGAATTAGTAACTGCCTGACGTTTTGCAGGTTCACCTACTAATCTCTCACCTGTTTTTGTAAATGCTACGATAGATGGTGTTGTTCTTGCACCTTCCTGATTTGCGATAACAGTTGGTTTACCACCTTCCATAACTGCTACACAGCTATTTGTTGTACCTAAGTCAATACCAATAATTTTTCCCATGTTCTTATCCTCCTAAGATATCTAAATTAATATAATAAGCTATTCTACTACAGCGACCATACTGTGACGGACAACTGTTTCTTTATATGTGTAACCCTTTAATAATTCCTGGGCAACGACACCTGATTCATATTCTTCACTTGCCACCTGCATTACTGCATTGTGGAAGTCAGGGTTAAATTCCTGACCAACTGCTTCGATTGGTTTTACACCGATTGCTTCAAACTCGGTCATAAGCTGTTTGTAAATCTTATCCATACCTTGTACAAAAGCATCTTCTTTATCAGCTTCTTCTACCATTGTAAAGCCTCTTTCGAAGTTGTCTACGATTGGAAGAATTTTCTCAATCACTGTTTTTGCACCCATATCAAACATCTGGGTCTTTTCTTTCTCTGTACGTTTTCTGAAATTCTCGAATTCTGCCATCTGGCGTTTTACCTGATCGGTCAATTCTTCGATTCTTTCATCTTTTTTATCTTTTTTCTTCTTGAAAAATCCTTTTTTCTCTCCTGTGGCAGCTTCTTCACCATTTTCTTCGGTGGTCGCTTCTGCTTCCTCTGCGGCAGCTTCTTCTGTTTCACAAGCTTCTTCGGCAACTTCCTCCGTTACTTCTTCAGTGTTCTCTGCCTGCTCTTCTGTTACTTCTTCAAGAATCTCTTCCTGCTTCATATCCTGCATTTTCATGCTCCCTTCTATCCATTATCCCTGGTTTTATTTAAAATACCATCAAGGGAATTCTTCAATACCTTCAGATTATCCATAACCTTTTCATAATCCATTCGCTTCGGACCTACGATACCAATGGTACCTCGTACACCCTCACCCAGTTCGTAAGTAGCTGTTACCACACTGCAATCCTTCATCGTCTGAATCGGACTTTCGTTACCGATGTACACCTGAATGCCTGTACTTTCTTCGTTCAACAAGTTCTCTGTCACCAGACTCACTAATTGCTGCTTTTCTTCAAAAGTGGAAATCAGCTCGCTCGCTTTTTCTGCCGAATCCGAAAGTTCCGGATATTTAAACAGGTTTGTCGTACCGCTGGTGTAAATACGAATGTCTTCGTCAGCTCCCATGGTCTCTGCCACCGTGTCTAACACTTCGCTTACGATATCACCATGCATACCTGCCTGTTCCTTAAGCTTAGCTATCGTCGCCAGATTAATCTCTTCTAATGCCAATCCATTCAGATTGGAATTCAACAGGAAGTTTAATTTTAACAAGGTCTCATTATCAATCGGTTCTGAAAGATTAATAATCTTATTCTTCACCAGATTGCTCTGTGTTACGATAACCGCTAAAAGCTGGTCATCATCCACTAAGGATAGCTGAATGAACTTTACTTTATTACGATTATAAGATGGTGCGCTGACCATCGTCGCGTAATTGGTATTCGCGGCAAGTACTTTCGCAACCTGCTGTAATACCTGTTCCATCTTCTCTGTATGCTCAATGACGAATTGCTTCATCTCATTGACTTCTCGTTCTTTATCTGCCATCAGATGATCCACATAAAAGCGATATCCTTTATCGGAAGGAATACGCCCTGCTGAAGTATGCGGCTGAACAATAAAGCCTAATTCTTCTAAATCTGCCATCTCATTACGGATGGTAGCAGAACTCAAATGTAAGTCCGTATACTTAGAAATCGTTCTCGAACCAACCGGTTCTCCTGTCTCCAAGTAATTCTGAATGATAGCATTTAATATTTTCGTTTTACGTTCGCTTAATTCGAATTGTTCCATTTCTATTCACTCCGTATATAAAAAGTGCTATCTTATTTTTTAGATTTGTTAGCACTCGTTTATGTGGAGTGCTAACATCTGTACTTAAGATAGCACCAACAACTCCCTTTGTCAATAATAATTCGATATTTTTATTGTTTTTATACTTTTTTTAGATTTTTATAATGTCAACCTCGCCACATTACGTTTTAAAGCTTCGATTGCTGCATCCACCTCCGCCTTGGTCGTATTCCCACATAAAGTCAGTCTAACCGTTCCCGGTGCATACTCCTCTGGCACACCAATTCTTTCTATTACATAAGAGATACGGCTCTCTCCGGTATTGCAGGCAGAACCACCGGATGCCATAATACCATCTTCTTCTAATAACATAAGCAATGACGCACCCTCAATCCCTTTGAAACTAAAATTCGCATTTCCCGGCAAACGCTTACTATAATGACCATTTAATCTTGCATTCGGAATCTCATGCAGTACGCGCTCTATCATATAATTTCGCAACATAATTTCTTTTTGTATACGGCAACGCATATTACTATGTGCCAGTTCCGCCGCTTTTCCCATGCCTACAATGCCTGCCACATTTTCTGTTCCTGCCCGTTTGCCTCGCTCCTGACCACCGCCATGAATAAATGAAGGAACATTCACACCTTCCCTTACATATAAAAATCCTACACCTTTTGGTCCATGAAACTTATGTGAACTGGCGCTCAACAAATCCACCGGCAACTGCATCATCGAAAGTGGAATTTGCGCATATGCCTGCACCGCATCCGTATGAAAAATCACATGATGTTCTCTTGCAATTCTTCCAATCTGTGCAATCGGCTCGATCGTCCCCACTTCATTATTTCCAGACATAATCGTAATCAGCGTAGTATCCGGTCGTATTTTGGCCTTTACCATATCCGCAGATATTACTCCATAAGGATCCGGTTTTAAATAAGTTACCCGATATCCCAAATTCTCAAGGTACTCACAAGAATTTAATACAGCATGATGTTCAATACTACTGGTAATAATATGCTTCCCTTTCTTCTTATTATTACCTGCAATTCCTTTGATTGCCCAATTATCCGATTCCGAACCTCCAGAAGTAAAATAAATTTCCGACGGCTTGGCATGTAACGTTTCTGCAATAATTTCACGGGCTTTTTCTATCGCTTTTTTTGCTTCTATACCAATATTATAGGAAGTAGATGCATTTCCATAATTTTCTCGCAAATAAGGTTCCATCTCCGCCTTTACGGCATCTGCAATCTTCGTAGTTGCAGCATTATCTAAATAAATCTGCTGACTCATTTTTTCTCCTTTCTTCACATATATTAAACTGACGAAAGAAATATCCTGAGGTCTTATTGAAAAAAGAATTTAAAAAACACCCCATTCTTGGCGGTGCACTGCTTTTAACTGCTACCGGCGTCCTCACACGCCTTATCGGTTTCTTCTATAAAATATTTTTATCCAGAGAGGTTGGAGCAGAAGGCTTAGGTATCTACCAATTAATATTTCCTATTACCGGCATTTGTTTTTCCATAACCTCCGCCGGCATTCAGACTTCCATTTCCCGTTATGTGTCAAAGTCTTTGGGAATGAATAAATCTAATGAGGCAAAGTACTACCTGCAAATCGGTCTTTTTATATCCGTTGTACTATCCCTGATAACAGGAACCATCCTCTTTACCTATGCGGATTTTATAGCTAATATATGCTTAGGAGAGCCAAGATGTGCTTCATTGCTTAAAATCATTTCCTTTTCTTATGTACCTTGCTCGATTCATGCCTGTTTAAATGGCTATTTTTATGCGAAAAAAAAGGCTGCTGTTCCGGCAGTCTCACAATTATTAGAACAATTAGTACGCGTAGGCAGTGTTTATCTGATTGACCAAATTCTTGCCAGTCAGGGAAAAAACATCACCATTTCCTTAGCGGTTACCGGTCTAGTCTTCGGTGAAATAGCCGGTATGCTCCTATCGGTAAGTTTTTCCGGTATCCGGCTTGACCTGATGCCGAAATTATCCTACGGAAGGGAATTACTCTCTATGGCAGTGCCGCTTACTGCGACGCGATTAGTGATTAATCTTTTTAGTAGTGTAGAAAATGTCCTGATACCAAATCGTTTACGAATGTTCGGCTACACGCAAACGGAGGCGTTGAGCGTCTTTGGCGTACTTACCGGAATGTCGTTGGCCATTATTATGTTTCCATCCGTCATAACCAATTCGGTTTCCGTCATTCTGCTGCCTACCATTGCAGAAGCACAAGCTACACAGAATGACAGCACTATCAAAAAAACGATTCGACGAACGATAATTTCCTGTCTGGGACTTGGTTTTGCAGCGTGTGTGGGATTTTTACTGACGGGTTCTTTTATTGGAAATGTTATTTTTAAGAATGCCTTAGCCGGAACTTTTATCAGAACTTTAAGCTGGATTTGTCCTTTTCTTTATCTTAGCAGTACACTTAACAGTATTCTGCATGGATTAGGTTATCCTAAAGCTACTTTTTTAATAGGGTTGGCGGGATGCAGCATAAGAATTCTTTTTGTATATTTCGGTATTCCTCATGTAGGAATCGTGGCCTACTTGTATGGGTTAATCGTGAGTCAGATAGTCATGACTGGAATAGCAATTTATATTTTATGGAATTTTAGAACAAAGAATAAGCAGGTTTTAGAATGATAAATCATTCTAAAACTCGCGTTGCTCGTGTAGAGTAGGTTAGAGGGCATTCGCCCTCTTTCCCCTCATCAAACCGTGCATGAGGTTCTCCCTCACACGGCTTTCCGACATTCTTCTTTCTACAGCATTACGTCATGCTCTAGCCATTTTCTTTAATCCTTTTTCGTAT
>JAZSEF010000025.1:0-17167 GCA_045531555.1 Roseburia sp. | reverse complement strand
CAGAATAAAGAGGCAATACTATTATTAGAAATACAGTTCGACACAGATTCGACGATATAAATCGACATGAAATCCTACATATCTAATTCAAATCAAAAGGTCTTTTTAATCCCAAAGACACAGAAAAATTTACAGCCTCTAAAAGTGCATGTACGGTCTAGCGTTGTACATGCACTTTTTTAACACCTTTTATTTTTTTGAAACAGTCTCGATTAGTTCAAGAATGGTCTGAATAGAATCTTTGCTCTGACTATTATTCATAGCTTCGATATAAGTATCTTTTTTATCCCAGACTTCCGTAATCGCTTCTTCCAGAGAAGCGGTGGTAAGGTTTTCTTCTTCTAAAACATAACTGTAACCGGATGCCTTGAAGGATTTTGCATTTAAAATCTGGTCTCCACGGCTCGCAGCAGCAGAAAGCGGAATTAAAATATTCGGTTTGCGTAATGCTAAAAGTTCGCAAATGGCATTGGCACCTGCACGGGAAATGACTAAATCGGATAATGCAAATAAATCTGCAAGTTCTTTACCGATGTATTCATATTGTAAGTAACCGTCATATGTTTCTAAGGATGTATCTAAATTGTTTTTTCCACAAAGGTGAATAATGATATATTTCTGCAATAATTGTGGAAGAGCTTCTCTCACTGCGGCATTAATTGCTCTTGAACCGGTGCTTCCACCAATGATGAGCAGAACCGGTTTGGTTTTTGCTGAAAGTTTACAAAAAGCCAATGCTTTATCAACGTTTCCGGATAAAAGTTCCTGACGTATAGGAGAACCGGTATAAACAGCTTTTTCCGCTGGAAGGTATTTTAAGGTTTCCGGGAAGTTACAGCAGACTTTGGTGGCGCCTGGGATGGCTAATTTGTTTGCTAAGCCCGGTGTAATATCCGATTCGTGGATAATGGCCGGGATTTTACAAAGTCTTGCAGCGATAACAACGGGAACCGAAACAAATCCGCCTTTGGAAAATACAACATCCGGCTTCAGTTTTTTTAACAAACTAACAGACTGACCCAACCCTTTTATTACTTTAAATGGGTCAGAGAAGTTTTTTGGATCGAAATAACGTCTGAGTTTACCGGAAGAGATACCATAATAAGGAATCCCCTGTTCTTTTATTAATCTGTTTTCGATTCCTTCGTAAGAACCAATGTAAGAAATCTCGTAGCCTGCATTTTTCAATGCAGGAAATAATGCAATGTTTGGTGTTACATGGCCGGCGGTTCCGCCGCCTGTCATAAGGATTTTTTTCATAAAAGTACCGCCTTTCAAAAGAGCAGATAATTATAAAGTATGTTTTCCCTATTTATAATACCCTTATGCGTAAAAGTCAAGAAAAGACTGCAAAGAAATGGAAATTTTTGTCGAAACTTGCGATGAAAAGTGCCCCCGAAATACTTTAAAAATAGAAACGGAAAATTTATAATTAGGAAATAGTTTTTGTCAGGAAAGGGGATATAAAATGGAAACTTTATTAGGAATGAATTTGCTTCTTCAGGTGCTGGTATTAATACAAATTATGCGTTTTGGCCGGTTGATGTTACAACAAATGAAAAAATTAGAATGTGGGAAAATAGAGTTGCAGGGAGCTGCATTGGTAGGACAAAATGGCGAGACAACGGAGCATGATGAAGTACATATATTAAGCAAATATGAAGTAAATACGGATGAAAAGGATACACAGAAAAAAGAGCAAATGACGAAAATGGAAGAGCAGGAAGTATTAATAAGTGAAGTGTTATCGGAGTTTTTTTAATACAAATATGATGAAAATAGTACTTTTATACTGGTCTATTTTGCCAAACATTACCAAAGATTAACGAAAATCCTTGAAAATGTTGACTTTATGGAAACGCTTTGTTATAATCGCCATTGTAACAAATCTGTAACAATTGTAACAAAAATGAATAATTTGAAATAAATACGTAATACTATTAATATAGAAATATATATGGAGGTTTTATGAATTTAAAAAGTAAAGCGATAAAAGAGTCAGTTGCAGTTGCACTTGGTTTGGCAGTTATGTGTGTTATTGCAGGAACAGCAGATGCTACAAATGAGGTGAATAAGGCGACCGTTTTACAGGTGGCTTCCGCAGAAGAGATGGTTGTAGAGGGAAGAACGGCAGGGGTAGTTCTTTCATTAAATGAAATAGAAGAACAGACATTGACAGATGTTCAGACAGTAGACTATACACAGATGCAGACGATTGTTGTGACGGCTGCAGAGGAGACGATTGCATCTATACCGGATGGTCCGATTCTTACAGAAGAAGAGCAGTTATGGCAGAATCGTATTATGGCGAATGTTAAGGATAAAATGAATGTCAGAGCCGAAGCGAGCACAGAGTCAGAGATTGTTGGCCGTTTCCGCAAAGGCGACGTTGCTGAAGTTATTGAAATTGGTGACGAATGGACACATATTAAATCCGGAAATGTAGATGGATATGTAAAGAATGAATATTGTATTTATGGCTTGGATGCATTAGCATATGCAAATGCCAATATTGATATCCGTGCAACAATCACAGGAAGTGGTATTCGAGTAAGAAGCGAAGCATCTACAGACAGTAGCATTGTTGCTTCCGTATCAAAGGGTGTTGTATTAATCGTAGAACCGGAAGCAGAACCGGTAGATGGTTGGTTAGCGGTTCGTTATACAGGAAAAACAAGATATATTAGTGCTGATTATGCAGAAATTACACATGCTACTACAGAAGCAATTACGATTGCAGAAGAAAAAGAAATTGCACGTAAAAAAGCAGAAGCAGAAGCAAAGAGAAAAGCAGCACAGACTACAGAAATGATTATTGTGCAAAATGAGTCTTATAATGCATCAACAGATGAAGTTCTTCTTTTGGCAGCATTAATTCAGTGTGAGGCTGGCGGTGAATGTTATGAAGGCAAGGTATCAGTAGGTGCTGTTGTTATGAATCGTGTAAGAAGTGGCAGATATCCAAATTCAATTGGTGATGTTATTTATTCACCGGGTCAGTTTACACCGGCAGGAAATGGAAAAGTAGCCGGTGTATTGGCGAACGGACCAAAGGAATCTTGTATTCAGGCTGCTCAGGAAGCGTTGAATGGTGTGGATTATACAGGTGGCGCATTAAGTTTCAGACAGAGTAAATCAGGACATGCCGGATTAGTAATTGGTAATCACGTATTTTTCTAATCAGAAAGACAAAAAGTATAGGTAAAGATGATAAGTGTCGGTAGAAATAGCTATCGGCACTTTTTTCTGTCTATAAATATTTCTTTTGTTGTAATCTAAAATCAAATATAGTAATATTAAGGTAACTATTCTGGTAATATATTACTTAGAACAGAATATTTAAAGTGATGGAGGAATTTATATGCCATTTTTAGTTCCAATTTTAGTAATCTTAATTCTTGCCCTGGTATTAGCATCTTCTTGTATCAAGATTGTACCGCAGGCACAGGCAGTTGTAGTTGAGCGTTTGGGAGGTTATTTAACCACATGGTCAGTTGGTATTCATTTTAAAGTACCATTTGTAGACCGTATGGCAAAACGTGTTGTATTAAAAGAACAGGTAGTGGATTTCCCACCGCAGCCGGTTATTACAAAAGATAATGTAACCATGCAGATTGATACCGTTGTATTTTTCCAGATTACAGACCCGAAGTTATATGCTTATGGCGTGGAAAATCCAATTATGGCCATTGAGAATTTGACAGCGACTACTCTTCGTAATATTATCGGTGATTTGGAATTAGATGAAACACTGACCTCGAGAGAGACGATTAATACCAAGATGAGAGCATCGCTTGATGTGGCTACAGACCCTTGGGGTATTAAGGTTAATCGTGTGGAATTAAAGAATATTATTCCACCGGCAGCGATTCAGGATGCGATGGAAAAACAGATGAAAGCAGAGCGTGAACGTCGAGAAGCTATTTTACGTGCAGAAGGTGAGAAGACATCTACAGTCCTTGTTGCAGAAGGTAAGAAAGAATCAGCTATCTTGGATGCAGAGGCTGAAAAACAGGCAGCAATTCTTCGTGCAGAGGCGAAAAAAGAAGCTACTATCCGTGAAGCGGAAGGTCAGGCAGAAGCAATTCTTAAAATTCAGCAGGCGAACGCAGATGGCTTACGTATGTTAAAAGAAGCTGCTCCGGATGCTAACGTAATTCAGTTGAAGAGTTTGGAAGCATTTGCAAAAGCAGCAGATGGAAAAGCTACCAAGATTATCATTCCGTCAGAAATTCAAGGTTTGGCCGGATTAGCAAAATCTGTTGTAGAAGTTGGAAAAGAAAGTTAATGAAGATTAATACGAGCTGCCACTAGTGGCAGCTCAATTCAGTACATAGAGAAAAGGTGGATATTAGTTATGAATTTAAAAGGACGTCATTTTTTAACATTAAAAGATTATACAGCGGAAGAAATTAACTATTTAATAGATTTAGCTGCAGAGTTAAAGGAGAAAAAGAAACAGGGAATTCCACATGATGAATTAAAAGGTAAGAATATTGCTTTAATTTTTGAAAAAACCAGTACACGTACACGATGCTCTTTTGAAGTGGCTGCATATGATTTGGGTATGCATACTACATATTTGGATCCTACAGCGTCGCAGTTTGGTAAAAAAGAGAGCGTGGCAGACAGTGCCAGAGTACTTGGTCGTATGTATGATGGTATTGAATATCGTGGTTTTGGTCAGGAAATTGTAGAAGAACTTGCCAGATATGCGGGAGTACCGGTTTGGAATGGTCTTACCAACGAATTCCACCCAACACAGATGATAGCAGATATGCTGACTATCAAAGAAAAATTTGGAAGTTTTGAAAACTTAAAGTTTGTATATATGGGAGATGGCAGATATAATATGGCAAACTCTCTTATGGTGACCTGTGCAAAACTGGGTATTGATTATGTGGTTTGCACCTGCCCCAAATACTTCCCTGATGCAAAACTTGTTCAATATGCAAAAGAAGTGGCAGCACAGTCCGGTTCTACAATCACAATCGAAGAGAATGTGGCAGCAGCAACAAAAGATGCAGATGTAATTTATACAGATGTATGGGTATCTATGGGTGAGCCGGAAGAAGTATGGGCTGAAAGATTAAAAGATTTAATGCCATATCAGGTAAATGAAGCTGCTTTTGCTAATGCGAAACCAAGTGCTATTTTTATGCACTGCTTACCTGCATTCCACGATTTGAATACGAAGATTGGCAGAGATGTATACGAAAAATTTGGATATACTGAATTAGAAGTAACAAATGAGGTATTCGAGGGACCTCGTTCCGTTGTATTTGACGAAGCAGAGAACCGTATGCATAGTATCAAAGCAATCATGTATGCAACATTGAAATAGACCATGGAGGAAGCCTGTGAAGACGGAATTGTTAACCATGCTAAGGGAAACAAATGAATATGTATCGGGGCAGAAAGTGTGTGAGACTTTTGGTGTTTCGCGTACCGCTGTCTGGAAGGCGGTCAATCAGCTTCGAAAAAGTGGTTATGAGATAGAAGCAGTTTCAAATAAAGGCTATCGTTTGATTTCTATTCCGGATATTTTAAATGCAAATGAGTTGCTAAGCCGCCGTAAAACAAAATGGATTGGCGAAAATACCTTGTGCTATGAAACCATTGATTCTACCAATGCGCAGGCAAAGCGAGTGGCAGAGGAAGGTTACGGAAACGGAACACTTATTGTGGCAGATTATCAGGAGGCAGGAAGAGGGCGTAGAGGCAGAAGCTGGGAGTCGCCTGCGGGAACTACGATATCTATGTCTTTATTGTTAAAACCGGATATCAATCCGAATAACGCATCCATGATTACACTCGTAGCTGCACTAGCGGTATCAAAAGCTATTACCAGATTGACAGGGCAACCGGCAGGGATTAAGTGGCCAAATGATATTGTCATGAATGGAAAGAAAGTCTGTGGTATTTTGACCGAAATGAGTGCACAGTTTGATTATGTGAATCATATTGTTGTGGGAATAGGAATTAATGTAAATACAGAGAGTTTCCCAGAAGAAATACAAGACATAGCGACTTCTCTGCGGTTAGAGACCGGGAAGTTGATTGGTCGTGCTGAGTTAATAGAAGCCGTGTGGGAATATTTTGAAGAAGATTATGAGGTTTATTTACAGACGCAGGATTTACAGAATCTTGTAAAGGATTACAATCTGCGACTTGTGAATATGCACCAACGGGTAAAAGTATTAGATCCGAAAGAGCCATTTGAAGGAACTGCCAGAGGTATTACGCCAAGAGGTGAATTGATGGTAGATACATGGGAAAGTAGAAAACTCGTGTCATCAGGAGAAGTATCTGTACGTGGAATCTACGGGTATGTATAATACGAAACACTTTGTGCCGATGGTTCAAAGTGTGTAATTGATGAGGAGGATATCTGACGATGAGAGAACTTGTGCTTTGTGGAGCAAGTGCATATACAAAAAAATTCTATATTGACCAGAACTTTGAGAATATTCCGAAAGAAATAAAAGATGAGTTGAAAATTATGTGCGTGTTATTTACCGAGGATATTGGCGGAACATTGGAATTGGTTTTTAACGAAGATGGAGAGTTGGAATTTCGTGCCTCCTGTGATGAAGGTGATTTATTATATGATGATATCGGAAGCGGTCTTAAGATGCGCAAACTTCAGCGAGAGAATCAAGAACTTTTGTCTGCATTAGAGTTATACTATCAGGTAATGACAGGCGAATTTGATGAAGATTAGTCATATGAATGATGCATTGTTGCAATAGATTGTAACTACGAAGAAAGTGAAAGGAAACGATATGTTAATTACGATTGACGTCGGGAATACCAATATAACAGTAGGTGTATTCGAGGGAGAGGATATCAGGGCAACTTTTCGAATTACTACTAAAATGCCAAGAACTTCTGATGAATATGGTATGTTGTTATTAAATCTTTTGGAGCAAAATGATATTTCGCCAAAGGAAATTGATGATGTTATTATTGCATCCGTAGTGCCTAAAGTAATGCATTCTTTGGAGGCGGCCATTGCAAAGTATTTGCATATTTCACCAATTAATATTGAACCGGGGATTAAAACGGGCATTCGCATTGCGATTGATAATCCAAAACAGGTGGGTGCAGACAGAATTGTAGATGCAGCAGCAGCATATGGTTTGTACGGTGGACCGGTTTTGGTGTTAGATTTTGGAACTGCGACTACGTATGACTTGATAGATGCCAATGGAACGTTTTTGACAGGTATTACGGCACCAGGGATTCAGACAGCAGCGACAGCACTTTGGGAAGAGGCGGCAAAACTTCCGGAAATCGAGATTAAAAAGCCGGACAGCATTCTGGCGAAGGATACGATTACCAGTATGCAGGCGGGGCTTATCTATGGACAGATAGGTCAGACAGAATATATTATTAAAGAAGTAAAGCGTGAAGCGAATCTCGGAGAGATAAAAGTAGTAGCAACCGGAGGATTGGGCAGAATCATTGCGAACGAGACCGATATGATAGATGTTTTTGATCCGACACTTACATTAAAAGGAATGCTTCTTATTTATAAAAAGCAAAATCGTAAAACAGGAAAGATTTCATGATTAAACCATTACAAATAGGAAATGTAACGTTAGAGAATAATTTAATATTAGCACCAATGGCAGGGGTAACGGACCTGCCATTTCGCTTGCTTTGTAAAGAACAGGGAGCAGGGCTTTTGTGTATGGAAATGGTCAGTGCAAAAGCTATTTTATATAAGAATAAAAACACAGAGGAACTGTTAAGTATTGACCCGCGTGAAAACCCGGTGTCGTTGCAGCTTTTTGGTTCTGATCCGGTTATCATGGGGGAAATTGCCAAGCAGATAGAGGAGCGTCCATTTGATATTTTGGATATCAATATGGGATGTCCGGTACCGAAAGTGGTAAATAATGGTGACGGCTCTGCTTTGATGAAAAATCCTGTACTTGCAGGGAAAATTATTGAAGCTACGGCAAAAGCGATAAAAAAACCGGTTACAGTTAAAATTCGAAAAGGTTTTGATGATGACCATGTGAATGCTGTGGAGTTGGCACGAATTGCGCAGGAGAGTGGTGCGGCAGCAGTAGCAGTGCATGGGCGTACCAGAGAGCAGTATTATTCCGGTAAAGCAGACTGGGATATTATCCGTCAGGTGAAGGATGCAGTATCCATTCCAGTCATCGGAAATGGTGATATTTTAACTGCAATGGATGTCATTCGCATGGGTGAGCAGACTGGTTGCGATGGATTTATGATTGCCAGAGGTGCGGAAGGCAATCCGTGGATATTTAAACAAATTCTGCATTATTTTGAAGCGGGCGAGGAATTAGCAAAACCTGATTTTACAGAAGTGCGGGAGATGATTTTACGTCATGCCAGAATGCAGATCGAATTTAAAGGTGAATATACGGCAATCCGTGAAATGAGAAAACATGCTGCATGGTACACTGCGGGATATAAGAACTCTTCTAAACTTCGGGCAAAGGTATGCGAGGTAGAAACTTACGAAGAATTAGAGGCATTGTTTATGAGTGTTTCAAAATTGTAAGTGAGAAGAAAGAATTGGTGCAGTGAATGCATGTCAGAAGTGATGCCGACATATAATAGTTTAAACTTACCGGTACATCTAAACCGGGAATGTTGAGAGGTGTCGGTGTGATAGTCGAAAATCCTTGTTTGATGGATTTTGCTCCAATCTTTTTGACGGTGATAAAAGAGAAAGCTATGAATCCTGCAAAAGTAGAACTTGTTATTTTGGATGAAGAGTCAGAAGAAGAAAGTATTTTTGAACGAGCGGGTGTGTTAGAGGTATTGTACCAGTTAAAGGAATATATCAATGCAATGACGATATACACAGGTCGGTCGGAGTTTTTTGCAGAGTTTGTAGAAAGTACGTATGAAGAAACCGGATTGCTTACGGTGATTAGGCCTAAAAAGGAGCAAAAAAGAGCTATCGTCGGACAAAACAAGGACAGGAATACGATTATTTTAGATTTTGAATGGCGTGGAATGTGTTACAATTTTGGCGGAAGTGCGAATTGTGCGTATATTCCGGTTCATAAAAAACCTTGGGAAATACGGGAAAATCTTGACATAATAGTACCTTTCGGTTATAATACTGTGATTGTCAAGGGTAAATACACGAATGACAAGAAATTTATAAGAGACAGATTTGACGAGGGTTTTTACAGGGACGAATAATTTTACAAAGAAGGGTAGAATGAAATGACAAAGAAGAATATTTTAACTTATGAGGGTCTTAAAAAGTTAGAAGACGAATTACAGGATTTAAAAGTAGTTAAGAGAAAAGAAGTTGCTGATAAAATCAAAGAAGCAAGAGAACAGGGCGACCTTTCTGAAAATGCAGAATATGATGCAGCAAAAGATGAGCAGAGAGATATCGAAGCTCGTATCGAAGAAATCGAGAAGATTTTAAAGAACGCAGAAGTTGTAGTAGAAGACGATGTGAACTTAGACCAGATTAATATTGGTTGCAGCGTTCGTATCTACGATATGGAATTTGAGGAAGAATTAGAGTACAAAATCGTAGGAAGCACAGAAGCGAACAGCTTAAAAGGCAAAATCTCTAACGAGTCACCGGTAGGTAAAGCACTTATTGGCAAAAAAGTTGGAGATGTTGTGACAGTAGAGACACAGGCTGGCGATATCTCATATAAGATTCTTGAGATTTACAGAGCAAACTAATTTAGATTATTAGAAAAGCTAAACGTTAAAATAATATACGTACCGCGTGAGGCGGAAAGATTTAAGGAGGAAAACATGGCAGAGCAGAATAACAACGGCGGACAGCAGCAGGACATTAACCAGTTGATTCAGGTTCGTTACGACAAATTGCATGAATTGCAGGCAAATGGAAAGGACCCATTTGTTATCACAAAATATGATGTAACACATCACAGCATGGATATCAAAGACAACTTTGACGCTTTAGAAGGTCAGGTTGCATCTATCGCAGGTCGTATGATGTTAAAACGTGTCATGGGAAAAGCCTCTTTCTGTAACATTCAGGATAAGGTAGGTAACATTCAGGTATACGTTGCACGTGATGAAATCGGTGAAGAAAGCTACAAAGATTTCAAGAAATATGATGTGGGCGATATCTTAGGCGTAAAAGGTAAAGTTTTCAGAACCCAGAAGGGAGAAATCTCTATCCACGCAGAAGAAGTAACACTTCTTTCTAAGAGCTTACAGATTTTACCGGAAAAATATCATGGCCTTACAGATACAGATACCAGATATCGTCAGAGATATGTGGATTTAATCATGAACGAAGAAGTAAAAGATACTTTTATCAAACGTTCAAAAGTATTAAAGAGCATCCGTAACTACTTAGATGGACAGGGATTCATGGAAGTAGAGACACCTATGTTAGTATCTAACGCAGGTGGTGCTGCAGCAAGACCTTTCGAGACACACTTCAACGCGTTAAACGAAGACTTAAAGCTTCGTATCTCTCTCGAGTTATACTTAAAGAGACTTATTGTAGGCGGTTTGGAACGTGTTTACGAAATCGGACGTGTATTCCGTAACGAAGGTTTGGATACCAGACACAATCCGGAATTCACATTAATGGAATTATATCAGGCATATACAGACTACCACGGCATGATGGATTTGACAGAGAATTTATACCGTTATGTAGCTCAAGAAGTAAATGGTTCTCTTGTGCTTACATATGGCGAGCACACAATGGATTTATCAAAACCATTCGAGCGTATTACAATGGTAGACGCTGTTAAGAAATATGCGAACGTAGACTGGAACGAAGTAGCAGACGTAGAAGCTGCGCGTGCCCTTGCAAAAGAGCATCACATCGAGTTCGAAGAGCACCACAAGAAAGGTGATATCTTGAACCTCTTCTTTGAAACATACGTAGAAGAGCACTTAATTCAGCCAACATTCGTAATGGATCATCCAATCGAGATTTCTCCTTTGACAAAGAAGAAACCGGAAAATCCAGAATATGTAGAACGTTTCGAGTTCTTCATGAACGGTTGGGAAATGGCAAACGCATACTCAGAGCTTAACGATCCGGAAGATCAGAGAAAACGTTTTGAAGCTCAGGAAGAATTGTTCGCAGCAGGTGATGACGAAGCGAACCACACAGACGAAGACTTCCTTAATGCACTTGCAGTTGGTATGCCACCAACAGGCGGTATCGGATATGGTATCGACCGTATGACAATGCTTATGACAAATTCACCGGCGATTAGGGATGTATTGTTATTCCCGACAATGAAGAGCCTCGACAAATAAATGAGGCTGAAAAGTCAGTAAAATCAAGGACTGCGGGATTTGTAACGGCATAAAAATTTACGCCAGTACGCCCATTTTACGCCCAATATTTAAAGAAATATAAAAATTTATGTGAAGAAATGATAAGAACCGATTGAAACCACGCAGTTTCAATCGGTTTTTTAAATGCGATTTTACTAGCATTTGTAATATTTTGAGTTTTCTATAAAGTCTATTAAGTCACTCTTTTTGATTCGGTAGCTGCCTGCAATGATTATAGCAGGAATATAACCATTGTGAATGAATTCCAACATTTTAGATTTGCTAATGTGTAAAAGGTCTTGGCATTGTTTACGGGTTAGTAAATCGGGTGCATTTTTAAACATTTAGTATTTTCTCCTTTTTAAAAATTAATGGCTTATATGGGGATATTCTGGTCTAATAAAGTGTTTATAGAGTTTGTAGAAATATTAAACCTGCGGTAAGTGTGTAAACAAGAGCATGATGGCAAGCGGCTATCATGCTTTTGCTTTTATAAAGGGTATTATAATGATGAATCTAAAGAAATTGGGTATCGAATAGTAATTTACAAGTGCAAATTACTTTGAAATGCCAATCTGTAATTAGCGATGCAAAGAAAATATAATAAAGCTAATGCAATTTGTAAGTGAGGTGAGGTTAGTGGATGATGTATTGAATGTTACTTCATCGGATTTGGCAGGAGTATATAAAGAGGTTGCGGAAACAGTAGGTGTTGATAATGCCTATAAGATTTACAATCATTTTAAAGGACTGCAACTGATGTTTCCATTAAAATTTTACTCGAAGGAATATATAGTAGCACAAATATGTGCAGAATACGACGGAAAAAATGTGCGTGATTTGGCAAGAAAGTATAACTATTCCGAGAGCAGAGTAAGACAGATTTTAAGGAAAAATAGACAAAATATTTAGGGCGTAGAATTACGATAAATAATTGTATAAGCGAAAGGGAAACGAAAGTGGGAAGAATATGTAAAATTTGTGGTGCAAAATTAGGTGAAGAGGATAACGTTTGTTTGTCTTGTGGAAGTAGCATTGAAGAAAGTGAGGTGCTAACTCAAAAGGGAGGATCAGGAATAGGAAAAGTTATTTTTGGAATTATTATAGTTGTATGGGTATGGAATACATTTTTAAATAATTCAGATAACAACGAAACAGATAGCCAAATTGCTATTTTAGAAACGGAAAAAAGTACTCAAACACCAGTTGATATAGTAGAGAAACAAGACGAATCAGAATCTTCTGTAATACAAACAATGGAAACACAGAAAGAGGAAGATATACAGCAATTTATAAATGAAGAAGTAATAGAGGAATGTGAGATTTTATTAAGTATAGATTATTTAGATAAGATATTTATTGATGGAGACTCCAATACGGAAATAAAAATATATCTTAATGAGGTGGAACTTGGAGTTGCCAATATAGGTGAAAAATATGCGTACAGAATATATTGTGAGCCCGGTCAATATGAATTGTCAGTAGATAGAAATTTACTAGACAGAGATGTTTATGAGTTTGAAGTTTCAGAGGACGTAAGGTATTTTGGGGTAGAGTATTATTACGATTGGATGGCTTCAAGTGGAGAATTAAGGGAGACGTACTATGACGGGAATGAGTGTGATGATTTCGAGTATAATATTGACATGTTTGCAGAGCAGATAAATCCGAATAAGCTTGATGAAAATATGGCTATTGAACTGAGTGATTACATTAAGCAAGCTTCTGATGTGGAGGAACTACATCAAGTCATTCATAATACATATAATCTTTCGTTCGCTAAAAAGCAATTAGCTGATTCATATGATTCCTATGTTTCGCCAGCAGGACGACTATTTTTAGGAATTAATGATTACGAGATGACTTGGGTTATTGCGTATAGGGCATATAGTCCATTGTATGTAATAGACGGCATTTGGTGTGGAATGGATTACGAAAAGGCATATCGCACATTGGAAGACGCGTATGGAGCAGATTTTTCATTGTATGATTTTTCTTTCGAATATGAGAGTATAGGAATGGTAGATGAGTTAGCTCATATGCAGTGCTTTAATGCTAATGGTGATTGTATTGGAATTTATCAACTAGGCGATAGAGTTGGAGAAATTATGTATGTAAAAGATTTTTTTGAGAAGATAGTTACTGAATGAGGATGTAAAAGTAATGATGAGGAGATGAGCATATGGTGAGATTAGGTTTTAATTAATTGGCGAGAGCATAATAAATAATAGCATGAAAGGATTAAAAAAATGGAAATACTAAAAATGATATTTAGATGGTTTGTGCATACTACAGCATTTAAGGTAGTAGTTGGATTTGTTCTTGCAATGCTTATATTATTCATTATAAGTCAAATAACAAGAATAATTTTTAGAGTAATAAAGAGAGATAGCATACGAATAGTAGCATGTATTGGGACAAGTATTATTTCAGCGTACAATTGTTTTCAGTATTCAAAGTGGAGTTGCTTACCAATATTAGTGGTAGTGGTTTTATCGATAATTGGATGTACGGAAGAAAAAAGAATATTGCAGAAGGCAGATGGAATTAAATTTACGACATCTCCTAAATTTAGTGAAAATACTCTGGATAGATGGAGTTATCTGCTTACATATGCATTTTTGGAACCAGTTCTATCGTGTGTGAATGTTATTGTTTGTAGATATTATGATGTGGATATATTGGAATGGTTTCGATTCTGTTGGACGTTTGAAATGGGCGTTTTTCAAAACGAAATTATAAGGTATACAGTTGCGCTTATGCCATGGCTACTTTTGCTAATAGCATATATACCAATTAGTGAGATAAAAGAAAAGGAATGGTTGATTGATATAGAGGATGTTCAACAAAGAGCAGATATGGCTGAAGAAGCAGAGAAAAGACGGATTTTAAGAATGAATCCTGATGCTGGTATTGTAGAGGATAATTTTACACTCGAAGAAGACGCACATGGTGATGAAGAAAATTGTATGCTGGCAACAGAAGAAGACAGGGAAACAGATGATATTTTAAGTGATATATCAAAATTTCTATAGGAGGATATGAAATGTTTTGTGTTCATTGTGGAACGTATTTGGAAGAAAGCGTAGAAACCTGTCCCTATTGTTTGCAATCGCAGTTGGAAGCAATCAAAGATATGGAATATTATAATAAAGAAAAACTTATGGAACTATGTCCAGATATCAATGAATTGGTAAGTTTTGAGTTTAGAGGATATGAACATACATTTGATAAGCGTTATAGCAGAATAATAAATACATATCGCTTTTTTGAAAGACTTCTTTTTATAAATAAGGCGGAGTTTGTAGAAAGAATGGTAAGGATTCAAGAATTTGATAAAAGCTATGCGGAAAAATTATGCTCTTTAGCAATGGAGGGGTTCAGGAAAATTGCCTTACTTACAGAAGCACTTTTTCGTAAGGAGTGTATTGGAAAAGACTATGATGAAATATGTAAGACATATAAGGATATTATTCAATTACAGTTTAGAAAAATTGAATTAGAGATTTACGAATTAGATAGACAAAAAATGATATACGACGATAATAGAACAAGTGAATATCGGTCAAAAATGGAAAATAATTATAAGACTAGATGGATCGGTGGCGGATATGGTGTTTCAGGTGCTATACGAGGGAGCTTACAAGCATCTATGATGAATGCAGGGACAAGTATGATGACGGGAACTGCAAAAACAATAGGATATATTTCATCCAATGTCATTGCGAATAGAGAGGATAGGAATGCAAGGAGTAATCGATTCAATTCTGAAGCTTTTCGAATTGAAGTGGCTCAAAATTATACATATGCATTAAGTAAAATATTACAATGGAATTGTGGGGTTATAGATAAGGACCTTTCAGCAAGCATATTTAGTAAAGATTTACAAAAGCGTGCAAAAAAAGAGCTTAATAATTTGAATATAAATATGTCTAGTGAAGAACTTATTCAAAAATGTTGTAGTATTTTATCTTATAATCCATATTATGAGGATGTGTATGTATATATGTACGAACATATACACGATATCACGTCAAAAGAGATTATTTCATTAGCATCTAGTTTCTGGGGAAATACATTAGGCTTAAGATATGCATTTATGCAGAACGATGTGGATTTGATAAAAATGTGTAGATGTTCTCTTGATGATATGGAGGAAACATCTCAAAAAAAATTTAAAGATTTGCGAATGTTAGCAAGAAAAAATTGGGGTTATGGAGATTGGGAGTTGGCGACAACAGCGATTGCTTGCTGCTATAAAGACAACTATGTACGGAATTGGTTTCAGGCAGGGGGATATAGGATTAGAAGTACTGTGGGCTACCGTAATAAAAGTGATATATCTCCGATTCGGTGGGACTATGCAGAGGAGAACGCTGCTTATGCATATACCTTGTATTCGGTGTATGAAGAGGTAGCGATGCAGAATGAAAATATATCAGATACTGGGAAAGCACTTTTAGATGAAAATCAGAACCTACAGCAACAAATCAAGAAAGGAAATAAAACCGCAATTTGTATTTGGGCAGCATTGCATGCAAAATATGCAATTTTAAAAAGAAAATCCGCTTCAAAATATACAGAAGTTGTTTGGAAGTTAGCAAATAAAGGGGATGCGCTGGCAATGGCAATAGTCGGAGAATGGTTTGACCAAGGAACGTCAGATTATCCAGAAAATAAGTATGTCGCAGATATGTTTTTTAGATTAGCAATGTTACAGGGAAATCCATATGCAATTGCATATATTGGATATTATTACAAATGTGGTTATGCAGGATATCCGAGTGATAGGGTATTTGCAAATGAGTTGTTTGACTTATCAATTGAAGTTCCATTATCGAGAGATAAGCGTGCAAAGTAAGGGGAGGAATGTATGATGATATGTGACCAATGTAGTATACAGCTAAAGAGTGTTGGAAATTTTTGTCCTCTTTGTGGAAAAGAATTAAAAATGTATCAAGGTGTGAGGCATATACGAAAAAAACGTATTGATGATGCGTTAGAAAATAAAGAATTTGATTTTCTATGGAAATTATTTGACGAGGGGCATGAACCTTATGCAGAATACAAATATGAAAAGTTTATTTTGCAGGCAGCAGAAAGAATAGATACACCAAGTGACTTTGAAGTTTTTATTGGAAAAATAAAGGCAAAATCAGAAAGTGGGAATATGTATGCGAAATATCTGTATGGGGAAGCAATGCGCTCTGTATTTCGGCATCGTGGAGCTTTTTTAGTTTCTGGACTAACAGCTTTTATGGGAAATCCTGAAAAACATAAAAAAGGTACGGAAATAGTGAAAGAAGTTGCTTTGAGTGGTCAAACATCTGCGGAGTGGACATGGGGAAGTCTTATGTGGGTGGGTGATAGAGACACAAATATTGAAAGAAACGAGCGTGAAGCATTTAGATATATTAATCGCGCTGCGCAAAAGGGACATCCTCAAGCTATGCTAATGCTGGGAAGGATATATAATCAGGGAATGTCAGGTCTTGCAAGGGACTATCAGAAATCTCAAATGTGGATAAAATCTGCGGCATATTTTGGTTGTAATCCAGATGATATAGAAATTCGAGAAGATAAGAGATGGCTTCAAGCAAAAGACGTGGAAAGTATCCAAGAATTTTATGAGTTGAATAAATTTAGTGACCAGCCAGGCGATGATGTATCTGTGATGCAAATGGATTTTTCCCAATTTTCAAAATTTTGATAAGAGTATAATAGTGATTTTTATTGGGAGTGTCGCAAAATAACTAAATTTTAGTTATGGAGCGATGCTCCTTCTTTTGTAGCAATGAAAAATCAGGGAAAACTTCATTTTTCGAAGTTCATCCCTGATTTTTTGCATACTTTAATAAAGGTCTTATTTTTCACC
>JAZSEF010000072.1:0-75740 GCA_045531555.1 Roseburia sp. | reverse complement strand
AAAGGTAGGATTTGTTAGAAATAGCATATACGAAAAAGGATTAAAGAAAATGGCTAGAGCATGACGTAATGCTGTAGAAAGAAGAATGTCGGAAAGCCGTGTGAGGGAGAACCTCATGCACGGTTTGATGAGGGGAAAGAGAGCGAATGCCCTCTAACCTACTCTACAAGGAAATATGTAAAGGCAGAGCATGGTTAGCTCTCACCTTCATTGACGATGTCCTCTAGAACAGCAATTAAATCATAGATGTTGTTTAGCTGCACGTTGCGTTCTAAGATAATATTTTTTAAATCCACCGACAATGTTTCAAATTTTTCCCGGAGTTCCGGGGCTACATATGATGCCATGTTATCACCTCAGTGATAGGATGTACAGAAAAATAGAGAAATATGCATAAAAAGGATATGGTTGTATGATACTAAAAGAAAAACAAGCAGGAGGTCAACATGTCTTTAGAAGCAAAAATTATCGGTGTACATGCAAGAGAAATTCTTGATTCCAGGGGGAATCCAACCATAGAAGTAGCAGTAACAGCAGAAACAGAAACTACAGGAAAAAAGGTGACAGCCCATGAATCTGTACCATCTGGAGCCAGCACAGGCAGATTTGAGGCGATTGAGTTGCGGGATGGAGAGCCGAGATACTTCGGTTTGGGTGTTCAGAAGGTGGTAGACCATGTGAATACTAAAATTAAAGATGCATTATTGGGAGAAAATGTGCTCTGTCAATCTAAAATCGACCGCATTATGGTGGAACTGGACGGAACAGATAATAAAGGCAATTTGGGAGCAAATGCCATTTTAGGCGTTTCATTAGCGTGTGCAAAAACAGCAGCAAAAGTGCTTGATATGCCGCTTTACCGTTATTTAGGAGGCACAAGTGCGCATCTCATGCCAGTTCCTATGATGAATGTAATTAATGGTGGTGCTCATGCCAAAAACTCGTTGGATTTTCAGGAATTTATGATTATGCCAATCGGTGCCAACACATTCAAAGAAGGACTTCGTATGGGGGCAGAAGTTTACCATTTTTTAAAGCACATTTTAAAAGCTGAGGGCAGAAATATTGCGGTAGGAGATGAAGGCGGTTTTGCACCTGATTTTAAGGATGCCAGAGAAGTATTTCAGTATTTAGAAAAAGCAGTCGTAAAAGCGGGTTATGAAGTTGGAAAAGACATCGTTTTTGCGATGGATGCAGCAGCAAGCGAGCTTTACAGTCAGGAAAACAAGTGTTACGAATTCGTAGGCGAAGCAGAGGCATTAGAAGTGGATGAAAAAGGTGAACATCCAAATTGTATCTGCCGAACTGCAGAGGAAATGATTACTTTATACGAAGAACTGGTAGAAGAATTTCCAATCTTTTCTATCGAGGATGGTCTTCATGAGGAAGATTGGGAAGGCTGGCAAAAACTTACTGCACGTCTCGGCCATAAAGTGCAGTTAGTAGGAGATGATTTATTTGTAACAAACCAGAAGCGCATCAAATGTGGAATCGATTTGGGTGTTGGTAATGCTGTTTTAATCAAAGTAAATCAGATTGGCACATTGACCGAAGCAATGGAAGCTATTGAAATGGCAAAAACAGCAGGTTATCATGCTGTGATTTCTCATCGTTCGGGTGAAACAGAGGATGCCTTTATTGCCGACCTGGCAGTTGCAGTAAACGCAGGACAAATCAAAACAGGAGCACCATGTCGCGGTGAACGTACTGCCAAATACAACCAGTTACTTCGCATCGAAGACGAACTGGGCGAACTCGCACGCTACGCCAGCACCGGCAAACCAAGCGAATGCACTGCATAGATACAATATAAAAATAAATGAAATTATTACCACCAAACGAAAGTTTATCGTAATAATTTCATTTATTTTTTACATTAGTTTGCGCATCATCATGTCGGGGTTAGAGGCGTTTAGTAGGGCGGTTCGTTTGTCTATGATGCCGGCACGATAGAGGTTTAGGATGCTTGTGTCCATGGCCATCATGGTGTCATTGGTGGATGCATATATCATGCCGTCAATCTGATGGGTTTTTCCTTCTCGAATGAGGTTTCGAATGGCAGGTGTCAAAAACATCACTTCAAAGGCAGGTACGATTTTGCCATCTGTAGTCGGCAGGAGTTTTTGTGAAACGACTGCCTGTAATACAGTTGCTAACTGAACGGCTACCTGATGATGCTGGTTTACCGGGAAAGAATCAATAATACGGTCAATCGTATTGGCAGCTCCTATGGTGTGCAGAGTAGAAAAAATCAGATGTCCAGTCTCGGCAGCCATCATAGCGGTATTGATAGTCTCAAAATCACGCATTTCACCCAATAAAATAACATCCGGACTCTGACGTAATGAGGCACGTAAGGCCGTCAGGTAATTTTGCGTATCCGTGGAGATTTCACGCTGGCTGACAATACTTTTTTTGTGACTGTGAAGAAATTCAAGCGGGTCTTCTAAAGTAATAATGTGTGATTCTTTTTCGCTATTTATCTTGTCAATCAGACAGGCTAAAGTAGTGGATTTCCCGGCACCGGAAGGACCGGTTATGAGAACGAGGCCGTTCTTTACATCCGAAAGCTGCATTACAATATCCGGAATGCCTAAATCTTGTGGCTGTGGCAGGATAAACGAAATAATTCGAATGACAGCAGAGAAAGAACCACGTTGCTTATAAGTACTTGCACGGAAACGTGATACGCCAGGTAAAGCAAAAGAAAAATCATCGTCACCTGTTTGTTCTAATAAGGTCATATCCCGTTCCTCGGCGAAGGAATATAGATCTTTAACAAATTTTTTACACATGTCCGGCATAATACGTTCTTCACCAAACGTTTTCATAACGCCATTTACTTTGTAGGTAAGAGGGCGTCCGGCAACAACAAAAATATCAGAAGCTTTTTCTTGTGCGATTTGTGCTAAGATTTCTTTTGTATTCATAAGAATGAAAAATCCTTTCTATTATTCCACGGTATGTTCCGGTTGGAGGTCATTAACAAGCTGCCATCTGGTGATGGTAGAAAAACACTCATTTTCATCAAGAGGATAGTTGAGGTTTAATGCAATTTGTAAAGTCTGAGTATCGGAAACATGAACAGTGTATGAGAGTATACCATGTTCTTCTGTTTTTTCTAAAGTGAAATCAAATGCTCCGTCAGGTACATTTTCTGAAAAATCAGAAACAGAGAGTTCATTAAAAAAGTCTGATATATCAGAAGTTTTTTGATATATGGAAAAAAGCTCTTCATCCACCAGTTTGGTTACGTCTCTTGCAATTGCATCTGCTGTATAGTAGGAAAAAGTGTCATCTGCCATTTTTTTGCTGAGCTGATAATCTGAGTGTGCAGTCAGTACGGATAAGGCGGCAAAGGTAATGAAATATATCATAACCAATATCATTACAATTGAAGAAAAGCCGATAGGGGTGAAAAAGAATCTAGTTTTCTTCATGGCGGCTTCCTCCTTTTAAATCTGCTAAAGTAGATGGTACATAGGAAGAAACAGTCATTGCATATAATATTTCCCCACTACCTTGGTGATAGAGCGTAATATTGGCATCGGAAGATGAGACATGCTCTAAAACAGCACGGTAAGTACAATCTGTTTCTTTGCAAGGATAGTATTCTTCATCAAAATAAATGAGAGTCGCATTATTTAATGCGATTGCATCAGGAAAAATAGTTAAAATAATTTCGCTGCCATTTAGATTGCTTTGGTATACTTCTGCAATAGAAGAACAGGTAGTTACAGCCCGGGGTAACGCAGAGGCAGTTTCTGAAAGGTTGTGAGCCTTAAAAAACAATTGAAGGCAGACAGTAACCAGTATTACAAAAAACAGAATATGAATCATAATTTCCATGAAAAACAGGCTGGATTTTGGATGTCTGTATTTATTCATAATAATGGAGACCTTTCTGATTATTTGGCATTACGGGAAATATAAATAGGAGTCCTATTTCCAAAAGTGTCTGTTACAATAATACGAAACAGATTGTTACTACAGTATTCTATTTCAAGAGCACTCAATTCCGTAATGGTTATTCCTGATTCTGGCGTAAATAGTGTGTTTTCAGATACCGTGGTTTCGCGTAAGTATCCGTCATAAACATAAAGATAAGTAGTATAAATATGTTCGTTTACGTTCTGCGTCATAGCGACAGCCGATATACCATTTAAGTCAGCAGTGAAAACAGAACCCATAACGTCATTTTGGTTAAATTTTTCCCACAAGTAAGAAAAAACAGTTCGATTTTTTTCGTTTTCTGTCCTGTGGCTGGTAATGGAATGATAGTGTCCTGCACCAATCGCAATTACCAGAAAAAAAGTAATTCCAAAAAGAGCAAGTGGTAACAGAATCGCAATTGTATCAATCGTATGGTGGTTCGTTCGTTTTAAGCGTACCATATAGTGAAATCCTCTTTTGATAAGTATAACATTTCTAACCAATGCTTGCCATAATACCTATTAAAGGTAAAAGGAAAGATAAGAGAATAAAGCCGGTTAGTACAGAAAGAATGAGTACTAAAGCAGGCTCTAAGCAGGATAGAAAGTGGTTAATGTCATAGTCGATTTTATCTTCGTATTCTTCCGAAACACGATTCATGACGGTTTCTAAGGTACCGGTACGAAAACCGATGTTTAAAAGAGCAGCATAGGTTTTTGTAAAAATTTTAGTGGCAAGAATTGCATCTGAAAATGTAAAACCTTCTTCAACCAGTTCCTGACATTTTTGAATTCGTGCTTTCATGTAAGGGTTATCTACCAAACGTTCAGCCAGTTCAAGACCTTGTCTGATGTCTAAACCGGTGCTGATTGCCATAGTCATGCAGTTGGCAAAACGGCTGGATGCCGTGTTAAGTGCCAGTGGTTGTTTTTGTATAAACAGGCGAAATGAATTAGTTCTTGTATATACAAAAAGAACGATTGCGGCAAGCAGTAATATACTAAGAAAAACAGGCGCATTTGTATGTAATGCATTGGAAAAATGCATGATTATGAGTCTAAAACCGCTTAGGCTGATTCCTAATTCCGTGTAAATTTGATTAAAAACGGGAAGTACCTTTACGAATAATACCCAAATAACAGTAAGCATAATAGTAATCATGATAAGGGGATAAGTAACGGCACTTTTTATACTGTTATGAAATTTTTCCTGACGCTGGTAATAGAGCGTTAAGGAGTGTAGTACTTCTTCTAATTTTCCGGACAATTCACCGATTTCTACCATGTCTAAAACATATTGTGGAAATGCACCGGAAGCAGATAGTGCATCGTGGAAAGAACTGCCGCACTCAAGAGGTTTGTAAATTTTTTGCAAAAGAGCTTCGGTTTCTTTATCCGCAGCATCTGTCATTAAAATCGAGATACCTTCATAAGCCGGAATGCCGGTAGAGATAACGAGGGCAGTCTGCTCACAAAAAGCAGCAATTTCTAAATTGCTGAGAGTTTTTGTGGTTTTCATATAAAAAGCCTTTCTGAGATTATTTGAATAGTTATAAAAGTTCTTCAAACTTTAGTATACTTGAAAAAAACATAAAAAGGAACGTAAAAATAGAAAAAAACAAAATAAGTGCGTTATATAATGGTTGTTGGAAGAAAAAGGATATGTTAAACTGTTGGCATGGTAAAAAAGAGGAGAATTTATGGAAAATAAATTTTTAAAAGTAAAAATGCTTGGAGCATTTCGGATAGAATATGGCACAGAAGAGGTTTCCTTTGAGCGGAATACGCAGACGAAGGTGAATCAGTTGCTTCAAATCCTTTTTCATGCAGGAAGAGATGGAATTGATAGAGAAGAGTTAATGTTACGTTTGTTTGGAAACGAAGAGATAACGAATCCATCGAACAGTCTGCGGGCAACGGTATTTCGTTTAAGGAAGTTATTAGTTACAGCAGGTTTTCCTGAGAATGACGAGTTCGTACATATCAAAAGTGGCATATATCGTTGGACAGGGAATATTCCGGTAGAGGTAGATGCAAATTTATTTGAGATGGTTGCGATGGCAGCCTTAGATGAAACAGACGAAGAAGAGCGTTATCTTAAATTAAAAAAGGCCTGCAGCTTATATGGTGGAGATTTTTTGCCTCAATTAAGTGATGTGGCATGGGTGGCAGACGAAGCAGTCAAATACAAAAAGCTTTACAAACGCTGTATGAAAATGTTATGCCAGTATTTAAAATCAAAACAAGACTATGAGACCTTATTTCAGATTGCAGCAGAGGCAGTAGCGTTGTATCCCTATGAAGAGTGGCAGATATGGCAGTTGGACAGCCTTATTGCCAGAAATCGTATGGCGGAAGCTACACGTCTGTATGAAGAGACCGCAGATACTATGTTTCGTGATGCGGGAGTGCTTCCTTCCAGACAGATGATGGAACGACTCGCGAAAATGAGTTCGGAGATACCAAACCGCTCAGAAATGATAGAAGCGATTCAAAGTGATTTATTAGAGTGCGAGGAACCGCACGGAGCATTTTATTGCAGTTATCCGAGTTTTATAGAAAGTTATCGTTATATGAAACGTGTAATTGCGCGTTCGGGACAATCGGCATACCTTATGCTTTGTACCGTAACGGATGGAAAAGGTTACCCGTTGGAAAGGGGAGAACGATTAGAGCGTCTTTCGGATGAACTAAATGCCTCGATTAAAGGGGCACTAAGAAAAGGAGATTTATACACAAGGTACAGCGCAAATCAGTATCTGGTGCTTCTTTTAGATATTAAGCAGGAAGATTGTAGAATTGTAATTGAACGTATTAATAACACTTTTGAAAATAGCGGGCGTAAAAATTATATACGTTACAATATATCTTCTATTTCGGATAGGGAAGATGTTTTTAGATGAGAAAATTAATGAAGTAAAATACAGAAAAGGCTTGAAAAGTGTAGCTTTTCGTGTTATACTTCATAAAGTTGTGAATTAGTTTGCCGATAGGAGGTATAAATCGTGGCAGTTTTGAAGATGATTTTAACAATCGTATTTATTATAATTAGTATCGCTTTAACAGTTATCATTTTAATGCAGCAGGGTAAGAACGCAGGTCTTGGCGCGCTTGCAGGAGGCTCAGAGACATACTGGGGCAAGAACAAAGGACGTTCCATGGAAGGAATGCTCAATAAGATTACAAAAATCTTAGTTGCAGCATTTATCATTATTGCAGCAGTATTGAATATGGGAATTTTCTAAGAAACGAATGAGGCTGTCGTAGATACTACGGCAGCCTTTTGTTATGTGCTCGCAAAAGTTGCGGTAAAATGGGGAGGGTTTTATGAACGCAGAATTATTGAAAGAACGTAAACAAACGATATATGATTTTATTTGTGATGAATTCTATGTGCCGATGAAGGTGAAAGAAATAGCCATTATGTTGAATGTGCCAAAGTCACAGCGCAGTGAGTTACAAGAGGTTTTGGATGCTTTGGTAGCAGACGGTAAGATAGAAGTTTCCGTAAAAGGAAAGTACAGTAAAGCACAGAGTAAGTTTTTGACTGGTATCTTTACGGCACATCCGCGAGGATTTGGATTTGTCACGATTGAAGGCGAGGAACAGGATATTTTTATTCCGGAGACGCAGATAAATGGTGCGATGCATCAGGATGTCGTACAGGTAGCGATTACAAAAGGGGCTTCACCGGAGAAACGCCGGGAAGGTATGATTGTAAAAGTGCTCGAACGCGGTATGGAAAAACTGGTATGCTATTATGAAGAAAGTAAAAATTTTGGATTTGCAGTACCGGATAATGCACGTTTTACACAGGATATTTTTATTCCGAAGGAACGTTCCATGGGAGCGGTTCGTGGACATAAAGTTGTGGTAGAGATTACTGATTATGGGCGCGATGGTAAGAAACCGGAGGGAAAGGTAATTGAGATTTTAGGACATGTCAATGATCCGGGGACAGATATTTTATCTATTGTAAAAGGATATGATTTACCGATGGAATTCCCAGAAAAGGTAATGCGTCAGGCAGAGAATGTGGCGGACGAAGTCAGTGCGGCAGATATGGCAGGACGTATGGATATACGTGATTGGCAGACGGTGACGATTGATGGGGAAGATGCCAAGGATTTGGATGATGCGATTACGATTACCAAAGAAGGGGATAAATATACCTTAGGCGTGCATATCGCAGATGTAACCAATTATGTGCAGGAACACAGTGCGTTAGATGTAGAAGCACTTAACCGCGGTACTTCTGTATACCTTGTAGACCGTGTGATTCCGATGCTTCCACACAAGTTGTCCAACGGTATCTGTTCTTTAAATGCAGGAGAAAATCGTTTGGCATTAAGCTGCATTATGACGATTGATGCAAAAGGAAATGTGACAGACCATACGATAGCCGAAACTGTTATCAAAGTAGACCGTCGTATGAGCTATAACAGTGTGAAAAAGATTTTAGAGGATAAAGACGAAGCAGAAATTGCAGAATATAAAGAACTGGTTCCGATGTTTGAATTGATGCAGGAATTAGCTGCCATTTTACGTAAAAAGCGTATGAAACGCGGTTCCATTGATTTTGATTTCCCTGAAACAAAAATTATTTTAAATGAACAGGGCAAACCGGTTGAGATTAAACCATATGACAGAAACGTGGCTACGAAGATTATCGAAGATTTCATGTTGATTGCAAATGAGACGGTAGCACAGGATTATTTTTGGCAGGAGCTTCCGTTTGTGTATCGTACACATGATAATCCGGACTCTGAGAAAATTCAAAAACTGGCTACGTTTATCAATAATTTTGGATATACTATCCGTATTGGACAAGATGAGGTGCATCCGAAGGAATTGCAGAAATTGTTGATGAATATTGAGGGAACACCGGAAGAAGTATTGATTAGCCGTCTGACACTTCGTTCTATGAAGCAGGCAAAATACACGACTGTGAGTACCGGACATTTTGGCTTGGCGACACATTATTATTGTCATTTTACTTCGCCAATCCGACGTTATCCGGATTTGCAGATTCATCGAATTATCAAGGATAATCTGCGCGGACGTATGAATACGAAAAAAATTGAGCATTATGAAAAAATCTTAGATGAAGTAGCTGCACGTTCCAGTAAGTTAGAACGACGCGCAGAAGAAGCCGAGCGCGAAACAGATAAGCTGAAAAAAGTAGAATATATGTCGGAGCATCTTGGTGAGGTATTTGAGGGTGTGATTTCCGGTGTGACAGAATGGGGATTTTATGTAGAACTCCCGAATACGGTCGAAGGGCTTGTGCATGTGACATCCTTAAATGATGACTATTATCATTATGATGAGAGAAGCTATGAATTAGTTGGTGAGACCGGGGCACGAAGATACAAGCTTGGTCAGAAGATAAAAGTTATTGTAGCTGCTACGGATAAAGTTTTACGGACGATTGATTTTATAGTGGCGAGTGAAGAAGAGATGTAATAGTGAGAAAAGAAAAAGGTATATTTGGCGTATATATAGACAAAAAAATACATTTTTTCCTAGATTTTAAACTAGAAGTTTATTGCATTGAAACGAAAGTTAGGTTATACTCATAAGGCAGTCGGATACAAAGTAACAATGATTTGGAACAGAGTGCCTTATGAGCAGGAAAGGAGAGCGTCATGGCAAAGGTCGAGAAGAAGTTAATAGCGAATAATAAGAAAGCCTACCATGATTATTTCCTGGAAGAAAAGTATGAGGCGGGAATTGAACTGCATGGCACGGAAGTAAAGTCATTACGAATGGGCAAATGCAGTATCAAGGAATCCTTTGTGCGTATTCAAAATGGTGAGGTGTATATTTATGGTATGCACATCAGTCCATATGAAAAGGGCAATATTTTCAATAAAGACCCGCTTAGACCGAAGAAACTTCTGCTTCACAAAGCAGAGATTCGTAAACTGACTGGGAAACTGACTGAGCAGGGATATACATTAGTTCCTGTTGAAGTATACTTAAAGGGAAGCCTCGTGAAGGTGGAAATCGCTCTTGCAAAAGGTAAGAAGCTTTACGATAAGCGTCAGGATATTGCTAAGAAGGATATGAAGCGAGAAGCAGAGCGAGAATTTAAGGTGCGTAATTTCGGTTAAAGTTTTTAAGTGATATACCGATGTAATTATTAGATTGATATGGTGGTCAGAGATGGTCACCATTGATATAAAACATGATGTACAGTTTGTACGTCACAATCACATAACTTGGGCTTGTAAAGGTTTCGACAGGGATCATGCAGCTGGAGAAGCGAGTCGCACGGGATGCGTTAAATTCCAAAATTAAAAATAAACGCTGAAGAAAATTTAGCATACGCTGCCTAGTTGCAGCAGTCTGACCTAGTGCACCTACACATTAGGATCCAGGCTTCGACTATGTAGGAAACGACACCGGCTAAGCTTTGCACCGGCGGGCGTATCATGAAGCTACTGAAGCGGGCATCCTGCCTATGGGAGGTCCGTGGAGGGAATGTCAAATTGTAGGCTACACTCGTAGAAGGGCAGGGAATTGGTTTTTGGACAGGGGTTCGATTCCCCTCAGGTCCACTTGGTCAGAATACATCCGAACCTTATCGTTGTATTCTTCAAATGTTATAGAATGGTCATTGTTTGCAAAGTTGTAAGCGATGACCATTTTGTCGTTAAAAACCATAACATTGTTAATAAATACATCAATAAGAGTCTTTTTGAAAGACTCTGAATGTATTTCCCCATGAATAAATTTATCAAGCCAGAACAGAATATGTTCCTTGGTAAGAGCATCTTTTTTCATATCTTCACGCTTGATGGCAATCATCAAGGCTTCAGACTGCGATTCAAGCTCAAGCAGACGTTCTTTAGTAGTTGGAGTAATAATCCCGGCTTCAATTGCTTTCATAAGATTTTGTTTTGTTTTATCAACTTCTTTTTTCTGTGCAAGAAGAGATTTAAGAGTATAGGATGTATCACTTTCATTTTCGAGCGACAATATACTATCCGCGATTAATTCCAGTACAGAACTATTAAGAATATCTTTAATGGTACAGTCAAGGACAAACTGCTCTAGAAAATCTTTTTTAAAGTTTTTTCCAATGCAGTCAGACTTATGCATCTTTTTACCATGGCATTTGTAGTAATGATATACAGCAGATGTATGACTAGTACCGGATTCGCCAACGTAGTTATAACCACAATTTCCACAGATGAGCTTACCGGAAAGCAGAAAGTCAACCTGTGCTTTATATCTTTGGAAATTCGCTGCATTCTGATCTAAAAGTTTATTCACACCAAAGAACAAATCATCAGGAATGAGTTGAGGCAGTACATTTTCATACACCTCGCCTTTATATTCGTAATCTCCGATATATTTACGATTACGGAATGCACGGTAAAAAAAGTTTGACGTGAATGGTTTACCGCCTTTTAATATTCCACGGGTCGTAAAATCATTCACAATGTCAGGAACAGTCTCACCGTTATAGTAACGAATAAAAGCCTCTTCGAGGATAGGTGCTGTTTCGGAATTACGCTCGTGATAGCCGGATTCACTTTTTTGAAAGCCATAAGTAACCGTTCCGATGACTTTACCTTTTATAGCAGACTCACGCATACCACGGGTAACTTTCTGGGAAAGTTCTGCGGAATAATATTCTGCAAGTCCTTCGTAGAGCGATGCTAAAAGAATGCCCTCTGGACCATCAGGAATGTGTTCCATGGTAGAAACAACGGAAACACCATTTTTACGGAACCTATACTTGTTAATGGCTATTTCTTCACGGTTACGACCAAAACGGTCTATTTTCCATACCAGGATAATGGAAAACTGCTTTTTCTCGGAGTCTTTGAGCATCCGCTGAAACTCTACCCTATTATCAAAATTGCGTCCGGACACATGTCGGTCGATATAATATTCCACGATAGTAATACCATTATTTGCAGCGTATTTGTCAATATCGCGAATCTGTCCTTCGATAGATTGCTCAGTCTGATTTGGTCCATCAGAGTATCTTGCATAGACTGCAGCATAGATTGTTTCTTTTTTTACAAAAGTTTTTTTCATAAAATAGCACCTTTCTTTTGAAAATGGGTACAAAAATACCGCTAACTTATTGCCAGCGGTTCGAAGGAATGATATAATTAATTTGCTAGAAAAATTATATCCGGTTGAACTGCTGGATAGTATGAGAGTTCCTGTTTGCAGCAGGAACTTTTTTATTTTATTCATCCTCTTTCACATTTTAAAAGTTGCACCGGTGCAACAGTGTTTGTATTATATGTTAATAGGCTGAATGGAAATAATCAAGGGAAAATTGACACACTTAAACAAAATGATATTATAATTACAGCAAAGGATACTAGGAGACTATTTTGCAGCTAATCTACTTATGCCGGAAAATATGATACAAGAAAAAATTAATATGTTAAAAGAGGAAGCTCGGGGAAAGATACCGGAAATTGCTTTAGTGCGTGAGATAGCTTATAACTTTGCAGTTAGTGAAGCTGTGGCAAGAGTACGTTTAAAACAATTAAGGATTAAATGAATATGATTGAGATGGTTAAGAACATGCAAAATAACGATTCTGAGATAAGAAATGTATTATATGAGGATGACGAAGAGAAAGAGTGAGAATATGTTAAGAGGGAGCTGTAAGCTCCCTCTTTTATAATTTATTCTAAACCATATTGCGCCTTAGCAAATACCACTCCATCTTGGAAGGTTACATTACAATTTCCACCTAATGAGGTGCCGTTCCAGGCATAGATAGTAGTTATCATACCAAGTGTTTTGGCAGTAGAGAGTGGCGCACCTTCTGCACCGAAAATTCCTACAACTTCATCATAAGTCATTCCATTTTCGATAGAATTATACATTTCCATGGTGACTTTAGAAGAAGATACAATAATGCCAGCCTGTGCTTTTGCAGTAACCTGATTATCCTGTATAGTAATATTAAAGTTAGAAAGACCTTCGTCCCACTGGTAAATAGAAGTTGTTACATCAGCCAAAGATACTTCGGAAATATTTTCACCTTCTTCTCCAACAATAGCAACAACATCTTCGTAAGACATACCAAAATCAATGGCATTATATTTTTCGACAGTTAATTTTGTTGCAATGCTGGTAGTGCCGGAAACTTCGGTGTTTTGTACTGCGGAACCATTTGTAGTACCAGAATTATCGGAACCACCTAATGCAGAAATAATACCTATGATACCAAAGAGAATTAATACAGCACCAAGAACAGGTTTGTTTTGTTTCTTTTGGCATACTGGACACACACTAGCCTTTTTAGGGATGTCAGATTGACAGTGTTTACATTTTTTTGTTTTACTCATAAATTTTTACCCTCTTTCATTTGTAATATAAAAAATAATAACACAAATGTAGACAAAACGCTATTACAAATGTATAATATATTTAATTTTATTACAACTACTCCAGTAATTTCCTGTTTGCATAGAGAAAAAACACTGCTATCATAACCATTATGATGTACTTAAAAATAAGATTAATAATGGTTGAAAAGAAAATGAAACCAAAAGAACTGGCAGAGCGAGTAGGAATGAGTGTAAGATCGTTGTATTACATATTCGAAGATAAGAAATGCCCTGACATGATGGAGATGGAACGTTTCGCCGCTGCTTTAGATGTAGGAATCGAAGATCTGTATGATTCCACATACAAGCATAAACGAAAAAAATAGCTTCATTCTACAAATCTCTGCAAATTCTTGCAATTTTATCCCTAAAAACTCGACAAATGTAACGAATGGTGCTATATTCAAGACATACAAAGGAAATGCGCATTCCCGAAAAGTAAAAATGAGGTGGTGGCAGCAGTCGCCGGATGAGCAGGAGGGAAAGCCATGTCTAAAAAAGAAGAAAATTATTACAAAGAGACATTGCATAAAGAAGTGGATAAGATACCAGAACATGATACTACGTTCTTGGCACAGTTAATAAATCTAATAAGAGTACATATAAGAAGAACCGGTAAGCATTAGGCTTCCCGGTTCTTCTGCTCTTCAAGAATATTTTTGATTAAAGACTGTAAAGCGGATTTTGATTCAGGAGACAATTTCTTATACGCTTTTGTAATAGTTAAGATAGTGTCATATACAATATCATCTTTCTCGGTCATTAATGTTTCAATAATTTCCGCATCCTCATCTTCTGGAATTACAAACATATCTCCAGTTCCATGACGGACCCACTCTTCGTTAATACCCCATTTTAAACAAATAATAGTAATCAGTCTGTCGGAAACTCCTTTTCTTTTATTTTCAATATCAGAAACGTGTCCCTGTGTTGTTGTTATTTCTCGGGCAAAGTCACCCTGCTTCATTTTTAATGCAAGTCGTGCCTGTTTAAAACGGTCGCATACTTCAAATTCTTCATGAGTCATATGTTTTATCCTCCTTTCTAAAATAACAATATCACATAAAATATCACTTTGCAACAAAAAAGTATTGACAAAATAATTGCTTGGAGATATGATAAAATCACAAAGCAACAATATTGAATAAAAAGGAGGAAAATAGATGGCAAAAAGAAATATACAGACACCAGAAGAAAGAAAAGAAACTGAAAATTTAGTAACTGATTTAATGAATCTTGATAACCAGTCATTAGAGATAGTTAAGGCTTGCGTGTTTGTCTTATTGGCAAGAGATGAGCCAGTAAAAGCACAGTTAGTGCAGCAGTAGGAGGTGAGAGAAATAAATTCAGAAAAAGAACGCAATCTTGAGGATGTCATGGTCCACACTACACCAATAGCAGATTTGGGCGATGGAAAAATTAAATGCTTAGTTCAAATAGGAATTAAAGGTGGAGATTTAGGAAAAGGAGTAGAGATAACGCTTGATTTAAATGGGCGAAATAAAAAATCTCGCCCATTTAAGAATTAATTTTCGTCGACGAGTGTTTGAAATGCAGTATTAAGCATATCGGACCAAGAACTAAACTTGGAATGAGTTTTGATAGCAAAATCAAAATCACCATCTTCCAGTTTATCTTTATCTACAAATAGGTCACAGCCAATAGTTTCGCAAAATTCGACAAAAGTTTTGCTATTGGTATGAATTTGCATGAACTCGTCAGAAAAGAAAGTGGAAATATTTGCTGGTACGATATATTTCAATCGCTTTTCTGCGTCACCAGAATATTTGCTAATGTCTAGTTGGATTTTGGTCATACGCAAATCTCCTTTCATATTTACTAGGGCATGGCAGTGCCCAGTAAGGAGAGCGTAACACGAACATTTTAAAAAATCAAACAGAGGAGGAGAAGAAATGGTAGCAGAAAAAGAACAGGAAGTTATTCAGCTCGTAAATGATGCGAAAAAGTTAAGCATTCAGTCATTAATGATGGTACAGGCTGGAGCAAGCATGTTGCTTGTGAAAGAGCAGATGGACCAGAAAGAAAAAGCACAGTTAGTACAGCAGTAAACAAAGAATAAGAAAGAAGGAGGTGATACCGGTGGAATATGTACAAGCAAATTTAATAGACCAGCATAGCATGGATAGATTAGCATATGCCGCCCACAGTAGTATCACTGAATTTTTTAAGGATGAAGCAAACAGAAAGGAGTTCGAAGAGTGGCAAAGAAAACGAAGAGAAAAGGACAAATAGTCAATAGCACTCTATATTATGGTGGAATGCTCGTAGTTTTTGCTGGTATATGGTTCCTGAAAGATAATTTGTTATTAGGTGTCTATACGATGCTAGCCGGGTACATAACGATGTTTATCGGCTGGATACTGGATGCATACGAGGTTGGATATGGAAACGATCCGTGAAACATGCGGAAGATTCCCGTTTTGCAATCGCATAGACCGTAGCAGAGGAGAAGCCTGCAAAGATTATAAGAGAATAAAAAGAACAGGAGGTACAGAAGATGTCGAACGGAGCAGGACAGATGGTATACGGCTCAGTACGTCTGACAGAGGAAGAAAGCGCACTGTTAAGAACTAGAGCAGCAAAGTTAAATGAACAATTCCCGGATGCTGGAATCAATTTAAATAACTTCTTAGACATGGCTCTAAGAGTAGGTGTCGATATCGAATTGCGAGCCATCCGGGAAGAAACGGAGGCAAGCCATGCTAACAATGAATGAAATTGTAGAGAAACTCACAGTTGCACCGGTGCAATTCAACCAGATGATGCAGCAAGGACATTTCTGTGAAGCTAAATGGTTGTTTTATAACTGTATGGCCACAGCAGTAGTCATAGAACTGGATGAAGCGGCTATGGAACGTTTGTTTGGAGAACATGGAGCTTTTGAACCGGAACTTGTCAAGAAAGCTTACGAGAAAGCAGGTGGTGGAATTGATAGAACAGCAGAGGATTATGCCAAAGATGAGAGATGCCGCAGGGATGTTTGCTTTTCATTTTGCAAGGAAAGAGTACTGGAACGCTTTGATGGTGCACCAGATGGCATTGAGTGTAGCGGTGTTTGTAGAGTTAAGTGAGGAACAGTCACAGGAACTTTTTGGAGATGGCGGTTATAGAGAGAATGACGAGGAAAAGAATCCGGGATTATTTCATACAGCCAAGGTTGAAAAGGCGACATTAGAAGCGTGCATTAAAAGAAATCATAATACCCAGAAACTTACATACCGTGAAGTTATGGGAATGTGGAGGAAAGACAGATGAGAGAGATAGTATTAAAAGCATATGAGCAGCTTAAAAGGATTAAAGTCGAAGCATGTGAGGAAAGCGTAGCGGAATTGCGAAAACGACCCAAAGAATTGGAATTCAGATACGCCATTTACTGTGCAGAAAGACGTAAAAACGAATTATTAGGAAAGATTCAATTAATGGAAACCATAGGGGTAATTACCGCAAAAGAGAGTAAGGAGGAAGAAAAGGAAATAGAGGAATTGTTTTCAACAAAGAGACTGTTTGATGCGGAAATAGATCCTAAAAACGGTCAGTTAAAACTTTATGTATCGGAAATAAAAAAAGAGGGCTAAGAAATCTGACACATTTCTTAGCCCGGTAGATTCTGGTCGAATCTGTTAAACTTAGGACATTTTTATTATAACAGATTCGACCGGAAGACACAAGTAAAATAAGGGGTTAAAGCCCTGCTTATTTTACAATCTAAAAATATTAAACTTACGGAAAAGGATAAGGATATGGCACATAGAAAAGATGTTTATATATATGGTCCATACAGAGAGTATGAGTTCAAGTGTGCCGGCAGATGTGGAGCTAAGGGAGAGAAGAGAGCACCTAAGAAAACAGCGACACCAGAACAGATAAAAAAGCAGAATCAGTGGCAGAAAGAAAAGATTGTACTTAGAAAATTAAGATATAACTTCGAACCAGGTGATTTGTGGGTGACTTTAAAATTTCCAAAAGGGACAAGGATGAAATGTAAAGAGCTGTGTGCTATATGGGAAAAGTTTTACGAAAAGCTGAGGTACCAGTATAGGAAACGAAAGAATATTCTTAAATTTATCTATCGCATGGAAATTGGAAAAAGAGGTGGAGTACATATACATCTGGTCGTAAATCGCTTAAAAGAGTCAGGTACGACAGAAATAATAACCAAGATATGGAATCAATTTGGAAAACGTATAAATTACACCCCCATGTATGAAGAAGGGCACTTCAAAGAGCTTGCATCCTACATAACAAAACCAGTTGAAGCAGATGCAGTAAATAGACAATTGAGTCTGTTTGGGGAAGAAGAGGAAATTGAAGTTTTTTCACGGTATGGGTGTTCAAGGAATCTAGAGCTGCCGGAACCTGAAACATATACCTACGAGCGTCGCACAATAAGAGACTTGGTCGAAAATGGTCCCGTTCCGACACTGGGCTATTACATAGACCGCGACAGCATAAGAACAGGAATAAATCCCGAAAATGGCATGACTTATTACTATTATGTTGAGATTTTGCTAGGTAATCAGGTCGAGGAAAAGTGGGGAGGAGACAGCGGATGAGAGAAGTGAGCATATATCTGGTATCAGGCATCAGTAGTATGAAAAAAAGCAGCGGATACGTGGCGTACTGTCTGGAATATTACCCGGAAGGGAAAGTACATCCGCAGACACTGATAGATGTGGAAGCGGTTGAGGAAATGACCGGACGATGCGCAGAACTGGAAGTATTGATAAAAGCATTGAAAAGACTAAAAGAGAAGTGTGTTTTAAGCATTTATACTGAGTCCACCTACCTTGAAATGGGGATAGGTGAGAGGTATTTAGTGGATAAGTGGCAGAGAAACGAATGGAAAGATGGTAAAAATGTTGAGGTCAAAAATAAAGAGAAATGGCAGGAAATGTTGAATTTACTAAATGGGAACCTTTACAAAGTATATCTGAATTATCCAAATGCTTATGTAGAAATGTTGCACGAAAAAGTGAAGATGAAGGGAGAAATAAAAAATGTTCGATAGATTCGGCGAATTTGACAGTGTAGAAGAGTTAAACAGGGCAGCGGAAGGATTGAAAGAAGAAGGAGATATATCCAGCCTGATGGAACTGGCAGAGGAAAATGGACTAGATAAAGCCGATGCAGAAGATTATATGGACGATATAATACCGGAACTGGCAAATAAATTGCTCGCAGCTTTAGGGAAAATCAAGATCGAGAGACAGAGTTTAAAACCAGTAGATATCATGGAGGACTGGGTAAGTTACATTGAGCTGTGTGCAGGAGAGTCAGAGGAAATGGCGGCTGCAATCAGAAGAAAGAATAAAAATTTAAAAGGATGTATTGCGGAATTGCTGAAATGGTCCTTTAAAAATCAGCATCCAGTTGATAAAGAGATTTTGACAGCAGCAGGCGTAAATGCAGGTAGGGTAACACTTGGAATACCGGGCATGGGAACTGCCAAGAAGATTATCAGAGAATATTATTTGGGAGGAAATTAGAGTGAGCGAGACAATAGAGAGTCTGTTTTCTGGTCTTAAAGATATTCCTGACGAATTCCTTGACTGGATTAAAAGAGATGAGGAACAATCCAATATTATCTATTATCAGCGAAATGGAAAAAAAGCAGATTACTGGTGCTGCCAGTGCGGAAAAACGTATTCAAGAAACATCGTAAAACCGGATACCGCCATAGAAGAATTAGCATATGGAATGGGGAATGTTCCACAACGTTACGAGAGAGAAACATGCAAGGTATGCGGTGCTACCGGGAAGTTAGATTGGCGGAAATGTGCCGGAATAGATTATATACGAATAAAAACTAATATAAAGAGATATTATTTGTGGCAGACGGATAATAAAGGGAATCTGGTGATAAGACAGTTTAGAAGGGTAACAGACCGTCAGATTAATAGAGGAATGAGCACCTTTCTGATAGAACTGCTCAGGGTGTTTTTAGCTCCGGGAATGCGCAAAGAATATGAACGGTGTACCTGGTCGAAAAAGTGGTACGAAACACGGAGAAGAATTACAAAAGATTATGAAATGACAGGACTTTCATTCGGTGGAATTGATGGCATAAGTAAAGCGATAGCAGAGTCAAACATGCATTATTTCCCAATAGACGAATATGTAAAAGTATACAATCCAGACGCATCGATTTGGCAACTAAACAGTGGAGCTAAAGTAAATATCATGATGGCGTGTGCAAAAACCCCGGTTATAGAAATGATTCACAAGATAGGAATGGATGAATTGGCACGGGAAATTATTCGTGATGATGGTGTATGTGGAATTATTTACAAAAATGGAAAAACACTAGAAAAGGTGCTACGAGTAAAGAAAGCTGATATTAAATGGATTGTGCAGCAGGAGGATAAAATTGCAGCGCTACGCACGTGTCAGGTAATGCAAAAAAGAAAATACAAAGCTAATAATAAGACGCGGGAAGATATTTACAATTATGTATTTCACACGGGAAGTTTTGGGAGAATTGACAAGATGCTTTATATCTTACAATACATGAGCATTGAGCAGGCGAAGAATAGAATTGAAAAATATAAAGCAGAATATAGCGGAGCGGAAAATAGTGCAATTACGGAATACGCTGACTACTTGAGGATGCGAAAAGGATTAGGGTACGACATGAAGAATGAACTGTACTTAAATCCGAGAAGCCTGAAAGAAACATATACAAAACTTCGCGTAGAGGATGAGTCTAGAAAGAATGAGAAATACATAAATGAAATGCTGGAGCAATTTCCGAAGATAGCAAAACGGTTTAACGGCTTGGATAAAAAATATCACTATGAAACAGATGAACTTCTGATACGTCCGGCAAAGGATGCGGCAGAGATAGTTTTGGAGGGCAGGACGCTACATCATTGCGTTGGCAGCAGTAACCAGCGGTATATGAGCAATCACAATGCCGGAAAGAACGTAATTTTGGTGCTCAGAAAGAAAGCATGTGAGGACGTGCCGTATATAACAGTGGAAATCGATAAAAACTTCGATGTGCAGCAGTGGTACGGGGCAAATGATAAAAAGCCGGATAGAGAAATGATAGAAGAGTTTTTAAGTGGATATAAGGCTGCAAAAACAGAGAAACAGAAGAAAACAGCGTAAAGGAGTCAAGAATGGAAACAGAAGTTATGACAATGCAATTTGCTACTTTTGAAGCATACGAACAGGCATTTGACAAGCAGTGGCAGGAGAATACACAGAAAGCATCAGAACTGGTAGAGGGGTTCATGAAAATCGGGTATCTGCTAAAGCTGGCACGTGACACGGACATTTTAAATAATACCGGATATACAGATTATATTGATTTTGCAAGACAGAAGTACGATATCGGCAAGGATGTAGTATCGAGATACATAAATATCAACAACACCTTTTCAGAAGGTGGAAACAGTATGATTCTGGAAGAGAAATACAGAGGTTTTGGCTATGCAAAGTTAGCACTTATGCTGACACTTCCGGCACAGATTAGAGAGGAGATTACTCCAGCGTATTCAAAATCAGAGATTCAGGCAATTAAAGATGAGATAGAGGAAGAAGAAAAGATATCAGATATCGAGGTTGTGCTAGAAGGACAGAAACCAGAACAGTACGAGTTGAGCAATTTGGAAAAAATACTGCATCAACTATTCGAAGATATGCCGGAATTATTTGGTTCGATTTACGAAAGCTGCAAAGGAAAAACAGATAATCAGAATGCACTTTATGAAATACTGGCACCAGCGGGCGAAAAGATGTACAGTGTGCGCATTTCGGGTGTAGGAAGATTTTCGGTTTTTGTAAAAGAAGATGGTATAAAAGCGGTCAATGTCCGGGAAGGAGATAAGGAGGGATTCGGCTGGCAGGAAGTTAGCAATGCGATGTTTAATTTCTTAAATTCGGGCAGCAGTGCAAAGGAAGCATGGGAAGGAATTTATGAGAAGCCATTTCCAGAGAAAAAAACAGAAGTTGCACCAGTGCAACAGACTGCCAAACAGATGCCACGTAAAGAAAGTAAGGTTCAGAAAGCACCAAAACCAGAGCCAAAGAAACCAGTCCAGAAGAAAGAGCCAATTGTGCAGCAGGAGGAAGAGGATGCTAAAGAGAATGAAGCTGAGAGCGAGATTGTTCCGGTGGAGTCTGAAAGTGAATGTACCAAGTTACCGGAAGTGCGAAGAGATACAGTTGATATTGAACCGGATGAACAGCGTAGCACGCTGCCGGTGCAGAGACAGAGCCGCAAGGAATTGTTAGAAAACAATATTGCAGAACTGACAGAAGAGATACATAACAATATCTTGAGGTTGACGGAAGCTGTGAGAGACAAGCATTGGGCTACTGCAAAACTGCGATTGAGAGATATTGAATCCGATGTAGAACAGATCGAAGAGCTAGAAGATGAAATTGATGATTTAAATGATACGTCACAAATGAGATTAGAGGACTATGAGCAAAAAGAAGAGTAATAAAATAAGCTACAATTTCACAAAAGAAGTAGCAGAGCGGGTATTTGAGCGTGACGGGCAGCAGTGCCTATTTTGCAGGCTTGGTTATCACATGGAATGCAAATCAGAGATGCTGCTAGGCATACCGGATATTATGCATTACGTAAACAAAAGCCAAGGTGGCTTAGGAATCGAAGAGAATGGTGTGACCGGATGCAGATATCATCATGGCTTATTAGATAACGGACATGCTGGATTAAGGGATGAAATGTTAGGAATGATGAAAGCGCATCTAAGAGAACATTATCCGGACTGGGACGAGTCAAAGCTCGTATATAACAAATGGGTTTTTCTGAATTTTGAATAATATATCACACGTAACCATGAAACACGTCAGCTCCGGGGTTCGCTGCTTTCCCCGGAGAGAAAGGAGAAAAAGTTGAAACAGCCAAAGAAACCAACAAGAGCACAGAAAGAGATACTTTCAAAGAACAAGTTGAAGCCGGAAAACTGGATGGTATTAGAAGAAGACAAATACCAGACGGTATTTATCAGCAAACGAGGAAATAAAAGAAGAATAATACCAAAGTAGGAGGGCATATGAGAATTGCAGATATTAGAGAACTTAGTAGAAGAATGAGCAAAGACGGATGCACATTTACAAGAATGTGCGGCTGCTATGTAGCAAATGGTCAGATAGTGACGGTGTTGAATGAAACATTTTTAAACTTGGATGATACAGAATTTTTCAAATATTTAGATATCGCCAAGGCGGCACTGAAAGGCAAAATGGGAAATAATCTGGTTGAGGTGGAATTTGAAGAGCCGGCAGGGCAGCAGTCACTTTTAAACTTAAGAGGCAGCAGGTTAAAAGATGAAGATAGGCTGTATGAGGAATACGAGAGAATTATAGAAAATTATGATTACGTGGGAAATTATTTAATTCTGTTCTTCCATGACGTTTACGACGTTATCACTAAAACAAGTGATGGAGAAAAACTGGACGAGTCAGAGGAAGTGTTCGAGTACATATTAGGCGTTATCTGCCCGGTAGGCTTGAGTGAGCCGGGATTAGGATATCTTGAAGATAATAACCGTATCGGTGCCAGAATTCGCGACTGGGTAGTAGGAGCACCGGAGACAGGTTTCCTGTGGCCGGCATTCACAGATAGGCAGGAAGACAGAGAACATATCCTGTTCTTCACGAAAAACACCAAATGCCCACACCATGAGTTCGCAGAAGAATATCTAAAAGGCAAGTCATTTATGACACTAAAAGAACGTCAGGAGGGCTTAAAAAGAATCATCAAAGGTGTGATGGATGAGGAGACCTATTACAACAAAGTAAATGAGCAGTTATTTGATATGGTGGCATATGCGGACATAGTAAACGGAGAGGAACAGCATCTGGTTATTGATGAAGAAAAATTAAAAGAGATATTGGATGAGCTTGGAATACCGGAACGTCAGATTGCAGAAATTCTAAATTGTTATGAGGAGATGAATAGAAATATTGGTTATCCGAGAAGCGTAGAGTTATTGGATGAGAAAGCTGCAAAGGAAGCGCAGAAAGAAACGGCACAGGAATGGCAGAGGAACAGGGAGAACAGATTAAAGGAATACTTAAAACTGGCGTATGAACAGTTAAAGAACCCGGATGAGCAGAAAGAGGCAGTGTGCAGCAGTATTGCAGAAATGATTGCAGAATAGGAGCCAAACATGGTTAAAAAATGTAAGTGGTGCGAAAGAATATTTACAGCAAAGAGACTAAATCAGAATTATTGCTGCAAAGAGTGTTCACGTAATGGGAAATTAAAGTGGCAGAGGGAGTATGAAGCCAATAAGAAAGCAACCACAGAGAAGCCTAAAAAGACAAAGCGAAAATCTAACCAGATTACAGATATCGCAATAGCGGCACGTGCAGCAGGCATGACATACGGTGAGTATGTGGCAAAAGTATTAAATTCAGACAGTTATAGAGTACAAAGGAGGAAATAAAAATGAGTAAAGAATTAGAAGCAGCAAGAGAACTTGTAAGAATGTTAGAAGAGAAAGAGTGTACGGGAAAGGTGGAACTGGCAACACTTAAGGTAGGAGAGGTATTCAAGATTGGAGAGTATGATTTTATCTTATTGGAGCAGATGGACGGAGTGGCAGCAGTCATTTCCAAGAATTTGATGTTAGAAAATATCAGATATGGCAGCAGTAAAGATTACAACACATCAAACCTCAAAGAAGTAATCGAAAGAGACATCCTGCCAATTATCGAAAATGCAGTAGGCGCAGAGAACATCGTTGAGCATGAAGTAGATTTAACTTCGGTTGATATGCAGAACGAATATGGAACATGCAGATGCAAGGTTAGAACAGTTAATTTTGATGAAGCAAGAAAATATAATGACTTGCTTATTAATAAAGAATTACCGGATTGGTGGTGGACTTGCACACCTTGGAGTACGGAGGGACGTGGATGGAAGTATTCAGTTACCGTTGTTTCTCCGTCCGGCGACTTCATCAGCAATAGCTTCAATTACAACTACGGTGTTCGCCCTTTTTGTATCTTAAAATCTAATATCTTTGTATCGAAGGGAGAATAAATCATGGATAGAGCATTAGAACAGAGAGTTGGAGAACTCGAATTAATCGTAAAGAAACTTATAAAAAAGAGTGACAGAGTGGTGCCAGCAGGACTGCAGGTAGGAGATGTATTTGAACTGGCAGGACTTACGTGGAAAATCCTTGAGATTACAGAGAAAGGCTATGCATGTCTGGCAGATAAACTGGAAGAAAGAATGCAGTTTGACAGTTCATGTAATGACTGGAGAGCAAGTGGTCTTAGAGATTATCTCAACACAAAGCTATATAAACAGCTTGCAGATGCAGTTGGAGAAGAGAACATTATCCCATTTGAAAGAGATTTGCTGTCATTAGATGGCCAGACAGAGTATGGCACTTGTGAGGACAAGGTATCATTGCTCACTGTGGATGAATACAGAAAGCACAGAGCACTTATCCCAAATGTGGATTATTGGTGGTGGATGATTACACCGTGGAGTACACCATGCAATGATTATGAGTATGGAGTGGCCGTTGTTTCTCCGTCCGGCATCATCGACTACGATGACTGCGGTAGCAACCGCGGTGTTCGCCCGTTTTGTATCTTTTCATCTGCAATCTTTGAATCAGAGGAATAGAAAATGGCAGACAATGACCTAAAAGTGATTTTGAAAGCAAAAGAACTTGCTAAACACACCTTACGATTAACTTCAAATTGTAATCACTATCCGAAGAAATTCAGATTTTCGTTAGTGGACAAGATGCAAAATTGTCCGTTAAAAGAAAATTATGAGCAGGAAATCAGAACCAAGGCTATCGAGGAATTTGCAGAGAAATGCAATCAGAAAATTACAGAAATTATCTTGGAGCATCAGAATCAGATTACTTTTGTGAGTGGTGTTTCGATGGGGTGGAAGATTATTGATGAAATAGCCGAGAGCATGAAGGGAGAGAAGGAATGAGTTGTGAAAATGCTGAGTGGGAAAAATGTATGAAGTGCCAAAGATATTCCATAAATGAACATCATGGATATATAGATAAACCATCGGAAGATATTGTGATATGTCCTATTGGTGGCGTTAAAAAGTGGCGGTATATAGACCATGAGTATAAGTTCGTTAGTGAGGTGTAATATGCAGAAAGTGATTGAGGAGATTGTTGAGAGAGCAAAGTGCACAGGAACAATTCCTGTTATGTATTTTTCAAATATTAAAGTAATCAGTATAGAGGAATTGAAAGACATAGCGAATAAAGTATCAGAGGAATATGAAAGCGATGATAAATGGATTCCGTGCAAGAAGTGCTATTGAGTAAACAATAATTTGATTGAGAAAGGAGCAAGAGATTTGCTGGCCAGCATTAAAGACGTCTTTACTCTGAGTATTAAAGAATGGAGAATAAGAAAGAAATCATTAAAAGAATTCAATCTATGTCGGGGAAATACCCTGCAGGCATGGTATTTGCCGACTGGGTACAATGTAGTGCAATAGCCATTTATAATTCATGCTGTTTATTCCGTGATGAAGCGTGGAATGAACGAGAAGAGCAGTACAAAGCAGTTATGAATAAATATACTTTGGAAGAATGTAAACAATTTGTACATATGTTGAAACTTCTTACTGATGAGCTTGAAGAGAGAATGTCGGATATTTTGGGAGAGATATACATGGAATCCGGTGCGGGAAGTAAGGCTACGGGACAGTTTTTTACACCGTTTCACGTATCGAAATTGACTGCTGAGTGTGCGCTTGCGAATCAAATCATCAGTGAAGATGAAAAGTATAAAATTAATGAGCCGAGCGTTGGAGGTGGTGGAATGATCATCGCAACAGCAGCAGTACTAAAGGAACGGGGAATTAACTACCAGCGGTGTATGAAAGTGGTTGCACAGGATTTAGATTGGCGTTCGGTGTACATGGCTTATGTTCAATTTAGTTTATTGGGAATCGATGCAATAGTGGTTCAAGGTGATACACTTTGTAATCCATACATACCTGGAAAGACAGATGAAAGACATATGTTGCGAACACCTAAGAACATGGGAGTGCTATTATGAGAAATAGACTGATGAATCAGGTTATAGAAAAAATGCAATTTTTGAACGACCGAGATGTGGATTTTTTGAAAAATGTGCTTGTTAGTGTATTAAATGACTATGATGTACAGCCTGTGAAGAATGAAATCGTAGTATACGACACGGAAAGTAATTACAAACTCTTAGGAATGTTTTTGGTTGCCAAGAAGGTAGAGGGATGTACAGATAGAACGATTGGCTATTATAAAACAACTATTACAGCATTTCTAAACAAAACCAATATGCCATTGGCAGAAGTTACGGCGGATAATATTCGATTTTATATCGCAAAGCGGAGCATTGAAGACAAAATCAGTAAAACCACACAGGATAATGAACTGAGAAATTTAAGAAGTTTCTTTAGCTGGCTGACAGCAGAAGAATATATCCAAAAGAACCCGACTTTAAAAATTAAAGCCATAAAAAAAGAGAAACGCATCAAAAAGCCTTTTACTGAATTAGAAATCGAGAAATTGCGTAATGCGTGTACTACTAAAAGAGACTTAGCAATTATTGATACTTTATACAGCACGGGATGCCGCGTCACAGAATTGACAGGAATGAATATTGTAGATATAAACGGTGACGAAATTATAATATTCGGAAAAGGCGAAAAGGAGCGTATTGCGTATTTGAACGCAAGAGCCATTCACTCTTTGAATGAATATTTGAAAGAGCGTACCGATAATAACGGAGCGTTATTTGTGACGCTAAATAAGCCACATAACAGAGTTAAGACACACACGGTTGAAAAAATAGTAAGAGACATCGGAAGGAAGCGTGATATAGCAGCGTATCCACACAAAATGAGAAGAACAACTGCAACATTGGCATTAGAAAGAGGAATGCCAATTGAAGAAGTTCAAAAGATGCTTGGACATGAGCAAATTAGTACTACAACGATTTACGCACAGTCGAGCAAATCAGCAGTTAAGGGAGATCACAAAAAATACGTTGTGTAGAGAGGTGGAAGCATGAAGAAAGCAATTATGAGAGCATACATCTACGGAACACCAAGGGGCAGCAGTAGATATGTTGGCAGTAAAAAGAAGAATAAGCGAATCAAAAGAGGAAAATAATTATTATATCATGCAAAGAAGCATCCATGCAGAAATAACGCGATACGCGTAATTAAGTAATAAAAATTCTTAGAATTCAAGAATGAAGAGGGCAGCAGTCAAAGAGAAAATTATGGGAAAAGTGCAAAGAGCACAAAGAAGAAATAAGGATAAATGCCATCTTTTCTCTAAAGATGGCGATACTACTACCGGTTATGATGCAGATAGCATATGTATTAATAATTGCCATAAGCATGTTTGTTATTGAATTATTGCAAGTTGCACCGGTGCAACGATAAAGAGGCATTGAGAAAGTAAAAGAATAATTATATAATTGATTTAAGAGCCAAGAGCCGTATCTAACCACATGAGGTTAAGTACGGTTCTTTTTAGTATGAGAGGTGGCAGTAACGTGAATGATGTACATGTAAGAGCAGAAGCGGATTATATGGCAGGGATGAAGTACAAAGACATTGCTGCCAAATACGAGGTGACGGAAAATACAGTAAAATCCTGGAAAAAGAGATATGGTTGGAATAGAGGAAAGTGTGCACACAAAAAACAAAGGTGTGCATCCCTTAAAAACGAGAGTGCAGCAGTCATATCAGAAGATGGAACAGAAGAAACGTTAAAAAACGGAGAACTAACCGAAAAACAGAGAGTTTTCTGTATATATTACAGTAAGCTTTTTAACGCCGCACAAAGTTATCAAAGAGCCTATGGCTGCAAATACGAAACAGCAATGACGGAAGGCTGTAAACTCCTAAGAAATCCAAAGGTTAAAGCAGAACTAGATAGATTAAAGGAAATAAAGAGGCAGCAGATAGTAGCGGAAGAGAGTGATTTTGTGGAATTACAGATGCGAATAGCCTTTGGTGACATTGGTAACGTGGTTAGTTTCAATGGCACAGGAGTGAAATTAAACGATTCATCCATGATAGATACACAATTGATCGAAAGTGTAAAAGAGGGCAAAGATGGAATAACTGTAAAAATGAAGGATCCGCAAAAAGCAATAGACTGGTTAACGAGATACTTCCAGATGAATCCATACGATAAACATAAAATGGAATTTGATAAACGGAAACTTGAACTTGAATTAATAAAGCTGGAAATGCAAGCGAAAGAGCCGGAAGATTTGGAAAAAGCGGAGGATAATTTCTTAGATGCACTTAATCAGTCCGCACAGGAAGTGTGGCAGGATGAGTAATTGGGAAGAAATTGATAAAAGAATAAGCAGACTTCGTAATAATGTGATGAAAAATGCGTTGCGTTTGAAGCAAAAGGTAAGACAAAATGGCTTTGAATTTAAACCATTTTCAGAAAAGCAAAAGAAAGTGCTTACATGGTGGTGCAAAGATTCCCCTGTTCATGATGCTGATGGAATAATAGCAGATGGAGCTATCAGAAGTGGGAAGACACTAAGCATGTCCTTGAGTTACGTATTATGGGCTATGACGAACTTTCGAACACAGAATTTTGGTATGTCTGGTAAAACCATTGGTTCTTTTCGTAGAAATGTATTGTTTTGGTCAAAGCTGATGCTGCGAAGCCGGGGATATACAGTACTAGACCATAGAGCGGACAATATGGTTGAGATATCCAAAGGTAATGTCACGAATTACTTTTACATATTTGGCGGCAAGGATGAACGTTCCCAGGATTTAATACAGGGTATTACATTGGCAGGAATGTTTTTTGATGAAGTGGCTTTAATGCCTGAGTCATTTGTGAACCAGGCAACGGGACGATGTTCTGTGGAAGGTTCAAAATACTGGTTTAACTGTAATCCTGATGGTCCTGATCATTGGTTTAAAGTAAACTGGATAAATAAAATTAAAGAAAAACATCTCATTTATTTGCATTTTACAATGGATGATAACCTAAGTCTTGCGGAAGATATCAAAGAAAGATACCGAAGAACGTATAGCGGCGTGTTTTACGACAGGTTTATCCGAGGATTATGGGTACTTGCATCGGGCATTATCTTCCGTTATTTTGCAGAAGATGACAGTCCGTATCTTTTCAAAGAAGAGGACCTATACGATGAAAAAAGCAAGTTAAAACGGCCATTTAGCAAATTGGTAATAGGCTTAGACTTCGGCGGTAACGGCTCAAAGACTACAATGTGTTTGATGGGATATATTAACGGCTATAAAGAGTTCCGATTGCTTGAAGAAGATGGACTTCCGATAACGGAGAACATCGATGCCAAAAAGATATGCGATAAATTCATTGAATTTTATAACATGTGTATTAAAAAATATAGTCGCGTAGATTGGGTGTTCCCAGATTCGGCCAGTACAACCATGATATACTCGCTTATCAGTGCAGCAAGGGAAGCTGGACTTCCATGTAATAATATTAGTGGTTGCCGTAAGAATGAAGTTTCTGACAGACCAAAGACAATCGACTTGCTTTTGAATACGGGTCGGTTGAAGATAAATGAACGTTGTGTAGAGATTAGAAAAGCAATTGCATCCCTCAGATGGGATGAGAAACATCCGGATATACCGGAAGATAAGAACATAGGCAATGTAAACGACTGGTGGGATGCGTTCTGTTATACATTGCTTGATTTCATAGAGTTTATTGATTTAGACAGATAGGAGCGTGGAAAAAGGGAGAATTGCGCAAAACAGTATTTAGAAAAATTAGGTTATACAGTAAACACGGTGGCTTTAACAACAATTAAACTGTGTGATGATTGGTATTCCAATAGATTAGTGGATAAGTTTCATGAGCGAACAAATCTGAACGATGTAAATTATGAATTAATACGAATGAATTTTGCAAAAAGATGCTGCGCTGATGATGCGAATCTTTGTGAGATTATCTCTGTGGCACCTGAGAAGGATAGTAAAGCACAGGAGTTTATTGATAAGTTTCTTGCAGACAACAGATTTGATGTGTGCTATCGAGAACAGCTTGAAAAAACATCTGCTACCGGTACAGTCGGAGCATATATTTGCTTGAATAACGCAACGCACCTACAGTCTGCGGATGGAGATATCACTGTAAAAGATGGAGAAATCTGTATTAACTATTGTGATGCAGATTGTATTATTCCATTAACAGTAAGAAATGGACAAGTAACAGAGTGTGCGTTTAGCTCTGCAAATATGGTAAAAGGTGAGAAAAAAACAACGCTTGTTATCTTCAAAAAAGAGGATGAGAAGTATAAAGCAGAGACAGTGACCTTTGATAAGCAGGGAAATAAAATAGAAAATGAATCTTATTGCGTTCAGTTAGGAGAACAGAAACCGTTCGCTATCATGATGAATGCAGAGGTTAATAATCTTGATAATATGGAGGGTTATGGACTTCCGAAGATTTACAATGCTATTCCGTTATTTAAAGCGATGGACTTATGCTACAACATCCTTTACGGCGATTTGGATAAAGGACAAAAATTAGTATTTATTAATGAATTGTTGGCGTGTATTCAGAAAGATGACAAAGGAAAAGCATATCTTACACCGCAGCAGAAAGAGATTTTTATTTTGTTGGGGCATGAAGGAGGAAAACTTCCACAAGAGAAAACCTTAGTACAGGAATATAATCCGGAAATCAGAGTAGAACAGATTACAAAGGCTTTTGAATTAGTTTTATCACTGCTTTCAATGACATTCGGATATGGCACAAAGAAGTACACCTTTGAAAATGGTAAGATTACAACTGCAACAGAGTATATCGGTACCAAACAGGATGCGATGCAGGAACTTAATAAGCAAAGAAGGAGCGCAACAGATTACATTACGGATATTATCCATGCTGCGATGTGGTTTTCAAATAAGTTCAATGGCACAAGTTTTAATTTGGAAGAAGAACTTTCTATTGAGTTCGATGATTCCTATGTAGAAGATAAGGTGGCAAAGCTTGAGAGCATGAGAGCGGATGCGGTTACTTTCTCAGATATTCCTTGGTTGACATTTATGTATATCAAAGAAAAGTACAACTTGTCGGATGAAGAAGCAGAGAAATACATCAAAGAGGGTAAAATGAGTGAGGAACCGGTAGAAGACGTTGAAGATTAGGCGGTGATTTAAGGGCATTATCAGAAGAACAGATTGATTTGCTGGCAGATAAGTACATAATGGGATTGTATGAGCAGTTAGAAGATGAGGTTATTGCAGATATTGCCCGCAGAGTTAAGAAAACCGGAAGATATACAGAAACTGCTGAACTCATGGCAAAGTCTATGGTAGAACAAGGATATTCTGCACAGAAAATACAAGCAGAAGTAATGAAGTTGTTACGTGCAGATAAGGCTTATCAGATGGCAGTGGCAGAAAATACAAAGGCTTATAAGCAGGAGATACAGAACATCATTGATGCAACTGTAAAGGCTGCAAAGGAAGCAGGAGACCAACTTGTAGCAGAAGCTGGAAACATGGCATGGAATAATGATTTGTCTATGTGGGAAGAACATGGCGTGGATTTGAAAAAGCCTAACACCATGAGTCAGCTTATGACAGCATTTAAAGCTCAAACAGTAGGGGAACTTCGAAATCTTACTAAGTCAATGGGATTTAAGAATACGGTATTAGGCACAACAGGTGTACTTAATGCTTATCAGAGAGAAATGGATCTTGCATTGCTTAAGGTGACAACCGGGACATTTTCATATGATCAGGCAGTTAATGATTGTGTGCATCGATTAGCACAGAGTGGATTAAGGTCCATCGATTATGCTAATGGAAGGTCTTACCAACTTGATACTGCGGCTAGAATGTCCGTTAGAACCGGAATGTCTCAGTTGGCAGGTAAAATCATGGAAGCTAACTTGGAAAGTACAGGGCAAGACCTTGTTATCACTTCTCAACACATGGGGAGCCGTCCGGAACATGTTCCTTGGCAAAATAAGGTGTTTTCATATTCCGGAAAGAGTAAGAAGTACCCTGATTTTTTCAAAGAAACTGGATATGGAACTGCTACTGGTCTTAAAGGCGTGAATTGTACACATGATTTTTATCCATTCTGGGAAGGTTCGAGCATTATTCCGGAGGATTTAAAGGAACCGGAACCAAGAACAATTAATGGAAAAAAGTATACTTATTACGAAGCTACTCAGCAACAGCGCAAGATGGAGCGTAATATTAGAGCTACCAAGCGTGAGATTGAAGCACAGAACGCTATCGGCGGAAGTACAACTGAGTTAAAGAGTAAACTAAGAAAGCAAACTAACGAATATAAGGCATTTAGTAACAATGCAGGTCTTAAAGTTAGAGATAATCGGTTGAGAGTGGCAAGTGGAACATCTAATTTGTCTAAGAAAGAACAACAGGATATCAAAATAGTAAAGCCAACTAATAAAAATGGCGAAGAAATAAAGTTTGATTTTAAAGGCAAGGACGAAAAGCATCTTAAACAAAAGCAGATAATTACAGATTTATCAAATGAATATAATACGAGACTTCAGAAAGTTACGCTTGGGGCGCGTGGTGGTGCAGGTGATGTTGATGTGTCGGGCGTAACTATGAGGCTGAATGACGGAAATATTTTTACGGCAATACATGAGTTTGCACACTCAATTGCCAATACGGATGCCGATAAATATGGGCTAACGCAAGATCCCGAGTTTTGGAAGGAAATTAAGAAAATTAGAACGGCTTACCGTAAGGATGTTGGAGATAATAGTAACAGCTGGATAAGTAGTTACGAACACAGCTCAAAGAAACTTGACGAGTTCTTTGCAGAAGCGTTTACGCAGGCTAAAATGAAAGAACTTGGCTTAGAAATTCCGTCAAAATATGGTTCAGATTTCACATATTCCAAACAAGTTCTTGATACTGTAAATAAGTATTTTGGCAAAGAAACGCTTGAAACTTCCGTTAAAAGTAGTACAATAGAATTAGATATATTGATTCACAAAAGTGTTGGTGCGAAAAGCAAAAACTATAATATCAAACTTCCTGATGGTAGTGAAACACACCTTACTGAAGGAACGAGAATTACAAACGTTCAAACGATTGCGGGAAAAGGAAGAGAACGACAAATTGATGAAGTGGATGTATTGTTGGACAGATATGGTGGCACAGAATCAGAATGGAAAAAGAAAAAAGGTATTGGTTATGTAGATTATCAAGGTGAAAGCTATCGTGCAGATTTGCATTGGTATGAAGAAGCCACAGCTGGAAAGCATGATTGGAAGGTGAAACCGGATGCAGACGGAAATTGGTTCTATGATGAAGATTAATGACATTATAAAGGTTAAGTTTATAGGCGAAGATAATCCCTTGGCATTGCGGCATGGGAAGATTTATAGTGCAAGGATTCTGAAAAAGAACTGGTATGGCATTGTAGATGAAACTAATGAAGAATATGCGTATCCGCCTGAGCGATTTGAAATTGTAGAAGAATAGGAAAGTGTTTTGCGAATTTGCAGCATATGAGGGTGTCCCAAAAGTCATGAAATGACTTGAGGGATTGCCCTCTTTCTTTTTTTGCAAAAACTACTACAAAAATAGAATAAATGGTGTATAATAGAGTAGACATATGTCTAATTAAAAGGGGAAGAAGGTAGTTGTTATGGGATTGAGATTAAGAAAAAGTATAAATCTTGGAAACGGATTTAAAATTAATTTGAGCAAAAGTGGAATTGGGTATAGTTGGGGTGTGCCAGGATTTAGATATACGCATACTGCTAAGGGGAGAAGTTGTCAAACATTTTCTATTCCGGGAACGGGAATAAGTTATACAACAGAGTCCGGACAGAAGCGTAAAGCGAATACAAGTACTCAAAAACGGCAAAATGTTCCGAGTGAGAATAGCTCTGCCTATACGGAAGAAGCTGTAAAGCTTGGTACGGGAGATATAAGTACATACCAGGGCGAAGAGTATCAGTTGTTTTTAAATGCAATTAAACGATATAAATGCTGTAACCTCGTAGCTAATATTTTGATGTTATTGTTGCTCTTTTGTGCCGTTGAGCCTTTGATATTAGCACTGTTCATTGTAGGTGTGATTTTGAAAGTTGTTACGATAATGTTCTTGCGCATTCCGGTAGAATATGAATTTGACGATTACGCAAAAGAGAAATATCAGCAGCAATGTGACAGATGGATTAGTCTAAATAAATCGAAAAAACTATGGCAAATAATTTCATCTGCAAAGGTAACACAGAAAAAACAGGCTGCGGGGGCTGATAGTTTAGTAAAACGAAAAGATATAAAGATTAGAAAAACAGTTCCACGTTATTTGAAAACAGATTTGAAGTTTATTTCTATTAAGTTGCAGGAGAATACAATATATCTGTTGCCAGATAAGATTCTTATTGAAAATATGTTTAAAGTTGGCACTGTTTCCTATGAAGAAGTGGATATAAAAGCTACGGACTATAGTTTTATAGAAGATGAAGGTGTTCCAAAAGACGCAGAGAGAATAGGGACAACTTGGTTAAAGGTAAATAAGAATGGTTCTCCGGATATGAGATATAAAGGAAATAGACAGATTCCAATTTGCAAGTATGGATTAATAAAGATTGCTAGCAAAGATAGTATGGATATTAGGATATGCTGTTCGAATTACAGGTTAATAGAGGCGTTTAAATAATTTTAGCCCGGCCATTGTGCCGGGTATTTTTACACCTGTTTGTGAAAAATTAGAAAAAGCGAGATAAAATGAGAATTTGCGAGAAAACATATTGAAACACAGAAATATATGCGTTATAATATCTACTAGGGGGTGGTATATTGAAGAAATCCTATAGTTGGTATACATGCCCGAATTGTGGAAATCCTAAGATGTTCGTTATCAGAAGCGATACAAAGTTGGTTAATTTCCCCGGATATTGTAAACGATGTAAAAAAGAAAGCATAATAACAACAGAGCCGAAGCGCCGAATAATGAATTCTTAAGTTTAAGAGTTTATTATTTGGCGTTTTTGTTTTGCCAAAGGTTCATCAATATTTCATTACCTCCCCTTGCCCGGTATCTAGACGCTGGGCAGTATCGCGGATTAGTGTAAAGGAAGCACATCGGTCTCCTTAGCCGACAGTGGTGGTTCAAGCCCGCCGTCCGCAATTATGTTGAAGTAGAGAATGTGCTGCTACGCTCTAGTGAGAAATACAGGAAGGGGCACACCTGTCAACAGAGAATCCCATATCGCAGAAAGTGCGATTCAACAAATAATTTTAGGAGGATACTATGAAGAACATTTTTGAAATCATGAAAGAGTACGGTCTCGAAGTACCGGAAGAAAAAAAGAAAGACTTTGAAAAAGCGGTGCTTGAGAATTACAAGACTGTTACAGACTATGACAACCAGACCAAGAAGCTTGAAACTGCCGATGCGACCATCAAGGCCAATGACACCGCAATGGCAGAACTGAAGAAAGAGCTAGAAGGTTTCAAAGACGTGGATGTCACTGCATTAAATCAGCGTATTACTGATTTGGAGAAGGAAAAAGACACTATCAAAAAGGAATACGATGATAAGATTGCGGCACGTGATTTTGATGATAGTACAAATGCTGCGATTGCAAAGTATAAGGGAAAGAATGCAAAGGCAATTAAGGCTCTTCTGGATTTAGAGACTTTAAAAGCATCTAAGAATCAGAATGAAGACTTAGACAAGGCTGTTCAGGCTCTTACAGAAGCAGAAGATAGCAAAATGTTATTCGGAGAGCCAATAAATCTTGGTAAGAAAGATGTGATTGGTAGGGTAACAAAATCTGGTGAACCGGAAGAAGGAAACCTTAGAGATGCGATAGCAGAAAGATATGGAAAATAAAAGGAGGAATTTTAAAGGGCAATTACATTAGCAGAAGCAAAAGTTGGAATGGCCGACAAAGTAGATCAGCAGGTTATTGATGAATTTAGACGCTCATCCTTGCTGTTAGATAAGTTAGTGTTTGATGACACTGTTTCACCGGGTACAGGCGGCAGTACATTAACTTATGGCTACACAAGATTGAAGACACCATCTACGGTGGCAACAAGAAAACTTAATACAGAGTATGCGCCACAGGAAGCAAAGCGTGAGAAAGCGACGGCAGACTTAGTTATCTTAGGTGGAGCATTTGAAATCGACCGTGTTATCGCGGAAACTTCTGGCGCAGTAGACGAAATTGACTTCCAGTTAAAAGAAAAAACCAAAGCAGGTGCGAACTACTTCCACAATCTTGTTATCAATGGTACATCAGCAGCTTCAGGAGTGGGCTATGTTGTAGGAACTTTTGATGGATTAAAGAAAATCTTATCTGGATCTAGCACGGAGTATACTTCTGAGGCAGATATTTCTACTAGCGAGTTGCTGGACGAAAATTATAATGCATTTTTAGATGAGTTAGACGCATTCATTTCTAAGTTAGCTGAGAAGCCAGATATCTTATTGATGAACAATGCTATGCTGACAAAAGTAAGAAGTGCTGCACGTAGAGCTGGTTTCTATGAAAGAAATACAGATGGTTTCGGACGTGTTGTAGAAACATACAATGGCATTCCGATGATGGATTGTGGTGAGTACTACAATGGAACATCTATGGTTGAAATTGTAGAAACATCTGCTCCATCAACAGAAGCCTATGGAGAGACATCGATTTATGCAGTAAAGATTGCATTAAATGCTTTCCACGGAATCTCTATAGATGGTAAGAAAATGCTTAGAACATATCTCCCAGACCTTAAAGCACCAGGTGCTGTTAAGAAGGGTGAGGTAGAAATGTTAGCAGGTGCTGTATTAAAGAATTCTAAAATGGCAGGTGTGCTTAAAGGAATTAAAATCAAACCAAAGGCTACAGCCTAAGAAAGAGAGGGAGCGTAAATGTCACATGTAGATTGGGAGTATTACAGCTCCCTTTTTGAAGAAAAAGTTGCAGAAGAAGAGTTCCAAAAGGCAGAGGCGAAAGCAGAGAGAGAAGTTCGTTCAGTGATAGGTCCTATTCATTGGGATGAAATTACAGAAGAGACATACGGATATGATAAATTAAAGGAATGTATCTGCAATGTAATCAACAAACAGGCAGATTATCGTGCTTCTGGTATCGGTAAGGGTATTTCTTCTGCGAGCAATGATGGATACTCTGAAAGTTATGTTATTCAAACAGAAGAACAGCTTCAAGGCGAGCTTCATCGTTTAATTGGAAAATGGTTAAGTGGTACCGGATTAGTGAGGGCACATTAATGGCATTATTTACCGATACAGTAACAATTTACAATAAAATATCTGATAGTGAGTGGAAAAGAACTGTAGTAAGTGGTGTTCAATGGTCGGATAAAGCAGAAAAGCAGAATGATAATGGAAAAATTAGCATTGCTCGGTATGCTTCTGTAACGTTTCCACAAGGCACATTTGAGGGATTAACGCTTAATTCTTCCAATGAAGAGGATTGCATCGTATATGGTGTCATTGACGACGTTGTAACAGACGTTAAAGGACAACGGATATCTGATTTAATGGAGAAATACCCAAAGAGCGGTCTGATTAAAGCTGTAAATGACAATACAAACCGTTCATTCCTTAAAAACATTAAGGTGGTGGTTGAGTAGGGCGGATTTTTTCAGATTAAAAGCTGTTGAATGTAAACCGGAAAAGATCATTGAGAGCAGAGGGCTTGAAGAGGGTGGAAAGGTACAGCAGTTTATTGATTCCGAATGTTTGCGATTATGTGAACCCAAGGTACCGAAACGAGATAATATTCTTATTCAATCGGGGCGGATACATACAAAGATTGGCAGTGGACAGTTAGAGTATAGGACGCCATATGCAAGACGCTGGTATTATCAGCCAGCAAACTTTAATCAGGCACCAGAACGTGGAAATTATTGGTTTGAGAGAATGAAATCACAGTATAAAGAACAGATTTTAAAAGGAGCTCAAAGGATAGCAGACGGAGGATGACATGACGGTATCAGCATATATAGCAGAATTATTGAAAAATTATGAAGGCGTAGAGATTGATACAAACCATGTGTCCGATGGTTCTGATAAATATGGATTATTTAAATCTCCAAGCCGAACTAAGACTGATTTTACAGACGGAAGCTATGAAGTAACCGAACATTATCAATTCATGGCTAGGCAGAAAACAGTTTCTCCAACAGAGAGAAAAGAAGCTGATGAATGGCTAGAGGATTTGACATATTGGGCGGATGATTTTCCATTAAACTACAACTTCCCATCAATTGATAAGAATAGAAGAGTAACTGGATTTTCAATTACTGGAAGTCCATATCCAATGGAAGCGGACAGCAAGGAAACCTTGTACGACATGTCGCTTTCCATTACATATATCAGAGAAAGAGAGGATATTTAAAGGTCAGGAGTTTTAACAAGACTAAAAAAACATAAAACTATCCCATTTTTGAACATTGGTACAGGTGATACTACTAATTGGGCTAGAATCGGAAAATCTACAGTATTTGATTTGGTATTAAACGCGCAGACAGAGGAAAATAATTTCATTGAGAATGAAATGGCTACTACAGATATTACCTATTACAAGCCGGAACTTGCACAGGAATTACAGAGTAATAAAGGTGATGCCGCGTTTGACTATTTGTATGATATGTTTTTCAACCTTCCAACAGGGGAAGATGTTAAAAAGAATTTGCTTATTGTTTTTGACGGGAATCAGGGAACAGAGGACGAACCAGTATTCAGAGCATGGAATACACAGGCGACACTGATTTTAGATCATTTCGATTCTGTAGCAGAAAAGATTTATTTCAAGTTCAATATTAACAGTATTGAGCGTGGTACTGCAACAGTAGCAGATGGCAAGCCGACATACACAAAGTCTGCTTAATATTAGGAGGAGATAAGGAATGGAATATACAATTATTGCTGATGGCAGAAGTTACGACCTGCCAAAGAAGACATTAGCAGTTGTGGAGAAAATCGATGGAGTCTTAAAAGTAGATGAAACAAAGGGCCTTTCAGTAAGACAGAAATTCGAAAAACTTCACGGATTTGTAAAAGAAATGGTAGGAGAAGAAAATGCCACAGAGATGTTTGGTTCTTTCAACTTATCGGAAATTGATTTGTCTGAGGTTACTTTGACAACAAGGAAAATTATTGAAGCGTATGAAAAACCAATTCGGGACTATGAGGACGAAAAACGCAGAGAAAAATTAAGCGCACTTCCATTTGAACAGATTAATGCAATGACAAAGGCTGTGCAGACAGTGGCAAATGCACAGGTAATAAAAAAATGATGGATTTAACAAAGAAGTCTCTACCAAACACCGTCAGAGTGGGCGGTAGGGATTTTTCAATTTATACAGATTTTCGTTTGTGGATGAAATTCGAAATTGCGGTGAGTAAGTTAAAGCGTGGCGAGAAAATAGATGTTAAGTACCTGTTTAAGAACGAATATCCGAAATGTTGTAATTTACGAGAGTTATTTGTATTTAGCAGACCATCTTCACCATTACCACGTCAGATGTTACATAGTAATGTAATTGCACTTGATTATGAACTGGATGCAGACCTCATTTATAGTGCATTTTTAGGGCAATACGGCGTTGATTTAATGGAAGTTGAGGAATTGCACTGGCACAAGTTTTTGGCGCTTCTTAAGGGGTTAAATGAGAGTACAAAGCTACGAGAAGTCATGGGATATCGGTGCTATGAGAAGAACACAGATAAAGACAAGGATATGTATGAAGAATTGAAGAGAGCTTGGGAAATCATATATATTTCAGAGGAAGAACAAGCGGAAATTGACAAATTTAGTAGTTTATTTGGTTAGAGGAGTAAGCATGAAGGGCTGACGGAAGTTTAATTTTTGATACAAAACTGGATAATAAAGGCGTTGTAAACGGCGTTAAGGCTCTTGGAAGTACTCTCGGAAACGTTGCAGGAACTGGATTCAAGGTATTTACAGCCGGAGCAACTGCGGCCGCTACTGCGGTGACAGCTCTTGGCACGGCATCTATTAAAAGTTATGCGGATTATGAGCAGTTAGCGGGTGGTGTTGAAACACTTTATGGCGCAACTATCAGTTCGGTTGAAGAATATGTTGAAAAAACAGGAGCAAGCCTGTTAGTAGCTGAAAAGCAATTTGAAAGATATCAGAATAGAGAAAAAGAAGTATTAGAAGATGCTGCTAATGCCTATAAATTTGCCGGAATGTCTGCAAATGAATATATGGAGACTGTAAACGGTTTTGCAGCTTCTTTAACCAATAGTTTGGGAGAATACGAGGGTTCAGCTGGTACATATGCAAAAAATATCGTTACCGATATGGCTGATAATGCTAACAAGATGGGGACCAGTATGGAATCCATACAAAACGCCTATTCTGGATTCGCAAAAGGAAATTTCACTATGCTGGACAACTTAAAGTTGGGGTATGGTGGAACCAAAGAGGAAATGGAACGACTTTTGCAGAGAGCAGCAGAGTTGGAGGGTGTTGAAGCCTTTGATATTAATAACTTTGCGGATATAACAGATGCAATCCACATTATTCAAGAAGAAATGGGTATTACCGGAACAACAGCCAAAGAAGCAAGTTTGACTATTTCCGGTAGCGCAAATGCAATGAGTGCTGCGTGGTCAAATCTTTTAACTGGACTTGCGGACGAAAATGCAGATATAGACAGTTTAATCGATAATCTTGTTGATAGTGTTGCTATATTCGGCGAGAACATTATGCCGAGAGTAGAGCAGGTTATTCAAGGCATTGGTGAATTAATTGAGAGGTTGTTACCTGTTATCGTAGATAGAATACCAGGTATTGTAAGTGGTATTTTGCCGGATTTAGTAAATGCTGGTGTAGATATGATAGTTTCATTGGTTGATGGAATGCAGGAGAATTTACCAGTGTTAATGAGTGCTGGTGGAGATATTTTGTCAACACTTATAGATGGAATTGTCACAGTTTTGCCATCATTGGCAACAATGGCATACAAACTTATAGAACAATTTGCAGTATGGCTTACATCTAGGGAGACATTGAGAAACATAATTAATGCAGGAATAGAACTTATAATATGGCTTGCAAATGCATTATTAGATGCGATTCCAAAATTAATTGATGCAGTGCCGGTTATTATAACAAATCTAGTTATTGCAGTTATTGATAATCTTCCATTATTACTTGAGGCGGCAATTGGTATCTTGGGGGCGATTGCAAAGTTTTTAGTAGAGAATGTCCCTAAGCTATTGGATTCTGTGCCGATTATATTTGAGCATTTAGTAAATGCGTTTTTTGAGATGGATTGGGCACAGATTGGTTCCAATATCATTGATGGTATTTGGAATGGTATTTCTGCTGGATGGAACTGGCTAGTGAGTAAAGTTAAGCAAGTTGCAGGTAGCTTATTTGGTGCAGCGCAAGAAGAATTAGATATTCATTCTCCATCAGGTAAATTTAAATGGTTAGGAGAGATGTGTGTGGCAGGATTTGAAGAAGGAACAGAAGACTTAATGGATCCGCAGGAAATGACAAGAAATATTGATGCAAGTATTAGTACAGCAAGAATGAATATGAGTAGTGGATATGCACAAAGCGGAAAAGACCAGTATCAAATTGAAAATAAAGTGCACGTTCATTTGGAAGGAGATGCGAAAGGGGTATTTAAGCTTGTTCGAAATGAAAACAATAATATTATTCGTTCAACAGGAGTAAATCCTTTATTAGATTGCTAGGAGGAGAAGGATGCTTGTTAGTATTGATGGAAACGATGTAACAAAACATATCTTGACATCATCTTATAACGTTAATGCATTACCGGTTTATTCACAATGGGAAGATGCAAATTTTATTACACACAGAGAAATACATAGATATAAAATACAAGGAAAATTTGAATTAAAATTCCCTTATGATGAAGGGAAGGCGTATTCAGAATTCATACAGTTGTTGAAGGAGAATACAAATGCAGGAGTTGTTTTGCTAACAGTGTTTATAAATAATGAAAATGTTTTTAGAACGATAGAAGCATATTATGATATGGCACCAACTATGCAGAAGAGTATTAATGGGAAGTCATATAATAGCTTTTGGTTTAAGGTGGAGGAAGTCTAAGGATTAATTACAAATATGCTGACCTCTTTTTGCAGGATAGCATAGATAAGCAGGTAACAATTGAATATGACGATGGAATTATTACCAACGAAGACCTTTTTTCAGAGAGTATAGAACTGTCGGAAAGCCTATGTTCTGAACAGGCACTAAGATTCGGGTGTTGTGAATCAAGTGTTATGAAGTTCAAAGTTGCAAATATCATGATTCCACTGGCTGGAAAGAAACTGACTATTTCAGAGGTTCTGAGTGGTAATGCAGATGTGCCATTTACGATTGGAAAGTTTAAGGTTTTCTCTGACAAGCCTACCGCTGATAGAAAATTCAGAGACATTGTGGCTTACGATGCGATGTATGACATTATCAATGCTAACGTAGCAGATTGGTACAATACAATACTTCCAAACCCAGATAGTACTACCACGATGAAACAATTCCGTACAAGCTTCATTGTACATTTTGGATTAGAGCAGGAAGAAGTTGAATTGATTAATGACGATATGATTATCCAAAAGACCATTCAACCATCAGAAATTAGCGGAAAAGACGTGATTACCGCAATCTGTGAGCTTAACGGATGTTTCGGGCATATCGGAAGAGATGGAAAGTTTAAATACGTTTTTCTGACCAAGAAATCAGAGGAACTATATCCGGCGGAAGATTTGTACCCGGCAGAGGATTTATTTATTCCTGCTTCAAATGCAATTGAGATTAAAAAGAGTACATATATCTCATGTCATTATGAAGATTTTGTAACGAGCAATATCAAGAAGTTGCAAATCCGGAAGGAAGAGAATGACATCGGAGCCATTGTTGGAACAGATGGTAATTGCTACATTGTTGAAGATAATTTCTTAGTTTATGGAAAATCTCCGGAGGAGTTAGAGCGGATAGCAACTAATTTGTTATCAGTAATTACGGATGTTGTATATAGACCATTTGATGCATCCGTTAAAGGAAATCCATGCTTAGAAGTCGGAGATAAGGTGCGACTTAAAACCAAGTATGAAATCGTAGAAAGCTATATTTTAAAGCGTACTCTAAAGGGAATACAAGCCCTTAAAGACACTTTTGAAGCAGATGGAGAGGAATACTACACCGAGAAAGTAAATGCCGTGCAAAGGTCGATTATTCAGCTTAAAGGCAAGACGAATATTCTGGAAAGAGATGTTGAAAAAACGAAGTCCGCTATCAGCAGTTTGGATACTAAGTTAAACGAAGGGTACTCGACTACTGAGGAAATGAATTCTGCAATTGAGCAGACTGCGGTTAGTATCAGTTTAGAAGTAAGTAGAACTTATACCACACAGAAAATGATGCAGGAGAGTGTAGATAACCTGCAACAACAGATTGATGGAGCTATTGAGACGTTTTCTGGAAGCGAAGTTCCAACACTGACGAATTATCCAGCAACAGAGTGGGAAGATGATGCAGAAAAAGACACGCATGTAGGCGATTTATATATCGTAAATGCCAATGGTGGGGATTGCGCAGGATTTTACTATCGTTTTGAGAAAAACGAAACCACATATCAATGGACACTGCTTAAGGATAGCGAAGTAACCAAGGCATTGCAGGATGCCAAGGAAGCCAATGAGAAGGCGCAGGCGGTAGAGGATAATTTGAAAGAGAATTATTCTACCACGGTTCAGATGCAATCTGCTATTAAACAGAGTGCTGAAAGCATTAATTTAGAAGTATCAAAAAAAGTTGGAAATGATGAGATTATTTCAAAAATTAATCAGACAGCAGAGGAAATTTTAATATCTGCCAAGCGGATTGACGTAGACGGAGTGTTGGATGTTGAGAAATTAAATGCTCTTGAGATTAAGGCAGGAAGCGTAGCAGCCGAGAACATCACGGGCACTACTATTACCGGTAAAAAGATTAGTGGTGGAGAAATTTCAATTGGTTCAAAGTTTTCTGTAGATACAACAGGAAAAGCCACGGTTGCAGATATTGTGGTGACGGGAAATGGTTCTATTGATTTTGAATATGCAAGCATGAAAATGAGCCTATCTGCAATGGAAATCAAGTTTGGTTACACAGATTGGAATACTACAATTAATAAAGACAAGGTACAAGTACACAATAATTCGATTACCCAAGATGGAATACAATTAGGAAGTGTATTAAGTGCTTATTTGAGTATTACTCCTTCAAAAATGTCATATAAAAGTAGCACAATCTTATCGTATGATTCAAATACGGTAGAATTGACAGCACCTACATATCTTCGTATCGCTGGTACTGCTACGAAATATTTGGGGTTCTTCGGTAGTAGCGGAACACAAAGAAAGACAGTTGCCGACCTTTCAACATCTGCAACTTTAGTACAAACAATAACTAAATTAAATGACCTTCTAAACGCATTACAAGGTTATGGATTGATAGGAGGCTAAATCTATGAACGTGGAAATCAGAAAATTAGAAGAAGCAATTGTACATGCAGTTAATGCTTCGCAAATTCCAACAGAGGCAAAAAGATTAGTTGTAGCAGATATATTAAGAAAGTTAGAGGTACAAGCTGAAAAAGATATTTTGTTAGAAATTCAGATGGCAGAAAAAAAGAAAGAAGAAAGCAAAAAGGAAGGTGTTGCCGATGAATAAAGTTTATCAGAGAACATATTGGGAAAATAAGCCATCAGAAAAGACCCCGATAAATGAAGCAAACTTGAATAAGATGGATTATGCCCTAGATGAGATTGACAATAGGGTAGTGAAATTTGCACGCCAGAAGGATGCAATGGAAACAGCTACGCAGAATGCTAACACTGCGGCAACCAATGCAAATACTGCAACGGCAAATGCTACCAAAGCTACAGAGTCAGCCAATAAAGCAACACAGAGTGCCACCACAGCCGCCAATAACGCCAACGAAGCAGCCCAATCCATCATCGATGAAAAATACATCCTCACAGCCCGAACAGAGTTTACAAAGTCTACCAGTGTAAGCCCAACAGCAATGGGGAATGCAATCCTGGAGAAGCTGAGAGGGGATAGCTGGCAGAGGAAGTTGACGGGGAAGAATTTTTATGATGAAAAAACTTTGACAGTTGCTTCCACTCAAAATGGTATCACAACTAAAAGAAATAATAATGGCTTTATAAATTTCGCAGGAACAGCTACAGCAAATGTTAATATTGTTCAGCGCCCTTTTACATTACAACCCGGTACTTACACTTATTCATTTGTGAGAGAGGGTATAAATACAAATGGTGTAATTGTGTGTTTATATAACCGAACAGACTTCGCATTTATATCACCCGGTGTAAACAATACAACCTTTACAATTGACAAAGAAACGGAGTTAGATATTCGATTACAAGCACAGAGCGGTGCGACCGTGAATGTAGATATATGCATTCAAATTGAAAAAGGTACAGAAGCTACACCAATTGAGGAATTCTGTGGCAACACCCCAAGCCCAAACCCATCCTTCGAACAAAAAATCCGCAGTGTAGGAGATATAGGATGGTTTGATGGGGAGTTGAAACAGGGTGGTTATCATGCGGCAACTGGCGAATATACAAATAGTAATCAATATGTATGTGGTGTGAACACAATACCTTGTAAAGAGGGTGACGAAATACGAGTAAGCTATGATTGTGATGCAGAATATAGTACAGTATATTGGTATGCTGATGGAGTTTATTTGACGCGTGTAAGCGGAAACAATTGTATTGCCCCAAGTGGTGCGACAGAATTTAGATTCCATTTATATAATTACAATGGTATTACTGTTACAGAAGTCGGTCACGTCTGCGTCACCATCAACGGCAAGTATGCTTTGATTGTGGATGAGGTTGGGAAGAATATTTGGAATGAAGAATGGGAAGTTGGTGCGTTAAATTCTACTAATGGAAACGATTATGACATGATAGGTAGAATTAGAAGTGTAGGATATACAGCTATAGAACCTAATACTGTATATTCTTCTAGTATCATAGCGTGTGCTCTATATTATTATCGTGAAGATAAAACATGGATAGGAAACACGCATATACAAGGTAATACTTTTACAACTCCTGCTGCTGCTAGGTATATGAGAATTGAATTTTCGGGTAGTTATGGTGATACCTACAAAAATGATTTATGTATATCGAAAGGAACAGACGCATCTTACAAACCACACGAATCCACCCGTCACTACATCCCACTAGACGAGCCATTAAGGGGGATTGGGGATGTTAAGGATGAGGTATTGCCACAAGAAGGTTTGTATGGTCAGTATAGACAGTATATTAAATGGGTTGTTGATGGTTCGCAAGAAATAGTATCTAATCGAGTATTAACAAATACTGCGGTGTGGTCAATAATTGATGACAGTATTTTATATGCTGAGGGATGGTGCGACAGATTAATCTATGAAGCAGATTGGTCGCTTGATAAAGAACATTTTTATCATAATGGAAATCAGATATTCATTTTCACGCCGATAGAGTGCGGTACTACTGTATCTGAAATTAAAGCATATTTTGCAGAAAATCCGTATACGTTCATCTTGCCATTAAAAGAGCCAACTTTCACCCCATTTGCCGACCAAAGCACATTCTATGACCTTATGGCTTATGACGAGGTAACACACGTTTTTATCGCAGGATGCCATGAGGAACTTAACCCATCAGCAGTAATCCGCTTTCCAAGGAATGAGGATGGGGCGTTGGTTACTACAAACTGGTGCGATAATAAAAAGAATGAAATTGCTATGAACGAGTTAAAAGTAGCATTGATGGAATTAGGACGATTATAGAGAGGAGATAGGATATGTTTAGCTTAAAGGAATTTATCGTGAAGAACATCGTAAATGGTATTAAGAATGGTACATGGTCAAAAGAGTATGCCAATATCATGGCAGTTGATTACCTTGTCAAAGGCGTTCTGACAGAAGATGATGTTGCAAGCATTGATGCACAGATTACTACATGGGAAGAAGAGCAGGCATCCACAAACGTGGACGTTCCGGAAGAAGTAGGACCAGATGAACCAGTAACAGAAGAACAGGAAGAAGTCACAGAACCGACAGAAGAGGAGCCTGCTGAGTCTGCGACAGAGCCGGAGACAAATGAACCGGAAGAGACCGAAAATGAAACAGTTTCAGAGGAAATTCCGGAAGAAGAAACTCCAACAGAACCGGAGGAAGAGTTACCGGAAACCACAGAATAAAAACAGAGCCTTGCGCCGAATATGTTTAATCAATTGATTAGATGTGTTCGGCGTTTTTATTTATCGAAGGAGGAAATCACACTTGATAGAATTTGTTTCAGATAACTGGCATTTACTAACAGCGGCAGTGGCAGGATTTGGCTATCTGTATCGTCAGATAATGGCAACCAGAAAAGGCATCAGGGCATTACTGAGAGCGGATTTAATCCGTTTATACAACAAATACCATGATGACTTAGGCTATTGTCCGCTGTACGTCAAACAAGCCTTAGAGGACGAATATCAACAGTATCATGCATTAAAAGGAAATGGCGTTGGAACCAACATGTATAAAGCATTAATGGAACTGCCAACAGAGCCACCAAAGAAGGAGGAGTAATTTATGTTTAAAAATTGTGCATTGAAACCATCAGTAAATACAGCAAAGTGGGTAAAAGCTGCGACTGTAAGAGCAGTAAAAACAATGGCACAGACTGCAGTCGGCATGATTGTGGTCGGCACACCTGCAACAGAAGTTGATTGGATAAATGTTTTATCGGTGGCATCTGTAGCAGGTGCGGTATCTTTATTAACAAGCATTGCCGGCATTCCGGAAGTAGGGGAGGAATAGAAGAATGAATTTTAAAGAAGCGTTTGAAGCACTCAAACAGGGTGCAATGATTAAGTTGCCAAACTGGGCAGGATATTGGAAATGGGAAGATAATTCCATCAAAATGCATTGTAAAGATGGAAGAATTTTAGACATTCGTGAATCAGAGGATGTTTGCTATACATTAGGACACATTCTTCGTGATGATTGGGAAATCGTCGGTGAAGCAGATGTAAAAGATTTGAATATTCAGACATTTACGTTTGGTGAAGCAATTAGACATCTGAAAGCAGGAAAGAAAGTTGCCCGCAAAGGTTGGAATGGTAAGGGAATGTTTGTTGTTTACCAGAAAGGTTATCCGCAGGGAATTCCATGCAACAAGCAGACTGCAGATGCATGGGGAATGAATGAGGGAGAATTATTTGTATGTAATCCATATTTGCAGATTAGATGCGTAGATGGTTCGCATTCTATGTGGGTGCCAAGTATTAATGATTGTCTTGCAGATGACTGGGTACTTGCAGAACAGGAGGGAAATAAATTATGATTAAACCAGTAGATTACAAACAGTATGACTCCAAATGGGGCAGTTTACCATATGCAGTAGATGGAGAATCCAGCACCATTAAAAGTGCCGGATGTGGTCCCACAGCATTAGCAAACGTATTAGCTGCAATCGTAAGCCCATACATCGACCCGATAACATGTGCATCATGGGCGAGAATGAAAGGATACAAGGTCTATAAGAGTGGTACAAGTTACAATTACCCAGCAGCACAGGCGGCGGTATATGGCGTAAATGTCAGAAGGCTTAATACCGCAAATGTATATGGCAAGCCAAACAATGCAGTACATAATCAGGTAATGGCAGAACTTCAAAAAGGAAACTGGATTATCGCCTGCATGGGAAAAGGTAACTGGACAAGCTCCGGACACTTTATCGTTGTCTATGGATATGAAAATGGTTATGTCTACATCAATGATCCTGCATCCACCAAAGCAACCCGTGCTTGCAATACGTGGGAACTCTTTAAGAGTCAGGTAAAATATTACTGGGTGGTAGAAGTTCCGGATAAAATCAAAAAGTACGGTATCGTAACAGATGGCGATTATCCACAGAAAGATTTTGTGCGTGAAGTCCAGATGTGCATTAAAGCTGGTATTGACGAGAAGGCAGACAATCAGACACTTAGCAAGACACCTACGGTTTCAAATACAACCAACCGTAAACATGCGGTAGTTCTTCCGTTACAGAAGAAATTGAAAAAGCTTGGTTATTATCTTGGGGAACTGGATAAGATTGCCGGAAAGATGTTTAAGGCAGCAGTGCAGCAGTACCAGAAAGAAGTAGTAAATGCATCTGCAAAGAACCAGGATGGAGTGATCACAAAGAAGGCTTCTACTTGGAAGAAATTGCTTGGAATGAATTAAAATAAAGAATGTCAGTAATACTTAGCTTACAGACATTCTTTATATTCAAAAAGATAAGTTTTAAGAAGCGAGAGAGAGAGTAAATTCAAAATATACAATTCCCGTAGGAGCATCTATATAAAGAAGGTTCGGATGTATTCCCCTCAGGTCCATTCTAGGAAAGCCTTGAAAATAGCGTATTTTCGGGCTTTTTTAATTTTAAAAAATCGAAAAATGACCGTTTCAGACCGTTTGAAACCGACTAAAATCGGAATAATCGTGGTCAAAATCGTGGTCAAAATGTAAGGGCAATTTGAATCAAATTTAATATGAAAAATGCGTTTAGACATTAGCTAAAGTCCATTATCACCATGCTTTGATAATGGGCTTTTTTAGTGCCTAAATTTATTAGACAGTAAAATATTCACATCTACAAATAAAATGGCTATATAACGATTCTGCTGCACCACAGAGCCAATGTATAAGCAAAAGAAGTAGATAATTAAAATGAGAATTTTATTGAGATAGGAAAGGAGCATATCATGTACGAGAGAATTAAAACTACGGAGATAGGAAAGAAACAATTTGCAAGGGAGATGGCAAAGAATGGTGGTAAGACAATCTGCTCATGTGAGGATTATTTAGAATTAGCAATGGACACATTTTTCAAGTTGCTGAAAGAAGGAAAAATTATACATTTTCAGGGATTGTTTAAAACGGACATTATTAATTTTAAAGGAAGAAAAGTATGGAATCTTGCTAAGGAGGAGATTGGATATATGCCACCACAGAAACAGCTTAAAATTCGGATTAGTCCAGTAGCACAGAAACAGTTTATTGAAGAGTGTTGCGAAGATAATCATGAATAAATATAGAAATAAAAAGTTAGTATTTCTGTAGCGGTAAAATGGATTGGAGGGAATTGATAAATGGGATTAAAAAATAAAATAAATTGCAGTAGATGTGAATTTTTAAAAGTATATGACATTGTACATAAGTGTTATTACTGTGATAATGAGGACAGAACGGATGATATGGGAAAACTGGGAGTGAATAATGTACCAGAAGAAAGTCCCGTATGGTGTCCAAAACGTAAATAGAATAGGAGCGATATATTTGATAGGAAAAGTTATTAGATACAACACTTCCAGAGAATCGGGAATCATTTACAGTTTTACCAACCATAAGACTTATTGGTTTCAAAGAAGCAATACTATTAGTAGTGATATAGGAAATGGTTATATTGTAAACTTCTATGTACATTATGATGAAGAATCAGGAAGAAGATATGTAAAAGATATTAGCGTGATGAAATGTGCTGAAGATGATACTGATAAATCCATTACAAAGAAAAACAAGAAACATAGAAGACGTAAAAGCACTAATGCCAGTAAGCATAGTAATTACAATGATAAGAAGTTTCAGAGGTTTGTAAAAGATTTTATGAGAGAACAGAAGAATAAGGATTCAAAATAAGAACTATCTTAACGAAGTTAAAATTTACTCCGTTAAAACCAAGATATTTGCTATTACAGGGCAAGTAAAAGAAACTGTGAACCAAGATTCAGAAGTAAATCAGATTATTTCTATAGTGCAACTCAGCACAAGTTTCCAATTTATGATAAAGATAATTTGAAAATTCAATAGGGTAAGTGGATTTGTAAGATTTCGTCACTTTGGCGAGGTCTATTTGTGATGCAATCTTCAATGGGAAGGTAGCAAACAATTTTTCTGAATCTATTAATAAAAGGAGTTTTATGATAAATAAAGATGAATTTTTAAATTTAAAGAAAGCAAAAATAGAACCGATTGCACCAGATGAAATATTCGTGCAGGTTCATAATACACATAATTACTGGGTATCAAATCACGGAAGAGTGGTAAATAATCTTAGAGGAAAAGATAATTTCTATATGTATAAAACAGGGAATGTCCATCTGACATTGACGAACTATTATGTAGATGGCGAAAGAATTCCAAAAGATACTTATATTAAATACTTAGTGGCAGAGCATTTTCTTTTTAAGCAGAGAGGCAAAGAGAAAATACTTTTTATAGATGGAGATAAGGACAACAATTATTACAAAAATCTTATATATGTTGATGATAAAGAAGCATATGCAGTTAAAACAGGAATGGCAAGCATTGATGAATATATAGTCAGACAGGAATACATTGACTATACATATAAAGGCAGCCAGAAAGCACGAGAAGCATATAATATGATGTATAAGCGTACACATGATAAGGAATTTCAGAAGTATTATCCTCAGTATGCAGATGCAACTATGTATAAACAGTGGGAAGATGACCCTGAACTTTGCATGGAATATTTGGAATCTATTTTTTATGAGTGCAATGGAGAGCAGATGGTAGTTGATAAAGATTTGCTTTTTAAAGGTAATAAGGATTATGCACCGGGCAAAATTTGTTGGTTGCCGTGGACATTAAATACCATGTTATCTAACAGCAAGAAACATTATAATGCAAAATATAATCGTTTAAATAATGCGGAACTGCCATATGGTGTCAGATATGATTCTGCAAGAGATAAATATTATGCAGAAATTACTATGGATAAAGCTCTCAGAGAAGAGATTGAGAAGGTAAGACCATTGAAATTAAGATATAGGAATACACCAGAAGAAGCATTTGCAGACTATAAGAAACACAAAGAAGCATATATTATTATGATGGCTGATAAATATATAGACTGGTTGCCAGTAGAGGTATATGATGCTTTAGTTGATTATGAGGTTGAGCCGTATTAAGGGCTGATATTTGTATGGTGGCTGCTAAGTATAAAGAGTTCGTGCCGGATTATATTTATGATAGATTGCTGAAGGTGGAAGTGGCGATGTATTAAGGAATATGTTTTAGAAAACAATACGATATATAGTATTTTACAGAAAAGAAAATACAAAATATGTTGTATTTTGACATTTATATGTTAAAATTAAAAATGAAAAACAAAAAATACTTGTTAATATACGAATGTAGTGGTAAAATATAGAAGTTGTTAGTGGGATTCTTAGAGTTGTACATCTTATTTGTTTTATAAAAATTGCTTGGGGTCAGGGCAGGATAGTATAATTGTAAGATAATTAAGTAGAGTATTTGTTTTTGTAGCATAAAGGTAGTTTATTTAGGAAGAAAGGTAGATAAATATGAAAACAAAAAAAGCATTTGGAATGTCTTACGATGAATATTGCCAGTTATATAAAGAATGCCAAGGCTTTAATGGAGAATTTTATAAAAATCATCCAACGTTAGAAGAAGATGAGGGATGTATAGATTTCTTAAAAAAGGGAAGTGGCTCATTGAAAGATAGTGACATCATTAAAGGCAAACTAGGATAAGAGGAAGCAGATGATTTGTGAAGTACAAAAAGAAGATGGAACAAAGGTTTATAAATATAAAGAACCTTCTATAGAAAAGCAGTTTGAAGATTTTGTAAAATTATCAGATATTTTTGATGATTATTTGGAATCACAAGCAATAACTAGGGATAAAATTTGCATTGATAAACGACTAATAAACGAGATTTTTATTAGGGTAGATAAACGTAGAGATTATTTTATAATTTTTCATGACGAAACATATATTAATGAAATTAGAGAAACGGCGCTAATGGCTTATTGGATATTGAAGTTTAAACCATTTAATATTGCTTCTAATGATGCAGTAGATTTTAAAATTAATATTAATTGTGGATTTGCTGCTTATTTAGTATTGGATGTTGTAAATGAAGTACATAGAAGAAAAACAGGAAAAGATATTTCACTTACTGAAACATATGTGCAGAAATTGTTATATGCGTTTAAATACTGGGATATTAGTAAAGAAGCAATGATGTTTATTGCAGAAACATTATGTGAACATGTTATGTATGACGTTAGGGAGGCATAATGAAAGATTTTTTTGATTTACTAGCAGATTTTTTAAATTCTGATTTGGCGAAGAATTATTATTGGTTCTTTATAGTTTGTGCGATAATGATTGCAGCGGTTGCTGGTATAGTAGTATGGTTATATGCATCAAAGATTCATTTTAAACTTCAGGATAATAAAATGCAGGAAGTTGAAAAATATAATAGTGAATTGGCTTTGCAGATATCTGTATTAGAAAAGAAAAATGAAGAATTGATAAAGCAAAACAAGAATTTAAAAGAACAATTGCAATTATCAGAGTTTGGAACAGCTATAATGATGAATTCTGAAGAGGAAGTAAATGACCCAGCAATATTAAGATTTATAAAGAAAGATTAATAGGCATATCAGGTAGAAATATCTGACGTGCCTTATTTTTTTGTAAGTGGAGAATGTAAAATATAATGGTGTCTGGTTGATTGCCGAGCAGATTTTAGAAAAGAGTGCTTAATTGATTTTCAAATATAAAATTTATATAAAACTGTAAATATCTATTGAAAAACGTAATAAATTATGTTAACCTTTAGATAATTCAATAGGGTAAAGTGGTAAATAGAAAAAGTGTTAAATATCAAGTATAGAATGACGTCATAACTATATAAAGTAACTTATTAACCATATAGGTATAAAAAAGATATTAATACCTATGCCATAACAATAAGTCTGTGTCTTTTGTGAGGATTATGGACTTTATTATGCAAGGAGTGATATTTTTGAGAAAAAATAGTAAGCGAATTTTAGGTGTAGTACTGTGTCTTATGATGTTAATGCTGTATTTTCCAATAACAGAGGTAAAAGGAGCAGATAATACAGTTGAATTGAGTGTTGATTATCTGAATAGACATAAGTGTTGGATTGAGGCAGCTAATTATCTTCATTTAGGTTATTCACAAGCTGATATAGCAGTAGAAATATATGCTCACGCAATAGCGGATAATATTTCATATAGATATTTAGAAGATACTTTGTCTGACTATGGAAGTTTTTATGTAAAACTTCTTAATTCGTTTATAAATGAAGTCAATGAACATGCCCATGTAGTAAATTTAGGTGGAGATGATGGTGAGCCTGACCGTTTTTTAGATTTATATCATATTTTATGGAAAGTGATATATCTTGATGATAATAATGTATATTATACTTTTCATAGTGACTTAAATCAAGATAAGGTCATTGATGTCCGTAATAATTCAAATAAAAACGGTGCAAAAATTCAACTTCATTCAGATAATGATACTGGTGCTCAGGACTATGAAATTCTTTTCGCAGAAGATAGCGATGGTATTTCTTGGTATTATATTTTCAAAAAAGGACAGTTTAAATGTCTTGATGTAACAGAAGGTAAAGCAGAAAGTGGTGTGAATGTTCAATTATTTGAGTTTAACGGTACAAAAGCACAACAGTGGTGTATAGTAGATGCAGGAGACGGCTCTTATTATTTATGCAATCGTTTAGGGTACTATATGGATGCCTGTGGTGGTTGTGATGATAATGGTACACAGATTTGGACATACTCTTTTAATGGAACTTCAGCTCAGAAGTGGTGGTTAGAAACAAAATAATTGTAGTAGTTAAATTAAATATTGTAGCAATATAAAAGGCACTTTTACGAGTGTCTTTTATTATCTATAAAATATTATCGTTTGTTAATAATAATTTTATAAACTACCGCTGTCAAGATGTCACCAATTTTGGCGGTAAGATTGAAGCCGTACTTTTTGGTACGGGTAGGGTATTATAGTAAGGTACTTACCATGCTTATGTTAAATATACCCCCTCTATGCCCTAAAATCATGTTGTAGTTGTAATTTCAGAGGTTAAGTTGGTTAGATGAAGAAATGTTCATGTGAATTGTTTTCGTCTGGAATTTCTTATTGTATATTAGATTTCTGAGCATAGAATTGATTTTATGAGGGCAGATAATCGGTAATTTTGGACAGGCAGATTTTTATAGGCAGGGTACTGTATATAGGGTGGTATTTATTTTAGAACGGAAACCTACCCCCCCTATATGGATATGTATAGCAGTAATAGTGTAGAATTTTTAACCCACCCCATCTAGGTACTTCGGTAGCTGGATTTGGGGAGTAGTTTGTGAATGGAACACCTCTACCCTTTTCAGAAAGCAGCAAGACCTTTTGAAATGTAAACCCATCGCTATACCCTTAGGACTCCCACAACGCAAAATTGCCACAATTTCAAGCCCATTCATCCACGTTTTGCCGATACCCTAACAAGATCACCCTAGCACCAATAAAAGCCCAGAATAGGCTAAAAATCTATTGAATACAATAGAGATTTGAGCAAAAGAAAAGGTTGAGAGTTGCCAAGACTCCCAACCTTATTTTTTACATGTGAGTATCAAAGAAAACTTTTTCCATAATTGCAACACGTTCCGCAAGTGGCAAGTGTTTGTTTTGCTCTCCTGCTAATGTAAAAGCATTATAACCGCATCCAATAGTAGGAATTTCTAACATATATTCATACTTTTGAAAATCTGTTTTTCTGTTCCACTTTTCCAGAAATTCTGCTTTGTTTGTTTCTGCCGTGTTTCTGATTTTCTGCATTTCTTCCGATGGTATATAGTCCTCTGGAACATAGAATTTAATATGTCCATGCTCTGAAATATGAGCAACTTTTTTATAGTCTCCATGTTCTGTTGCTGCCTTATTGCTAACACAAACTCCATTTCCAAAACATCCCATGAATAATTCAAATTTTACCATAATCCAAAACCTCCTTACATACAATAAGCGTTAATCTGCTTTTTTAATTCCTCTTTGACAATCTTCTGTTGTGCTTCTGTTAATTCATCAAATCTTAATCCTAAAGCGTCCAATGCGTCCTTATAGTCGCAAGTGATACATGCTTCATGATTAGCAAGTTCAGAAGATACCATTTCCCTGAATGTTTCATCACTCTTCTTTAATTCCTCAAAAGATTCCTCTAAATGTTTCAAAATTTCCGCTTGTGTCTTTACTATATTTTCATCTGCCACATAACAAAACGAAACTGGATTATAAACTGTATAGGTTTTTCTAGCTTCATCAAAAGCCTTTTGTGCTTCTTCACCGATTCCAAAAATAGAAACATAATCATAACGCATTATGTAATAGTTGCGTAAAAAGTAGCTTTTCTTTTCGTATTCATCATAAGTTTTAACTTTTTCCATCAGTTCTGCATCCGTGTACAATTTTCCGTTGAGTGATTCAATATACCACTGTTTTAATACTTCTTTGCCTGATTCCTTCACAATATAACCATGATGCAATTCAAAATCATCCGCATAATGAATATGCTTTCCGTCTTTGAATACTAACACGGAATAACCAAAATAACCGCCAAAGTCAACGAAAATACATTCATGCTCTTTTATTTCCATTGTTTCAATTGCTAACTGTCTAGCCTCTTCAATTGTTAATGCTCTAATCATATCAATATTAAAATCCTTCATATTCTCACCTATTCCCTTTCATTATCTATCAATAATTCTTTCGCCATCTTTATCCACCACAAATTCATTAATAGATTTGTGGAAGTGTTTAAAATATTTTGTATCATCAATTCTACAAAACCAGTCTTTTTCTCCCATTCTGTAAGTATTACTTGATACCTTCACAAGTCCATCTGTTAAGCAGTTGAGCCATAACCATTCTTCTGTATATGTATCTAATTTCTTAGAAAATAAATCCGCTATAGCATTTTCTTCTGTTCCGTTGAAATATGTTTCATTTGCCACTAAATCAGAACCATTATAGAAACGTACTTCAATACTGTTATCTATGTAATGTTCTGTATAAACCTTAATATTTCCAACCTTTTCAAATAATGTCATCATTCTGATTACCTCCTGATTTAATAGTTGTTTGATTTGTTAAGTTAATAGTACACTAATAAGTGTACAAAGTAAATGGTAAAAATAAACGAAAAAGTGTACTTAATTTTGTGCGAGTTCACGATAACGTGTACATAATGGCTAAAAAATAGTAAATTAAAAAGTGTACTTTTGTAAATTCTGCAAATAGACAAAGTACACGATAAGGTGTACTATATAGTTACAACAAAGGCAACCGAGAAAGCCGAAAGCACTCGAAACTCTAAGCCATATACTTGTGAGGAGTAGCCACCACGAGCCAAACAATAGCCAAGAAGATGCTTAATTGAGGGTTGCCGAGTAACAAATCAAAATCATCTATATATGAAGGGAGAAAGCCTATGTGTGCAACATTAGAAGAAATGAACCAGATTATGGAGGAAATCAAAAGCCTAGAGAGATTAAAAGAAGAAACGGAAGATAATATCTCAGCCCTCAAAATCAAAGCTATTGAGTTCTTAAAAGAGAACGAGGAAACTTGCAAAACTACAAATGAAAAAGGAAAAGAAGTACTTCGTTTTATTGGTAACATTCACAAAGCTACTCTTTCAAATCAGGAGAGGGAAACAGTAGATAAGGCAGAAGTAAAGAAAATACTTAGTGCTGAAGATTACCAGAAAGTAACAAAGAAAAGTGTCTATCCAGTATTAAGAATCAGCTAGGAAGAGGGGAAGAGATTCCCCTCAATATCCAAAAGCGAAGAGAGGTAAAACAATATGAGAACATTTTACACAATCAATACACCAAATCAAGAAAATAAAGAATTTTCAGAAAAACAATTATACAAATTATATGAACACGCTGAAAAAATCGGTTTGCTAAATAAAGAAAAATATTCAGATTTTAAAACATGGTTAAAAATCATGATGGAAAATGAAAAAATTGAATATTGGGAGCTTCCTGAAACTAGCGACGAATGGATGCAATACAACGGAGTTTCTTGGAGTGATTTTATATAGAAAGAAGGTAAAACAATATGAAATTATACACAACTTACGAAGAGCCTTTAAAAGGTAGAACATTTACAGAAAAGCAAATGTACGAAGTTTATAGAGATATGGCAGATAAAAATGAATATCCAGATTTTGAATGTTGGTTCTCTGATATGTTGAAAAGTGGAGTATTTGAAGAAATGGAAGAAACAAGTGTGTTATACAATCTTGATAGTGAAGAAGTACAAGTGTTTGAAAACCCAATAACTGGCGAAATCACTTGTATTTTTGAAGATGGCACAATAAAAGCATTTTCAGATTATGACAAAGCTATAACAAGACTTGAAAAGATGGGTTACAGATTTTAGGACAAATAGAACAATTATTTATAGGAGGTCAAATAAATGAACAAGCAGACAATACAATTCGCAGTACAGAGTAAAAATGGAGTAGTACAGACAATCGGCAAGAGTAGCATATTAGTTCCGAAAACCAATTTTTGCGGAAATAGGGAAACTAAGTGGCTAGAGGACAAGCCAAAGAAGAAAAGCAACTAATCAAATCAGGGTGTGACGGTTTAGCCGTGGGAGGTTCAGTTCTCCGCACTCTATTGGCAGAAGTGTCACAATAACAAATCAAAAAAATCAATGAAAGGTAGGTAATCAACCTATGAAAAGAAACAAAATCAATAATCTTGGAACTATCAACGTTGAGAGTTTAGAAGTTTCTAACGGACAAATGGAAGTATTTATTCCAGTTGAAGTGATAAGTGATGAACTTGACGCAGTACTGGAAAAGTGTGCGAAAGACTTTAAAGAACATTATACAGAAGTGGAAACACCGTGTTTTAATCTTCGTTTAGTATTCTCGTTTGGATATGCAAATCCTGAATTTGAATTATTGGTAGTTATGTTTGATGAAGCATCGGAGGAATACGAAGAGTATGATAGTTGCTTTATTGGAGATATTGAACTGTCAGAGGAGCAGGCAAGGCAGATTAAAAAGGTTATGTGGAATAAATTAGGAGAGTCTTTGTTAAATCTGTAAATATTTGAATTAGGGGAAGGTTGCTATATGTGGCAATCTTCCCTATGGAAACAAGGGAGAACATGGAAAATGGAAAAATATAAATTGGAAAATTTTACGGAAGAGGAAAAGAGACTTGCAGAAGAAAATCATAATTTGGTTTATGCATATCTTCATACATACGGATATTCGGTAGAAGATTTTTACAGTATTGTTATTTTCGGCTATTTGAAAGGTATTCAAGTATATTGCAGAAGAGAAGACTTGCGAGATATGTCATTTGTATGTTGGCAATATATGCGTTCTGAAATGGAAAATCATTTTAAAACAGAAACAAGGCAGAAGAGGAAACCAATAGAAAGTATTTTGAGCCTAGATGCGGAATATACAGATGATGCGGAAAATTTGCATGATTGTGTTGGTGGAAAAACGCTTGAAGAGGAGGTGTTGGATGAAGAAGCAGTATCGGAACTGTTGAAAAAGCTTTCAGAAGTGCAACGAAAAATTATAGAAATGAAAATGGATGGATATGGCAATAAGGAAATATTTTTGTTATTGGAAATGCCTAAAACTACTTTTTATAAGGAAATGAAGAGAATTAAGGTTGTAGTAGAAAATTTACTGGCTAAAGGAAGTCTGTAACTTGAGAGGAAAGAATTATTATGGGATATATAACACATTATGTCATTACTGATGGAAAAAGGTATATAGGGTGTGATAGTGAGACAAAGGAAAATATTATTGTAGAGAGTTACAAAAAGGCGGTAAAGTTAAAATTTACACAAATCAACGCAATTTATAATAGGCTTGCAGAAGGTCTATTGAAGGATAGCGAGTGGAAAATCATAAGTACTGTCGAGGTGAAAAATGATTTGTTAGATTCTACTATTGATATAGATGTGGATGAGATTATGGATTCTTTGGAAATAGATTTTAATTTGCTTGTTAAACGGAAAAAAGTTCTTGAATTGGAACTATTGGAAATAGAGCGAGAAATCACGGACATTTATCATGCTATGGAGTTTTATAATTTGGATGCAGCCAAAGGATATAAAATCTATAAGATGATGCAGGAGAGACTTATTCGAAGAAGACAGAATAAAGATGAAACTTTGAAAATTGATTATATTTTGTCTGGTGGAATCAAAGGACTGACTAGCAAACAGACACGGAAAAACTTTGAATCATTAGGGAATAGACAGTATCAGCCTAGAGCGTTAAAGGAATTATTTGGAGTATAGAGGATAATCAGCATCGGTGGAAAATTCTGCTGGTGCTGATTGAATGGTATGGAAAATAAGGAGTTTTGTGTTATACTATATATAGCAAACTTTATATAGTTGGCGATATATAGAGAAAGCGAGGAAATAATGTTGGCGTTAAAGGAGACATTTAAGAAGATATCAACAGATAAAAAGGTAACGCAGCTTGATATGGCAAATACACTTGGAATAAGTAAACAAAATTTTAGTAATAAAGTACAGCGGAATACATTTTCACCTGATGAGTTAGTTAAAATCGCAGGAATGCTTGGAATGGAAATTGCTTTTATAGATAAAGAGGCAATAATAGAAAACGGAAATAAGTATGTTATAACAAGTGCGGAAGAATAAGAGGATAACTATTCAAAGAAAGGAGTGAAGTTATGGAAACTAGACAAGACATTATTTTAGAGTTCTCACGTCAGGTAAAAAACTTACTAGGGGATAGTTTGTCAAAGGTTATATTATATGGTTCATGTGCTCGTGGAGACGATAACGAGAATTCAGATGTGGATATTATGCTATTAACTTCACTTACTGATGAAGAAATTGAAAAGATTGAAAACAGCGTATTTGATTTAGCGTTTGAGTTTCAGATGCAGTATTTGTTAGATATTAGCGTTGTTATAAAGAATGAGGAGCAGTTTAATTATTGGCTTGGCGCAGTGCCATTTTATAACAATGTGCAAAGGGAAGGGGTAGTGCTGAATGGATAATAGACAGATTGATTTGTCCAAGTATCGAATCCAAGAATCGAAAGATACCTTGAAGGTTGCTAATAACTGTCTGAGAGATGGATTTTATAAAGATGCTATTAATCGTTCTTATTATTCAGTTTTCTAAGCAATAAAAGCAGTACTTGCATTAGGAACAGTTGATTTTAAGCGTCATAAAGATGTGGTTGCATATTTTAATAAAGAATATGTGGCAACGGAAATTTTCTCTAGGGAAGTGGGGAGAAGATTAGCAACGTTAAAGCAGCTTAGAGAAAAAAGCGATTATGATGATTTTTACATTGCATCTAAGGAAAAGGCAACAGAGCAAGTGGAAACGGCAGAACTTATTTTGCAGGAAGTAGAAAAGTATTTAAAGGAACAGATTGCGGAATATATTCTATATAAAAGCTGAGTTATTGCAATACGAATTGGTATCACGTAAGGAGGTATATTTATGTTAGTTGTTAATTGTACAAATTTTCGTGATAATATGAATGCTTATACGGATAAAGTTATTGATGATAACGAAATAATGATTGTTACTAGGAAAGATAACAAAAATGTAGTTATGCTTTCTGAAGAAGTTTATAACAATCTCGTGGAAAATGCTTATATTATGGGAAATAAAGCAAATTATGATTGGCTGATGGAATCTAAGGCACAGTTAGAATGTGGAAAAATCTCTGTGTAGAATCGTTACGGAAATACATAAGAAAATGAAGCACCAGCGGAAGAAATGATATTCTTCTGAATGGTGCTTTTTCTATGCCCATTTTTAGAAAATTTTTAAAAAATTTGTCAAAGCGTGTACCAATCGGATTCGTTTGTATTATTAATAAAGTATAGGCAGTAAAAATATGAGTCTATAAAGGTGTCACATTATAGACAGTCAGAAAAGGAAATCAATTAGTATCTGTAAAGGTATATATGCTATTTGTGGACATGTCTATAAATAAACAACACTTTTACGGACAGAAAGGGGAATATAGATGGATAATTGTCAGATATGGGGATATTGTAGAGTCTCAACAGTAGAACAGAATCTAGCTAGACAAATAGAGCAGATGAAAGAGTTGGGAATACCAGAAAGAAATATTCGTTGTGATAAGTCTACTGGAAAGAATTTCAATAGAAGAGAGTATAACGCACTTGTTGGAACGGAAGAAACTGCGCCATTGCTAAGACAAGGAGATTTATTAGTCATTAGCAGCTTAGATAGATTAGGAAGAAATTATGTAGAGATTCGGCAACAATGGAACTACATTATCAATGAAATAGGCGCAGATATTAAAGTCTTGGATATGCCGTTACTTGATACGAGGGAAACGGAAGGAAGTCTTGATAAAAGATTTATTGCAGATTTAGTATTACAGATTCTTTCTTATGTGGCACAAAAGGAATTGGAGAATAATAAAAGGAGACAACAACAAGGAATTTCTGTAATGCCAGTAGTAGATGGAAAGAAAGTAAGTTTGAAAACAGGAAGAGCAACAGGAAGACCGCCAGCACAATATCCTGCTGCATGGGAACAGTATTATAAAGAGTGGAAAGCTGGGAACATAACTGCAAAGAAATGTATAGAAGAACTAGGTTTAAAAAGAGCAACCTTTTATAAGTTGGTCAACAAGTATGAAGAAAATAGTACATAGAAAGGAGAACAGATGAAAAAGCTTACTGGATTCAAGAAAGGCTATTATATCAGAATCATAGATGGATTTTACGAAGTGGTTGAAGGCAATAAATGTGTTTTCTTTGGAGAGTGCAGAAAGAATTCAACCATTCAAGAGATTGCAAATAAAACCATCTTATTAAATATTCAGGAGGACAGAAATGACAGAACAAGAGTTAAAGGCAATGCTAGACCAAGCAGAGAAAAAGGGAATAGAGTTAGGAATTCGATTGATGCAGAACAGAATGTTGCTTGCGTGTGAGAATGGCACACCGATAGAGTTACCAGATGGTAGAGCATATTTTATTAAATCAGATATACAGAATCTACATGATATATTTGCTGATTTGGAAGCTGATGTAAATTAAGGAGGATTATGAAAAAGGAATTAGGGGAACATGGAATTGAATTAAGGGAGCGAATGTATAAATTTATTATAAAGTACATATCAGAAAATGGATATGCTCCGACAATAAGGGAACTAAGCCAAGCAGTTGGTATAGCTATTAGTAGAGTAAAACATCATTTGATGAAATTGGAAATTGAAGGGCGAATAAAAACCAAACCTAATAGTCCAATGGCAATTAAGGTTATTGGGTATGAGTTTAGAAAGGAAACGGAATGAAAGACTATTCAGATAAAAATATATTTGAATTAATGGAAGTTCCAACAGATGAATTAAAAGAATTATCTGTAGAGGAATTTGCCAAAGAGATTGAAGGAAAGAAAGTAAATATCCATCCATCGTCTAATAATGGAGATTTTGTTGTTGATGCTATGGGGGTGAATATATTCATTGAAGATGAAAAAATAAAAATATTTGCATTTGGTTCACGTTTTTATATTAGATTGTCTGAAAAGACTCTATTCGGTATCTATTCATATGGAAATAACAAGAACTACAGAATTGCACTTGAAGGTAATAATCCTGATTTATTGGTAACAGTTGTTGGTGGAAGATTAAACTGAAGGGGAGGATAAGTATTATGGCAAGACCGAAAGTAGATATGCATGACTTCTGGGAAAGAGTGGATGCAGAAATATATTCACAGGGTAGAAGTAAATTAGAGGTTGCTAAAACTTGTGGCTTTGATAGAAAGAATTTGAGTGACCGTAGAAATTTATCTACATCGTTTTTAGCAAAGCTATGTATAGAACTTAATGTAAGTGCAGATTATTTGTTATTTGGAAATGATTGGGAAATGGAGGAAGTAGAATAATGATTACTGTTAAATTGAGTATAGAAGATTACAATAAACTATTCAGCTCTAGCATGTATTGTGATTTCTTGCTTTGTAAAAAAGAAAAGGATGAGATTATTTTAGTTGATGAAGACGAAGACGTAATAGCACATATAAAATTAGATACAAGAGAGGGGGAAATATTTTCTCATTATACAAATTGTTTACTTGAAGCAAAAAAGGAAGAAGGAAACATTTCTTTACATAATATATGTTTGGGTAATTGGGATAGTTGGGACTGTGAAAACTGCGAAATAAAAATCAATACATATGGATGTAAGTTGGGTATTAAGAAACAGCTTGAAAATCTAAATGAGAAAATCGAAGATATACAATTTGTTGACCCTATTCCAAATAGAACCTATGAGATGGTAGAGCGATTAGAAAAGTGTTCGGATATGATTTGGGATATGAAACGATACTTGGGCAATAATCCTGATGCAGACATTCAAGCTATCTATAGCACTATTGAGATATTAGAACGTCAATTAAAAGGTTTGTTAGACAAATGGGATTATCAGGAATCGGAGGAAGTAAAGTAATGGAAACAGTTTTTATATATGGTGTTTTGTTATTTGTAACGGCAGCACTTGTAATACAATCGGTTATGTTTTACAGAATGTATAGTTCTAATTTAAAGAAAGAGCAACCGAAACTTGATACAGAAAGTAAAGAATGGATTGCTTTTGTAGATTTATTTAAGGACAATAAAATACATGAAGGATATATAGTAAGTTATTTTGATAAAACGGAAGAATTTATGCTTCATTTTATAGGTTTTGGAACATCTCATGGCTATCATAAAGATAAATTTTTGTTAGGCGATGTATGGTTTGAATGTGATGGTATTTGTGGATATGACGGTGATGAGGAAGAATATGGACGAGTGGCAAGTTATGATTTAAATATAGATAATATTATAGGCATAACTTCAATTGAGGAATATTTTGGAAGGTACGGAGATACAGACAATGCACATTGTGTTACTTGTACATTAAAGAATGGGAATAAAGTTGAGATAATTTTTAATTATAAGGATGAAAAAATGAGAGGTGTGGTTGAATGTTGATTGCTTGTAAAGATTATAAACCTAAAAGAAAACCAAAACGATACAATAAGGTTTCAGACTACAAGGAGATTAGAACGTGCTATACAATGAAAAAGAGGTAATGGAAGTCTGTAAAAAATACGGAATAAAAACTGTAAAGAAAAACGGTATGCCATTATATAAAGGTCAAGAAATGGATGAAAACTTTTCGATAGCTGAAATTATGCATGAGCCTATACCGATTAAGGTTAGTATATGGGATGAAGTTTTGGTTTATGTGAAGTATCTGAAAAGAAAGCTAAAACTAAAAGGTGAAATGAATGTTATCGGGAGTAAAATACTGTTTCTTAGAACAAAGTATTGGCTTTGCCAGTTAGAGATGCTGGTAATAGATTGTAAGAAGTGGGTATATTCAAAAATATTTAAGGAGAATTAATATTATGGAAATAACAACAAAATACAATATGGACGATACAGTTCATTATTTAGAACGTAAAAGAATATCAGAACAATGTCCGGCTTGTGAAGGAAGCAAAAGGGTTAATGTTACAACTGGTACTTTCAGATGGAATATTAAATGTCCTAATTGTAATGGTAAGGGGAAATTATCAGAGGTTATCCGTTATGATGTAGAGAGTGACATTGTAAAAGGTGTTATTATTAAACGTGGCAAACAGACTTCTACTAAATACATATTAAAGAATGGTATACACAAGCAAGAGATGGCACTATTCGTTACTATGGAAGACGCTAAACAGAAATGTAAGGAATTGAATGAACAATTAGAACAGAGTAAGAAGAATCGGAGAGAATAAAGAATTTATCAATAGCAATATTGATGATTCTATGCTATAATATATGTCATCATAGGTGATTACCTTTGGTATTTTGATTTGTTGGAGAGAAAGACTGTACAAATATGTATGGTCTTTTTCTTTTTATTAAAATGGTGTATAATAAGGAAAAGACAGGTGTAGAGGAGAAACGCCATGAATTATAATGTATATATAGATGAGAGTGGAAATACAGGGAACATAGAGTTGCGTGAGGATTTACAATGGAATTATGATATTCAAACACATTTTGCATTGGGGGCTTTTTATGTGGAAGAACCTTTAGCAAAAGACATCGAGAAAAAAATTATAGAAATATTACATAAGTATAATCCTAAGTTGGGTACAGAGGATGAATTAAAGTCAAAAGCAAAATATATATTTAGGAATGATTTATTAGATGAAATAACAAAGCTGTTTATTGACAATAAGGTAGGATTTTATTTCGATATTGCGAATAAGAAGTATAAAGTAATAATGAACATGGTGGAGTATTGTGTCTATCCTTATTTTGTTAACAAGCGGTACATATTTGCAAGGAACGAGAAGATAGATGCAACAAATTTTTTATATAGCACATTACCAGAAGAACAGATAAAAGTATATATAGATTTGTGTCAAGAAGAAAACGATGATGAGGAAAAGGTGGAAAGACTGGTTTCATTTTTACAAATGCTAGAGGAATATTATATAAGGAATAGACAGAAGATTAATCCAATTAGTGATGTAATAGATGTAGTAAAGAACTATGAGAGGGAAGGATTAAAAATAGAAAACCTATTTCCGGTAAAGGATTTTAATAATAAAGGAACAAAAGAAAGTTTCTTACCTAATGTAGACGCATATAATAATATAATTGCGTCTATCGCTAATCTAAGGATTGGAAATAATGACACAATCACTATTTTTCATGATGAACAGAAGCAGTTTAGTAGGGTGTTGGATGCATGGACTAATTACATGAAAGTTCATGATGTAAATATAAACGAATTAAATTTTTGTAGTTCTGCTAACAATATATTAGTTCAGATTGCAGATTATTATACGGGAAGTATTATTAGGTTATATAGACAAATCATAGAATATAACCCTCTAAACAGAAATGATAAGGATTTGTTAAAGATTTTAAAACCGTTACTTTATAACTGTAATATTGTTGCACCTAGAAGTGAACAAAGAGAATTTTTTAATAAATGTGGAATTAAAATGATGAATACACCTATTCCATTTAAGTAATAGAGATATGGGATGTGTATAGTAACTCTTGAACCTATAAGTATTGTAATGAAAACTTGGGCGATTCATACGGTTTTTATTGGATAGTAGCATGACCAATTAGAATACTTGAATTTTAAATTGATTTGTTTTGATGAATTACAAGGGAATAGAAGAAAGTAATGGTGAGTAGGGGATAAGTTGTTTATTATCCTCTATTTTTAGTTATATCTCAAATTCTTCTAGTATAAGCTCCTGTATTTACCTATTTCAATCACACTACAAATGTATTATAATAAAAATATAGTTTGTAGGGTGATTGTATGGATTTTGGTTTAATAGTTGCAGGCAGTTTTATAGCATCAATGATAATAGGTTGGATAGTTGCTATTCCAATTGGAATGGCTCATTTTGTTGCGTACATTATGTGTATAGGAAAGAGGAATTGCAAAAAAGATGATTGCTGTCTCAGGGGATATTGTAATAGGACTGCTTGGAGTGACAAGGAAAAAGATGTTATTAGGAAGAAAATAGAAAGTATGGATGATGGGGAAGGAGAGAGAAAATAGTTTGTAATGGAGATATTTTCGGAAGTAGTTACGGCTGGAAATGAAAACATTATGTAAACCAATATTGTAGATTAATGAAAATATAAGGAAATAAAGGCTTTTATAGGACATGGATGGACAGATGAAAACTATATTAATTGCTTGAATTTATTGAGGATTCAAGGTGTTCGATGATGTATGCTAATAGACATTAGATAATGCTTGATTTTGTTGGTGTTTAAGAGATTTTGCGGTGCCAGGAATAGGAAAGGTAAATGGTACTTTTGGCGAATTTTTAAGAAACTTCGTGATTGTTCAATAAAATCAATGGATTTAGCAGGAAAATGGATGTAATGAAGTTAATTGTGTGAAAAGTAAAAACGATTGAATTTGTTGGAGAATTTACAACTTACTATAGTTAGACAAGACTAACTAACACGGTTCGAGAAAATAGTTTGATAGTCAAAATATTTAAACAAATATTATGTAAACCAAACATAAGCTTATACTCCGATTAAATAGACAATATCACAAAATATGGGGATTTGACGAAAATAGCATACAACATATAGTTGCCAAATAATCCCAAATATGTTATTCTCATAGAACTACAACGTTAGAATAAGTGAGGAAATATCTATGTATGATTCAATTTATAATATTTGGGAACAACAGCAGAAATTAACAGATACATACAATCAAATTTATTCATCAGATTTACTAAAGATGCAGCAAAGATATAGCGACATAGTAACAAGGATGCAATCTTCAATAACTGCATTACAAGATATTTCTGGATTATCCACTTTAGCAGAACAGGCTATGAGAATGAAGGATTTTCATACCGATAAATTTTTGAGTGCGTGGAATCACACAATGGAAATAGATAGACAATTAATACAAAATATGAGTAGCGTGTTGACAAGTATAAATATTGACCATATTGCTTCTATAGCACAGCAACTAACTTTATCAACAGAAGTAATAGAAAGTTTTTCACGAACACTATCATTAATGCAATCTGAGAATATTATTTCTAATTTGTCTGCTACAATACAAAGTATCCCAGATTTTGTATGGGATACCTTATCAGATGAGGAAGGTTGTTCTAAGGAAGAAATTCAAGAAGAACTGGAAGTAATGCAAGCAGATGTTTTTCCAATAACTGATATTCAAGGATTAACACCAGAACAGGTAAAAGATAAAATATGGATATATTTATGGGGAAATTATCCCAAAGTTGCGACAGTATTAATGGTGATACTATTTGTATTTAGTGGAATTGGAATAGCAAGTACAGTAAAAGAGTTCGTTATACCTATGGCACAAAATGCGATAGTTAAAATGCAAGGCAAGGAAGATATATTCTTTGTAAAAGTAGAATCAGCTAAACTATATTCAGAACCAAACAGTCATTCAACAGTAATAACCAAGATTCTGTATGCTGAACAAGTAATACAGATTGATTCAGTAAAACAGTGGGACAAGGTTATTTATATTAATCCAGATGGTGAAGAGGTTACAGGCTGGATAGCCAAAAGAAACCTTATGACTTATCGAGACTACGAATTTAATTCGAATGAATTGTATGATTTAGAGTAAAAACATTAGGAGTTGTAAATGAAAAGAATAACTTTAGAAGCAACAGATGACAATATTCTTAATTCAATAAAAGATAACACATATAACAGGTGTGGGGATATAAAAAGTTTTGTAGAAGCACTAGATACAATAGAAGGAAACTTTTTTATTAGTTTAGATGCAAAATGGGGCGAAGGAAAAACTTTTTATGTCCGTCAAATTGAGAAAACATTAGAGTTTACAACGAAAAAGACTTGGACAGAAAATGAGTTGGATGTAATAGATGAACTGAAACCGTATTTTGAAGGTACTGTGCTTGATTCAATAGAATTAAGTCAATCTTATTTACCAATTTATTATAATGCGTGGCTTTATGATAATCATGATGACCCGTTAATGTCATTAATATTTACTATTGTAAAAAAATCGGAACAATATTTTAAAATTAAAACAGATTCTTCAATTGCTGGAAGAATTTCTGCATTATTATCTGTAGCATCTGTTTCAATTAATAATATACAGTTAGCAGTTGATGGAGAGAAAATAAAAAGTGCTTTTTCCGGACAAGATATTTTCGAAACAGTAAAAACGGCAGAAGAAATTCGTGAAATGGTTAAAGGTATTTTAAATGATGTAATAATTGAAAAAGCACAAAGATTAGTAATTTTTATTGATGAATTAGACAGGTGTAAGCCAAGTTATGCAATAGAAATGTTAGAGCGTATAAAACACTACTTCGATGATGAACGTATTATATTTGTTGTTTCTGTTAATAAAGAGCAATTAGTACATACTATTTCTAAATATTATGGAGAGAGATTTGATTCTACAGGATATTTGAACAAATTTTTCGATTTAAATATTTATATGCCTGCTATGCCATGGATATATAGGGGCAATTCATTATTTGAAATATATTCTAGTAGTCAATTTCATTTAAAAAAGATAGTAGATGGACTAAATGAATATTACAAATTATCAATAAGGGATGCCTTAATATTTAAGCAAAGAGTTTCTAATTTGCCAATCAAATTTGTTAATGATAATTCTTCGCAAGGATGTTGTTTATCGCTATTCATACCTGTAATTGCAATATTGGATATAAAAGATATAGGTGACAAGATAAAATTTCTTGAAGGGGATAGTAGTGTTTTAGAAAATTTATCAATAAATATACCAGCAATACGAGATATGATATGTCGTTTTGGGGAATATGGTAAAGATAATGAGTTTGAAACAGGATTTGAATATGTAAAAGCCGTATATAATTATACTTTTAAAGATAAGAGCAGGGATGTATATAATAAATTAAAATTAGAAGTGAGTTCTGATATAAAAGATATTTGTATAAAATTGTGCAATGGATTTTATTAGGATAGAATCCAACCTACGTCAACGAGTTCTTGGTAATACCAATCCTGTTGAGTTAGGAAGGTGTTTTCGATTTATAAATAATTGGTATAGATTTGAACGTGGTGGTTCTGGTTACTATGGGAATCAACATGAGGAGTTTGGAAATAATTTCGTAACTCCAAAAACAGAAAAACAATAATGTAAGCAGGAGAATATAAGAATGAATAGTGTTGGTTTTATAATTGAGTCAATAAACAATAATGGTTATGAATTTAATCCTATGGCATTAGTTTCTCTTAGGAAGGCTGTAAATGCCTATTATAGTACATATAAAGGAATGCAACAACACGCATTAATAAGAAACGATGATAAAGAAAACGAAAAATATTATCCTAATGAATATAAGCAATATTATTTGGATATTATAATATATTTTCATCATTTCTTTGAAATTACTATCAAAGACCTATTGGAGCATGGAAATATTTTGTTAAGTAGAAATATTGACAGTGCAAAGATGTGCGATATTCTGTTTGACGAACTAAATGGAAATTCATTAAATCCAGATGATTATAAAGATAAAAATACAATTGAATTTAGTGAGGCACAGCGTAGATTACAAATACTTGTTTCTAAAATATATACTGATGGAAGTTTTAATTTTTTTACAGATAAAACTAACTATGATACATTAACAGAATTGAATCAATATAGAAATAGAATATTACATAGAGGAAAATTAGTTTTTACTTTTGAGGAATTAGATGACTTTATAGGAGGACGTATTTTTCCTATTATTAAAGAAATATTTAATAATCCATATTATAGTGCCTATAAGAAAAGATGGTGTAATGTAGAGTTAGATTGTGGTCATGATATATTTGAAGAAATAATTAATGAATATGCATCCTTAAATCCTAACTACCCTAAAATTGCCGTATTGAAAGAGATGGGTAGAGCAGCATATATGATTCATAAATTTCCTAAAATGAATCAAAAAGAAATGATTTTAGCAAAGGCGAGTGTTGTATCAAATGTTGATAAAAAGGATGTTGGAAATATATTAGAAAAATGTCCTGTTTGCGGTAAAGTAGCATTATATAGATATATAGAAAGAGAAGAAGGTGTAGATTATACTTCTAGTGTAGAATGCTTAAACTGTACCTTTGAATTGCATTGTGAGTATATAATGGATATGTCGCAATTTGGACTTAACATAGATAATTATTTTGCAGAGTGAAACATTTCGTTTTGTTATTATATTAAATATGTCGAAGAATGAAAAATAAGATGCTTCAAGATAACTTCAAAGTCACTTCAATATAAAAATAGGACAACTTATGTCAAGCTATCCTACTTAATATATTATAAAATTAAGTAGAAACACGTTCATTTTTACCTATGATTATACCGCCCTACTTTGAGCCACCTGTCCGGATTTTGAGAGCCATCATTCCGGTTCTCCAGAGCCGGTCATTCCGGTATTTCAGAGCCACTTTATAGGCTCTATTACATAGATTCCTTTATACTGTAGGTACACACCTTCTGGTGTGAATACAAATAAAGGAGGTCACATTTATGACCAAGTATCGTGAAATCCTTCGACTTAAAAGCCTGGGATTCAGTGAACGAAACATCGCGACAAGCTGTGGTGTTTCAAGAAACACGGTTGCCAAAGTCACAAAAAGAGCTGATGAGTTACATCTCAAATGGCCATTGGACTTTGATATGACCGATAGTGTCCTGGATAACCTTATGTTTCCTAAGGACAAGTCAGCAACGAATAAACGTATGCCTGACTATGACTACATTCGGAAAGAACTTCTCCGAAATGGAGTCAATAAAAAACTTTTATGGGTAGAGTACTGTGAGGAAAAATCAAAGGGGAGACACTTTGTAAAGCATATAAGGAAACAAAAAGGTAAAGACGAGATTTGAAGTTGAAAATGAGATTCAACAGATTAATGAGGAGTTTGGATTAGTTGAAGAAAATACGTTTATTTATTGAGTTGATATCAGAATTAGGACAGCGAAGAAATTCGCTATCCTATCGAGTTATATTTTATAGAAGAAGCACACTCTTATATAATGCTTAGGGTGTACCAAAGAGGGGTAAAATAAGCCGATTTCACCCAATACTTAGAATTAGCATTTCATTGAGAAAATATGGCTTATTTTCGTGAATAACGCTCAATAAGTGCCTTACAATCCTCCCAAAACCAATGCTTCATATCTCTAGGAATACTATTTAAAGGAGCAGACAGAATTACCATAATTAAACCTAAGTCACCATCCATATTATCAAGTATCTTTTCCAATGTCTCACAAGCATAAGAAGTATGCTCATCTTTGTATCGGTCAAAAGCATAATTCAATTTTTCGATTGCTTGTTGCTTTAAGTTCTGATACTTCTCATTGTAATTTACGATTACTTCATCATAGAAAGTAAATAAGTCTGTATCATCATTGGCTTGCATATCAACTTTAAGCGGTTGTTGTTGATGTGACAACTTGTGTAAGTTCTCAAATATTTCTATGGTATCAAAAAAGCCATTATCGAAAAGTATCTTCTTTGTTCTCTTAATAGCACCTGCCCTATCATCGGCTTCAAGGGTGTATAAATTTCTAAGAATACCATCCATAAATATAAAGCTGATAGTGGTAGTTTCTTTGGATAATATCTTTGCAACATAATCTTCTGGTAAAGAGTATTCAATATCCGTATAAGTGTAGTAGTTATCATAATTACTACTGCTGATATTTACATACAACTTATTTGTCTCACGTTTTATATCCATCCATTGACGCTGAAATATATTTTGGTTTATTTTCTTAACCAGTTGTTCAGGGGTATAGCCTACTTGTTCCAGTTTCTTTTCAATAATCTCAATAATACCATCCGATATATCAATTTGGAAATTCTGCATAACGAAAATATGAATCCATTCTTCATTATAAAGAGATTCTTTAGTAGTGGTGTTGCCTATAATCTCATAAATGTATTTCTGGATATAATCATTATAATAATCTCCTGATAATCCAATGATACGTTGAAACATAGTGTCCAATAAATCAAATTCAATATCTTTAATCTTACCATTCTCTAACTGTGATACATAAGAAGCACCTCTATCAAGTTCTTTTGACAGAACATCACCACGCTTATTATAGGTTTTGCGTAGGTTTTTAATGGTTTCTCTTAGTAAATCGGTAAGCCTTACTTTCTGCTTTTGCATTTGAGCCATAGTATCATCTCCATAATTTAATGCAATAATTATAACATAAAAATTTTGGAGTAGCAATTTGATAATTCTATGATAATTCGATAGAAAAAACGTGATAACTCTCGGGAAAGTTATTGACAAGTTATTACACCTATGATAATATGTGCTTACGAGGAAGTTCCAAGTAGTTTCCAAAGTGATTACCATTCATTTCCGAGATAATTTATAGAATGGCACACGGAGATTACAACAGACACCTCATACATAAGATATATATGGAGTGAGAATACATAAAAGAAAACCCATACAGATTGTTTCCGAGGCAATCAGTACAGGCTTCTCTGATAAATGGTTTTTGTATGTGAACCAATAAACACTATCTAAGCAGTAGTATCATATCAGAAATATTCTTTTTTGTCAATTTGAGGACATTCGTCCTTCAATATTCCCAAACCATTTATAAAAAGTAACTATTAAATTTAGGGCTAGAAGTCTGCCCATATGCAAGAAGTTAATAAGGAGTGATTCTATCTAATTGAGAGGTTTAGAACCTCATTATTTTTTACAGTTGAATGTTATGTCAAATCTAAGGAATGACATTTCATAGGTAAATAATTACATATTCAAAGAAAGACGTATGCAACGTCAATGAAAAGGAGAAGTAGTAGATGAGTGATGATTACAAAATCAATCGAGCAGACTACCTTTTATTGTCGACCCTTTATGCGTCAGGATGTAGAGACTATTATCATTCGATGACTATTACAGAAATGATTGAGGACAATTCGGATGAGAATGGCAATCACCCATTAGGCACAAGGATGACAGTATATAGGAAGTTACAAAAATTAGTGGCAAATGGCTATATAAGCAAAGGCATTATGGATGATCATAGTGATACCTATTATATAGAAGATAAGGCTGCAAAAATAATTGAAAATGGAGGAACTAAGGTATGAGTTTAAAGGAAATGACACATTTTTTAAATCCTGGCAATTGCGGTGGCAAGATAGGGAAGATATTTGTAAGAGAAATGAACTATCAGGGAACGTTTGGAAATGGCAGCATACAGGATTTAAAACTATTGGGAAATGTACCAAATACATATCATTTGCGAAATTTTGATGGATTTGGAGGATTCCGTGATAGAGCATTAGAATGCTTGGCACAAAATGAAGAATTTATGAGTGCCGTATCTAATATCAAAGAAAAGATTATCTTTATCCCGTTTGGAGCAGGTGGTTCAACTGGTAGTGGATGTTCAACAGTATTAGCAGAACTGCTCTTAGAAGAGAAGGACGAAGAGGGTAGACCAGAAAAGATTGTATGTCCGATTGTAGTGTTACCTGCATCGAATGAGTCAGTAGCGAAGCATAGAAATGCATATCAGGCAGTACAAGAATTGATGGAATTGCAAGAGTCTGGTTTAGGAGCAACTTTCTTTATCAATAATGATTCTAGCGAAGACTATGGCTACATAAACAATACATTTGCAAGAATGTTAGATGCGTTTCTTTCAAATGATTCATACGGAGAAATTAACAACTTTGATGAGTCAGAGAAAATTGGCTGAATTGCATTTCGAGATGCAACTTTGTAATTCGAAATGCAGTTTTGTAAATTAACAATCAAATATTTGTAAGCGAAACGCAGTTTTTGTACTCGAAATGCCACATTTGTAAACGAGAAGCAACTTTTGTAACCGAAAT
>JAZSEF010000061.1:0-101753 GCA_045531555.1 Roseburia sp. | reverse complement strand
ACCTTTATACAGCAGTCTTTAAATGTTGAAGGTCTTCCTTTTATCGTTACCAAGAATAGCAAAGAAGCGTTGAGGGAACAAGCGGTTGCCATGCTGATGCTTGATTTGAAGCGATAGGATAGAAGATAAATACATTCGAATAATTAATCTTTATCATGAGAAAGAGGATTTTATGTGGCAGTTGTTTGGAATTGATACTACACCTCAAGATACGATAGATTATTGGGGTGAATAGAACAGAAACTTTCAGGTTGTCAAAGTTAAAGTGTAAGAATATAAAAACGGGCGGGAATCATTAAATTTCCCGCCCGATTTATATCTAACTGCTTATTATATGAAATAGAATTCTTACATATCATCAAACTGTGCTTCGTCTAATAACTCATCGAAGCGGTCTGCAACTGCTTCATATTCGTCATCATCTTCGATATTTGTAAGAGAAGGATTACCTTCTTCGTCTTCATGGTAACGGTAGATGAATACTTCTTCACTTTCTTCGTCATCGTTTTCAGACAATGGAAGTAATGCGATGTAGTCCTGTCCGTTTACATCAAAGATAGTAAGGATTTCACATTCTACCTGTGAACCGTCATCAAGGTCTAAGGTTACGAACATTTCATCGTCTTCTAAGTTCTGGTTTTTGATATTTTCTGCCATATATTCCTCGTTTCTGCACGGTTTTTTGAATAAAATATATCCCCAAAGGATTGCAAGAGAACCATGCCACTCTTATAGATGTTTATTAATTTCAGTATCGGAAATAAATATAGAATTGTCAAGTAGAAATTAACTTAAAATATAGATAATAGTGGGATAAGTGAAATTTATAGACTGTTTAATCATTTATCGTCAGATAACTAAAAAAATATTTTGTGACAATAAGAAAATTGTAACTAAAAATATGTACAAATAGACAAAAAATTGGTAAAATAGTACTTGGATGAATTTGTTTTAAAATTAATTCGAACGGAGGCAACATGGGAGTTACGATTAAAGAAGGAAATTATAATAAGTTTGGTGTATGCGAAGAAAAGGGCGGCTATATTTTTACCTTTACAGGTGAGAAGGAGCAGGAATGTTATATTCGCATTTATAATAAGACGAATGAAGTGGTTGAGCGCATTATGGTTCCAAAATCATACTGTATGGGAGCGGTACGGTCCGTATTTGTCAGTGGATTGAAAGAAAAAGAATTGCGATATAATTACGAGATTGATGGTGAGATTATTACGGATACCTATGCAGATAAGATTATCGGCAGAGAGATTTGGAACGATAAGAAGCGTGAGGAGTGCAATTATGCAGTTTATTGTGGCAAGGAAAAGCAGGTATTTGACTGGGAAGGAGATGATTTCCCGGAGGTTCTAAGAAATCAGATGGTAATGTACAAGCTTCATACCAGAGGTTTTTCTATGGATGGAGGTGCTAAGGGGAAAAAACGTGGTACATTTGCGGCAATTGCAGAAAAGTTAGAGTATTTAAAGGGACTTGGTGTAACTACGATTGAGCTTATGCCAGTCTATGAATTCGAAGAGATTTTATTAGAAGAGAAGCCGGGAATTCCGGAGTATATCAGATGTCAGGCCAGTGAGAAAGACGTGGTGATACCGGAAGATGGCGGTATCAAGGCGGTAGGGCTTAATTATTGGGGATATGGTAAGGGTGATTATTACGCTGTGAAATCCTCTTATGCAAGTACCAGTAATGCATCAAAAGAGTTGAAAGAACTCATTAAGCTGATGCATAAGAATGGTTTAGAATGTGTATTAGAGATGTTTTTCCCAAGTGGAATGAATCAGAATGATATTTTAAGCATCTTACGTTTCTGGGTGAGAGAGTATCATGTGGATGGTTTTCATTTGTTAGGAGACAGTGTTCCGGTGAAAGCGGTAAGTCAGGATATGTTTTTGAGTAGAACCAAGATATTCTACCATGCATTTCCGGGGGAACTTTATGATGCTGTGAAGACTTATCCAAATCTTTATGTGTACAACGACGATTATTTATATGAGGCGAGAAAACTGTTAAATCATACAGGTGGTTCTTTAGGACAATTTGCAAATCAGCAGAAGAAGCAGCATGAACGGGTTGGATTTGTAAATTATGTGGCATGTAATAATGGTTTTACGCTGATGGATACCTTCAGTTATCAGGCGAAACACAATGAAGACAATGGTGAGAACAATGCGGATGGCAATAATTGGAATTTTAGTAATAACTGTGGAGTAGAAGGCAAGAGCAATAAACGTCATGTTGTAGAATTAAGAAAGAAACAGGTACTGAATGCACTTACGATGCAGTTTATGGCACAGGGCATACCGCTTATTTGGGCTGGTGATGAGATGTGTAATAGCCAGGATGGTAATAATAATGCATATTGTCAGGATAATAAAATTAGCTGGTTAAACTGGAGAAAAGACGGGAAAAATACGTGGCTTACAGAGTTTGTAAGTAAACTTGCTGCATTCCGCAAAATGCATCCGATTTTAACATTAGATACACCGATGCATATGAATGATTATAAGCGTAAAGGCTGCCCGGATTTGTCATATCATGCTGATTCTGCATGGTTATCGGGCTTTTATCAGGAAAATATCGCACTTGGTATTATGTATTGCGGTGATTATGCACAGATAGAAGATAAGAGCGATGATTATATTTATGTCGGTTATAATTTCCGCGCATGCATGAATCGTCTTGCGTTACCAAAACTTCCGAATAAGAAGAAGTGGTATTTGGCGATGAACACGACAGATATTAACGCACCATTTGCAGAAAAAGAAGTATGTCTGGAAGAACAGCGGTTTTTCGAGATTTCGGCACAGTCTTGCGTTATTTTAATTGGAAAATAAAAAGTAGGAATGAGTAGTTAATATGAAGGCATGGAAACATTTTTGTACCATTACCAGACACAAAATACTGGTAATGAAGGGGTGCTTTGAATTAGGATTGATAAGGCAGGGACTGTTGCATGACCTGACGAAGTATTCACCTACGGAATTTTTCGTGGGATGTAAGTATTTTCAGGGTAATATGAGTCCGAATGATGCGGAGCGTATGGATAAAGGATATTCAGCAGCGTGGCTGCATCATAAAGGCCGTAATAAGCATCATTTGGAGTACTGGCTGGATTATGGCGTGCCGGATAAGGAAGGCCCGAATAAAGGGCAGAGAAAAGGCATTTGCGGCATGAAGATGCCGGTGAAATATGTCGTAGAGATGTATGTAGACCGTGTGGCTGCATCTAAGAATTACCAAAAGGAAAAGTATCGGGATGACAGTGCTCTGATATATTATCAGGGTGGAAAAGCAGGGACATTGCTTCATGAGGATACGAAGGCATTATTAGAATTGCTTTTGATGATGTTAGCAAAGCACGGAGAGCCAAAAACAACAAGCTTTATTAAAAATGAATTATTAAAGGGCAGAATTCCTTATGAGAAAACTGCCCTGATGGAGTTATTGGAAAAATTATAATGATAGATGTTTCCAGAAATCTGCCATATCCTGTGGCAGGGGAGCCGTAAATTCCATTGTTTCTTTGGTAATCGGATGAATGAATCGCAACCGGTGTGAGTGAAGTGCCTGTCTGGGCAATTCCATAGAGGTTGGATGGTATAAAAAGTCGCCGATTAAAGGATGACCAATGGATGACATGTGAACACGAATTTGATGGGTACGCCCGGTGTCTAATTTTAAAGACAATAGGGTGTATCCATTTTTTGTGTCTATTTTTCGATAATGTGTAACGGCACGTTCGCCGTTTTCGTAGTCAATCTGCCGTTCGATGGTAGAAGCCCCTTTTCTGCCGATTGGTGCGTCGATGGTGCCAAAATCATCTGTTTCTCCGCTTACGATGGCGAGATATTCGCGCTCAATGTTTTTGACGGCGACATCCTGACTTAAGATAGCAGAGCTTAACATATGCTTTGCTACTATCGTAAGTCCAGTGGTGTTTTTGTCTAAGCGGTTGACGCAGCGGAAAGTATAGGGAATACTTTGACTTGCAAAATAGTGGCAGACCGCATTTGCGAGGGTATTTTCGTAGTGATTTAAAGATGGATGAATTGGCATATTGGCAGGTTTGTCAATGACCAGAATGTCCTCATCTTCATATAGGATGGAAAATGGGGCATATACCGGCGGAATTTTTTCGGAACTATCCAGCTCGATTAATTGTATTTCTAAGATATCACCGGTTTTTAGCAGGGTATTGACGTATTCCCATGTTCCGTTTAAAAGAATCCCTTCCGGGGTCTTTTTTAAATGAACCATAACAGCGTGTGGGTAGCCTTTTGCCTTTAAGAAAGCTGAAATTGTTGTATGATTATATTCTTCCGGAATGATGTATTTGAAGTGGCGTTTCATTGAGGACTCCTTATTTATGAATAGTTACTACAAATTAATATCTAAAGTATACAGAATGATACAGCGTTTGAAAAGTAGATAAATGGAAAAAAGAAAATGAGGAAAAGCACAATGGAGAGGGAGGTTACATAGAATGTAAAAAGAAGCTTTTAAGGTGCGTTTTGAAGACTTTTTTATATCCGCTGACGTTAGAACAGGAAACAGAATGTTTACAGAGAATGAAAAATGGCGACCTTGAGGCAAGAAATGAATTGATTCTTAGAAATATGCGTCTTGTGGCACATGTTGCAAAAAAATACCAGAGCAGAGAGGATGAATTGGAAGATCTGATTTCTATCGGTACAATTGGGCTGATAAAAGCGATTTCCACATATAAAGAAGCATTTGGAAGCAGGCTTGCCACTTATGCGGTACGTTGTATTGATAATGAACTGCTAATGTATTTTCGGGCGAAAAAGAAAACTTCTAGGGAGATGTCACTTTATGAGCCGATAGGGACAGATAAAGAGGGAAATCAGATTCAGCTTGTGGATGTAATTGTGAGTGAAGAAGTAGATGTAATAGAAGAGATGGAGCGAAGCCGGAAAACGGAAAAACTGACAAAAATCATTTCTGAGGTCTTGAGTGGACGGGAGCTGTTTATCATTATTAATCGCTATGGTTTGTTTCATAAGGAGCCGATGACGCAACGTGAGATTGCAAAAAAACTTGGAATTTCCAGATCGTATGTATCGCGTATCGAAAAGCGGGCACTGGAAAAATTAAAGAAAGCATTTTAAGCTTTTCAAATGGGATGGTATCTGCTATAATGCTAGATACCATCTTTTATCAATTTTTGGGCAGTTCGCCCGTATATCCAAAATAGAATAGAATATTAATAAGGGGATGAGTCTTTGTACAGTATTGTAACAACAGCAATTGTACAGGGTATTAAAAGTGTGCCCGTGTACGTAGAAGCAGATGTAAGTGACGGAATGCCGCTTTTTGAAATGGTGGGCTTTTTATCATCAGAGGTGAAGGAGTCGAAAGAACGGGTGCGTACAGCACTCCGTAATTCAGGCTATATGCTTCCGGCAAAGCGCATTACGATTAATTTTATTCCGGCAAATATTAGAAAGACCGGTTCGGGATTTGATTTGCCGATTGCACTGGCGATTTTGTGCGCCATGGGAATTGTGCCGGAGGAGTCTTTGCAGAAAATGTTTGTAATCGGTGAGATTAGCTTAAAGGGGGAAATAAAGCCGGTAAATGGAATTCTTCCTATGGTCTCAGGGGCTTACGAAAAAGGAGTTAGCGGCTGTATTGTGCCGTATGAAAATGAAAAAGAAGCAGAGTTAGTGGCTGGTGTAGAAGTTTTTGCGCTAAAAACGTTACAGGAAGTTATTTTATTATTGAATGGTGTGCCTTACAGGGAAATATTGACGGATAGAAAAGTATCTGATACCGATAAGGAACAAGGAGGAGTTATAGCAGGGAATTCCGGTGTTATGGGGTATATACCCGATTTTGCTGAGATAAATGGGCAGCAGGTGTTAAAACGTGCCTGTGAGACTGCGGTTAGCGGGATGCATAATTTGCTTATGATTGGACCGCCGGGTGCCGGAAAAACGATGGCAGCAATGCGGATTCCTACTATTTTGCCGCCATTAAAAGCAAAAGAACAGATGGAACTTTCGAAGATATATAGCGTGTGTGGGTTATTTTCGAATCGGGAAAGTTTGATGGACGTACGTCCATTTCGCAGTCCGCATCATACGATAACACCGCAGGGGCTTGCCGGAGGCGGAATGGTTCCGCGGCCAGGAGAAATATCTTTGGCGCATAAAGGAGTCTTATTTTTGGATGAGTTACCAGAGTTTAAAAAGGACACGTTAGAAATTTTGCGGCAGCCACTGGAAGATAAGGTGGTAAGACTGGCTCGTTTGAATGGAAATTACGAATATCCGGCTGATTTTATGCTGGTAGCCGCCATGAATCCATGTAAATGCGGTTATTATCCGGATATGCAAAAATGCAAATGTAATGCAGCAGGGATTGAACGTTATGCAAATCGGATTAGTCAGCCATTGTTAGACCGTATTGATATCTGTGTGGCGACGCTGCAGATTCCGTTTGAAGAATTAAATGGAGTATCGAAAGAAGAAACATCTGAGCAGATAAGGGAACGTGTTATGGAAGTGCATGAAAGGATGCAGCATCGTTTCCGGGGAGAAAATTTTATGTTTAATAGTCAGATTCCGGCAGCTAAAATCAGGGAGTATTGCAGGTTAAATGAAAAACAGGAGCACTATATGGAACAACATTATAAGAAGCTGAATTTGACCGCCCGGTCTTATCATAAAATATTAAAAGTAGCACGAACGTTAGCGGATATGGACAAGTCCGAAGAGATTTTGATGAAGCACTTAAATGAGGCAATCTGTTATCGCAATGTAGACAAGCAGTTATGGAGGTAGAAAATATGCAGTATCAGTATTGGCTATCTAATATAGAAGGAATTGGTTCGGTTACGATTGGAAAACTTTTTCAGTATGTAGGGTCTGCGGAAGAATTATATTTTTTGTCGGAAAATCAGTTTGAAAGTATGGAAGATATTGGAAAAGCAGAGCGGGCAAAGATTATAGAAAGTAGAAAATGCTGGAATTTGGATGAGGCATGGGAGAAGTTCCGGAAAAGGGGAATTTCATTTGTATCCTGGGAAATGGATACATTTCCCGACAGATTAAGATGCATACATAATCCGCCATATAGCATATATTTTAAAGGAAGATTGCCGGACGAGCATAGAAAGGCAGTGGCAATCGTAGGAGCCAGACGTTGTTCCGAGTATGGTAGAAGTATGGCTGAGAAGTTGGGCGAAGAACTTGCAAAACATCAGATACCTGTGATAAGTGGTATGGCAAAAGGCGTGGATTCTTATGCGCATATCGGAGCTTTGCGGGGGAAAGGGGAGACTTATGCCGTGTTAGGATGTGGTGTGGATGTATGTTATCCGGCAGCACATAAGCAGCTATATCATGAAATTTTGGATTGCGGAGGTATTTTGTCGGAATATCCACCAGGAACGGAACCGAAACCGCAGTTATTTCCGCCCAGAAACCGTATTATTTCTGCGTTAAGTGATGTGATTGTATTAGTAGAGGCAAAAGAGCGGAGCGGTTCACTAATAACAGCCGATTTTGCATTGGAGCAGGGGAAAGATATTTTCGCCTTTCCGGGAAGAGCGACGGATGAGCTTAGTTTTGGGTGTAATGCGTTGATAAGGCAAGGGGCAGGAATTGTTACGAGTGTGGATTCTTTTCTTGCAGATATCGGGGTTTTAGGGCATAATGAATGTCATCAAGAGAGCCTTTTTGAAAATTTTCCGAATTTATTACTTGAAAAAGAGGAAAGCATGGTGTATAGTTGTCTCGATTTACGTCCGAGGAGTTTGGAAGAGATTGCTTTTCGGACAGGATATAAAACGCAGTATTTAACGGTGCTCATTCAGGGGATGTTAGATAAAGGCATCCTGAAGGAGACATTTCGGAATTATTATGTAAGAAATGTGTAATTATGAAGGTACTGAATAATTACAGAAACATCTGACTCTGTCAGGGGAAATAGATAGGAGTTAAGGAGAAGAAGTTATGGCAAAGTATCTGGTAATCGTGGAATCACCAGCAAAAGTGAAGACAATTAAGAAATTTTTGGGGAAAAATTACGAAGTTGTTGCATCCAATGGACATGTTAGGGATTTGCCTAAGAGTACATTGGGGTTTGATGCAGAGAATGATTACGAGCCAAAGTATATCACGATTCGAGGAAAAGGGGATGTGTTGGCGAAACTTCGTAAAGAGGCGAAAAAAGCAGAAAAAATTTATCTCGCGACTGACCCAGACCGTGAAGGAGAAGCAATTTCATGGCATTTGAGTCAGACTTTAAAGCTGGAAGATAAAGATGTAAACCGTATCAGTTTTAATGAGATTACGAAGAATGCCGTAAAAGCTTCTTTAAAACAGCCTAGAGAAATAGATATGGATCTTGTAAATGCACAGCAGGCACGTCGTATGTTAGACCGTATGGTGGGATATAAAATCAGTCCGCTTTTATGGGCAAAGGTAAAAAGAGGTTTGAGTGCAGGACGTGTACAGTCTGTGGCATTGCGTATTATTTGTGATAGAGAAGAAGAGATTAATGCATTTATTCCAGAAGAATATTGGTCATTGGAAGCAAAACTTGCTATCCCGGGAGAAAAGAAACTTTTGCTGGCGAAATTCCAGGGGGATGAGAATGGAAAAGTAAATATTTCTTCAAAAGAGGAGATGGATGCTATTCTTTTGGCGTTAGAGAAAGAAGAGTTTAAGGTGCTTGAGGTGAAAAAAGGAGAGCGTACCAAAAAAGGACCGCTTCCGTTTACTACCAGTACTATGCAGCAGGAAGCTTCTAAGGCGCTGAATTTCCCGATTTCTAAGACTATGCGTATTGCACAGCAGTTGTATGAAGGTGTCGATGTGAAAGGGGAAGGCACAGTCGGTCTGATTACTTATTTGCGTACAGACTCTGTTCGTATTTCAGAAGAAGCAGAAGAACAGGCGGCAAAATATATCAGCGAGAATTATGGAGAACAGTATTTATCCGGTCAGGTAAGTGTAAAGAAGAGCGGTGCGAAGATACAGGATGCACATGAAGCAATCCGTCCGTCTGATATTAACCGTACACCGGCAATGGTGAAGGATTCGCTTACGAGAGACCAGTTCCGTTTGTATCAGTTGATTTGGAAACGTTTTGCAGCCAGCAGAATGGCTCCGGCTGTTTATGAGACTGTTAACGTAAAAATTGGTGCAGGGAATTATCGTTTTTCCGTGTCAGCTTCTAAAATCGCATTCGATGGATTTTTATCTGTATACACATCGGAGGATGATGAAAAAGTAGAAAATAATGTGTTGTTAAAATCGTTAGATGAATCAACGGTACTTTCTATGGAAGAGTTGGATGCAAAGCAGCATTTTACCCAGCCGCCGGCTCATTATACAGAGGCGTCATTGGTTAAGGCGATGGAAGAACTTGGAATTGGAAGACCAAGTACCTATTCTCCGACTATCACAGTTTTATTAGGCAGAAGATATATTGTAAAAGAAGCCAAGAATCTTTATATGACAGAACTTGGAGAAGTAGTAAATCAGATTATGAAAGAAAACTTCCCGACGATTGTAGATGAACATTTTACTGCAAATATGGAATCGTTGTTAGACGGTGTTGGGGAAGGCAATGTAAACTGGAAAACCGTAATCGCTAATTTTTATCCGGACTTGGAAGAGGCAGTAGAAGCTGCGGCAAAGGATTTGGAAAAGGTTAAAATCGAAGATGAAGTAACGGATGTTATCTGTGACGTATGTGGACGTAATATGGTAGTAAAATACGGACCACACGGCAAGTTTCTTGCATGTCCGGGATTCCCGGAATGTCGAAATACCAAACCATTATTGGAAAAAATCGGTATTTCCTGTCCGAAGTGTGGTAAGGATGTAGTTCTTCGTAAGACGAAAAAAGGTAGAAAATACTTCGGCTGTGAGGATTATCCGGCATGTGATTTTATGTCATGGTCAAAACCGGTAGAGAAAAAATGCCCGCAATGCGGCGGTTACATGGTGATTAAGGGGAACAAGATTGCCTGTGCAGATGAAAAGTGTGGATATACAGAAATAAAGCCGGCTTCTGAAAATTAGGGATAAAAATATGAAATGATTGAATTTTCAGAATAAACATGTTAAAATACCTTATATTAGGTGAATTGTTTGAAAATAGAGGAGAAGGTCAATGAGTGTACAACTGCTAGATAAAACACGCAAAATTAATAAACTTTTGCATAACAATAGCTCTTCCAAAGTGGTTTTTAATGACATATGTGCGGTTTTAAAAGAAATTTTAAAATCGAATATTTTAGTAATCAGCCGAAAAGGGAAGGTATTGGGCACCGGAGTGTGTGATGGAGTTTCAGAAATTAAGGAGCTTATCGCAGATGAGGTGGGTGGTTTTATCGATCCGTTGTTAAATGAACGTTTGCTTGGTATTTTGTCTACAAAGGAGAATGTAAATTTAGAAACATTAGGTTTTGAGGACAATGCCAAGAAATATACAGCGATTATTACACCGATTGATATCGCAGGAGAACGTCTGGGTTCGCTTTTTGTATATCGTGAAGATTCACAGTATGATATTGATGATATTATCTTAAGTGAGTATGGTACTACAGTAGTCGGTCTTGAGATGATGCGTTCTGTGAATGAAGAGAATGCAGAAGAGACCAGAAAGATTCAGATTGTAAAATCTGCAATCAGCACGTTATCGTTCTCAGAATTAGAAGCAATTACTCATATTTTCGAAGAGATGGAAGGCAAAGAAGGAATTCTGGTTGCCAGCAAAATAGCAGACCGTGTAGGTATCACACGTTCTGTTATTGTCAATGCACTGCGTAAGTTTGAAAGTGCCGGTGTTATTGAGTCACGTTCGTCCGGTATGAAAGGTACATACATCAAAGTAATCAATGATGTAGTATTTGATGAATTAGAGAAGTTAAAAAAGCAAGATCAGACAAATTAATACAATATACAGATGTTAAAGGATTAACAAGATAAGGTAAGCATGGTCGCTCATTTATAATTAAATTGTGAGCGACCATTTTTTTTGTTTAAATGGTTCAAAAAGAAATCAAATATTTAGTGGATATGCACAAAAAGCGAAACAATATCTTGCGGAAAAAGTAAAAAAACACTTGTCTTTTTGCGAAAATGTTTTATACTAGAGTAAGGTATTTGTAAAATTATGTCATATTATGCGTATAAGGAGGAATATTCATGTTTAGTACGAACGCATTTGATTATATTAATGTACTTGATAAAGCAGCGGATGCCAGTTGGCTTCGTGAGACAGCGATTACAAACAACCTTGCGAATATCGATACACCTGGTTACAAAAGATTGGATGTTGATTTCCAAAGTGTGTTAAAGAGAGAACTTGGAATGTCTAAGTATACTTCTTTGGATAAAAAGGTTCGTGGGTTAAACGGAGATTTGACGGGACTTAATGTTTCGACATATACCGATTCAGCGAATTATTCGTATCGTTTAGATGGTAATAACGTAGATGTTGATACAGAAAACGTGGAACTTGCATCAGAACAGATTCGTTATCAGGCACTTACATCCAGCATTACGTCACAGTTTAGCTGTATGAAAGCTGCAATGAGCAAGGCATAATAGGAGGTAATTATGGGTTTATTTCAGTCATTTAATATTTGTGCATCCGGTATGACAGCACAGCGTTTCCGTTTTGATACAATTGCACAGAATATTGCGAACGTAAATACGACCAGAACAGAAGATGGTACTCCATATCGTAGAAAAATTGTTACATTTCAGGAGAAATCAGTAACACCATTTACGACGTATTACTCTAATTCCAGAGCGAGAGAGGTAGGTAATGGTGTAAAAGTTACATCTGTAAAAGAAGATACAGAGACAGATTTTATCATGGAATACGATCCGGCTCATCCGGATGCAGATGAGAATGGTTATGTATCATATCCGAATGTGAATACGGTTACAGAGATGACCAATATGATTAGTGCTACGAGAGCATACGAGGCAAATACAACGGCATTTGAAGCCAGCAAGAGCATGGCAAAGACCGGTTTGTCTATCGGAAAATAAATTTGGAAGGTAAGGTGTGAAGAATGGACATTTCTTCTTTATCAGTTGTTAATGCGGATTATTATAACGAGGTTGCGAACAGACATTTAGCAGCCAATAAGCCGGAAGAGTCTTTCAGTTCTATCTTAGATTCCGCAATGAACATGATTAGTGAGACGAATGAATTACGTAATATAGCGGATTCAGAGCAGATCCGTTTTGCATTGGGTGAGGCTGAGAATACACACGACTTACTGATTGCAGAGACGAAAGCATTGACTGCTATACAGTATACAACAGCAGTTCGCGATAAAGCATTAGAAGCATATAAAGAGATTATGAACATGCAGATTTAATCTACTGTTCAGAGAGCTATCGGACACTTGCTGTCAGATAGCGAAAGAACATGATACATGAGTGAGCAGGCTCCTTTTGCACAGCAAAACTATAAATGAGCCTGCGAAACGTTACTGTGAGCGAAGTATGAGTGAACAGTAACAAATTTAATTAGGATAGATGGGGATATATAAATGCCAGAACAATTACAACAGATTTTAGATAAAATCTTGGAGTGGTGGAAAAAATTTAATACAAAGCAGAAAGCTTTACTTGCAAGTATTACAGCGGTAGTTATTCTTTCACTTGTGATTTTGGGACTTGTTGTTTCAAAACCGGTGATGATGACGTTACATACCTGCCAGTCTCTTACAGAGGCGAGTGCGGTAAAGACATTGTTGACAGATAATGGGATTGCATATGAGACTTCTACAGATGGTATGATTTTTTCGGTAGATGAAGCGGATTATGCGGATGCGAGAATTTTACTTGGAGCGAACGAAATTCCTACAAGTGGACCGAATATTGATGATGTTTTCAGTGGTGGATTTAGTTCTACAGAAGCAGATAAGGATAAACGATATAAGGTATATTTACAGGAAGATCTTTCTACTGTTTTGATGGAGATGGAAGGAATTGAAGAAGCATCTGTTCGTTTAGACTTGCCAAGTAATGATGGTACGATTATTTCAAAAGATGAGCAGGCATCTGTTTCAGTACTTTTGACAGTAAATAATAATTTTGAAGAGTCCCAGGCAACTGCAATTGCACAGTTTTTAGCTACTAATGTAGGAAATGATGATACTTCAAAAATTACAATCATTAGTAATTCAGGTAAGGTGCTTTTTTCCGGTGAGGAAGTAAACTCTGTGGCAGGAAGTGCAACGAAGCAGTTAGAACTTAAATATCAGGCAGAAGGATTTATTAAGAGTAAAATTCAGGATGTGTTTGTAGGTTCATCTATCTTTGATGATGTGAATATCGCAGTTAATCTGGATATGAATTTTGATGAATATACAGAGCAGGTACATGAGTACTATGCACCGGAAGGTATGACGAATGGTATGATCGATTCGACAAGTGCTTACGAATCGGAATCACAGGGTGGTTCTGCAGCGACTCCGGGAACGGATCCGAATGATGATACTACATATGTGATTGAAGATTCGGAGATTACATTCTCGACGATTTCTGATGTTACAACGGATTACGTAAACAATGAAAAAGTTACAACTTATGTACAGTCAACAGGAAAAGCAAGTGTGAAGTCGTCTTCTATTTCGCTTGTGCTGACAGACTGGGTTGTTTATAGTGAAGATATTTTGAAGGCTACAGGTGCTTTGGATGATATGTCATTCGAAGAGTATATTGCAGCAAATAGCGAGCCTGTAAAACGGGAAGTAGATGAAGATTACTATCAGTTAGTGGTAAATGCTACAGGTTTCCCAAGAGAAAGTATTACGATTTTATCATTTGCTCAGCCGATGTTTGAATATTCTTCTAACGATAAGACTTTAGAAGATTACTTACAGCTTTTCTTAGCATTGTTAATCTTTGTATTCCTTGGTCTTGTGGTATTCCGCAGTATGCGCCGCGAAGAAGTACAGGAAGCAGAAGAAGAACTTTCAGTTGAGAATTTACTGGAATCCACAAAAGAATCTCAGAATGTATTGGCGGATATCGGATTTAATGAGAAATCTGAGACTAGAATACTGATTGAGAAATTTGTAGAACAGAATCCGGAAGCAGCAGCTAATTTACTTAGAAATTGGTTGAATGAGGACTGGGAATAATAGATTTGGAGGCATGCAATGAGCACAGATGGGTTAACTGGAATTCAAAAAGCAGCGGTTTTGCTGATTACATTGGGTCCGGAACGTTCAGCAGATATATTTAAGCATTTAAAAGAAGAAGAAATCGAAGAACTGACTTTGGAGATTGCAAACACCAGAAGTGTTGCTCCGGAAGTAAAAGAAGAAGTATTGAATGAGTTTTATCAGGTTTGTCTTGCACAGCAGTATATTGCTGAAGGTGGTATTGGTTATGCGAAACAGCTTCTTGATAAGGCACTCGGCAATGAAAAAGCACAGGAAATTATTTCCAAACTTACAGCTTCTTTACAGGTACGCCCATTCGAATTTGTGCGTAAGACAGATCCGAGTCAGTTATTGAACTTTATTCAGGATGAACATCCACAGACTATCGCAATGATTTTGTCATATCTGACATCTGCGCAGTCGGCAATGGTTTTAGGCGCGTTGCCACCGGAAAAGCAGGCTGATGTAGCAAAACGTATCGCTATGATGGATAGAACCTCGCCGGATGTTATTAAGGAAGTGGAGCGTGTGTTAGAGCGTAGATTAGCATCTTTGGTAAACCAGGATTACACAGTTGTCGGTGGTGTAGATGCTATTGTTAATATTTTAAATACCGTAGATCGTGCTACAGAGAAACATATTATGGAATCTCTTGAAATTGAAGAACCAGAACTTGCAGATGAAATTCGTAAGAAGATGTTCGTATTCGAGGATATTATGTTGCTTGATGACCGTGCAATTCAGCGAGTATTACGTGATGTAGATAATAATGATTTAGCAGTTGCTCTTAAGAGTGCAAATGAAGAAGTACAGGAAGTAATCTTTAAGAATCTGTCAAAACGTCTTGCTGCTATGATTAAGGAAGATATGGAATTCATGGGTCCGGTACGTATGAAGGATGTAGAAGAGGCTCAGCAGAAGATTGTTGGTGTCATTCGTAGATTAGAGGATGCCGGAGAAATCGTAATTTCTAGAGGCGGAGGTGACGAGATCGTTGTCTAATCTTTATAAACAGTACCGGGTTACAAATCAACAGGATAATGCCAGAGTGATTAATCCGAATGCCGTTTTGGAAGAACGTATGGCGAAGCTTTTGGAGCGGCAACGTGCAGAACAACGTCATCAGGAAGAATTAGCCAGAAGTTTTGAAGCTGGAATTGTTCGGGATGACACTGAGGTTATCGAGGAAATAGAAGAAGTTGCAGATGTTGATTATGTTGAACAGGCAAAAGAAGAAGCAGAACGTATCCTGGCAGAAGCAAAGAGCGAGGCTCAGACTGTTTTGAATCAGGCTTATCTGGAGGCTAAAAATCTTAGAGAAGATGCAAAAGTTCAAGGGTATGCAGAAGCGAATGCTGCTATGAAAAAAGAATTGGCAGAGAAACATACTGCACTAGAGGCAGAGTATTTGGCAAAACATCATGCATTAGAAACGGATTATACCAAAAAGAGAGATAATATGGAAAATGATCTGGTAGAAGTTATACTGGATGTATTTAATAAAGTTTTTCATATTCAATTTGATAGTAAAAAGCATATTTTGATGCATTTAATAAACGATGCAATTTTAAATATCGAAGGTGATCGTAAATTCCGTATTAAGGTAGCAGAGAGTAATGTATTATTCTTGGAGAATCACAGAGAAGATATTTTGGAACGTGTCGGACATGGAATAGAGTTGGAGTTTATAGCAGATTCCGGCTTGGATGGAAATGATTGTCTCATAGAGACGGATTCAGGTATATTTGATTGTGGACTTGATACGCAGTTAGAGAACCTAATCAAAGATATCAGATCATTAAGCTTGTAAGGATGGTTGAAAGTGACGAATAATTTTGAGAAATATCAGAAATTGACCGACAATACTTACTTTAGAAGATTAGGTAAGGTAGTAAAAATTGTAGGTTTAACAATCGAATCTGTAGGACCAGATGCGAAGCTCAATGATTTGTGTCGTATTATTATAGATAAAAATAGTGGAACTTCCATTCTGGCAGAGGTTGTTGGTTTTCGCGATAAACGATTACTTTTAATGCCTTTCGAAAGTGTGGAAGGTATTGGAGTAGGATGTATCGTAGAGAATACGGGACATCCTTTATCTGTTTTGGTAGGAGACGAATTGTTGGGACATACCTTAGATGGTGTGGGACGCCCTACTGATTTAGATGAATTTGATAAATTAGATTTGCGATATGAGTATCCAGTAGAAGCGGCACCGCCGGATCCGATGTCACGTCAGATTATTGATGAGGTGCTTCCGTTAGGTGTAAAAGCAGTAGATGCGTTGATTACGATTGGTAAAGGACAGCGTATTGGTATTTTTGCTGGTTCTGGTGTAGGTAAAAGTACACTGATGGGTATGTTTGCCCGTAATACAAAGGCAGATATTAATGTAATTGCACTGGTAGGCGAACGAGGTCGTGAGGTAAGAGAATTTATCGAGCGAGACCTTGGCGAAGAAGGTATGAAACGTTCGGTTGTAGTGGTTGCGACATCTGACAAACCGGCATTGATTCGTAGTAAAGCTGCTAAGACAGCTACTGCAATTGCAGAGTATTTCAGAGATCAGGGGAAAGATGTTCTTTTGATGATGGACTCATTGACGCGTTTTTCGATGGCACAGCGAGAAATTGGCTTGGCTTCCGGTGAACCTCCGGTAACCAGAGGTTATCCGCCGAGTGTTTACTCAGAAATGCCGAAACTTTTGGAACGTGCGGGGAATTCGAGTGCGGGTTCTATTACCGGTTTATATACTGTTCTTGTAGATGGTGATGATTTTAATGAACCGATTACAGATACAGCTCGAAGTATTTTAGACGGTCATATTATGCTGTCACGAAAACTGGGGCATAAGAATCATTATCCGGCGATTGATGTGTTACAGAGTATTTCGCGAGTTATGAGTTCAATTGCAGATAAAGAGCATAAAGCTTTAGCAGGAAAACTCAAGAATGTTATGGCTACTTATAATGAAGCAGAAGATTTGATTAATATCGGTGCTTATAAGAGCGGTTCAAATCCGGATATTGACTATGCGATTCGTAAGATTCGTGATGTAAATGCATTTTTACGTCAGGCAACGGATGAGAAATTTGTTTTCGAAGAAGAAATCAAACTGTTAGGGGATTTGTTTAAGGATTAAGGAGTAAGTTATGGCAAAGTTTGCGTATCGTATGCAAAGTATTTTGGATATTAAACTGAAAATGGAAAATCAGGCCAAAATTGCATATGGTTTGGCAAATAAAAAACTGACAGAGGAACAGGAAAAGCTGCGTGTGATTTTAGAACGTCGTGCAGCGTATGAAGCAGAAGCGAAAGCGTTGGTAAGCGGTACGATTGATGTACGTAAAATCAGGGAAAATAAGCAGGCCATCGATGTTATGAAAAGTCAGCAGCGTGCACAGATGATGAATGTGCATGTGGCTGAGAAAAACGTGGAAGCAGCCAGAAAGCGTTTGAATGAAGTAATGACAGAACGAAAGGCTCATGAAAAGTTGAAAGAGCATAAGTTTGAAGAGTTTAAGCAGGAAATTCAATATGCCGAAAGCAAAGAAATCGATGAATTAGTAAGCTATTCTTTTAAGAATGGTGAGCAATAGAGAAAAGGTAAGTAGAGAGACGAGGTACATAAAATGGCTGAAGATAAAATAACGAAAAGAGCGAAAAAGAAAGCTGATAGAGCAGAGAAAAAACGCAAAAAAGCAGGTGCGGAAGATCTGGATTTTGAAAGCGAATCTACCCTGGGAGGAAAGATTGTTACTTTTTTCGTAACCCTGGTTATTATTGTGATTTGGCTTGCAATTTTAGTGTTGCTTGTGAAAATGGATGTGGGCGGATTCGGTTCAGAAGTGTTAGGCCCTGTGATTAAGAATGTTCCATATGTTAATCAGATTTTGCCGGACAAGGCGTTAGAAGAAGAGTCGACAGAAGATGACAGATATGTATATGAGACATTAGAGCAGGCAATTGACCGAATTAAACAGTTAGAGATTGAACTTGCTGAGGCTCAGATTGCTTCGGACGGAGATGCAGCTTATATTGCTGAACTTGAAGAAAAGGCAGTAGAATTAGAACGTTACAAATTAGAAGAAGCGTCTTTTGAAGAACTGCGCGAAACATGGTATGAAGAGGTTGTTTTTTCAGATGAAGCACCCGATATAAATAATTATAAGGAGTATTATGAAAGTATTGCTCCTGCGAATGCAGAAGCATTGTATAAGCAGGTGGTAGAGCAGACTCTTTATGATGAAAAGGTAGAAGAATATGTAAAGACATATTCGTCCATGAAACCGAAGGAAGCAGCTGCGATTTTTAATACTATGACAGATGATTTGAAGCTGGTAGCAGAGATTCTTATGAGTATGGATGCACAATCAAGAGCAGATATTCTTGGAAAAATGGATGCGGCGACTGCAGCTAAGATAACAGAGATTATGGAGCCATAAACAGATAATTTTTTAGTACGGTGGTGAGTTTTTTACCAAAGGCTAAATGATTATAAAATGATTATTTGAGAAAGGAGGAGATTTGTATGGGAGCAGGTCAAATTACAGGTGTTGGTGCAGGTGTAATGACACAGACATCCGGAATTGATGTAGTAAAACGTCAGGAGGAAGCTGCAGAAGTAATGTTTGCAGACATGATTTCGATGAATGGTTCTGCAGATGTTGATAATTTCACGGCAGATGTTGCAGACGAGATGGTTGGTTCAGTAGAAAAAAACGAAAGTGATACTTATCGTGAGAGACCAACAGATGCCTATGAAAAGTATCAGTACAAGGACAAAAGCATCCGCACAAAGACAAACGATGAGAGACCGGAAAAATTACAGGAAGCAGTAGAGGAAGTAGAAGAATTCGAAGAAGCAGTGACTGAAGTACTTGCAGAAGAACTTCATATTTCAAAAGAAGAGTTAGAAGCTGCGATGGAAGAATTAGGACTTACTTATTTAGATTTACTGAATAATGGTAATTTAGCAATTTTGGTAGCAAAACTTACCGGTAGTGAGAATGTGAATCAGCTTCTTTGTGACGAGACATTTACGAATGTTTTACAGCAAGTAAATGCATTAGGAAATGAGTTTTTGAAGGAAGTTCAGTTAACACCGGAAGAATTGTCAGAGCTTCAGCAAATTATGGAGCAGGACGAGGCAGTAGATGCACCGATGGCAGAAGAAACTGAGAATATGGATGTAGAATTATCTGCTGAAGAGAACGCTGATGATGTCGTTAAAGTAGAAGTGATTCGTACAGAAGCACCGGAAAAACAGGAGAGTTTTTCGGAAGACGGTGATGAGCAGAATTTGTCTGATATGACAGGTAAGCAGACTGCACAGACACATATTCCACAGGCGAATGAAAACGTTGTTATGGATGCAACACAGCCGACATCATTTGAAGAACATTTGAATGGTTTTGAAACAGTGCAGGAACTTCCGCCGCACGTAACTGTTGCGGATATTATGGAACAGTTTGCAGAACAAGTGAGAGTGCAGATTTCGACAGATGCAACTAAGATGCAGATGCAGTTGAATCCGGAACATCTTGGTAAATTGTATGTGGAAATTATTGAAAATGAAGGCACTATTACAGCAAAGATTGAGACACAGAATCTGGCAGTAAAAGAAGCATTAGAAGTGCAGATGGCAGATTTGAAAGTGAACTTGAATCAGGCAGGTGTGAAGGTTGATTCTGTAGAAGTTACTATTGCAAGCCATGAGTTTGAACGTAACTTAGAACAGGATGCAAATAGCAAAAAACAGCAGGAAGACGCAGAAGCAAAAGCCACAAGACAACGTAGTATTAATCTGAATGGATTGGATGAGTTATCTGGTCTGATGACAGAAGAAGAGGAATTGGTTGCGAAGATGATGGCTGAGCAGGGCAATAGCGTAGATTTCACTGCATAGTTTTGAAAGGAGTAACAAAATGGCGATTATTCAGGAAGTAAAAAACGGTCAGTTTATTGAGAATGTAACCAGTACCAAAGATACTCAGAAAAGCAACGAGTTAGGATATGACCAGTTTTTACAGATTTTATGTGCAGAAATGCAGTATCAGGATCCATTAAATCCTACAAGTAATACAGATTACATCGCACAGATGGCTACATTTACACAGGTTGAGTCAATGCTTAATATGCAGAATACCATGACATCTTCTCAGGCAAATGACTTAGTTGGTAAGTATGTAATCATGAAAGTTACCTCATCTACTACAGGTGAAGTTACATATGCGGCAGGTAATGTAGATTATGTATTACATCAGAATGGAAAAACATTCCTTTCTATCGATGATAATTTATATAACATCGAAGATTTGGATACAGTAGCAGATCCGGATTATATGGAAGCAGTATCAATGGCTCAGGAATTTGAGTTGGCAGTATCTGAATTACCATCTGTTAGTGAAGTTACTTTAGCAAATGGCGATCAGATTATGGCGATTGCAAAAGGATACAACAGCTTATCCGAATACCAGAAGAGTTTTATCAGTGATGATGCATTGAAAGCATTCACAGAAAAATATGAACGTTACAATCAGCTTGTAAAAGCGCAGGAATCAGCAGGTGGAAGTACATCCGGCACAGAGGGAACTACAGGAACCGAGGGCTCTGAAGGAACAGAAGGTACGGAAGGTGCAGAAGGAACAGAAGGTTCCGGTGATGCGACGGATTCTGGTGAGGCAGAAGCTTAAGCATCATTTTACAAGTAACAAACGTAGTTAATAGGAGATGAGCGAATGAATAAGATAACTAATCAGTTCACTTCTATTGAGCAGGTTACAGAACGGTATCTCAATCAAAGAACCCCGGAGAAGTTACAAAATCAGGGATTTAGCTTTGAAGAGATATTAAATCAGAAGCGTGTAAGCTCTGATAGTTCAGAACTTAAATTTTCAAAGCATGCGGCAATGCGGTTGGAAAATCGCAATATTAATCTTTCCGCAGAGCAGAGCAGACGCCTAGAAAATGGTGTTCAAAAAGCAAGTGAAAAGGGTATTAAAGAATCACTAGTATTAATCGATTCTTTGGCTTTTATCGTGAATGTTCCAAATAAAACAGTGGTAACAGCCATGGATAAAGAGGAATCTAACGATAACATTTTTACAAATATTGATGGTGCGGTAATTATGTAGCTGGACCTTATGGAAGCTAAGATTTCTGAATGACAGAAGAAATCAACCGCATAAGAGTATTAGGAGGTCATTTAATTATGATGAGATCAATGTACTCTGCTGTGTCAGGTTTAAAGACACATCAGACAAAGATGGACGTAATCGGTAATAATATTGCCAACGTTAACACAGTAGCATTTAAATCTTCTTCAGTAACTTTCCAGGATATTTTATATCAAACAACATCTGGAGCATCTGGAGCAAACGTAGCTACAGGTGTCGGTGGTGTGAATGCAAAACAGATTGGTCTTGGTGTTTCTATGGCGACGACAACTGTAAGTATCGAAACAGCTGGTGCGTCAGAGACAACAGGTAATCCATTTGATATCAAATTGACAGATAAAAATACAACAAACTTCTTCGTTGTAAACGATGGTTCTCAGAACTTATTTACAAGAGCAGGTTCTTTCTATGTAGATGGTGTTGGTAACCTTTGTATGACATCTACCGGTTATATGGTAATGGGCTGGCAGGTAGACGAAACAACAAATGATATTCGTAAAGATACCGTATCAGCACTTCGCATCATGCAGGAGAAGAACTTAACAAGTGCACCGGAGGCTACTACAAAAGCAGTCATGGGCGGTGTATTGGATGAGAACGATGCAGATGTACAGAGTGATAATGGTAAAGTTATGAACTTAAACTTCTATGATAGTTTGGGTTATCAGTATACAGCAAGATTTTCTGTAAAAGCTACAGGTGAAGATGGTAAATATAAAGTAAGCCTCACAAGCATCTTGAATGATGAAAACGAGGATATGATTGGAAAATATACTGCTGAAGAGAGAGCAAAGTTATTTGGTGATTATGAAGAAGTAGAAAGTGTTCATTCAGTACTTTCGCCAGTAGAAGGTGAGTTCACGATTGATCCTGCTACAGGTACTATTTCAGATGGTGTGAATACCTATGCATTAAATGCAGCTGGGGATGCATTTGAATATACAGACGGAACAACCACAAAGAGTTATAGTATAGGAGATATCTTTGGTGCAGAGGCTGCTTCAAAAGTAGCAGATGGTTATACATTTTCTTTTGACAGTGCAAATGGAGTATATACACTTGCAAAAGATATCGTTACTACAATAGCTCCAGCAGATGCAACAGCGCATGTAGTGAATGCAGATGGAAGCATTACAGCAGGTGCTGCAACTTATACATATAATGCAACATCTGGTTTATTTGAGGATGGAGCAGGTGCAACATTATCAGTTGCAGACGTATTTGGTACAGATGTTGCAGATAAACTTGCAGATGCAAGTTATAGTCTTGTATTTGATGCAACAGGAGCTACTTATACATTAGTACAGGCAGATAGTGCAGAACTTACACCTGGCGAATCAAAGTTCAAAGTAAATACAGATGGCACGATTACAGATGGTGTGAATACATATACATTAAATGCAACTGGTGATGCATTTGAATATACAGATGGTGAAACAGTAACAAGCTACAGTCTTGCAGATGTATTCGGTGCAGAAAATGTAGAAGTTTTAACAACAGATCCAACAAGCTATGTTTTAGAATTTGATAATGGAGAATATTCTATTATTAAGAAAACAGTTGTAGTAGAAGAAGAAGTAGATACTGTATATTCTGATGCAAGTTTGAATGAAGGATTTAAGTTCCAGGAAGACGGAACGATTATTAATGAAAAAACAAACGTTGTATATGAGTATGTAAGTGGTACTGAATTTAAAGCAAGTACAGGCGATACTGTTACTGCTGATGTAATCTTTAATATGACAGAAAATATGCAGCAGAACTTGGGTATCGGTATTGGAAAAGATGGTTTGAATACAAATTCTGACTATGAATTTAAATTAGATGATGAAGGTCAGTTTGTTGTAACACGTAAAAATCCAAACTACATTTTAGCATTTAATACTGCAACAGGTGTATTTGATTCAATCAATGGCGATCCAAAATCTGTTTCATTGAAATTAGGTGATGCACTTGGTGAAAATAATTTCAATAAAAATGGTAATTTCGAAAATATCAGCATCGACTTTACACAGTGTTTGAATTACAACAATGGTGGTAAGTCAACAATCGGTATGGATGCCGGTGATACAGACGGAACAACAGGTAAAGGTAGAAAACTTGGTAATATGATTGGTGTTTCTATCGATACAAATGGTAAGATTTATGGCTCATATGACAATGGTAATACAAAATTGTTGGGACAGATTGCAGTAGCACAGTTCTCTAATGCTTCCGGTTTGGCGAAAGTTGGAGAAAGCTGCTATCAGACAACATTAAACTCAGGTGATTTCGATGGTATTGGTGTAGAAGTATCTGCAGATGGTAGTTCAATGACTACTGGTGAATTAGAAATGTCTAACGTAGACCTTTCTACAGAGTTTACTCAGATGATTACCACACAACGTGGTTTCCAGGCAAACTCAAGAGTAATTACAACTTCTGATACATTATTAGAAGAACTTGTTAACTTAAAACGTTAATTTTTTGACCGTGTAGCGTGGCCTTTTGCACTATGCGAAAGGCCATGGTGCACTTTTTGTGTTTTTTTATGTCGAAAAACACAATATTTTGTAAAAGAAAGTAGACATTTGGTTAGAAATTTAGTAAAATCATATATAGAGTATTTTGATAATTGGTATTTCATGTGAAAAATGCCGATTATTCCATATTACATTATAAGAATGGCAGGTGGAGAATTTTGGATATAGCATCTTTAGCGGGCTTTTTATTAGGCGTAGGAATGTTTGTTTTCGGTGTACTCTCTAATGGTGGAGTCGCTGCGTTGGCTAATATTTATAACTTACCTTCAATTATTATTACATTTGGTGGTTCTATTGCAGGTGTATTGGCAAGTAATAAGCTGAAAGATTTCATTAATGGTTTTAAAGCAATTGGGTTGATTTTCACGGAGAAAGTGGTAGACCCGGCAGCATCAATTAAGAACATTATTGATTTGGCGAATGTTGCCAGAAAAGAAGGACTCCTTGCGTTAGAAGAGGCGGCGAATGGAATTGAAGACGCTTTCTTGAAAAAGGGTGTAATGCTTGTTGTCGATGGTACGGATCCTGAATTGGTACGTGGTATTTTAGAGACAGATTTGAATAACGTAGATGCACGACATAAAAAGGTAATCGGCGTATGGGAGAAATGGGCAGAATTAGGTCCTGCCTGGGGTATGATTGGTACACTGATTGGTCTTGTAGATATGTTAAGGAACTTAGAGGATGCATCTGCAATCGGTCCGGCTATGGCGGTCGCATTGTTAACAACGTTATATGGTTCTTTGCTTGCAAACTGGTTATGTAATCCGGTTGCGTCTAAGTTAAAGGTGAATCATGAAGCGGAAATGATGATTAGGGATATTACAGTGGAAGGTCTTCTTTCTATTCAGGCAGGTGAAAACCCACGTATTATTGAAGAAAAACTGAAATCGTTCCTTGCACCATCTGCACGTGAAAATGCAATGGAAGAAGCAGGTGGAGGTGAAGCTTAATGGCAAAAAGAGGGCAGGATGAGCCGAAAAAGGGATCGCCAGAATGGATGACCACCTTTAGTGATTTGATGAACTTGCTGTTAACCTTCTTCGTATTACTTTTTTCGATGTCTAGTGTGGATGTTGAAAAGTTTGAATTGGTAGTTGCTTCCTTACAAAGTAGTTTTAGTATTCTCCCAAGCGGCGGCGCGTCAATAGGAGATGGCATGATGGTTTCTTCCGGTGTTAGTCAGTTGCCGATGCTTGATGTATATTTTAATGAAATGGCAAATTCACAGGCTGAGACAGAGCAGGAGGGAGAAAAAGAACTAAAGGAAGAGTATCAAGAGAATGCTTTGGCTGAATCAGAAGAGATGGCTGAGCATATTGAGAAACTTGCTGAACAGTATGGTATTCAGGATCAGGTAGAGATAGATTTTAATTCGGAATATGTAATGATTAATCTGAATGGTACTTTACTATTTGATTCTGGTAAATCAGAATTAAAGGGTGAGGCAAATCCTTTAATTGAAAAAATTGGCAAGATATTACAGTCATATAATAACAATATGATTGAAGTAGAAGGTCATACGGACAATGTGCCAATATCTACGGCGAAATATAAAGATAATAATGTGTTATCTATGTTTAGAGCATTGACAGTGGCAGATTTCTTGCGAGAAGTCACTACGATTAATCCTTCACATATTAAGTCATCAGGACGCGGTGAGTATATACCGATTGCTGACAATAGTACACCGGAAGGAAGAGCTCGTAATAGACGAGTTGAGATAAAGATTTATAATACATATTATTCTGAACTGTCAGAATAGTTACGGAGGCATGAAATGAAGAAAAATTTAATAAGTGTATTGATTCTTGCTCTTGTATTAGCAAACTTGATTTTGACTGCAATTTTAGCATTTACAATTATTCCGCAGACAAAAAAATCAAACGAATTGATTGATCAGGTATGCAGTGCGATTGATTTGGAATTAGAGAGTGGTTCTAATATCTCAGTTCCTATCGAAAATATTGAATTGTACAATATTGTAGATGAGTTTACCTGTAACTTGAAAGACGGTGGTGATGGAAAAGATCATTTCGCTTTATTTACAGTAGGTTTTTCTATTAATAAAGAAAGTGAGAAATATAATAAAGGTGAAGGCGTAACAAATCTGAAGAACATGGAAACGATTATTAAAGACCAGATTAACAGTATCGTTTCTAAGTATACAATGGAAGAGTTTAAAGCAGATGGTAACTATGCTGTTAAACAGGACATTTTAAAGACTATGCAGGAATTGTTCGGGGATGACTTTATTGTTGGAGTAAGTTTCTCTAGTGTAAATGCACAGTAAAAAAGCAAATCAGAGATTTGTTTGTAAATTGGTGATTTAGGTGGTGAAAAGATGGGTGAAGTATTATCTCAAAGTGAGATAGATAGTTTACTTAAAGCGTTAAGCACTGGAGAACTTGATGTAGAAGAGATTAAGGACAAAGAAGAAAAACATGTAAAAAATTATGATTTTACACGTCCTGCGAAGTTTTCAAAAGAACATTTGAGAACATTAGAGATTATCTTCGAGCATTATGGAAGATTACTTCAGACAAACCTGCCTGTATACTTGAGAAAGTCTGTACAGGTTGAAGTGATGAGTTCAGAGGCTGTAACGTATCAGGAATTCTCCAATGCATTATCGAATCCGGTATTGTTATCGATGGTAGCAGTAGAACCATTGCCGGGAACGATTATATTGGAACTTGCTGATAATGTAGGGTACGCTATAGTAGACCGTATGCTGGGTGGATTGGGTAATCCACTAGATAAAACAAGAGAATTTTCGGAGATTGAGTTATTAATCTTAGAAAGAGTATTATACACATGTGTTAATCTGTTGAGAGAACCATGGGGGAATGTATGTGAGATACATCCAAAATTGGAACGTATTGAAACGAATTCCCAGTATGCACAGATTGTGTCGCCAACGGAAATGATTGCACTGATAACGATGAATATTAAGGTTGGAGATGTAGAAGGATTGATGAATATCTGTCTTCCATTTATGACATTGGAGAGTGTTATGGATCGTTTGAATACGAAAACATGGTATTCAAATCTTCAGGGAAGAGATGAGACTGTATATTCAGATACAATCGAAATGTTGATTTCAAAGGCACAGATACCAATCAAAGCTGTGCTTGGAAATAGTTCCATTTCTGTAGATGATTTTATCAATCTACAAGTGGGGGACATTATTAGGTTAGATAAAGGGGTTGATGATGACCTTGATATCTTTGTAGGCAATATTAAGAAGTTTGCTGCATTACCGGGAGCGACCGGCAATAATTACGCAGTAAGGATAACATCAGTGATAAGGGAGGATGAATAATAATGGATGGAGCTTTATCACAAGAAGAAATTAATGCATTATTAAGCAGTCCAGGTAGTACTTCGCAGGGAGAGGTATTAGATACATTAACAGACGATGAAAAAGATGCGATAGGTGAAATTGGTAATATTAGTATGGGAACGGCAGCAACAACGTTGTCATCCTTAGTTAATAACAAAGTAGATATTTCGACTCCTGTTGTATCATTTGCTACATGGTCAGATATTTGCGATGCATATGAAAGACCTTGTGTATTTATTAGAATTGCATATACAGTTGGATTAGACGGTAGTAACATCTTAGTGTTGCGTGAAAATGACGTAAAAATTATTACAGACTTAATGATGGGTGGAGATGGTACGAACACCGAAGGCATTGAAGTAGGGGAGTTGCATTTAAGTGCGATTAGTGAAGCGATGAATCAGATGATGGGTTCAGCTGCTACATCACTTTCTTCTATGTTCAGCCGTGTAATCGATATCAGTCCACCAATGGCAGATTTGGTCGATTTAAAAGATAATATTGATGAAACTGCAATTGATGAATTCTTATCCGGTACTTTCGTTAAAATCTCCTTTAGAATGGAGATTGGCGATTTGGTTGATAGTGAGATTATGCAGTTGTATCCGATTTCTTTTGCAAGAGAGATGTGTACAAGTGCAACTCAGGCTATGACAACAGTGCCAGAACCGACACCGGAACCAGCACCGCAGCCTGTTCAGCAGGAAGTACCACAGATGGCTTCTGCAATGGACATGAATCAGGCTATGATGGGACAGCAGATGATGGGTCAGCCGATGATGCAGATGCCAATGATGGGACAACAGATGATGGGGCAGCCAATGATGCAGATGCCAATGATGGGACAACCAATGATGCAGATGCCGATGATGGGACAACCGGTCAATGTACAGCCGGCACAGTTCCAGACATTCCAGGGAATGGATCAGCCAATATATGGTCAGGAAAATATTGGCCTGATTATGGATGTACCGCTTGAAGTGACAGTAGAACTTGGAAGAACCAGCAAATCAATTCAGGAAATTTTGGACTTCGCACCAGGTACGATTTTAGAATTAAATCGTATTGCAGGTGAACCAATAGATATTTTAGTAAATGGTAAATACGTTGCAAAGGGTGAAGTTGTAGTAATTGAAGAAAGTTTCGGTGTAAGAATTACCGAGATTATTAAGTAAAATATATTTTAGAGGAGAAATTAAAATGGCAAAAATTTTAATCGTTGATGACGCAGCTTTCATGAGAATGATGATCAAAGATATTTTAACAAAAAATGGTTACGAAATTGCTGCAGAAGCAGAGAATGGACAGAAAGCCGTTGAAAAATATGCAGAAGTAAAACCAGACTTAGTACTGATGGATATCACAATGCCAGAAATGGATGGTATTCAGTCATTAAAGAAGATTAAAGAACTTGATCCGGCAGCTAACGTTATTATGTGTTCAGCTATGGGACAGCAGGCAATGGTTATTGAAGCAATTCAGTCTGGTGCAAAGGACTTTATTGTAAAACCATTCCAGGCAGAGCGTGTTCTTGAAGCAGTGAAAAAAGTAGTAGGTTAATATGATTTTATTAAGCTCGACCTTTGAAAGTGCAATGCAATTGATAGGTGCACTTCTTGTGTTTGCTTTTGTTTTGGTAATCACTTATCTTACAACAAAGTGGGTGGGTGGTTATCAAAAAATGAGCATGCGGCATAAGAATCTGCAGGTAATAGAAAGTTTAAATGTGGCGCCTAATAAATATATTTCTCTTGTAAAGGCAGGTGAAGTATATCTTGTAGTTGCAGTTGGAAAGGATGAAGTAACATTACTTACGCAATTGAGTGAAGAGCAATTGACAGAAGTACCAGTATTTGATTCTAATCAAGGGAATACTGTGTCCGGGAAAACGGTAGTTACAGAGAGTTTTCAGGAAGTAATGGAAAAAGTGAAGGGACATTTTCCAAAGAAGTAGGATACAAATATGACAAAAAGAAAGAAAATCCATTGTATAGTTTCTTTTGTCATGGCGATTGTGGCAGTTGTTTTGTTATTAACCAGTTCAGTCACAACCAGTACCGTATATGCGACGGCAAATGAGCCGATAGATATTACGGATTTTACGCAAGAGACTGATGGCGGCAATGTAACAAAAGCCACAGAAGATGATACAGATGGATTATCAATTACATATAATAATAATAGTGGTTCATTATCGACACCAATTCGAATGTTCCTGGTAATTACAGTAATAGCGTTAGCACCATCTATTTTGATAATGCTTACGTCTTACACTCGAATTATAGTAGTTTTACATTTTATCAGAACTGCTATGGGCACGCAGTCATCGCCTCCGAATCAGGTACTTATTGGTTTGGCACTGTTTTTGACAATGTTTATCATGTGGCCGACATTACAGGAAGTAAACAAAACTGTAATAGAACCCCTTGATAATGGAGATATAACCACGGAAGAGGCATTCGAATTGATACAGGATCCTTTTCGTGAATTTATGTATCGCGATTTACAAGAAAAAGATTTGAAGCTTTTTGTTGATATTGCATTAGAGCATGGTGTAATTCCACAGGAAGAATATCAGACATATGATAGTTATGATGATATTCCAATGGTGGTAATAATACCATCATTTATTATTAGTGAACTTAGACAAGCTTTTAACATGGGATTTTTGATTTATATTCCATTTATTGTTATCGATATGGTAGTGGCATCCGTTTTGATGTCAATGGGTATGATGATGCTTCCACCAACGACAATTTCTTTGCCGTTTAAAGTGTTATTATTTATAATGGCAGATGGTTGGAATTTGGTAATAGGCAGTTTAGTAAATACGTTCTTATGACGTTCTGCTCTTGCAATAAGTCAAGAGAGAGTACTATAGTTAAGAGGGATAGATATGATTTCAGAGGGACAGGTTTTAGATATTGCCCAGGAAGCGATATATTGGATTATTATGTGTGCATCACCAATGTTGCTGATATCCTTGTGTGTAGGTTTAATAGTCAGTATTTTTCAGACAGTTACATCGATTCAGGAGCAGACGCTTACGTTTGTTCCTAAGATGTTGTCGATTTTTATAGGAATGATGTTATTCGGGTCGTGGATATTAAATAATTTATCCGGTTTTATCGATAAACTGTGGTCTGATTTTAGTATGTATCTCGGATAGGCAGCTATATGTTAGAGTATACATTTTCTTTAGATAATATTGAAATATTTTTACTGATACTGGTTCGGGTATCCTGTTTTGTATACATAGCACCGTTTTATGGAATGGTAAATGTGCCGGGACGGGTAAAAGTCGGTTTGGCAGTTTGTATTACGTTTCTTATTAGCGGATTCGTAGATACATCTTATGTTGGTTATACCGGGATGCTTGGATATGCAGTAATCGTATTAAAAGAAGGAATTACAGGGTTGCTAATAGGACTTGCTGCAAACATTTGTAATTCCATTATTTTATTTGCCGGAAGCCTTATCGATATGGATATAGGGTTGTCTATGGCGCAACAGTTTGATCCGATTAATCGTACACAGGCGACGATGACGGGTAATATGTATTTTTATTTTATTTTGTTACTTTTGGTAATATCGGACATGCATCATGTGATTTTAAATTCTTTTGTTGATGCATTTTCTTTGATACCTGTAAATGGGCAGGTTTTTGAGTGGGAGTATCTGGCAAATAGTTTTGTTACTTATTTGGCAGATGCTTTTGTAATAGCATTTCGAATCATGCTGCCTATATTTGCTTGTATTATGATATTAAATAGCATTTTGGGAATTATGGCAAAGGTAGCTTCGCAAATGAATATGTTTGCGGTAGGTATTCAGTTGAAAGTCTTAGTGGGTTTAACAGTCTTATTATTAACTGTTAAGTTACTACCAAGTGTTGCGAATTTTATTTTTACAGAAATGCGAAAAATGATGGTACTTTTTGTAGAAGGAATGTATTAGCAAGTGAGATTTAAGGATAAGCAATTATTATTTGAAATAAATCTTCAATGGTTCGCGAAGGATGGACCGGGTGGAGAGAAAACAGAGCCGGCTACAGCAAAGAAGTTAAGTGATGCAAGAAAAGAAGGTAAGGTAGCAAAAAGTAAAGAGTTGACCTCAGCATTTGAGTTGATTGTTTTGTTTTTAGTCTTGAAGAATTTTATTTCTTTTGTTGCAGAGCATCTGCTAGGTATGTTTACGGATATATATGGGTTGATTCCTGATTTCGTAGCGATAAATGCAAAGGATGTCTCGGGACAAGCAGTGGGGACATTGATAACAAGAGTTTTATTGCAAATTTTAATTACATGTATGCCGTTTTTTATATTTGGTATTGTAATTGCGGTAGCAGTCAATATTTATCAGGTTGGTTGGAAGGTTACAACAAAGCCTTTAAAGCCGAAATTTGATAAGTTTAATCCGATAAATGGTTTTAAACGAATCTTTTCCGCACAATCATTGTTTGAATTGGCGAAATCTATCGTTAAGATTGCATTGATTATGTATATTGCATATAGTGCGATTCGTGATGATGCGGATAATCTATTTATTCTATACGAAGTTCCGCTTAATCAAGCGATATTGATGGTTGGTGATGTGGTACTGGATGCGGGGCTAAAGATTAGTATTGCATATCTCTTGGTTGGTGTTGCAGATTTTATCTATCAGAAGCATAAGTTTAAAGAAGATATGAAAATGACCAAGCAGGAAGTAAAAGATGAATATAAGAATGCAGAAGGTAATCCGGAAGTAAAGGGTAAACAGAAACAGAAGATGAGGGAAGTATCCATGCGTCGAATGATGCAGGATGTTCCAAAAGCAGATGTAGTTATTACAAACCCGACACATTATGCGGTTGCAATTCAATACGATGCAGAAAAAGCAAGAGCACCGATTGTGTTGGCAAAGGGGGAAGATTTTCTGGCGCAGAAGATTAAAGAAGTAGCAAAAGAAAATCATGTAGAGATAGTAGAAAATAAACCGTTGGCAAGAATGCTTTATGCAAATGTGGATATAGGGCAGGAGATACCACCGGAACTGTATCAGGCAGTTGCAGAGGTCTTGGCAATGGTATACAATATGCGATAAATGGTATAGAATAGGAGGAAAGTACGGTGAAGAAAGCGTATATTGGTGTTGCGATATATTTGCTTGCAGCAATAGTATTTTTTATTTTGCCAATTCCGGCAGCGTTACTTGACGTGATGCTGGCACTGAACATTTCCATAGCATTGATAGTTCTTTTTAATGTTTTATTTACAAAAGAAGTGTTGGACATGTCGTTTTTCCCGACATTACTTTTGTTTACTACAATCTTTCGTATTTCATTGAATGTGTCTTCGACGAAATTGATTTTGACAACGGGCGAGCCTGGAAACGTGGTAGAGACATTCGGACAATTCGTTGGTGGTGGTAATTTAGTTATCGGTGTAATTATTTTTATTGTTTTAATTATTATTCAGTTCGTTGTTATTAACAAAGGTTCTGAGCGAATCGCTGAAGTAACAGCACGTTTTACGTTGGATGCTATGCCGGGTAAACAGATGGCGATTGACGCGGATTTGAATACAGGTACTATTACGGAGAAAGAAGCAAGAGAACGTAGAGAAAAAATCCAAAAAGAATCAGCGTTTTTTGGTTCCATGGATGGTGCTACAAAGTATGTAAAAGGAGATGCTACGGCAGGTCTGATTATTACTTTAATCAACGTAATTGGTGGTACTGTAATGGGCGTAGTTTACCAGGGAATGGAGATAATGGAAGCCCTTGAACGTTACGGTATTCTGACAATTGGTGATGGTTTGTGTTCACAGATTCCTTCGTTAGTTATTTCATTGGCAACAGGTATTCTTATAACAAAATCATCTGATGACAGTGATTTTGCATCAGAAATGGTGGGGCAGTTGTTTGGTACGCCGAAGGTTTTATATCTCGTAGGTGTAACTTTTGCGATGTTAGGTATAGTAACACCATTTAATACATTATTATTTATTCTTTTTGGTGTAGGATTTGTTTTGCTTGGCCGTGTGGTTGAGAAGAATAATCAGATTGAAAGTATCGAGGATGAGATAAGCGCATCAGAAGAAGAGGCAGAAGAAATCAGAAAACCGGAGAATGTGGTATCATTGTTACAGGTTGACCCAATTGAGTTGGAATTTGGTTATGGTATTATTCCATTGGCAGACGTGAATCAGGGTGGCGACTTATTAGACCGAGTAGTTATGATTCGTCGTCAGATTGCATTGGAATTGGGTACAGTAGTGCCGATTATTCGTTTGCGTGATAATATTCAGTTGAATCCAAATCAATATATTATTAAAATAAAAGGTATTCAGGTGACAGAAGGTGAGATTCTGTTTGACCATTACATGGCCATGAATCCGGGATATGTAGAAGAAGAGATTACAGGTATTCCGACGTTTGAACCATCTTTCCATTTGCCTGCTATCTGGATTACGGAGAGTCAGCGTGAAAGAGCCGAAAGCTTGGGCTATACGGTAGTAGACCCACCATCAATTATAGCGACACATTTGACCGAAGTGATTCGAACACATATTGCAGAACTGTTGACAAGACAGGATGTACAGAATTTAGTAAACAACTTAAAAGAAACAAATCCGGTACTTGTAGAAGAATTAATACCGAAGCTTTTAGGTTTAGGCGAAGTGCAGAAAGTATTGCAGAATCTGCTTAGTGAAGGTATCTCAATTCGTGATTTACTTTCTATTTTTGAAACTTTGGCTGATCATGCGTCTGCAACTAGAGATACAGATGTATTGACAGAATATACTCGTCAGAGTTTGAAACGTGCGATTTCAAGTAAGTTTTTCCCTGCAAATGAAACAACAAGTGTTATTACGCTTGACCCTAGAATTGAACAGGAGATTATGGCTTCTGTAAAACAGACGGAGCAGGGAGCATATTTAACATTAGACCCGGAAAAGACCAGAGCAATTATGAATTCTTTAGAGATAGAGATTGCGAAACTGGAGAAGATGGGACGAAATGCAATCGTGATTACTTCACCGATTGTGCGTATGTATTTTAAGAAGCTTACAGAGGAATATTTTAGAGATTTGATTGTTGTATCATACAATGAAGTAGAATCAAATGTTGAATTACAATCAGTAGGGATGGTGACTGCATAAATGACCATTAAGAAGTTTATTGGGAAGACAAAGGAAGAGGCAATTGCGAAAGCCAAGGAAGAATTTGGTGAAAATGCAGTTGTAATGAACGTAAAAGAAGTGAAACCGACCGGTTTTTTCAGCTTTTTTAAGAGTGTTACATATGAAGTGACAGCTGCTGTGGAAGAGAAGAGTAAATTTGAGGAGCCGCCTGTTAATCAAAATACTTGGAAAAGTACAGAGTCGATTAATTTAGCGGCAGATGAAAAAATTGTAATTCCACCACAGACATACCAGAGTAAAGGAAGTATGGTAACGCAGACACCACCGGTATATATGCAACAGGAAAATAGGACACCGATGGTAACTGCTTCTGCGGATTTTTCTGCTCCAAGTATGAATACAAGCAGGGATGAAATTGAAAGAAAGTTAGAGAATCTTTCTAATATTTTAGAAAAGAAACTTTCAGCAGAGGAAAGCAGAGGAAATGAACTTCCGGAAACTACGATACAGAACATGGAAAGTTTTAAATTTATGAAAATGTTGTATCGTACATTATTGGATAATGAAGTAAGTGAAAAATATGTAAATCAGATTTTAGATGATGCAGAGAAGATGGCGAATACAAATAATAGTGTAGATGTTATTCTGTCTAATGTATATCAGAAAATGATTTTGAAATTTGGTGAGCCTTGCAGCATTTCTTTGGAAGGTAAGAAACCAAGAGTAGTATTTTTCATCGGACCTACTGGGGTTGGAAAAACTACAACAATTGCTAAAATTGCTTCAAAATATAAAGTAGAAGAAGAGAAAAAAGTTGCTTTTGTAACAGCAGATACTTATCGAATTGCAGCTACAGAACAGCTACATATATATGCGAATATTTTAGATGCTCCTATGAGTATTGTATATAGTGCAGAAGATTTAAATCAGGCAATTGAAAAGTATGCTGAGTATGATTTGATTTTTGTGGATACAGCAGGTTTTTCACACAAAAATGAAGAACAGAAGATGGACATTAAGAAGTTGATTGATGGTTTAGACGAGCAGTACGAACGAGAAGTATTTTTAGTATTGAGTGCTACTATAAAATATAAGGATTTATTAGATATTGTTGATTCTTATCAAGAGATTTCAAAATACAAATTAATATTTACTAAATTAGATGAAACGACATCTTATGGTAATTTATTGAATGTACGTTTATATTCCGGTGCAGAGTTGGCATATATGACAACCGGACAGAATGTACCCGATGATATTGAAGAATTTAATTCTCAGAGAATAGTAAAACAGTTGCTCGGAGGCAAGTAGTTTATGGATCAGGCTCAACAGCTTAGAAATGTTATAAAAAAACAGAACCAGAAAGTGGTTCAGCATACAGCCAGAGTCATTACCGTAACGAGTGGAAAAGGTGGTGTAGGAAAGTCAAATCTTTCCGTTAATCTTGCCATTCAGTTTCGTAAAATGGGAAAACGAGTGTTAATCGTTGATGCCGATTTTGGTCTTGCTAATGTAGAGGTAATGTTTGGTGCAATACCAAAGCATAATCTTAGTGATTTGATTTATCACGGAAAAGATATTAGTGAGATTATTACGGAGGGACCGATGGAGATAGGTTTTATTTCCGGTGGTTCCGGCATTCTTGCTTTAAATAATTTGACGAAAGAACAGATTATGTACTTAGTAAAATGTCTGGAAAAATTAAGTACAATGACGGATGTTCTTATTGTAGATACAGGAGCTGGAATTACAGATAGTGTTTTGGAATTTGTATTGGCAAGTCCGGAAGTATTACTTGTATCTACACCGGATCCTAGTTCGTTAACGGATTCTTATTCGTTGTTGAAGGCATTACATCATCATCCTGATTTTGCAAAGAATCAGCCACAGGTGTATGTAGTAGCAAACCGTGTGTCGAATGAAGTAGAAGGTCGTCAGTTATTTGAAAAATTAGATTCTGTTGTAAGACAGTTTTTAGCAGGTAAAATACAATATTTAGGTGCAATTCCACAGGACAGCGCATTAGAGAAGGCGGTACGTCAGCAGAAACCGGTATCTTTAAGTAATCCGAGTTCCAAATCAGCAGAGGCTTTTGAAAATATTGCAAATGCGATTATGAATGGCGGGAATGCAGTTGTTAGTAAAAAATGGGGAATTACAAAATTGATTAATAAAATAATTAACCGATAGGTAAGGAGTTACGTATGGCAGTTGCAGACGTTATTCGATTAGGTGATAAAATAGACATTCGCTTAGTTCAGCAAATTGAAAATAAAAATGGTGATGAACCGGAGATGTATCGTAGTCAGGTATTAGATATAAAAGATAATGGTAATTTTGAAATTGCCATGCCTACAGAAAAAGGTAAGTTGATTTTATTGCCATTAGGGGTTCGTTTTGAATTTGTTTTTTATAGTCATAACGGAGGATTATATAAGAGTATCGGTCAGGTAGTGGAACGATATAAAAAAGATGGATTTTTCATGTTAGAGATACAGCTTAGAACAACATTAGAAAAATTTCAGCGAAGAGAGTTTTATCGTTATAATTGTACACAGAATTTTAAATTCTATATTTTGGATGAAGAGCAAAAACAGATGGAGTCAGCGGATGAGATTTATCGTGTCCTGACGGAGGGGGATTTTAATGAGGATGCCTGTCAGGGACTCACGGTAGATTTGAGCGGCGGTGGAATGAAGTTTCGTTCAGAACACGAGTTGAATCCGGGCGATAAGGTTATGGTTTTGCTTCGTCTTACGAATGATAGAATGGATAAGCAGTTTAATATAGTTGGTAATGTGATTGCTTGTGTGGAAGTGCGGTTGCCGGTTAAAGTAGTATATGAGAGTCGTATCAGATTCCATATAGAAGATAATCGAATGCGCGAAGAGATAATCAGATACATTTTTGAAGAAGAGCGAAAAGTTCGCCAGAAAGAGAATGGTTAATTGTATGAAGAAAAATATTTTAGTGGTTGATGACTCTGCACTCATGAGAAGGGTTATCTGTGATATAATCAACACAGATAGTACATTTCAAGCAACGGATGTATGTCGGGACGGACTTGAGGCATATGAAAAATTGAAAAAGAACAAGTACGATGGAGTTGTTCTTGATATTAATATGCCACGCATGAACGGTCTTGAGCTATTAGAGCGTTTGCAGAAAGAAAGAATTAAGGCAACTGTTATCATGGTGAGTACTATGACAACAAAAGATGCTGAGGTTACGATTCTTGCGATGGAACTTGGAGCAATCGATTTCGTTACCAAACCGGATAATGTTATCGAAGCAAAGGGTGACAAGTTTAAAAAGCGTCTGTTAGAGGTTTTAAATGCAGTTTTAAAAACTGAGCAGTTCAGAAGAAGTTCTTCTTTAACAACAGGTTTGACGGGAAGAACGACAGCGACAGTATCAACCAGAACAGCAGCACCAGCTACCAGATCAGCGGTTAACAATGTTAAGAGTCGTAATAAGATTGTGGCACTTGCCTGCTCTACAGGAGGACCAAAAGCATTACAGAGCGTGATTCCATTTTTACCAAAGAACTTAGATGCACCAATGGTATTAGTTCAGCATATGCCTGCAGGATTTACCAAATCTATGGCAGACAGATTGAACGAGACCAGTGCAATTAAGGTAAAGGAAGCAGAAGATGGTGATGTTTTACAGAAAGGCGTTGTTTATGTAGCTCCTGGTGGAAAGCATATGGAAGTAAAGAAGACGGGAGCCGGACATGTGATTTCATTGAATAATATGCCGGCGATTGGCGGATTAAGACCATGTGCAGATATAACATATGATTCTTTGAAACAGAGTGGATTTGATCAGATTGTTTGCGTAGTTCTGACTGGTATGGGAGCGGATGGAACAAAAGGAATTCTTTCTCTGGAAAAATCAAAGCCGATTTATGTTATTTCGCAGGATGCAGAGAGCTGTATTGTATATGGTATGCCAAAGGCAATAGCAGAGGCAGGGGTTGTGAACGAGGTTGTTCCGTTAGATAAAGTTGCATCAACAATCACAAAAAATGTGGGGGTACAATAATTATGGACGTAAGCCAATATCTTGAGATTTTTATTGATGAAACCAATGAACACGTACAGACTTTAAGTGATTGTATCATGGTTTTAGAGAAGGAACCGGATAACAAAGATACAATTAATGAAGTGTTCCGTGCAGCACACTCTTTAAAGGGTATGGCTGGAACGATGGGATTTAAGCGCATGCAGCATTTGACACACGATATGGAAAATGTTTTCCAGGAAGTTCGTAGTGACAAAATCAAAGTGGATAGTGCGATGATTGACTTATTATTTAAATGTCTGGATGCGATTGACGGATATTTGAATAATGTAAAGGCAAGCTCTGACGAAGGTACAGAAGACAATGAGATGATTATTAAAGAATTAAATGATTTCATTGCTGCTGCGAATGGAGCACCGGCACCGGAAAAAGCTGCACCTGTAGAAGAAAAGGTGGCAGAAAAGGAAGTAACAGATGGTGCAAATTACCTTGAGATTGAATTAACAGATGAAGAAAAAGAAGCAATCAAGAATGCAGAAGAGTCTGGCTCAAAGGTATATGGTCTTACGATACATATTCAGAAAGAATGTCTGTTGAAAGCAGCAAGAGCATTCTTAGTATTTAAAGCTGTGGAAGAGTTCGGTAACATCCTTGTATATCGTCCAAGTTCACAGGATATCGAAGATGAGAAATTTGAATATGACTTTAGTTTCTTTATGGAAAGTGAAGCAGAATTTGAAAAGATTAGTAAAGCAGCCGGTTCTGTTTCAGAAATTGAATCTGTTGTTGGCGGCGTGGTAACATATGCAGAAGTTGTTGGAACAGAAGTAGAAGCAGTTGCGGAAGTGGTTGAAGAAGTAGAAGAACCGGTATTAGAACCAGAAGTTATAGCACCGGTAAAAGCAGCTGCGGCAGCACCTGCTGCGCCTGCAGCATCTGCACAGACTGCTAAAAAACAGGCGCCTGCAAAAGCAGTAACAGGCAGAACTGTTCGTGTAGATATTGAAAAATTAGATGCATTAATGAATCAGGTATCTGAGCTTATTATTGCGAAAAACAGTTTAGTTTCTATCAGTTCATCTGAGGCGACTTCTTTCCAGAATCAGTCTTTTAATGAACAAATCGAATACTTGGAACGTATTACAACTAACTTACACGAGTCTGTAATGAAAGTTCGAATGGTTCCGATTGAAAGCACTGTTAATAAATTCCCACGTATGATTCGTGACCTTTCCCGTCAGTTAGGAAAGAAGATGGAATTGTACATGACTGGTGAAGAGACAGAATTAGATCGTACAGTAGTTGACCAGATTGGTGATCCTTTACAGCACTTATTACGTAATTCCGCTGACCATGGTTTGGAAGCAAATGATGTTCGTGTTCAGCGTGGTAAACCGGAAGTTGGTAGCATTTTCTTAAATGCATATCAGGAAGGTAATAACGTAATCATCAAAGTAGGTGATGATGGTAATGGTATTGATGTTGAGGCTGTTAAGAATAAAGCTATCGAGCGTGGTACTATTACAGCAGAGCAGGCAGAGAATATGACACAGAAAGAGATTATTAATCTGCTGTTCCTTCCAAGCTTCTCTATGGCAAAGAAAATCAGCGATATTTCAGGCCGTGGTGTAGGTTTGGACGTTGTTAAGTCTAACATCGAAGCCTTAGGTGGTGACGTAGAAGTTCAGACTGTTTTAGGAGAAGGTACAACCTTTACGGTAAGACTTCCATTAACACTTGCAATTATTCAGGCATTAATGGTTGAAATCAGAGATGAGAAGTATGCAATCGCATTAGGTTCTATTGCTAATATCGAGAGCATTCCAGTGAATGAGATTAAATATGTAGAAGCTCGCGAAGTAATTCACCTTCGTGGAAATGTTATTCCTCTTGTTCGCTTAGATAAGATTCTTGACATTAATGATGGTCAGGAAGATCCGGAAAACCTTACAGTAGTTATTGTTAAGAAGGGCGACAGTCTTGCAGGTCTTGTAGTAGATAATTTAATGGGACAGCAGGAAATCGTTATCAAAGCACTTGGTAATTATATCAATAACAATAAACTTATCAGTGGTGCAACAATTCTTGGTGATGGCGAAGTAGCATTAATTTTGGATGCCAATACATTATTGTAATGGGGGTAACAGATATGACAAACAGTTTAGATATTATCGAAAACGATAGTAAGCAGTATATCGTTGTTAAAATTGGCAGTGAACAGTATGGTATCGATATCACCTTTATTGATAACATTGTTCGTATGCAGAAAATAACAAGAGTGCCAAAGGCACAGAGACACTTCAAAGGTGTTATTAACCTTCGTGGTGAAATCGTTCCGGTTATGAGTATTCGTTTAAAAATGAGCCTGGAGGATGATCAGTTTACAAACGCCAGCAGAATTATTATTCTTAAATTAGAAGAAAAAGGTATGCTTGGAATTATCGTTGATGAAGTAAAAGAAGTTGTTACTTTAACCACCGATGAGATTGAAAAATCAGCAAAAAAAGGTAGTTTCATCAATGGCGTTGGTAAGCACGGAGAAGAGTTAATTTCATTGTTTGATATTAATGCTATCGTAGAAGAAAACGCATAAAATGTAACAAAAATTATTGGCATAGTGAGACCAGTGTTGGTCTCACTATGTTGTATTGAGGACAATAGAAAGGCATGGCACGATATGAGTAAATTTACTTTAGAAGAAGTTAATAACATGTATATGGATGTACTAAAAGAAATTGGTAATATAGGTGCGGGTAATGCAACTACAGCAATTGCAAAAATGGTAGGAGCACGTATCGACATGAACGTGCCAAGCGTTAAATTGTTAGAAGTATCAGAACTTGGAACTGCAGTAGGGGCAGAAGATGATACAATTATTGGTATTTTCCTTGAAGTTCAAAATGATATTCAGGGCAGTATGATGTTCTTGCTGGATATAGAATCAGGACATTATCTTGTTAATACACTCATGATGAGGGATATGTCTTATAATGAACCATTTGACGAAATGGATTTATCTGCATTAAAAGAAGTAGGAAATATTATTGCTGCTTCTTATTTGACGGCATTGTCGACATTAACAAAAATGAGCATAGCACCATCAGTACCAAATATTGCAGTAGATATGGCGGCAGCTATTTTAAGTGTACCGGCGATTCAGTTTGGTATGATGGGAGATAACGCATTAATGATTCAAACAGAGATTAATGCAGATGTTGCAATTAACGGATATTTTATTTTAATGCCAGAGCCGGAATCCTACGATAAGATTTTAAGTTCACTTGGCATCCAGATTTAAGGAGAATAACGATGGGAAATGTAGTCAAAGTTGGTATGGCCGATTTGAATATTTGTAAATCACCTGATGTTATTACTACGCTTGGACTGGGTTCATGTATAGGATTGACACTTTATGATCCTGTAACAAAGATAGGTGGTATGGTGCATTATATGCTTCCTGACAGTACGCAGGTACGTAATAATCAGAATATTGCGAAGTTTGCAGATACAGGAATAGAGGAATTGCTGAGAAAGGTGGTTGCTGCGGGAGCTAATAAACAGAGATTAGTTGCAAAAATTGCAGGTGGTGCTAAAATGTTTGAAACAACAGGAGTTTCAAATATTGGTAATATAGGTGCAAGGAATGCAGAAGCAGCCAAGCAGATATTAAAGAAAAAAGGAATCAGACTGATTGCGGAAGATACCGGGCTTAATTATGGTAGAACGGTAGAGTTACATAGTGAAACAGGGGAGTTTTACATCAAAGCAGTTGGTAGACCAGTGAAAGTAATTTAGAAAAGGAATTCGAAGATTATGAAAACGAAATCAATACCTGAGATGTTAATGTTAGTGGCAGGAGCATTAACATGTATCTTAGGGTTTGTATATCGATATGAAACAACACAATTTTTCACGATGTTATTGGTTGTCTTAGTTGTATTTTATATCTTAGGATGTATCGTGAAAATAATTATTGATAAGAATTTTCCGGTGGAATTAGAAAAGACGGCGGGAAAAACTGAGCAAGCAGAAGAAATGAAAGAAAATATCAATTCTGAGGTGGAAGAAGCTGACGAATAGATATCGGTGGTTATATGAAAGCGGTAGATAAAGAAAAGCTATGGGAAGAATACCAAAAGAATAAAACACCACAGCTCCGTGAGCAGATTATCTTGGAATATGCTCCCCTGGTAAAATTGGTTGCCGGGCGCTTAAGTATGTACTTGGGATATAATGTTGAGTATGAAGATTTAGTCAGCTATGGGATTTTCGGTTTGATAGATGCGATAGACAAATTTGATTTAGGGAAAGAAGTCAAATTTGAAACCTATGCAAGTCTTAGAATTCGAGGTACGATATTAGACCAGATAAGAAAAATGGACTGGATTCCACGGACGGTCCGTCAGAAGCAGAAACGGATTGATGAAGCTATTAAACAGATTGAAATGCGTACCGGTAAGAATGCATCAGATGAGGAACTGGCAGTAGAACTTGGCATTTCTGATGATGAATTATTAAACTGGCAGTCGCAGCTTAAAGTGACGAATGTGGTATCTTTAAACGAGTATTTGGAACAGGGAAGTGAGCCTGTTATGGATGCTCATAAGAACTCGCATTTTCAGCAACCGGAAGATAAAGTTCAGGAAGACGAATTAAAACAAATGCTGGCAGAGACAATGGAAACTCTGACAGAAAAAGAAAGTAAAGTAATTTTATTATATTATTACGAAGAATTAACATTGAAAGAAATTAGTAATATTTTGGAAGTATCGGAGTCAAGAGTATCTCAGCTTCATACAAAAGCATTGATGAAAATGCGTAAAAAATTAGGAAATTATATGGACATTCTTATTAATGAACCATAAATCCGGAAAGGGTGGGGCAAGATATGTCAATTACACCATTAGGATTAAATGCTATGATTGGGCGCACCAATGATGTAGGGATAATCAGACAGAATGAAGAGAATAAACCGGCTGTGGAGCAACAAAACATTCAGACACAGCAGGTGAAGCAGGAACATGATTTGACGCATAAGGTGGCACGGCCGGAAGAGAAAGAGAATGAAGGTTACAGATATGATGCCAAGGAAAAGGGAAATGGTTCGTATCAGGGTCAGGAGCAAAAGAAGAGAAAAAGGCAGGAAGAGCCTAAAGATGAAGGGAAAGTAATCTTAAAAGGGCAGCCTGGACGATTCGATATTAAAATATAAGGGTAAAGGTAGATGCAATGACGGGAATAGAGATAGCATTATTGTTAATTGGGTGTGTTTTTATGATAGGGAGTTTTTTTGTATCAGAAAAACTTTCGGGAAAAGAAATTAACCGTATTGCGGAATTAAGTGATAGCGAGTTAAAAAGAATTATTGGTAAAGGCATGGATAATGCAGAAAACCAAATAGATATGGTAGTAGAGAATAAAGTAGAAGAAGTAGCAGATAAGGTAGAGGTTGCCTTAGAACGTGAATCAAATATGAAAATTATGGCAATCAACGAGTTCTCTGATACTGTAATGGATAGTATGAATAAAACACATGATGAGATTATGTTTTTATACAGTATGCTAAATGATAAGCATAAAGAGATGACTTCCATGACAGGTGATCTACAGCGTTTAGCGGCGAATATTCGTAATCTGCAGGAGGATACCCCAAAACCTAGTCCAAAGTCGAGTCAAAGTCCGAGTAAACCGTTTAAAGCAACAAAGAGCATAGCAGTTTCCGGTGATGATTATCTGGCTAAGGCGGCAGCGGCAAAAGAAGAATATGAAGTTACTGTTAGCGAAAAAGATGAAAAATCAGAATTCCTTGGTGATGCGGTGAATCATAATGATATGATTATGGCGTTACATAAAGAGGGACTTAGTAAAGTAGAAATTGCAAGAAGATTGAATCTTGGTGTGGGCGAAGTGAGTCTGGTAATTGGATTGTATAAAGGGGAAGTATAAGTGAAACTTAAGTATTATTTAAGAGGATTAGGAATTGGTATCATTATTACAACGATTATTTTAATGATTGCTAATTCTGGATATAAAAAAGAATTGACGGATGAAGAAATTATTGCATGTGCAGAAAGATTAGGCATGGTAATGAAAGAAGACCCATTGTTTTCCAATTCTAAGTTGGATAAGGATTCGGAAAGTATGGTTGATACAGAAACAGTGCAAGAGTCGGAAACTGCAGCCAATACAGAAGTAGCGAAAGAAACAGAAATGCTTGAAAATTCTGAAGAAACTTCTGAGACAGAGAGTGAGACAGAAACAGAGTCTGAGATTGTGGTTGCGGGAGAGGTTTATCATCTTGTAATTCCATCAGGAAGTATGCCGCGGGCAATTTGTAACGAGTTAGAAGAGAATGGTGTAATCGAAAGTGCAGAGTCATTAAGAAAGTATTTGGGAGAGGTTGGCTATGCAAAAATTATAAAAGTAGGAGAGTATGAGATTCCATACGGTGCTACGAATGAGGAAGTCTATGAGATTTTGAAAGACGGACCTATAAAAAGATAATAGATTTTAATAAAAAGTACTTGCAAACAGAGCCTTGTCGTGATATAATGGACAAGGCTCAAATTTTATTAATCACATATACTGACGGAAGGACCGGTGCCAGTTTGGTCGTCTTACGGATGAAGTATATGGAAGAAAACAAAACCATGGAGGTAGAAAAATGAGTGTTATTTCAATGAAACAGTTATTAGAAGCAGGTGTTCATTTTGGACATCAGACAAGAAGATGGAACCCAAAAATGGCTCCATACATCTTCACAGAGAGAAATGGTATCTACATCATCGACTTACAGAAAGCTGTAGGTAAAGTAGATGAAGCTTATAAAGCAATGTCAGATATCGCTGCTGCAGGTGGTACAATCCTTTTCGTAGGTACAAAGAAACAGGCTCAGGACGCTGTTAAGACAGAAGCTGAACGTTGTGGTATGTACTACGTTAACGAGAGATGGTTAGGTGGTATGTTAACAAACTTCAAAACTATCCAGAGCCGTATCGCTAGATTAAAAGAAATCGAAACAATGGCAGTTGATGGTACATTCGAAGTATTACCAAAGAAAGAAGTTATCGAACTTAAAAAAGAATGGGAAAAATTAGAGAAGAACCTTGGCGGTATCAAAGAAATGAAAAAGATTCCGGATGCAATCTTCGTAGTTGATCCTAAGAAAGAAAAAATCTGTGTACAGGAAGCTCATACATTAGGTATTCCACTTATCGGTATCGCTGATACAAACTGTGATCCTGAAGAATTAGATTATGTAATTCCAGGTAACGATGATGCTATCCGTGCAGTTAAATTAATCGTTGGTAAGATGGCAGATGCTGTTATCGAAGCTAACCAGGGTGAAGAAGCTTTAGTTGAAACTGTAGAAGTGGAAGCTGAAGAAGAAGTAACAGAATAATTTTCGCGAGTAGCGAATTACTTTGAGAAGCTCGCAAAACGTGCTTCTCAAATTTTTTTAAAATAATTTTTTGTTTGGAGGATATCAAAATGGCTATTACAGCAGCTATGGTAAAAGAATTGCGTGAATTAACAGGCGCAGGTATGATGGATTGTAAGAAAGCTTTAGCAGAAACAGATGGTAACATGGAAGCAGCTGTTGACGTATTAAAGAAGAGTGGTGCAGCTAAGATGGAGAAGAAAGCTTCTCGTATCGCAGCTGAAGGTATCGCTCGTGTTGCTATTAATGGTAATGAGGCAGTTGTTGCTGAAGTTAACTCTGAAACTGACTTCGTAGCAAAGAATGAAACATTCCAGGAATTTGTACAGTTAGTAGCTGACAATGCACTTGCATCTGGTTTAAACGGTGGTAAGAATGGTGAAGATGTAGAAGCACTTCTTGAAATGAACAATCTTAAAGAAGTATTAATCGAAAAAACTTCTACTATCGGTGAAAAATTATCTGTTCGTAGATTTGCAAAAGTTACTGGTGAATGTGTAGCAAGCTATCTTCATGCAGGTGGTAAGATTGGTGTACTTGTAGCAGCTGATGGTGCGGCTGATGTAAAAGAAGCTCTTACTAACGTAGCTATGCAGGTTGCAGCTATGAATCCTCAGTATATCAGCAGAGATGATATTGCTCAGGCTGAAATTGATAAAATGAGAGAAATCATTGTAGAATCTTCTTTAAATGATCCTGCATCTCTTCCAAAGCCAATCTTAAATGAATTAATTAAGAAGGCTTGTGATGGTGTATGGACAGCAGAAGATGTAGCTATTTATGAAGAAAAGAAGAGCAATATGAACTACTTGTTCAACTTCCTTTCAAAAGAAGCAAAGGCTGCACTTGTAGCTTTAGCTATGGAAGATAAAGCAAACATCGTAGAAAACAAGATTTTCAGCGGTGCAGTAGAAGGTCGTGTTTCTAAACAGTTAAAAGATATCTGTTTATTAGATCAGACTTATGTAAGAGCAGAAGACGGCAAACAGACTGTTGGTGCATATCTTAAGTCTGTAAACAGCGCTCTTGTTATCAAGAACGTAGTTCGTTTCGAAGTAGGCGAAGGTATCGAAAAGAAAGTAGATGATTTCGCTGCAGAAGTAGCTGCTCAGATGGCAGGTAACTAAGCTTTCCGAAAACGATTTATACAAGTAGTTTTCAATTGAATTACGAGTAAGATGTAAACCCTTGGAGTTATTGTACAAACAATGATTTCAAGGGTTTTTCTGTGAAAAATAAATTATCAGAAAAAATTCTTCTTTTTACTTTGCAAAATTGAAAAATATGATACAATATATAGGAGTATATCTAGTATAAAAGTAATAGGTATATACAATAGGAGGTCGCATGCAGGAAAACGATACGGAGATAATGAACGAGCAGCGCAGACGTCATAGCCGTGTCGCTAAGATGAAAAATGCAATTATTTCGCTTTTGTTCGGCTGGGTTGTGGTGTCGTTGTTATTGATCTCGTATCTGTTCATGACACTTTTTCAGATACAAGGTCAGGTGGATGATTTAAAAGCCGAGTTGGAGGTTATTTCGGTTGGATTATTAAGTAATGGTATGAATAATGTCGGTGAGGGTGTGCAATTATATTCAGATGCGAAAGATTATGAACCGGCGATTCCGGTAGCATCCGGTATTTCTGAGGAAGAGAATCTGGCAGAAGAGAATGACATACATAAAGTCTATCTGACTTTTGAGGATGGACCATCTGAGCATACCGCAGAGATTTTAGACGTGTTAAAGGAAAAAGGAGTACGGGCTACTTTTTTCGTAACAGGTCAGGAAGGCGAAGCAGCAAACGGATTATATAAGCGGATTGTAGAAGAAGGACATACCTTAGGGATGCATTCTTATTCAAATAGATATAGTGTGTTATATCAGTCAGAAGAGAGTTTTCGAGAGGATATTGTAAAACTGAGTGCATATTTGATGGGAATTACAGGTGTGGAACCAAAGTATTATCGTTTTATGGGCGGCAGCGGTAATCAAATTACAAATGTGCCGATGGAGAACTTTATTCATTATCTGAATCAGGCAGGTCTGGTATATTACGATTGGAATATTTCTTTGAACGATATGACCGAAAATGAGGATACCATAGATGAAATAGTTGCACAGGTGACTAGGGATGTAGTAAAATATAAAACATCAGTGGTACTTATGCATGATGCAAATGATACAGCAGTTTCAGCAGAGGTGTTAGCGGCAGTAATCGATGCACTTTTTGAATTGGGTGCAGAGATTTTACCAATTGATGAAGATACTGCGGTTATTCAGGATGTAAAAGCAGCTACAATAGAATAGCGGAGGGAGAAATGGGATTTTTTAAAAATATTAAGGCTGATTTTTCCCAGGCAGCAAATGAGCTTGTACCAAGCAGAGAGAACTTAGAAAGTGTATTGTCTGACGGACCGATAGCAAAGGTTCCAAAGATATTAGAAGAGACTAAGTATCAGGAGAAAAAAGAACTGCCACCGGTAGAAGATGAGATAGCTGTAATTACAAGCGGTACGATTGTAAAAGGGGATATTTTTGCAAATGGTTCCCTTGAGATTCAAGGTGCAGTATATGGTAATATTAATTGCCGTGGCAGACTTGTTATTACAGGTACTGTAAAAGGGAATAGTAATGCTGCAGAGATTTATACAGATGTGGCTCGTATAGAAGGTGAGATTATGTGTATCGGAGCTGTTAAGATAGGGCAGGGTTCTGTGATTATCGGTAATATTTCTTCTACATCTGCAGTGATTGCAGGTGCAATGAGAGGAGATATTGACGTTTTAGGACCGGTTGTTGTAGATTCCACAGCGGTTGTTAAAGGGAATATCAAGGCACGTTATGTGCAGATTAACAATGGTGCCCAGATTGATGGTTTTTGTTCGCAGGCATACGCAGATGTACGCAGGTAAAGATAGTTTGCAACTATTCGAAGCCAGGAAGATTCTTCGCAGAGTGTTTTGAATAGTTAAGATAGTTTATTAAAAACTAAGGAAGGAAATGATTTTCAGATGAGACGTTTATTATTAAAATTAAGTGGTGAAGCATTAGCAGGTGAAAAACATACAGGTTTTGATGAACCAACGGTTACAGATGTAGCAAAACAGGTAAAACAGATTGTAGACAGTGGTGTACAGGTAGGTATCGTAATCGGCGGTGGTAATTTCTGGAGAGGAAGAACCAGTGAGACGATTGACAGACCAAAGGCAGACCAGATTGGTATGCTTGCTACGATTATGAACTGTATTTATGTATCTGAGATTTTCCGCTCAGTAGGTATGAAGACAGAGATTTTTACACCATTTGCATGTGGCAGCATGACACAGTTATTCTCGAAGGATAAAGCAAATGAATGTTTTGAAAAAGGTATGGTAGTGTTCTTTGCAGGTGGTACCGGACATCCATATTTCTCAACAGACACAGGTATCGTGCTTCGTGCAATCGAGATGGAACCAGAAGGTATTTATCTTGCAAAATCAATTGACGCAGTATATGACAGCGACCCTAAGGTAAATCCAAACGCTGTGAAATATGATGAAGTATCCATTCAGGAGGTTATTGATAAGAAGCTTGCAGTAGTAGATTTGACAGCCTCTATCATGTGTATGGAGAATAAAATGCCAATGTATGTGTTTGGCTTGAATGAAGAAAATAGTATCGTAAACGCCATTTGTGGCAAATTTAGTGGCACAAAAGTTACGGTTTAAATTAAGAAAGGTATGGTATAGATTATGGACTCAAGAATTGCAGCATTTGAAGAAAAAATGCAGAAAACAATGCACAGCTTAGCAGGAGAATTTGGCAGTATTCGTGCAGGACGTGCAAATCCACATGTGTTGGATAAAATCAGAGTAGATTATTATGGTACTCCAACTCCAATTCAGCAGGTTGCGAACGTAAACGTTCCAGAACCAAGAATGATTCAGATTCAGCCATGGGAAGCATCTATGGTAAAAGTAATTGAAAAAGCAATTATGACATCTGATTTGGGAATTAATCCATCAAACGATGGTAAAGTAATTCGTTTAATCTTCCCTGAACTTACAGAGGAAAGACGTAAAGAACTTGCAAAAGACGTTAAGAAGAAAGGTGAAAGTGCAAAAGTAGCTGTTCGTAACATTCGTCGTGATGCAAATGACTCTTTTAAAAAACTTGCAAAAGCAGAAGATGTTTCTGAAGATGAAATCGCTGATTTAGAAGCACAGATTCAGAAATTAACTGATAAATATATTGCAGAAGTTGAAAAGGCAGTAGAAGAGAAGACAAAAGAAATTCTTACTGTTTAATTTTAGAATGTAATTTGAGGACACGACTAAGTGCGTGTCCTCGTTGTGCATTTGCGCGAATAACAACGTATTTATTGGAGGGAAGAAGATTATGAACATTCCAAAACACGTAGCCATTATTTTGGATGGTAATGGAAGATGGGCAAAGAGTAAAGGTATGCCTAGGAATTATGGGCACACTATGGGAGCGAAAAATGTAGAGACAATCTGTGAAGTAGCGGCTCATATGGGGATTAAATATCTGACTTTTTACGCGTTTTCTACCGAAAATTGGAATCGTCCGGACAGTGAAGTAAGTGCATTAATGTCATTGCTTGAGAATTATTTAAAAACCTGTATGAAAACAGCGAAGAAAAATAATATCCGTGTGCGTATTCTTGGAGATATTACAAGATTAGAAGCATCTTTCCAGAAACAGATTCGTGAGTTAGAAGAGTTTTCTAAAGATTTTGATGGTTTGAATCTTCAGATTGCAATTAATTATGGCAGTCGTGATGAAATGATTCGTGGCATGCGCAAAATGGCTGTAAAAGTAGCCAGTGGCGAGATTAAGCCGGAAGAGATTACAGAAGAAATGTTTGCAGGCTATTTAGATACCGCAGATATTCCGGATCCGGATTTATTAATTCGTACCAGTGGAGAGCAGCGTTTGTCAAATTATTTGCTGTGGCAGCTTGCTTATAGTGAATTCTATTTTACAGAAGTTCCATGGCCGGATTTTGATAAAGCAGAATTAGAAAAAGCCGTAGCGGCTTATCAGAAGAGAAACCGCAGATTTGGCGGATTGAGTGAGGAATAATATGTTTAAAACAAGATTGATAAGTGGTATTGTGCTTGTGATTTTGGCATTGATACTGATTATAACAGGTGGCGATGTACTTTTAGTGAGTATGCTGGCACTTTCTTATATTGGTATGTATGAGTTATACCGTGTATTTAAAATGGAAAAACAACTTCCTGCATTCATAGGATATCTTATGGCGACCATATACTATATTGATTTAAGATTTCCTTTTATGCCGGATATGATGATGTTCGTGTTGGGATGTCTGGTAGCTTTGATGTTTGTGTATGTGTTTACGTATCCAAAGTATAAGACAGAGCAGCTTTTAGCGGCTTTTTTCGGTGTGTTTTATGTAGCTGTGATGCTTTCTTATGTATACCAGACCAGACAGATGACATCGGGTGCTTATATTGTGTGGTTGATTTTCCTGTGTTCATGGGGATGTGATACCTGTGCATATTGTGTGGGTAAATTAATCGGTAAGCATAAAATGGCACCGATTTTAAGTCCGAAAAAGTCAATTGAAGGTGCAGTGGGCGGTGTAGTAGGAACCGGCTTACTGACGGTTTTATATGGCAATATTTTTAAGGATGCAATGGGAATTGACACAACAGGAGTGATTGCATTAGCAGTTATCTGTATGATTGGTGCATTGATTTCTATGGTAGGTGATTTGACGGCGTCTGCGATTAAGCGTAATTATGATGTAAAGGATTATGGTACACTGATTCCAGGACATGGCGGTGTTTTAGACCGTTTTGACAGTGTGATTTTTACTGCGCCGATTATTTATTTCCTGGCAAGTACAGTGATGCATTTGTAATGGCGTGGAGCCAAAAAAGTTCTAATAAAAGCACTTATTACAGCAAGCGGAAACTTGCTTGGTATGAAAATTTCTGAATAGTTTAAATATTGACAGAAAGGTTATGATATCAAATGAAGAAAATTGCGATATTGGGTTCAACAGGTTCCATTGGAACACAGACATTAGAGATTGTAGATGAACAGGGTGACCTTGAGGTAGTTGCATTATCTGCCGGTGGTAATATTAAGTTATTAGAAGAGCAGATGAGAAAATACAGACCGAAATATGTGAGTGTTTGGGAAGAGGAAAAAGCAAAGGAACTGGCAGAGAATACGAAGGATTTAGGAATACCGGTAGGATTTGGTATGGAGGGGCTTTTGGAAACTGCTACAATAGAGGGCAGTGAGATTTTAGTAACTGCTATTGTAGGTATGCTTGGTATCAGACCGACGATTGCGGCAATTAAAGCAGGAAAAGCGATTGCGTTGGCAAATAAGGAGACTTTAGTTACTGCAGGTCATATTATTATGCCTTTAGCGAAAGAATATAATGTACCGATTTTACCGGTAGACAGCGAGCATAGCGCGATTTTCCAGTCTATGCAGGGAGCAGAAGGTAATGCAATCAGTAAGATTTTATTAACTGCATCCGGTGGTCCGTTCCGTGGCAAAACGCGAGAAGAACTTGCTCATATGCAGGTAGAAGATGCTTTAAAACATCCTAACTGGAGCATGGGCAGAAAGATTACAATTGACTCTTCTACTTTAGTGAATAAGGGTTTGGAAGTCATGGAAGCAAAATGGCTTTTTGGTGTGGATTTAGATCAGATTCAGGTAGTGGTGCATCCACAGAGCGTGATTCACTCTGCAGTAGAATACGAAGATGGTGCAGTGATTGCACAGCTTGGTACACCGGATATGCGTTTGCCAATCCAGTATGCACTGTATTATCCAAAGCGCAGAAGTTTAAGCGGAAAACGTTTAAATTTATTCGAACTTGGTAATCTTACTTTTGAAGAGCCGGATACTAAGACTTTTAAAGGTCTGGCACTGGCTTATGAAGCAATGAAACGAGGCGGAAATATTCCAACTGTTTATAATGCTGCGAATGAAAAGGCTGTAAGTCTGTTTTTGAACCGCAAAATCAGCTATTTACAGATTACAGAGTTGATTGAAGCATCTATGAATGAGATTGCATTTATTGATAATCCGAACTTGGATGAGATTTTACAGACTGAGGCGGATACTTATGCGTTTATAGAAGATACATTAAAGAATTCTTAATGTAAAAATATGATAATGGATAGAAAGAGGTATTAGATGTGGAGTTTCTCAGTTAAATAGATTTGAGGAATTTTACAGGAAGGTTTTTGGATGAAAATTGTTGTATCATTAGTTATTTTTAGTATTATTATTTTATTTCACGAGTTGGGTCATTTTTTACTGGCAAAAAGAGCCGGAATAAAAGTGAATGAATTCTCCCTTGGTTTAGGACCGACTATCTGGGGAATTAAAAAGGGGGACACCACTTACTCTTTGAAATTGTTGCCTTTTGGTGGTGCCTGTATGATGGAAGGTGAGGATGCTGACAGTACGGCAGAGGATTCCTTTGGAAGTAAGTCTGTATGGGCGCGAATTAGTGTGGTAGCCGCAGGTCCTATTTTTAATTTTATTATGGCGTTTGTATTTTCTTTTGTCATTATTTGTGCTGCCGGATATGATTTGCCGGTGCTTGTAGATGTAACTCCTGGTTATGCTGCGGCAGAGGCGGGATTAATGGCAGGAGATGTGATTACCGAGATGAATGGTAAAAATATTCATTTTTACCGTGACATCAGTGCTTATGGTATGTTTCATGAGGGAGAACCGGTGGAAGTCACTTATGAGCGTGCAGGTGAGCGTTTTACGACAGAACTGACACCGAAGTATGATGAAGAATTGGGACGATATCTGTATGGATTTATTGGAAGTCCGGGACGTGCGAAATATACCAATAATGTATTTACATTATTAAGATATAGTGCGTATGAAGTTGGTTACTGGATTGATTCAACGGTACAGAGTCTGCGTTTATTAGTGAGTGGCGGAGTATCTGTGAATGATATGTCCGGTCCGGTAGGCATTGTAGATGCGATTGGAGATTCTTATGAGGAATCTGTTAGCTATGGTGTAGGTGTGGCAGTATTACAGATGATGTACACCTGTGTATTTTTATCAGCGAACCTCGGGGTGATGAACTTGCTGCCGATTCCGGCATTAGATGGTGGCAGACTGGTATTTTTAGTAATAGAAGCCATTCGTGGCAAGAAAATTGATCCTGAAAAGGAAGGAATTGTACATTTCATCGGATTGGTTTTATTGTTATTATTAATGGTAGTGATTATGTTTAATGATGTACGAAAATTGTTTGCTTAGGTAGCGTAGTTTCGGAAAATATGAGGAAATTACAAGATGAGAAGTAGAGAGCCAAAAGGCAGAATGGAGAAGGAATATGTCTAAAATAGTTCAAATTGGAAATCGTGTGATTGGTGGTGGCAATCCAATTTTGATTCAGTCTATGACCAATACAAAGACAGAAGATGTGGCTGCGACGGTAGACCAGATTAACCGTTTAGTGGCAGTTGGCTGTGATATTATCCGTTGCGCAGTTCCAACGATGGAAGCTGCTGCGGCGTTAAAAGAGATTAAAAAACAGGTAAATATTCCGGTAGTTGCTGATATTCATTTTGATTATCGTCTTGCTATTGCAGCTATGGAAAATGGTGCAGATAAAATCCGTATTAATCCTGGCAATATCGGAAGTGCAGAACGTGTAAAAGCAGTAGTGGATGTAGCGAAAGAACGCAATATTCCAATCCGTGTAGGCGTAAATAGTGGTTCTTTAGAAAAAGAATTAGTAGAAAAATATCACGGTGTTACCGCAGAAGGTATCGTAGAGAGTGCTTTAGATAAAGTGAAATGGATTGAAGATATGGGGTATGATAATTTGGTTATCAGTATCAAATCTTCAGACGTTATGATGTGTGTAAAGGCACATGAATTGATTGCAAAACAGACAGAGCATCCGCTCCATGTAGGTATTACGGAATCTGGTACGATTATCAGTGGTAATATCAAGTCATCTATTGGTCTTGGATTGATTTTAAATCAAGGAATTGGTGATACGATACGTGTATCTTTAACCGGAGACCCATTAGAAGAGATTAAGTCTGCAAAATTGATTTTAAGAACATTAGGACTTCGCAAAGGCGGTATTGAAGTCGTTTCCTGCCCAACCTGTGGAAGAACCCAGATTGACTTGATTGGGCTGGCTAATAAGGTAGAAAACATGGTTGCAGATATTCCACTGGATATTAAAGTGGCAGTTATGGGTTGTGTGGTAAACGGACCGGGTGAAGCGAAAGAAGCAGACATCGGAATCGCCGGAGGAATTGGTGAAGGTTTGTTAATCAAACATGGAGAGATTATTAAGAAGGTCCCGGAAGCAGAGTTATTGGAGACACTCCGTAATGAGTTGTTAAACTGGGGAAAATAGTTAAAAACACAAGAAGGCGGGATTTTTATGCCAAAAATGTTTTTTGATGTATTTCCGGCATTGGATGTCAATGCGGAAATGAAAAAATTACTGACAGACGTAGAAGTGACCAAGGTAGGAATGAATCATGAGCAGACAAAGCTTAGAGTATACCTGCTTGGTACTCATTTGATACATAAAAAGAATATATATGCGCTTGAAAAAGCAATCGCAGACCAGATTTTCAAAGGGAAACAGATGGAAGTGAAGGTTATCGAGAAATACCAGTTGTCCGGGCAGTATAATGCCCGGACATTAATGGATATATACAAAGACAGTATTCTCGAAGAACTTCGCAATTACAGCCTTATGGAATATGGTCTGCTTCGTTCTGCAAAGATAGAGTTTACAGACGACAGTCATTTAAATTTGACGATGGAAAATACGATTATTGCGCAGACTCGTTCTCATGATATTCAGGAGTTTTTAGAAAAAATATTCTGTGAACGCTGCGGAATGGATTTACATGTCAATATGATTTACGAAGAACCGAAGGAAAGCAGGCACCGTAAGAATAGCGAGAAACAGATTCAGCAGGAGATTTTGAATATTGTGAATCGTATTAATCTGAAAAATGACGAAGAGGGCGGTGCACCGGTACCTGCAAGTTCTGAAAGTGCAGAAAAGAAGCCGGTCGCAACATCTGGTAGCGAGTCTGCAAAACCTGCACAAAAGGTAGAAAAGCCTGCAAAAAACGATGCAAAAGCACCATTCGATGCAGGAAAAACTGCAAAAAAACCGTTCGAAGGTGGAGGAAATCGTGGTGGTTTCCGCAAAAAATCGGATGATCCGGATGTTATTTATGGCAGAGATATCGAAGAAGGTGAAATCACGCCTATTGAGAAAATTATGGGCGAAATGGGTGAAGTTACGATACGTTGTAAGATTATGACGTTAGACACCAGAGAAATCCGTAATGAGAAGACCATTATCATGTTGACGGTAACGGATTTTACGGATTCTATCGGTGTAAAGATTTTTACCAGAACAGAAGATTGTGCAGAACTTTTACCGGAACTAAAACCGGGAGCTTTTCTAAAGATTCGTGGTGTGACAACCATTGATAAATTCGACAGTGAATTAACGATTGCGTCGATTGTCGGAATGAAAAAGATACCGAATTTTACTTCGATGCGAATGGATACTTCACCGGAAAAACGAGTGGAGCTTCACTGCCATACCAAGATGAGCGATATGGACGGTGTTTCAGAATGTAAAGACATTGTAAAACGTGCGATGAAGTGGGGACACAAAGCGATTGCCATTACTGACCATGGTGATGTGCAGGCATTCCCGGATGCAAACCATGCGTTTGGACCAGATGATGATTTTAAGGTTATTTATGGTATGGAAGCATATCTGGTAGATGACTTAAAAGATATTGTAGAGCATTCTAAGGGGCAGAGCCTGAACGCAACCTATGTGGTATTTGACTTAGAAACGACCGGTTTTTCGCCGGAAAAAAATAAAATTATTGAAATCGGTGCTGTGAAAGTCGTGGAAGGCAAGATTACGGACCGTTTTTCTCATTTTGTCAATCCGGAAGTGCCGATTCCTTATGAAATTGAGGAACTGACTTCCATTCGTGATGATATGGTTATGGATGCACCAAAGATTGAAGAAATACTATCGGAGTTCATGAAGTTTTGTGAAGGTGCCGTAATGGTGGCTCACAATGCGGACTTTGATATGAGTTTTATCAAGAAAAATTGTGAACGACAGGGCTTACCATGTGATTTTACGGTAATTGATACAGTAGCGTTGGCGAGATATCTGATGCCGCAGTTAAATCGTTTTAAATTAGATACGATTGCAAAGGCGTTAAATATTGTTTTGGCAAACCATCACAGGGCAGTGGATGATGCAGGTTGTACTGCAGAGATTTTTGTGAAGTTTATTACGATGCTTCGTGAGCGTGGCATGGAAGATTTGGATGCAGTTAATGCACAGGCTTCTTCTTCACCGGAAACGATTATGAAGATGCCGACTTATCATGCGATTATTTTAGCAACGAACGATATCGGGCGTATTAATCTGTATCGTTTGGTATCTATGTCTCATTTGACCTATTATCACAGTAGACCACGTATTCCAAAGAGTGAGTTTGTGAAGTATCGCGAAGGATTGCTTTTGGGTTCTGCTTGTGAAGCTGGAGAATTATATCGTGCGATTTTAGGAAGCAGACCGGAAGAAGAAATCATTCGAATTGTAAAATTTTATGACTATTTGGAAATCCAGCCACTTGGTAATAATAAGTTCATGCTGGCCGACGAGAAAAGTTCGATTACTTCGTTTGAAGAGTTACAGGATATTAATAAATATATCTGTGAGTTGGGTGAGCAGTTTAATAAGCTGGTTGTAGCAACATGTGATGTGCATTTTTTGGACCCGGAAGATGAAGTATACCGTCGTATTATTATGGCGGGTAAGGGATTTAAGGATGCAGATGATCAGGCACCGCTTTATCTTAGAACTACGGAAGAAATGTTGCAGGAGTTTGCTTATTTAGGCAGTTCCAAGGCAGAAGAAGTCGTGATTACGAATACGAATAAAATAGCCAATATGTGCGAACGTATAGCACCGGTGCGCCCGGATAAATGCCCTCCGGTTATTGAGAATTCGGATCAGATGCTGCGAGATATTTGTTATACAAAAGCTCACAGTATGTATGGTGAGGTGTTACCGGCTGTTGTAAAAGAGCGATTAGACCGTGAACTTAATTCTATCATTAGTAATGGTTACGCCGTAATGTATATCATTGCACAGAAGCTAGTGTGGAAGTCTAATGAAGACGGTTACTTAGTTGGTTCCCGAGGTTCGGTTGGTTCTTCATTTGCGGCAACAATGTCCGGTATCACGGAGGTTAATCCGCTTCAGGCACATTATCGTTGTGAACACTGTAAATACAGTGATTTTGATTCGCCGGAAGTAAAAGCTTTTTCAGGACGAGGTGGTTGTGATATGCCGGATAAAATTTGTCCGGTTTGTGGTAAGAGACTGACCAAAGATGGTTTTGATATTCCTTTTGAGACTTTCCTGGGATTTAAGGGAAATAAGGAGCCGGATATCGACTTGAACTTCTCAGGTGAGTACCAGAGTAAGGCGCATGCTTATTGTGAAGTTATTTTCGGATATGGTCAGACCTTCCGTGCCGGTACGATTGGTACTTTAGCGGATAAGACTGCATTCGGTTACATTAAAAATTATTATGAAGAACGCGGTATCAGAAAGCGTGTCTGTGAGATTAACCGTATCGTACAGGGCTGTGTAGGTGTAAGACGAACCACCGGACAGCATCCGGGTGGTATCATCGTTTTACCGGTGGGAGAGGATATCAATTCTTTTACTCCGGTACAGCATCCGGCGAACGATATGACGACTGCGACGGTTACGACACATTTCGATTACCATTCGATTGACCACAATCTGTTAAAACTTGATATCTTAGGACACGACGATCCTACCATGATTCGTATGCTGCAGGACTTAACCGGGTTAGATCCACAAACCATTCCTCTGGATGACCCGACGGTTATGTCTCTGTTTATGAATACGTCTGCATTGGGAGTAACACCAGAGGAGATTAATGGAATACCATTGGGATGTCTTGGTATTCCTGAGTTTGGAACAGAATTTGCGATGCAGATGGTTATTGATGCGAAGCCAAAGGAATTTTCGGACTTAATCCGAATTTCAGGACTTTCTCATGGTACGGACGTATGGTTAGGAAATGCCCAGACATTGATTGAAGAGGGGAAGGCGACCATTTCGACTGCGATTTGTACACGAGATGATATTATGATTTATCTGATTAATATGGGCTTGGATAGTGAGTTATCGTTTACGATTATGGAATCTGTTCGTAAAGGAAAAGGGTTAAAACCGGACTGGGAAAAGGAAATGGAAGCTCATGATGTGCCGGATTGGTACATCTGGTCTTGTAAGAAGATTAAGTACATGTTCCCGAAAGCTCATGCGGCAGCTTACGTTATGATGGCATGGCGTATTGCTTACTGTAAGGTGTTTTATCCGTTGGCATATTATGCGGCATATTTTTCGATTCGTGCAACCGGTTTCGATTACGAAATTATGTGTCAGGGCAAGGAGCGTTTAGAGTATTTTTACAAGGACTACACGAAGCGAAAAGATAGCCTTTCTAATAAAGAAAAGGATGTGTACCGTGATATGAAGATTGCGCAGGAGATGTATGCAAGAGGCTTCGAGTTCCTACCAATTGATATTTACCGTTCGCATCCGGACCGTTTCCAGATTATTGATGGAAAATTGCTTCCTGCACTCAATACGATTGAGGGTATGGGCGACAATGCGGCAATTGCAGTAGCGGAGGCGGCAAAAGACGGACCATTCTTATCAAAGGATGATTTCCGACAGAGAACGAAGGCGACCAAGACCGTTATTGATTTGATGAGCGATTTGGGATTGCTGGGAGATTTGCCGGAGTCGAACCAGTTGTCATTGTTTGATTTTGCATAAATTTTGTAGGATTATAAAAGGAGACCATGAGTGTTTAAGTTGTTTAATGTTAATAAAAGAAACGAAGATAAAGATTCACAAGTTGTAATAAGTTCGGAAGTTGCAAAAGATCAAGTTGTGCAGCAAATGACAAAACAAGCGGACAGAATTTTCAGCAAACCAGAATATAATCAGCAAACCAGAAAAACACACTATGATGATGGTCTTGCGCACAAAAGGGTAAAAGAGAAATCATTTTCAAATGGTGAGGTTGTAAGAGATCCATATACTGGTGCAGAATTGGTACTTACTACTAAAGAAGCAAAAATGAGATTTGGAAATGAATGGCAGGATCATCTTGCAGAAGCAGATCATATTGAACCTTTAAATCAGCTTGCTAAGAGAGCAGAGAGTAATCCATGGGTAACTGCAGATGATGTTAAAGAAATAGGAAATGATCCAGAAAATTTTCAGGTAATTTCAAGAAGGACGAATCAGACAGGTAATAAAGGCGGAGATAATCAGAAAGAATGGAGTCAAGATTATGAAAGAATGCAGCAAATCAGTGAGAAGACGGGTGAGTCGGTAGAGGATATATCTGAGAGAGTTCGACAAATTGGTGAAAAGGCAGAAGAAAGAAATAGTGCTAAGCTTATGAAAGCAAGTGTGAAGAATATCGCAGATACTGCAAATACCGCAGGAAAAGCTACTGCTATTCAAGCGGGTGGAACAGTTACAACTATTTCTGGAATTAATAATGTTGTTTTATGTATAAAGGGCGAGAAAACAACTTCTGAAGCATTAAAAGATGTGTGTAAAGAGGGCGCTGAGGCGTATGTTTCTGGTTATATAAATGGTGCAGGTTTAACAATTTTGAATCATATGCTTACATCATCTAAGTCTAAATTACTAATAGCTTTAGGTGAAAAAAATGTTGCTGGAAAGGTTATTTCAACGGTATCTGTTGCTGGAGAAACAGTTGTTAAATGGGGAAATGGAGAAATATCTACAGAAGAATGCTTAATTGAATTAGGAGATAAAGGGTGTAGCATGGGTGGCACTTATTTAGGAACAATTGTCGGACAGACCGTGATACCAATTCCAATTGTAGGCGGTGCAGTTGGAAGTCTTATAGGTGGGATATTGACAGGTGAAGTCTATAGTTTCCTTATAGAAGGAATGCAGTCTTTAGCAGAAGAAGAAAAGCGAAAACAGCGAGAAGTATACGAAGCTATGATGAAATATTACGCCGAGCAGAGGAGACAGGAAGAGGTACAGCATTTAATTAAAATTAATACAGAGAAGGCAACAATGGATTCAATTCAGTTAATTATAGAGAGCGGACAGTTTCAGAATTTAATTAGAGAAGCAGGAATGTATTTTAAAGAGCGTATTGAAACGGAGCAACGCATTGCAGAATGCGTTTTAGTTACTCTTCAGCTGAATGAATACCGCAGACAATTGCAGGAATATGTAAATAGTTATTTTTCAGGATATGAGAATTGTTTTGTATCAGCATTAGATTTTATAGATTCTTCATTAAAAATAGGAGATTTTGATGGTGCAATATCGGGTGCAAATCAGGTTACAAAACTATTTGGAAAGGTTCCGGTAGTGGAAAATACAGAAGATTTTAAGAGAAAGATTTTTGGTAATAATAAGATTTCTTTCTAGTGGGGGAATATAATTGAAAAATTCATGTGATGATTATAATAAGGAATTTGATACATTTCATAAAGTAGGTACAGCAGTTTCTCTGGGTGGCCTGTTGATTGGAGGTATTGGTAGAGGAATTGCAAAAAGGAATCAGAAAAAAGCAGAAGAAATATACAATTCTGCGAGAAAAGAGTATATGAGTACATACTATTCTTTAAGAGAAAACACACGGATAACGAAAGAAACAATTACTAATGTGGTATGTTTAAAAAAGAAGATTATGTGTAGTTATATGAAAAAATTTTTAAAGGTATATAAGCGATTATCACCACAAATAAGATTTCAAGATTCCAAAGGTTTAGGAGAACTGCGAAGATTTGTATTTGGGCAAGAAAAATTTTATGAGGTACAAATGTCGATGGAGGCATATCAGGCATTTGATAAAAAACATCTTGGAGATGATGCTGCAAATGTCGCGTTGTTGATGGTTCAGGATGGTACAGTGTCAAATCTTGCATATAGTATTCGAGATGTTATTAATGCAGGAAAAACAGAGGATGAAGAATTGAAAAGAAGAAAAATGGATGATGTGAAAGTTCAAAGCATAGATGCAATTGCCCGATTTAGTGTAGTTGCAGTTGAATTTGGTTTTTCAGGAATATCGGATGCTTTTTCTGCTGGGCAGCAAGTGGAAGAAGCGAAGAGGGTTGCTTCAGAATATAAATATCAAAAGGAAGTGCTAGAGATAAACATCTCTAAAATGAATGCTATTGAACAGTATGCCAATATGCATTTAATGTTGCTTAACAGATTTATTCCATTGTTAGATGAGTATGTTAATAGAGCTGGGCAAATTATAAGAAAAAAAGATAGTTTTTTTCATTTAGGAAGAATTCAAGAGGATAAATTTCCTCAGGATGAACTTGAGGTATTGGCATTTACATTTTCATTAGTTGGAGCAGTAAAAGCTGTTGTTGATTCACCAATAATTTCGCAAACTGGTGAGGTGTTTAATGATGATACATCATGTTTTGATAGGATTTATGATAATATAGATGTTTTTGAACAAAAGTGTCTCGAAATGAGGGGTTAATTATAGAATGTATATAATTTTTTAGTCTGAAATATAGTTGTGTTATTATAATGTGGTAGATTTATTTTTATGAAAGCAAATATTTTATATAAAGGTGTAACAAGAGGTGCGAAATATCCATACCCAAAGGAAGTTAATGGTATTATAGATTGAGATGTTTTTTCAAAAAGGAACATGGATAATACTTTAATTATTACAATGTCAATTTAGATTAGTTCTATAAAAAAGATTGATACTACCCAAATAATACAAAAAAATGATAGTATAATACAAGTTAGATGCCATCAGGATATGTGTAATTGAATGCATATATTTTGATGGCTTTTTAGGTACAAATTTGTCAATAACCGGTATGCTTTCAAGTTTGGCATAAGGTTAAATATGTAACTTTAATAAGCTGTTTTATTTATAGGATTTCAAAAAAAAGCTGATTTTTGAACGGAATTTTTATTTTTTCATATACTATCAAAAAGGTTTTATCCATGGAACGTGTAAAAAAATTAATTCATTTGGATTATGCATATAAATTAGGACTAACTGGAGAAAATGTAACTGTGGCAGTTATGGATACCGGTATCGTGTTACATTCTGATTTTGATAATCGTATTTTAGCATTCATAGATTGCATTGGTGAAAGAATGGCACTTTATGATGACAATGGACATGGTACGCATGTAGCTGGAATTTTGGCGGGAAATGGAGGTTTGTCACAGAATAGGAAATATTGTGGGATTGCACCGAAAGCAAATCTGGTGGTGATAAAAGTGTTAGATAAAAATGGAAATGGAAACACTGCGAACGTAGTGGCAGGAGTAGACTGGCTTTTAAAGAATAAAGAGAAATACAAAATACGCCTGCTTAATATATCTGTTGGAATGTTAAAAAGTGCAGGTGGAAAAGAAAAACAAGAATTGTTAGACGCAGTAGAAAGAGTCTGGGATGCCGGGATTATGGTAGTGACTGCTGCTGGAAATAACGGACCACGGGAGAATTCCGTTACCATTCCGGGAATATCAAGGAAAGTGTTGACGGTGGGAAGCATGGATGACAGGACGGATGAAACGGGAACTTATATTGGAAGAGATGGTTATAGCGGAGCGGGGCCAACAGACTGTTGTATTATGAAACCGGAAATTTTAGCACCCGGTACGAATGTAATAAGCTGTTGCATGGATGGAAAGACTTATATCAAAAAGAGTGGTACGTCCATGGCGGCACCGGTAGTGACTGGGGCGTTAGCTTTAGCGTTTGAACATTCACCAGAGCTTAGCCCCGCAGAGATGAAACTGAGACTTTATGAGAGTGCTTATCCACGTGGCGAATATTTTAAGAAAAAGTCCTGGGGTATGATACATGTAGATAATCTGATTCGATATCAGACGTATTAAATAAGTTAATGAAAGTTTTGGAATAAGCCGACTTTATTATTTTTGAACTATTTAAATAGAACTTATGGTAATGAGGGTTTCATGAAAAATAAGATTTTACTGTGGAGCAGATTTGTAATCATTGCGTTGTTAATTATCATACAATTTTTCTGGCTTGTAATGGTTTTCTATAAATTCAGCTATAAGTTTACTTATGCAAACTATGCCATTCGTGTGGTAGCAGTGCTAGTAGTACTTCATATCGTAAATCGCAACATGAATCCGAACAATAAATTATTATGGACGTTTTTAATCTTGTTGTCTCCTGTAGTTGGATTGTTTTTATATCTGTTTTTTGGGAGGAGCGGTGCAATTATAGAAAACCACAAAAAAATGGATGCGATAAAGACAGAGATGCTAAAGTATATTTACCAGACACCGGAAGTAAATCAGAACATTGAAATGCAGGATAAAACTGTATACCGACAGATGAAATATATTAATGACTGGTCGGGATATCCGGTGTATGGGAATACCGATACGAAATATTATAAGTGTGGAGAGGAAATGTTTCCGGATATGATAGTTGCACTAGAACAGGCGAAGAAGTTTGTGTTCATGGAGTATTATATCATTGAATCGGGGTATATGCTGAATCGCATTTTAGAGATATTAGAACGAAAAGTGCAGGCGGGCGTGGATGTCCGCCTGATTTATGATGACATTGGAAGTATTGGAACTGTGCCAAAAGACTTCGCTAAGGCAATGGAAGCATATGGTATTAAATGCAGGCCATTTCAGCCATTTCAACCGTTTATGTCAGTACTATTTAATAATAGGGATCATCGAAAAATGACAATAGTGGATGGAAAAGTTGGATTTATAGGTGGAATGAATCTGGCAGACGAGTATATCAATCATGTGGAAAGGTATGGATATTGGAAAGATACCGCTGTGCGATTAAAGGGGGAAGCTGTCAGAAGTTTGACGTTGATGTTTCTTGCAATGTGGGAGTACGTAGGTGGCAAGAGAGAGAAGGTAACTTTATTTTTTAGTAGGAATAAGAAGGTCGAGAAAGAGAAAAGCAGTATATTATACCAGGATGTGTCTTTAACACTGGAAGAAGCAATATGTGTAAATGTAGATGACAAAAGAAAGAGACTGGATTTATCCGGTGGATATGTCCAGCCTTACTGTGACTGTCCATTTGATGAAGAATATGTCGGGGAAACTGTTTACTTAAACATCATCAATCAGGCATTGGATTATGTGTATATTTTTACTCCATATCTGATTATTGATAATGAAATGCTGACAAGTCTTATGAATGCTGCAAAACGCGGCGTGGATGTGCGGATTGTGACACCGGGTGTACCGGACAAACGAGTTATTTACTGGATAACCCAGTCTTTTTATCGTGTATTAATTGAAGGAGGCGTAAAAATATATCAATACCGCCCGGGATTTCTACATGCTAAAAGTTTCCTTTGCGATGATAAAATTGCTACAGTGGGAAGTGTGAACTTAGATTATCGCAGCCTTTATCTACATTTTGAATGTGGAGTGTTTTTGTATCAATGTAAGGCGGTGGAAGAAATGAAAGTGGATTGTCTGGAGGTGTTTGCCTGCTCGGATGAAGTAACGCTTTCTTTTTGTGAGAGTCAGCATGTGCTGATACAGTTATTTCAAGGGGTGATGAGGTTGTTAGCACCATTGTTGTAGATGAATTAATCGGGTACAACGCTAATAATTGTACCCGATTAAAATTAGATAATTATACCGCTAGATATTCCCCCAGCACATCTATGAAATAATCACCAAAGGTCGCCAATTCCACGGTTTCCCCATAGAGAATATTCACAAAACCGATTTCTTTTCCGTCGAGTGTGTAAACTGCCCGCCCGGCGATATCACCTTTGATGGCAGGAGCGGTGACTTCTGCAGGCAGTTCGAACCGTTTTTCGATGGCGGTGATATCTGCACCGTCTACGGATACATAGTAGAAAGGACCACTATAATAAAGTGGAACCGTGTCTGTCATTCCTTTTTTCACAGGCAAAGGTGCAAGTGGTGTATCATTTGCATCTTTATAGGTCTGGCAGACACGGAACCCATAATTAAGGAGGGAAATGGCTTCGGCATTTCGGATTTTGGAACTGTCCGCTTTCATGATGACAGCGATTAATTCAACACCGTCTTTTTTAGCAGTCGCAGATATACAGGAGCCTGCAAGGCTGGTAAATCCGGTTTTTAATCCTGTCGCATAGGAGTAGTGGCGAATTAATTTGTTTGTATTCGTCAGTCCGAATTCACTGGTGCCGCGACGGGTAACATGTGTGATATTTTCCATCCAGATAGTAGTATAGTTAAAAATGTCAGGATATTTTGTAATCAGTTCGCGTGACATAAGGGCGATATCTTTGGCGGTTGTGATGTGACCATCTATGTCTAAACCGCAGCAATTCACAAAAGTGGTCTGTTCCATGCCAAGCCCTTTGGCACGTTCGTTCATTTGATTTACAAATTCTGTTTCAGAGCCCCAGACATGTTCTGCCATAGCCACACAGGCATCATTTGCGCTGGCAACGGCGATGCATTTTATCATAGTATCTACGGTTTGCGTTTCACCCGGTTCTAAATAAACCTGAGAACCGCCCATACTGGAGGCGTATTCAGATACAGTAACAGTGTCTTCCAACGTAATTCTATTTTCTGCAAGGGCATCAAAAATTAAAATTAATGTCATAATTTTCGTGATGCTGGCAGGGCGGAGTTGTTCTGTCGCATTTTTTTCGTAAATAATTGTTCCGGTAGAAGCTTCCATTAAAAGAGCACTGCCACAGGTTAAACCGAGTGAATTGTCACTACTAGTAACTGAACTGGTTGACGATTTATCTGTAATATCTGTGTCAGTTTCAAATAATTTTCTGGAAGTAGTTGTATGTAGGATAGGGATTACAGCATGAGTGAATTGTGTGACAAATAAAGAGATACTAAGAAACAATGTGACAAAAACTGCCATAGTATGCTCCTTTCCATTTTTTTGAGGCTTTCGCTTATATTTTATCGACAAAGCATGTACATTATGCCAATCTGTAGTATACTAATTATAGTAGATGTTTTGAAAAATAAACACTAAATATGGTGACATAAGGCTTGAATTTTTTGCCAAAACCTAGTACAATCTATGTTGCAAAAAGAAGTGATTTGTTTACCTGTTGCAACAAGAGGGTTGACAATGGGACGAGGGATAGCGCATGGGTATTACTGTAAAGTTACAAGTGTTTGAAGGTCCGTTGGATTTATTGTTACACTTGCTTGATAAGAATAAAGTGAATATTTATGACATTCCGATTGTAGAGATTACAGCTCAGTATCTGGAATATATTGCGGAGATGAAGCGGAATGACTTAAACGTTATGTCTGAATTTCTTGTGATGGCAGCGACTTTGATTGATATTAAGTCACGCATGCTTCTTCCGGCTGCTCCGACAGAGGATGAGGAGATAGAAGATCCGAGAACGGAATTGGTTCAGCAGTTATTGGAATACAAGATGTATAAGTGCATGGCGTATGAACTTCGAGACCGTCAGTTGGATGCGCAGAAGGTACTTTTCAAAGAACCGACGATTCCTCCTGAAGTAGCGGAATATGAGCAGCCGGTTGATTTAAAGGAACTGGTATCAGACTTGACATTAGCGAAACTTAATGATATTTTCAAATCTGTCATGAAGAAGCAGGTGGAAAAAATTGACCCTGTTCGTTCAAAATTCGGCAAGATTGAAAAAGAAGAGGTGTCCTTGCCGGATAAAATGGCATTGTTAGAGGATTATTGTCTGACACACAGCAATTTTAGTTTCCGGAGTTTGTTGGAAGCACAGTCAAGTAAGATGGAGATTATCGTTACTTTTTTAGCAATTCTTGAATTAATGAAAGTGGGTAAAATTTTTATCACACAGGATAAAACTTTTGATGATATTCACATTCAGTCCAAGATTGTTGCGTAAAAGTATAAGTAAAAGTTATGGAAAATAAGAATTATGAAGCGATTATAGAGGCAATTCTTTTTACAATGGGAGAGTCCGTTGAGTTAGAGAAAATTGCTGATGCAATCGAATTAGACAAGAAAAAGACAAAGGCGATTATAGAACGTATGATGGAGCATTATGCAGATGATTCCATCGGATTACAGATTATCGAATTAGATGGTTCTTACCAGATGTGTACGAAAAGTGAGATGTATGAGTATCTCATTCGTATTGCAAAACAGCCGAAACGTCATGCATTGACAGAGGTTCTGTTAGAGACGCTTTCGATTATTGCATATAAACAGCCGATTACAAAAGTAGAGATAGAAAAAATTCGTGGTGTATCCTGTGACCATGCAGTGAGCAAGTTAATGGAGTATAATCTCGTGTGCGAGTTGGGAAGACTGGACGCACCGGGACGTCCGCTTTTATTTGGAACGACGGAGGAATTTTTAAGAAGTTTCGGTGTTCAGTCTATCGATGAACTTCCATCTATGAATCCGGTTCAAATAGAGGAGTTCAAGCAGGAAGCAGAAGAAGAAGCAAAAGTGAAAATGGAGATTTGAGTCAAGTGCTCAGATAAATGGCAGAGGTCATTTGTCTGAGTATTTTTAATTCATAGGAAATTCCTATGAATTAAAAATGCTCCGCAAGGATGCACACGCAAAAGCAGTAGAAGGATGTCGCTAATGCGACGCTTTTGCGGCGCAAGAGTTCGCAAGCGAATGCTTTGTTCTGTTAAAAAAAGTCCTAACAAATTCTTTCATTGCATAAGGTTTAGATGATGAAAGAATGTAAAGAAGGAAACTATGAAAAAAATAATAAAGTTTTTGGCAGTAGTTTTATGTCTTGTCCTTATAATAAGTAAGGATGTGATACTGTGTTATGCCGTGAACAGGGAAAATGCACCGAAAGAAACGGAATTATATGCGAAGGCGGCAGTTTTGATGGATGCCGATTCGGGGAGAGTTTTGTATACAAAAAATGGTACAGATGCTTTAGCGAATGCCAGTACAACGAAGATTTTAACCTGCATTCTGGCTTTAGAATACAGTCAGCATGATGCGGTGGTGGAAGTGTCAAACAGAGCCGCATCAGCACCAAAGGTGCATCTTGGAATGAAGGCGGGACAACGTTTTTATATGATAGATTTGCTTCACGCATTGATGTTAGAGTCTTATAATGATTGTGCAGTTGCGATAGCAGAACATATTGCAGGAAGTGTAGAAGATTTTGCGAAGATTATGAATCAAAAGGCAAAAGATATCGGATGTCTGGATACTTATTTTATCACGCCAAACGGACTTGATGGAACGGACGAAAACGGTTTTCATCATACGACAGCATCGGACCTTGCACTTTTGATGCGGTATTGTGTGATGCAGTCTGCAAAACAGGAAGAATTCCGGGCGATTACTGCTGCTAGAAGTCACAGTTTTTGTGAAATTGACAGTGGAAGAAGTTATACTGTTACGAATCGAAATGCCTTTTTGGATATGATGCAGGGAGCATTTTCCGGAAAAACAGGATTTACTGGTAATGCAGGATATTGTTATGTGGGAGCATTGACGCGGGAGGATAGAACATACATAGTTGCATTGCTTGCATGTGGATGGCCAAATAACCGTACCTATAAATGGTCAGATAGTAAAAAACTGATGCAGTATGGAATAGAAAATTATAAAAAAGCAGATTTACGTGAAATACAGATTAATTTAGAAGAAATTGGTACTGTTTTAGTGGAGAATGGGCAGGGAAGCAGGATTGGTGAAAGTACATATACCAAAGTGGAATTAGGAGAGGTAACCGGTTATGAGGAATTGTTAATTGCAAAGGAGGAAGAGGTAAAGGTTTCCTATCAGGTGAAACAAAAACTGCAGGCGCCGGTTTTACGACAAACGTGTATTGGAAGAGTAATCATCACAATTAATGATGAAATTTTTCGGGAATATGAAGTATTGACAAAAGATGAAGTGAAAGAAATTGATTTTTGGTGGTGTGTGAGGATGGTAGTAGCAATTTTTCAGAGCGGAATTTAAAGAAAAACGTAGATATTTAGTACTAGATTTGCAAAAAATGTAAAAATATAGCGTTAAAATCGTAACAATGTACTTGAAATTTTAGACAGAAAGCTATACAATGCAAAATAGCGGAATTTGTAATTTTATTACTAATTGCAAGTAAATTTATAGATGGAGGAAAAAAGAATGAGTACTAACAAAGATAGCTTGGCAATGCAGCGCATTCTCAAGTTAGTCGACGAGAACAGTTTCATGGAAATCGGTTCTCTCGTAACTGCAAGAAATACAGATTTTAATCTTGCAGGTACAAGCACACCTTCTGATGGTGTTATCACTGGTCATGGTTTAATCAATGGATGTTTAGCATTCGTTTATAGCCAGGATGCTTCTGTTTTAAACGGAACAATTGGTGAAATGCATGCAAAGAAAATTGCAAATGTTTATGACATGGCAATGAAAATGGGTGCGCCGGTTATCGGTTTAATCGACTGTGCGGGTATGCGTTTACAGGAATCTGTAGATGCATTAGACGGCTTCGGTCAGATTTACGCAAAAGAAGTAGAAGCTTCAGGCGTAGTTCCACAGATTAGTGCAGTATTTGGTAACTGTGGCGGTGGTCTTGCAGTAGTTCCTGCATTATCAGACTTTGCATTTATGGAAGAGAAGAAAGCAAAAATGTTTATCAATGCTCCAAATGCAATCGATGGCAACAGAGCAGATAAATGTGATACTTCAGCAGCAACATTCCAGAGTGAAGAAACAGGCTGCATCGATGCAGTAGGCAGCGAAGATGATATCTTAGGTCAGATTCGTGAATTAGTAAGCATGCTTCCAATGAACAACGAAAGCGATGTTTATACAGACGAATGTTTAGATGATTTAAACCGTGCATGTACATCTATGGATGCTATGAGAGGTGATGCAAGATACTTATTAAGCGAAATCTCTGACAGCAACGTATTCTTTGAGACAAAAGCAAACTATGCAAAAGACATGGTAACAGGTTTTATCAAATTAAACGGTATGACTGTTGGTGCAGTAGCAAACTGTACAGTAGTTTATGATGAAGAAGGCAAAGAAGTAGAGAAGTTTGATGCTGTTTTATCTGCAAAAGGATGTAACAAAGCAGCTGAATTCATCAGCTTCTGTGATGCTTTTGAAATCCCTGTATTATCAATTACAAACGTTAAAGGCTTTAAAGCTACTATGTGTGGCGAAAGAAAGTTAGCAAAAGCGCTTGCTAGAATGACATCTGCATTTGCTTCTGCAACATGTCCAAAAGTAAACTTAATCGTTGGCGAAGCGTTCGGTAGCGCATATGTTACAATGAACTCAAAATCTATCGGTGCTGATTTAGTATATGCTTGGGCAGACGCAAAAGTTGGTATGATGGATGCTGAAATGGCAGCTAAGATTATGTACGCAGATGCATCAGCAGATGTATTGGCAGAAAAAGCTGCAGAATACAGCAAATTACAGTCTGATGTTACTACAGCAGCAAGACGTGGTTATGTTGACTTGATTATCGAGCCAGCAGATACAAGAAAATACCTTGTAGCAGCGTTCGAAATGCTTTACACAAAATGTGTAGGTACACCAGATAAGAAACACGGAACAAAATAATAAGAAGTAGAAAGGTGAAGTATATGAAGAAGAAAATATCTTTGCTGCTTTGTCTTATCTTTACTGTTTTAACAATGGCTGCATGTGGCGGGGATCCTACACAGGAGGATTACTATGGCAATACATATAGTGATTTAGAGAGCCTCGCAGTAACAAATGTTGAACAGCTTGCTGCATATTCACCAGAAGAACTTGCTATAGTATTATCATCTGTCACAGATGAGCTTACAGCAAAACTTGTTGAAGGCTGGGTAACAACTACAGCAGAACTTGGCGAATATCAGGGATTAGATGAACTTGTTATTGCAAAAGCAAATAAGACAGTTACAGTTGACCAGTATGTAAATTATCCGGGACGTCAGGTAGTTGTGTCTTTCGTTTTAAATTATGATTACGAAATCGAACAGCTTGTTATCACAGACGTGACCGTAGATCTCGTTTATACATTAGGCGAGAAGATGGAAAAGGCTGCATTAAATACATTGATGGGTATGGGAACCGTATTCGGTGTACTTATTCTTATCAGTTTAATTATTTACTGCTTCCGTTTCATCGGAGATTTACAGAATATTGGCAAAAAGAAACAGACAGAAGAAGCAGTAGTTACAAATAATGTACCGGAAGTAGTGGAAGAGACTCCACTTACAGACGATTTGGAATTAGTTGCAGTTATTTCAGCAGCAATTGCTGCAAGCGAAGGAACTTCTACAGATTCATTCGTAGTACGTTCTATTCACAGACGTTAATGAGATACATATTTTTAGGAGGATTATAAGATGAAAAGCTATACAATTACCGTAAATGGAAACGTTTATGATGTTACAGTAGAAGAAAACGGAAGCGTAGCAGCTCCAGCAGCAGCTCCAAGACGTGCGGCAGCTCCAGTAGCAGCTCCAGCAGCTCCAAAGGCAGCAGCTCCAGCAGCTGGTGCAGGCAGCATCAAAATTGAAGCTGGTGCAGCTGGTAAAGTATTCAAAGTTGAGAAACAGGCAGGCGCAGCTGTTAAGAGAGGCGAAGCTATCGTAATTCTTGAAGTTATGAAGATGGAAACACCAGTAGTTGCTCCACAGGATGGAACAGTTGCAAGCGTAAACGTAAGCGTTGGTGATATGGTTGAAGCAGGCGCATTACTCGCTACTATGAACTAATTAATAAGCCGCAAAATTGGCAGAATGAGAGGTAACTATGAGTTATTTTACAGAAACAATGACTAACCTCCTTCACCAGACAGCCTTCTTTAACCTTGAAGTTGGTAACTTCATCATGATTATTGTTGCATGTGTATTTTTATACCTTGCAATTGCAAAAGGCTTCGAACCATTATTATTAGTTCCGATTGCTTTTGGTATGTTACTTGTTAATATCTATCCAGATATTTTTGCAACGCCAGAAGAGATGAGTAATGGTGTCGGTGGTTTGTTACATTATTTTTATGTGTTAGACGAGTGGTCAATCTTACCGTCCCTGATTTTCATGGGTGTAGGTGCGATGACAGACTTTGGTCCGCTGATTGCGAACCCAATCAGCTTTTTACTTGGTGCCGCAGCACAGTTCGGTATTTTCGGTGCGTACTTCATGGCAATCCTTTTAGGATTCAATGACAAAGCAGCAGCGGCAGTATCTATTATCGGTGGTGCTGATGGTCCTACCTCAATTTTCCTTGCAGGTAAATTGAGTCAGTCTGGTCTTATGGGACCGATTGCCGTAGCAGCATATTCTTATATGGCGTTAGTTCCAGTTATCCAGCCGCCAATTATGAAATTATTTACAACTGAGGAAGAACGTAAGATTAAAATGGCAAATCTTCGTCCAGTTTCAAAACTTGAGAAGATTTTATTCCCAATCGTTGTAACAATTGTGGTATGTTTGATTCTTCCATCCACAGCACCATTAGTTGGTATGTTGATGCTTGGTAACTTATTCCGCGAATGTGGTGTAGTACGTCAGCTTACAGAGACAGCTTCTAATGCATTGATGTATATCGTTGTTATCTTACTTGGTACATCCGTTGGTGCATCTACAAGCGCAGAAGCATTCTTAAATGTTACTACATTAAAGATTGTTGCATTAGGTTTAATTGCGTTCATGTTCGGTACAGCAGCCGGTGTATTATTCGGTAAGTTATTATGTAAGATTACAAAGGGCAAGATTAACCCATTAATCGGTTCAGCAGGTGTATCTGCGGTTCCAATGGCAGCACGTGTATCACAGAAGGTTGGTGCAGAAGCAGATCCAACAAACTTCTTACTTATGCACGCAATGGGACCAAACGTTGCCGGTGTTATCGGTACTGCAGTAGCAGCCGGTGTATTCATGGCAATCTTTGGAGTATAAATAGTAAAGGAGAAAATCATGGCAGAAGTTGTTAAAAAACCATTAAAAATAACAGAAACCATTTTACGTGACGCACATCAGTCTTTGATTGCAACACGTATGACAACAGAGCAGATGTTACCAATTATCGAAAAAATGGATAAAGTTGGTTATCATGCAGTAGAATGTTGGGGTGGCGCTACATTCGATGCTTCCCTTCGTTTCTTAAAAGAAGATCCATGGGATCGTCTTCGTCAGTTAAGAGCTGGATTTAAAAATACAAAATTACAGATGTTATTCCGTGGACAGAATATCTTAGGATATCGTCCATACGCAGATGACGTAGTAGAATATTTTGTACAGAAGTCTATCGCTAACGGTATTGATATCATCCGTATTTTTGACTGTTTAAATGACTTACGTAACTTACAGACAGCAGTAACAGCTTGTCAGAAAGAAAAAGGTCATTCACAGGTTGCATTATCTTATACATTAGGTGATGCTTATACTTTAGAATACTGGACAGAAATGGCTAAGAAAATCGAAGATATGGGTGCAAATTCTATCTGTATCAAAGATATGGCTGGTCTTTTAGTTCCAACAGCAGCTACAGAATTAGTACAGGCTTTAAAAGATGCTACTTCTTTACCAATCGAATTACATACACACTATACATCAGGTGTTGCTGCAATGACATGTATGAAGGCAGTAGAAGCAGGTTGTGATATCATTGACACAGCTATGTCTCCATTTGCTCTTGGTACAAGCCAGCCTGCAACAGAAGTTATGGTTGAAGCATTCAAGGGTACAGAGTATGATACAGGCTTAGATCAGAACCAGTTAGCAGAAATCGCTGATTACTTCCGTCCACTTAGAGAAGAAGCAATCGCAAGCGGTTTATTAAATCCAAAGGTTCTTGGTGTTAATATTAAGACATTATTATACCAGGTACCGGGTGGTATGTTATCTAACATGGTGTCTCAGTTAAAAGAGCAGAATGCAGAAGATAAATACAACGAAGTATTAGAGGAAATCCCAAGAGTTCGTAAAGACCTTGGTGAACCACCACTTGTTACACCTTCATCACAGATCGTTGGTACACAGGCTGTATTTAATGTATTAATGGGTGAACGTTATAAAGTTGCTACAAAAGAAACAAAAGACGTTTTACTTGGAAAATATGGTCAGACTGTAAAACCATTCAATCCGGAAGTTGTTGACAAAGTTCTTGGCGAAGACAAGAAGAACGCTATCACATGCAGATATGCAGATTTACTTGAGCCGGAATTAGATAAATTAGAAGCAGAAATGAAGCAGTACAAACAGCAGGATGAAGACGTATTATCATACGCATTATTCCCACAGGTTGCTATGGACTTCTTCAAATATCGTGAAGCTCAGCAGAAAAAAGTAGATGTAACAGTTGCAGATACAAAGAACGGAGCTTATCCGGTATAATATTAGAACATGTAAGGCGCTTAGGAAACTAGGCGCCTGTTTTTTTGTGTAATATTATCTTCTTGGAGTTGATTTTTGAGGGAAAATTAGATATAATGTACAAAGTGGATGAAAGTAAAAATGAGGATTTTACTATAATCTAATAGGAGAGAAAACGTATGGAGAAGTACATTAAGAGAAAGAAATTGACACCGGAGCAGTATAGGATGGCCAATAAAACAATGGTGACTATATTGCTTGTTTGTTATTTGGTTTACATCGTAGTGGAGTATACAAATTGGGGAATTCCAAGTCATGGAATGTTCCGAATAATTATTGATGCGGTGTTTGCAATTGCAAACCTGATTTTGGTTGCGAAAAAGGGTGATAAGAAATCTACCATGATATTTATGGCAATTACGTTTTTGATTGCGTATTTATTGTTGGTCATGAATAATGGTGTAACATCCATGGTATTAGCATTCCCTGCATTGATTGGATTCATGTTGTATTTGAATTCAGTGGTAATTAGTATAGGTTGTGTCATGACTTTTATTATATGTGCATTAAAATGTGGTATTGTAAAGTCTATGGGGGATATGACATCTTTCGAACACGGTAATTTGATTACGGTAGGCTTCGTAGTATGTATCTATGGTTCTTATATGGCCATTAAGATTCTTTACGAATTTAGTGAGCAGGATAGAGAAGTCATTGCGAAAGAAGCAGCTCGTAGAGCAGAAGTTGCAGATGTTGTAAATGGTATTGTTGAGAAGTTGGATGTGGATTTTAGAGGAATTGTTGGTAGTCTTGATGAGATTAATGAAGCAATGGCTTCCGCAGATGACGCTATGGATAGTATTGCCGGAAGCTCGGAAAATACGGCGGAAGCAGTAAATCGTCAGGCGGATATGACGGGTCAGATTCAAGAACGATTAGAAGTAACAAATGAATTAGCGGTAAATGCGAAGACCACAACAGACAAGTTAAAAGGTATTGTAGTAGAAGGCAGACATTTGGCAGACGATTTACAGGAACAGTCCAATTTAGTAGATCAGAATATTACTCGTATTTCTGATACAGTACAGCTATTAGTAGAGAATGTACAGAAGGTATCAGGAATTACGGATTCTATTTTAAATATTTCTTCACAGACGAATTTGCTTGCATTAAATGCAAGTATCGAGGCAGCACGTGCAGGTGAGGCTGGAAAAGGTTTTGCAGTAGTAGCAGATGAGATTCGTAAATTAGCTGAGGAGACAAAAGTTTCGACAGAAAAGATTACTTCTATCATTAATGAGTTGACTAAGGTAACAAATGAGACACAGGCAGGTATCGAGGAATCAGCAGAAGCGATTAATGTTCAGCGTAAACATGTGGAAGAAGTAAGCGAAAGCTTTACACAGGTAGAGAGCGGAATGTTGGGATTACAGTCAGATGTTATCACAATGACACAGGAAGTGGAATCTGTATTAGAAGCAAATAAGCAGATTGTAGATAGTATCTCATTACTTTCGGCAGCATCTGAAGAAGTATCAGCAGGTACATTGACTTGTAAGAATACGATTGATACAGCATCTGAGAATTTGAATGTGTTCTCAGAAACCGTAGGAGGAACCTTTGTAGAATTACAGCAGTTAAAAGAAGCTGCACAGGCATAATAGAAAAGGTAGTACGAGGCATACAGATTTTTGTATGCCTCGTTTTTTCTTTCATAAGATTGATTTTCGTGTTCTTCTAGTTGAAAACAAAGAAGAAAGTTTGATATAATAAAAAGGTGTGTGAAAGATTGCACAGAAATTCGAAACAGGCAGGTGCATTATGGGGCGTTCGAAAGATTTGAGTAGCCGAATCAACGAATCATATGGGAAACTCAGCAAAGGGCAAAAACGTTTGGCTGCGTACATCACTGATAATTATGATAAGGCGGTATTTTTGACGGCTGCAAAGCTGGGGGAAATGGTTGGTGTCAGTGAGTCTACAGTCGTTCGATTTGCTACACACCTTGGCTATAAAGGTTATCCAGAGTTTCAAAAGGCCTTAGAAGAACAGGTGAAGAATAAATTGAACTCTGTTCAGCGAATGGAAATTACATATGGTAGAATTAACCAGTCTAAGATTTTAGATACAGTGATGCGTTCGGATGCAGATAAATTACATGCTACGTTATCAAAAATTGATGAGCATATTTTTGATTTGGCGGTAGACACCATCTTAAATGCAAAACATATTTATATTATCGGTCTTAGAAGTTGCGCACCATTAGCTTCCTTTATGGCATTTTATTTTAATATGATTTTTGATAATGTGCATTTGCTTCAGACTAATAGTGCAAGTGAGATTTTTGAACAGATGGTACGAATAGGAAAAGATGATGTGATTATCGGCATCAGTTTTCCGCGTTATTCTATGCGAACATTAAAAGCAATGGAATTTGCCAATAATAGAAATGCAAAGGTGATTACGTTGACGGATAATGTACATTCACCGATGAATCTGTATTCTTCCTGTAATTTGATTGCAGAGAGTGATATGGCGTCTATTGTAGATTCGCTCGTAGCACCTTTAAGCGTGATTAACGCATTGATTGTGGCACTTTGTATGAAGCGTCAGAATAAGGTCGCAAAGACCTTAGAGACTTTAGAGAATGTCTGGGACGAATATCAGGTATACGGAAGTGACGAGATTAATTATATTAACGATTCTATAAAAATGCATTATGGAAACGTGAGGGATGATAAGTTTAATGAGTAAAGTGATTGTAATCGGCGGAGGTCCTGCAGGTATGATGGCTGCATTAGCAGCCGCACAGACGGGACATGAGGTGCTGTTATTAGAAAAAAATGAGAAATTAGGGAAAAAATTATATATTACCGGAAAAGGTCGTTGTAACATTACGAATTCCAGTGACATGGAGGATTTGTTTGCAAATGTTATGACGAATTCCAAATTTTTATATAGTGCATTCTATGGTTATGATAATCAGATGGTTATCGATTTTTTCGAAGGTGAGGGGCTTGCACTTAAAAATGAGCGTGGGAATCGTATTTTCCCGGTTTCAGACCATTCTTCGGATGTGATTAATACCTTGCAGCGAGCTTTGAAAAAAGCAGGGGTAGAGGTCAAACTATATACGGAAGTAGAAAAGATTTTGTGCGAAGAACGGCCGGATGCGGAAACACTGGATAAGAAAGAATCACAGCAGATTGTAAAGGGTGTGCAGTTAAAGAGCGGACTTGTAGATGGTAAAAAAATAGTTATGGCAGATGCTGTGATTGTAGCAACCGGAGGCTTTTCTTATCAGGCGACCGGTTCGACCGGAGATGGTTATCGTTTCGCAAGGGAGGCAGGACATACCGTTACAGAGATTTATCCTGCATTAGTACCTTTTAATACGAAAGAGGAATATGTAAAAGAAATGCAGGGCTTGGCATTGAAAAATGTAACAGTACGCATTTTTGATGGCAAGAAAAAATTATACGAAGATTTTGGGGAGATGCTGTTTACGCACTTTGGTGTCAGCGGTCCATTGCTTTTATCAGCAAGTGCCATGATATCGCCGAAATTTACGTCAAAAGAATTGCAGATGGAAATCGATTTAAAACCTGCTTTGGATGCAGAACAATTAGACAAGCGAATTTTAAAAGATTTTGAAGAAGCAAAGAATAAACAGTTTAAGAATTCTATTGGTAAATTGTTCCCGGCGAAGATGATACCGGTCATTTTAGAATTATCTGAGATTGACCCGGATAAGAAAGTGAATGAGATTACCAGGGAAGAAAGAGCTTCGTTTGTAAAGTTAATAAAAGCATTTCCGGTGACTTTAAACGGATTAAGGGATTTTAGAGAAGCGATTATTACCAAAGGCGGTGTAAAAGTAGGCGAAATCAATCCGTCCACGATGGAGTCGAAGAAAGTGAAAAAACTGTATTTCTGTGGAGAAGTACTGGATTTGGATGCGCTGACCGGAGGTTATAACTTACAGATAGCATGGTCAACAGGGCATCTGGCGGGTGTTTCTATTGAGTAGTTATAGTACGTTTGAAATTGGATGGAGAAGTACTTAATAGTAAAAATGATATAAGAAAAAGAATAACAGTTAGATAAAGTAAGGAGAATCATCATGGGAATGAATATTGCAATTGACGGACCAGCAGGTGCCGGCAAAAGTACAATCGCAAAGAGACTGGCAAAGGATTTAGGATTTATATACATTGATACAGGTGCCATGTATCGTGCTATGGGCTATTATTTTGCCGTAAATATGGGTGTGGATTTAGACAATGCCGAAGAAGTGGCAGCGGCTTGCCCAAAAGTAGAAGTAACGATTGCATATGAGAATGGCGAACAGCAGGTGTATGTAAATGGTGAGAATTTAAGCAGTGTAATCCGTACGGAACGTGGTGGAGAAATGGCATCCAAAGTCAGCGTATATCCGGTAGTTCGTACAAAATTAGTAGAGTCACAGCAGAAGTTAGCACAGAATGCAGATGTTATCATGGATGGCAGAGATATTGGCACAGTTGTGCTTCCAAACGCACAGGTTAAAATTTTTCTTACAGCAAGTTCCCTTACCCGTGCAAAGCGCCGCTATGATGAGCTGACAGCAAAAGGCATGGAGTGTAATCTCGAAGAAATTGAAAAAGATATCATTGAGCGTGATTATCGCGATATGAATCGTGAGACATCTCCATTAAAGCAAGCAGAAGACGCAGTATTAGTAGATACATCGGAGATGAATATTGATGAAGTTGTAAGTGCAATCCGCGAAATTTATGAGAGTCGGAAATAATTACCGGTTATTTATAACCTTTTGTGAATGAAAGCAACAATTTTGTGAATGTCATGAAAAAAGGGGTACAAGAATAATTAATCAATAAGAATGGAGATACTATGAAGGTAACTTTAGCAAAAAGTGCAGGCTTTTGTTTTGGAGTGAAAAGGGCTGTGGAAACGGTTTATAACGAGATTGAGCAGGCAAAGACACCGATTTATACGTTTGGACCAATTATTCATAACGAAGAAGTAGTAGCGGATCTGGAAGAAAAAGGCGTCATAGTAGTGAATTCTGTAGAAGAATTACAGGGCAAACCAAAAGGAACTGTTATTATCCGTGCACATGGAGTAGAGAAGTGCGTATATGAAGAGATACAGCATCTTGGTTTTGAGGTGATAGATGCAACCTGTCCATTTGTATTAAAAATTCACAGACTGGTAGAAAAGCACAGCAAAGAGAATTGCCATGTGGTAATTATCGGGAATGAGACACATCCGGAAGTCATTGGTATCAAGAGCTGGTCCTCTACTGAGGCTACAACAGTGCTTTCTACTAAGGAAGAAGCGGAAGAATTTGCGTCATTTGGGGGCAGGAAAGTATGTATTGTGTCCCAAACGACATTTAATTACAATAAATTTCAAGAATTAGTTGAAATTATCAGTAAAAAAGGGTATGATATAATTGTTTTAAATACAATCTGTAATGCAACGGAGGAGCGCCAGACGGAGGCAGCCCGAATTGCAAAAGAAGTGGACGCGATGATTGTCATTGGGGGCAAAACAAGTTCCAATACACAGAAGTTATTTGAAATATGCAAAAGCGAATGTGAAAATACTTACTATATACAAACAATTAAGGATTTGGATTTGTCACAATTTGAATCCGTCGATAACGTAGGTATCACCGCAGGGGCATCTACCCCAAACAATATTATTGAGGGGGTTCAAAAGAATGTCAGAAATGAGCTTTGAACAAATGCTAGAAGAATCATTGAAAACAATAAGAAATGGGGAGGTAGTTGAAGGTACCGTTATCGATGTGAAACCGGAAGAAATCGTTTTGAATATCGGCTACAAGTCAGATGGAATCATCACACGCAGCGAATATACAAACGAACCAAACGTTGATTTAACAACTGTTGTATCTGTTGGTGACACAATGGAAGCAAAAGTATTAAAAGTAAATGACGGCGAAGGACAAGTTCTTCTTACTTACAAACGCCTCGCTGCAGAAAAAGGAAGCAAGAGATTAGAAGAAGCTTTCGAAAACAAAGAAGTATTAACAGCAAAAGTAGCACAGGTATTAGATGGTGGCTTATGTGTAGTAATCGATGAAACAAGAGTATTCATCCCTGCAAGCCTTGTATCAGACAGCTACGAAAAAGATTTAGCTAAGTACAAAGATATGGAAATCGAATTCGTAATCAGCGAGTTCAATCCAAAACGCCGTAGAGTAATCGGTGACAGAAAACAGTTATTAGTTGCTAAAAAAGCTGAACAGCAGAAAGAATTATTCTCTAAAATCAGCGTAGGTGATGTAGTTGAAGGAACAGTTAAGAACGTAACAGATTTCGGTGCATTCATCGATTTAGGTGGAGCTGATGGTTTACTTCACATTTCAGAAATGTCATGGGGACGTGTTGAAAGTCCTAAGAAAGTATTCAACGTTGGCGACAATGTTAGAGTATTCATCAAAGAGATTAACGATACTAAGATTGCACTCAGCATGAAATTCCCAGCAGAGAATCCATGGAATGGTGCTGCAGAGAAGTATGCTGTAGGTAATGTAGTAAAAGGTGTTGTAGCAAGAATGACAGACTTTGGTGCTTTCGTAGAACTTGCTTCAGGCGTTGATGCATTACTTCATGTTTCACAGATTTCAAAAGATCATGTTGAAAAACCGGCAGATGTATTAAAAGTTGGTCAGGAAGTAGAAGCAAAAGTTGTAGACTTCAACGAAGCTGACAAGAAAATCAGCCTTTCCATCAAAGCTTTATTCGTAACAGAAGAACCAGCAGAAGAAGCTGATGTAGAAGCAGTTGCAAACGAAGAAGCATAAGAAAATAAAAGATAATTATAGTGCAGCCTGGCAGTTTTGTCAGGCTGTATCAACATCTGAATAAGATAAAAATATATAATGTACAAAGGGGTATGAAGCATGTTAGATAATTATGAACAGTTTAAAAAAGATGTATATGCGTTGACAAAGATTGATTTAAACTGCTACAAAGAAAAACAGATGCGCAGGCGTATTGACACGTTAATTACGAAGAATAAAATTAACGATTATTCTTCTTATGTTGCGTTGATTAAAAAAGACAAAGAAAAATTTGAACAGTTTGTAAACTTCCTTACCATTAACGTTTCTGAATTTTATCGTAATCCGGAACAGTGGAAAATTCTTGAGAATGAAGTATTTCCTAAGTTAGTTGATAAGTTCGGTAAAAACATTAAAATCTGGAGTGCTGCATGTTCCACAGGGGATGAGCCATATTCTCTTGTTATGGCATTGTCACGAATTTTACCTTTGGCGAATATTAAAGTTATTGCTACAGACATTGACAAGCAGGTATTAGAGCAGGCGAGAGTTGGTTTGTACAATGAGAAGAGTATTGCGGCTGTGCCGGCTGATTTAAAATCAAAGTACTTTACAAAGGTTGGTTCCTCTTATAAGATTTCAGATGAGATTAAAAAACGTGTAGAGTTTAAAGAACATAACCTGTTAAAAGACCCATATCCAAGCAGTTGTCATCTTATTGTATGCCGTAACGTAGTTATCTACTTTACAGAAGAAGCAAAGGATGAGATTTATAAGAAATTCTGTAACTCATTAGTAAAAGGTGGTTCTTTGTTCATTGGAAGTACAGAACAGATTATGAACTATAAAGAAATCGGATTTACCAGAAATAAATCATTCTTCTTTGAGAAGGATTAATGTTTAACGAGAATGAAAAAAGAGTCCTCGGAAGAAGCATTTCTTTGTGCTAAGTACGCAAAAGAAATGCTTCTTCCGAGGACTCTTTTTTCATTCTCGTTATTTACGCTTTCGTGCCTTGCACGAAGATAAATTTTTTAGCTTTTGATTTTTTGTTGTGTATCCTGTGACTAATGTTTTTGTTTGGTCATTAATTTTAAAATATGGTCGATATAGTTACGAAGTAATTCATTAGAATCAATAAACTCCTCGGATAATTCAAAATAGGATGTTTTATCCTTGCGTTCTTTGTAAAAAGCAGGTTCTATAATCGGTTGATACTGAGGAAGGAAAATAGAAACTTTTTTGGTATAGCAGGTGGAGGCAGTAGCTTTTTTTCGGAATGCTTTATCTACGGATGAGGCTACATCTTTATGGATGGCAATATCTTCATCTGGCAGATAGTAGTAATCTTTGTAGTTTGCAAAGAAATATTTTAATTCCCCTTCGAATAATCGGACAGAAAGTTTTGAATTTTCACCATTACAAGTCAAATAAAATTCCTGATAACCATAAGATATCCGTGTTGGAACGGGAATATCGTTTTTCATGAAAAAAAGCAATTCTTTTTGTGAATTCCCCTCATAATCTGTATAGATATTACTTTCTACAGAGGTAATGGTATATCCACCTTTTAGAAAATTAGAGTAGCTTAAAACCGGTAGTAAATCCAGCATGCCCAGCACGTCTTCGTAGTTGTGCTGTTTTAGAAAATACATTTGGTATTCAGACGGGTGTTTCACATATTCTTTATAGACGTTAATTAATTGTCCACCGTCGAATACATCTTCGCGGGCGATACCTAGAAATTGTTCAATCGTTTTTTGCTTATAATTCGGAAGTTTTAATAGAAACTTCAAAGAAGAAACGATTTTAAACAAATCAATATAGTCTTTGTCTGCAAAATGTTCCTGTAAATCATAGGTATCGCACTTGGCTTTGATATAAGGAATATCAAAACCAATACCATTAAAAGTAATGATAGTCTGATAATTCGTCAGAAGTTCTAGAAAGCAGGAGAGAATCGTGTGTTCATCTTCCGGTGTTTCTGCAAAAAACTGTTCAATGATTATTTTCTCACCATGACGTTTCGCGCAACCAATAAGGTAAAGTTGTGTAGTAGCAGGAGAAAATCCGGTGGTTTCAATATCAAAAAAAAGTGCGTCTTCTGTGAATATCTGCATGAGCAGCTCATTCTGTGTATCCAAAGGAAACGTATTTGTCCATTTTTGCATAAAAAATACTCCATAGAACTTATTTTTGTTCAAATAACAAACAGATAGTCACATTTTAGCATATCTGATAGGGAAAAAGAATAAAAAATGTCTAAAATTCTGTTAAAATGTTGTCAAAACGTTCTAAAAAAAATACAAAAAACTACTGTATATTTGAAAAAACTATGATATAATAGTACTGATAGTATTTTGCCTGTTTGTACGCAAAATACAAAAAATACTAAATAAGAGAAAGTGGGGCACAAAATGGGTTTAAAAACATTTAAAGGTGGCGTCCATCCTTATGAAGGAAAGGAATTGGCAAAAGATCAGCCGATCAAAGAAGTTCGTCCAGGAAAAGAACTTGTTTATCCGGTATCACAGCATATCGGTGCACCGGCTAATCCAATCGTAGCAGTAGGTGATACTGTTTTAAGAGGTCAGATGATCGCAGAAGCAGGTGGATTTGTTTCATCTCCAATCTTCTCATCTGTATCTGGAACTGTTAAGGCGATTGAACCTCGTCGCGTAGCAGTGGGTGACATGGTAAAATGTATCGTAATCGAGAACGATGGCGAGTACAAAGAGGTTGAGTACAAAGGAGTAGATGACGTATTCAAATTATCAAATGAAGAAATCATCGCATTAGTAAGAGATGCCGGCGTTGTTGGTATGGGTGGTGCAGGTTTCCCGACACATGTGAAGCTTTCTCCAAAGGAACCAGACAAAATCGAGTACATCATTGCGAACTGTGCAGAGTGTGAGCCTTACCTTACATCTGATTACCGCAGAATGCTTGAGAATCCGGAAGCTTTAATCGCTGGTATGCGTATTATCCTTCAGATTTTCCCAAAAGCAAAAGGTATTTTCGGTATCGAGAACAATAAGCCTGACTGTATCGAAAAGTTACAGGAATTATGTAAAGGCGAAGACAGAATGGAAGTTTGTGCGTTAGAGACAAAGTATCCACAGGGTGGTGAGCGTCAGTTAATTTTCGCTACAACAGGACGTTCTATCAACTCTAAGATGCTTCCGGCAGACGTTGGATGTATCGTAGATAACGTAGAGACTATCACAGCTATCTATAACGCTGTTAAGCTTGGTATCCCGGTTATGAACCGTGTAGCTACCATTACAGGTGATGGTGTTAATAATCCTGGTAACTTCTTATACTATATCGGTACTAACTATGCTGAATTAGTAGAAGCTGCAGGCGGATTCAAAGGTGAACCGGAAAAGATTATCTCTGGTGGTCCTATGATGGGATTTGCGATGTTCAACATCAACATTCCAACTACTAAGACATCATCTTCATTACTTGTTCTTTCAAAAGACGAAGTAGCAGCAATGGAGCCAACAGCATGTATCAACTGTGGACGTTGTGTAGAAGCTTGTCCGGAACTTCTGATTCCTTCAAGACTTGCTAAGATGGGCGATAAGGGTCTTATGGCAGAATTCGAAGCATGGCATGGTTTAGAATGTATCGAATGCGGCAGCTGTTCATTCATCTGTCCAGCTAAGAGACATTTAGCACAGTCTATTAAGTCAATGAAGAAACAGGTTCTTGCTGAAAAACGTAAACAGGCAAGTAAATAAAAAATTAGAACATAAAGAAAGAGGTGGATCCTGTGAGTGATTTATATCATGTTTCCTCAGCACCACATGTTCGTGCCAAAGATACAACAAGCAGAATCATGCTTTATGTAATTATTGCAATGTTACCAACTACATTGTTTGGTATTTTTAACTTTGGTTTCAGAGCATTGTTGTTAATTTTAGCCACCGTTGCAAGCTGTGTGGCTTCTGAATGGGTTTACAATAAAATTGCACATAAAGAACAGACAATTGGTGATTTAAGTGCAGTTGTAACCGGTATGATTTTAGCATTAAACCTTCCAGTAAACCTTCCTATCTGGGAAGCAATTGTTGGTGGTGTAGTTGCTATCATCATTGTTAAAATGTTATTTGGCGGTTTAGGACAGAACTTCATGAACCCTGCATTGGGCGCAAGATGTTTCTTATTAATCGCATTTGCAAAAGACATGACCAATTTTGCTACTGATACATATACAGGTGCAACACCACTTGCGGCTATGCGTGCAGGTGAAGCAGTAAATACTATGGACTTACTTATTGGTACAACAGCGGGTACTATCGGTGAGACATCTGTAATTGCCCTTATTATCGGTGCAATCTTCATGATTCTTATGGGTGTTATTGATTTAAGAATCCCAGGTTCTTATATTATTACTTTTGCAGTATTAATGTTTGTATTTGGTGGTTTCGATATTAATTATGTGACAGCACAGTTATGTGCAGGTGGTTTAATGTTTGGTGCATTCTTCATGGCAACAGACTATGTAACTTCTCCAATCACACCAAAGGGACAGATTTTATTCGGTATCTCATGTGGTATCTTTACATGGATTTTCAGAAGTTTTGGTGCAAATGCAGAAGGTGTTTCTTTCGCAATCATCTTAAGCAACATTTTAGTTCCACTTATTGAGAAGATTACAATTCCAACAGCATTTGGTGTTGTTAAGACAAAACCAGCGAAAGGAGACAAATAGAATGAATAAGAAAATTGTGCATGACGCTCTGGTTCTGATGGCATTCGCTTTGGTCCTCGGTGGTATTTTAGGAGCTGTTTATCAGATTACATTGCCAGCTATCACAGCGGCTGAAGAACAGAAAAAACAGGAAGCTTATATGGCAGTTTTTGCTGATGCAGAAAGCTTCGAAGAATTAGAATATGACAAAGCTGCTGCAGAAGAGTTGATGGCAGCCGGTGGATTTAAAGATTCTATTGACAATGTACAGAAAGCAATCATTGGCGGAGAAGTAGCTGGTTATGTTGTAACTGTAACAGCAAAAGACGGTAGCCAGGGTAGTATTACCATGTCAGTAGGTGTTAGAAACGATGGTACTGTAAATAGTTATTCTATTACATCTATCGCAGAGACACCAGGTCTTGGTATGAAAGCAACAGAAGCAGACTTTATTGCGAAATTTGAAGGTAAAAATGTTTCTGAATTCGTAGTAGTTAAGACTGCAGCATCCGCTGATAATGAAATTGAAGCAATTGCAGGTTCTACTATTACAACAGATGCAGTTGCAAATGCAGTAAATGCAGCACTTGTATATGCGAGAAGTTTAGTAGGAGGTGCTCAGTAATGAATAAATATGTAGAACGTTTATATAACGGTATTATTAAAGAGAACCCTACTTTTGTATTAATGCTTGGTATGTGTCCAACACTTGCGGTTACATCTTCAGCGATTAACGGCTTAGGTATGGGACTTTCCACCACAGTTGTATTAATTTTCGCAAACCTTTTGATTTCTATCTTTAGAAAGAAGATTCCTAATGGTGTGCGTATTCCAGCGTTCATCGTAATTGTTGCTTCACTTGTAACAATCGTTGAATTCTTATTAAAAGCTTACATTCCTGCATTATCAGAGTCTTTAGGTGTATACATTCCACTTATCGTAGTTAACTGTATTATCTTAGGTCGTGCAGAAAGCTTTGCATCTAAGAACGAACCTGTTATCTCAATCTTTGATGGTATCGGTATGGGTCTTGGATTTACTGTAGGTCTTACAGCAATCGGTTTAATCCGTGAAATTTTAGGTGCTGGTACAATCTTTGATGCACCTGTATTAGTAAATCTTGGTTATACACCAATGACAATTTTCATTATGGCTCCTGGTGCATTCCTTGTACTTGCTTTCTTAGTAGCCGGAATGAACATCATTCGTGAGAAGATGGAAAAGAAGGGTAAACCTTTGGCAAAACCTTCAGGATGTATTTCAGGCGGTGACTGTGCAGGCTGTGCAAGCGCAGGTAGCTGCTCACTTCCAGAGAAGAAAGAAAATTAAGGAGGAAATAGACAATGGGAGAAACATTAGGAAGTTTATTTACAATTGCCATTACCTATGCAATTGTTAACAACGTTGTATTAAGCCAGTTCCTTGGAATTTGTCCTTTCCTCGGAGTTTCTAAGAAAACAGAAACAGCAGCTGGTATGGGTGGTGCCGTAATCTTCGTTATTACAGTAGCGGCATTCGTAACAGGTATTATTTACAAATTTATTTTAGCAAACGAAGCTTTGTTAAATATGGGTATCGACCTTAGATACTTAAAGACAATCGTATTCATTTTGGTTATTGCTTCTTTAGTACAGTTCGTAGAAATGTTCTTAAAGAAAATGATGCCACCATTATACCAGTCACTTGGTGTATTCTTACCTTTGATTACAACAAACTGTGCGGTTCTTGGTGTTGCGTTAAATGCAATTACATATGAATACAACTTATTAGAAACAGTAGTTTACGGTCTTGCTACAGGTGTTGGTTTCTTCATTGCAATCGTACTTATGGCAGGTATCCGTGAGAAAATCGAATACAATGACATTCCAAAACCATTCCAGGGTACAGCAACAGTATTGTTAATCTCTACTCTTATGGCGATTGCGTTTATGGGATTCTCAGGTATGAAGATAGGTTAGGAGGAAAAGAGTAATGGTAGGAATTATTGCAGCGGCTGTTGTCGTTGGTCTTGTTGGTATCCTTCTTGGATTTTTCCTCGGCGTATCTGGTGAAAAATTCAAAGTAGAAGTAGATCCTAGAGAAGAAGCAATTTGTGATGTTCTTCCGGGGAATAACTGTGGTGGTTGTGGTTATGCAGGATGTTCAGGTCTTGCCGCAGCTATCGTAAAAGGAGAAGCTCCTGTTAATGCTTGTCCTGTAGGTGGTGCACCTGTAGGTGCTAAAGTTGGTGAAATCATGGGTGTTGCTGCAGAAGAAGGCGTTAAAATGGTAGCTTTCGTTAAATGTGCAGGTACTTGTGAAAAAGCGAACAACGATTATGTATATTCAGGAACACGTAACTGTGCAACAATGATGTTTGTACCGAACGGTGGTCCAAAGACATGTAACTATGGATGTCTTGGATATGGTACTTGTGTAGCTGCATGTCCATTCGATGCAATCGCAATCGAAGATGGTGTTGCAGTAGTTGACAAAGAGCAGTGTAAAGCTTGTGGTAAATGTATCGCAGCATGTCCTAAGAACTTAATCGAACTTATTCCATATGAAGCAAAACATGTTGTTAAATGTAGCTCAGGTGATAAGGGTAAAGACGTTATGAAAGCATGTTCAGTAGGATGTATCGGATGTATGTTATGTCAGAAGAACTGTCCAGAAGGTGCTATCACAGTTACTAATAACGTGGCACACATTGATCAGACCAAGTGTACAGGTTGTGGCATTTGTGTTGAGAAGTGTCCAAAGAAAATTATTCTCTAGAATAATTTTCTTCAAAGATTATATGATTATCTTTGAAAATAACATCTTATAATGTTATGCAAACGGATATCCCAATTATGGGATATCCGTTTTTTAGTTTCAGGGCTAGTGTGTATTTCCATATTAAGTTGTGTTATAAAAATTGATTTTCATAAGTGGGAGAAATTTGGGGTTTAATTCGTTTGCCGAACACTACATATGCGGAATAAAAATGGATGAGATAATTAAATGCTGTTTTTTAAAGGTATGATTTATGATATGATAATAAAAATATGGATAGTAAGTGAAAAGCTGTCATTTAATATCTTATGGTGGAAAAGAATAGTGAAAGTAAAAGGGAGATTTACATGAACGAAAGGAAGTATTATGAAGCATACGATGAGCGATATTTAGAACTTGGCTGTGGTAAAATATATATTGATGCAACAGAACAAGGTTGTACTAGTGTATGGATGAAAGACACCGAAATTATTCCGGCGGGAACTACGGTTTATTCCATGCCGGTAAAACATAAAAATGAAGAGTATGAGAGATTTGCAAAAGAATATGATATTCATTTTATATTTAATGATAATATTCCGGTGATTGATTTCTATACAATTCCTAGAGTGGATATTTTTGCTACAGATAGTGCAGGTGGTTATATTGGCACAATTGGGAAAATGACAGATTTAGAAAGTGATGCATCGATTTGTTATATTAATAAAGAGAAGAATTGTTACCTAATTTGTAAAGAAGGTAAGAATTTTTTACAGGTGGTATCTTTTTGGAAAGAGGTATTAGAACCATATGAAGAAATTATATTTTATGCGTCAAAAATGGATGCTATTAGCAAAAATAAATTTATAGATTTATCTGAATATAGGGAGGAATGATATGGAACACAAGGGAACTGTAAAATTGGAAACAGAAAATATGATTTCAACATCAGGAAATATGGTTATACATAGTGTCCGTTTACATAGAGGAGACGATTTACTAAATTCCATCAAAAAATTAGCACAGGAAAAGCATATCAAAGCAGGTGTAGTATTATCGGCTGTAGGCTGTGTTTTACAGGCGCGCATACGTGATGCCAGTGGAGTAACAATTCGTGATATAGAAGAACACTGTGAAATTGTAAGTTTGAATGGAACTGTAAGTGAGAAACGTTGTCATTTACATCTGGCACTATCAAAAGAAGATTTGTCTACCATCGGTGGTCATGTGGTAGAAGGTTGTATCATAAATACGACCTGTGAACTGGTAATTGCAGAATTACCGGGACAACAGATAGATGTAGAGTTTGATGAAGAAACTGGGTATAAAGAATTGATTTTTAAAGCAAATGATTGAATGATATAATAGAAAAATCTCGGAGTCGAATAATATAAAAAAGAGGCCACCTCTTAACTATGATTTACAATGAATCCAAGTTAAGAGGTGGCCTGGTTTATTGAATATGCCTATTAGCAAAGAGTGACAGAAGATATTATTCTTCTACAGCAGGATTAAATAATGAAATCCAACCATCGCGGGCAGACATTTTGTAGAATTTTTCGGAATTATAATCCTTGAAAAATACCAAATCACCAGCCGCATGAATCTCAGTAAAGATACCTTCTTTTAAAACCGTATAATCACTTCCGTCTGTACGAACAGAGCAGAAAGCAGGCGAATCGCCAGTTCGCTGGAAATATACAGTGCCATTATGTACATTAAAACATTCAATCCAGTCATTTGCCAGTGTAACTTTTTCACCGGTGGATAAATCAACCTTTGCAAGACTGTAAGAATTATTACAATCCATGAAATAAATAACATTTCCTTCTACAATCGGCATCCAACAGTTTCCTTCATAGAAGAGTGACTGTGCACCGGTTGCTGTATCGTAACGATAGACATTGTGGTCATTTTCCAGACCATTGTAGTAAATAAAACGGTCATTTGTAGAACAAGTGTAATAAGGCTGCGGAAATACCATTGTTCTTTCTTTGCCATCATTTTTAATGCGGTAGAGTGTAGATGCCTCGGTGTCATTATAGTGAATATAGTAAAGATAATTGCCTACAAGTGAAGCATACATACAAGGGTCTGTGTCTAAAACTTTTACTTCGCCTTTGCCATCTCTTCGGATTTTACATAAGCTGTGTGTATTAACATGTAAAAAAGCGAAATCAGATTCCGAGTTATCACCGGTTCGTGTATAATAAATATAATTCTCATCTGCATTAATGAAAGCTACGCTGTCATCAGAAAGTTTTTTGACACCAGTTCCATCAATATTCATCTGGTATAAATGTTCTTTGTCATTCTGATTAGCAAAATAGATGATGCCATCATATTCGCAGAAAAGACCATTATTATATAGATTACCGGCGGTGTTGCCGTTTACATAGCCTTCATTGTAATAATCTTTGGTGATTGAATTTATGTAGAAGATACCACCACCGATTCCTGCAATGCATAGGATAATTAAAATAATTGAAATAATTTTTTTCATGAAATTCACCTTCCTAAATTAAAGTCTAGTCATATAATAAGAAAATCACATTATGTTAAGTATACCATTTTAGTATAGGAAGTTGCAAGTTATAGTGATTAATAAATTGAACCTGAAATTAAAGCGTGGTAAAATGTTAATAGTAGAGACAACAGTTATGTTTTCGAGCTTGTCTCTAAGAAAAGAATAGCGTGTTAGTAGAAAAGAATTTTGTAAGGGAGCAAATTATGAGGGATTTATTAGAGTTAAGAGATGAAATAGATGAGATAGATGCAGAAATTGTAACATTATATGAGCGTAGAATGGCAATTGCACAAGAAGTAGCAGAGTATAAAATTTCAGTAGGAAAGCCTGTTTTTGATAAGACGAGAGAACAGTCCAAGCTAAAGAATCTAAGCGAAAAAGTACATACGAATTTTTTGAAACATGGTGTGCAGGAACTATTTGAACAGATTATGTCTATGAGCAGAAAACGTCAGTATCAGCTTTTGACGGAGCATGGACAGGTAGAGCCGTTAGAATTTGAAGAGGTAGCAGGTTTTGATTACAAAGAAGCCAAAATCGTCTTTCAAGGAACAGAGGGAGCCTATTCCCAGCTTGCTATGCAAGAGTATTTTGGTAAAAATATTGACAGTTGGCATGTAGATACCTGGCGAGATGCTATGGAAGCAATTAAAAATGGTGAGGCCGATTATGCTGTTCTCCCAATTGAGAATTCTTCTGCAGGTATTGTTTCAGAAAATTATGATTTATTGGTCGAGTATGACAATTGTATTGTTGGTGAGCAGATTATTCGAATTGATCATGCGCTTTTAGCATTGCCGGGAGTGAAAAAAGAAGAGATTACCGATATTTATTCGCATCCGCAAGCATTGATGCAGTGTGGCAGATATTTGGATGCACATAGGGAATGGGAAAAGCACAGTTATAAAAATACAGCTATGGCTTCTTTGAAAGTAAAAGAAGATGGAGAAAAACACAAAGCGGCTATCGGCAGCAAATTGAATGCAGATATTTATGGATTGCAGGTGTTAGAGGAAGCGATTCAGGACAATAAGAATAATTACACGCGTTTTATCATTGTAACCGGTAAAAAGGTATTTGTGAAAGAAGCGAATAAGATTAGTATTTCGTTTGAAATTCCACATGAGAGTGGTTCATTGTATCATAAGTTATCACATTTTATATACAATGGACTTAATATGAACAAAATCGAGTCACGTCCGATTCCAGATAGAACATGGGAATATCGCTTTTTTGTAGACTTTGATGGTAATTTGAAAGATGCTGCAGTGCAGAATGCATTACGCGGATTAAAAGAAGAGACAACACGCCTTAAAATTTTAGGCAATTATTAATATATACGAGAAAGGAACTGTCTTACAGTGATGAATATGAGCGCTGAAGGAAGTATGACAGTTGTTTGATGAAAAGATGAAAAGTCCAAAGAATTTAATTTTATATAAAGATTTTGAACATGGAAAATTGTTTTATGATTTTACATGGATTATGGAGAATTACAACAGCGAGTATTATAATAAAGAAGACATCGAAGCATTGTTATTTGAATGTCTGAACCAGTTGATGGAAGTGGCAGTCAGCCATGGCTTTGAGGGAAATCTGTGGCATAATTTTTTGACGTTTTTATTAGTGAATAATGAGAATGCTTATAGTAAAGCGTGTGAAATCAGAGGGGAAGTAGAAGGTTCCATTAATCAGATTGTAATGCATGATTTTACAATTATAAAAGAGTATTTTGATTTTGATTTTTCGGTATTTGAAGAATTATCCTGTGAATGTATTCAGGCGATTACGAATTATGAGAGCATGACAGGAAGTGGAAAATTATTCAACAGACGTATTCGTAACCGCATTTTAGAATTAAAAGATAAGTTAGAAGCAGCGGAAAGTGTGACAGAGTTTAAGGCGGCAGTAACAGATTTTTATAAAGATTACGGCGTCGGCAAATTAGGGCTGCATAAAGCATTTCGTATACAGCACAGGGACGGAGAACTTGCCGCAATTGTTCCAATTAGTAACATTGCTCACGTGCATTTGGATGATTTGGTAGGATATGAGATTGCAAAACAGAAGCTGATTGATAATACGGAAGCTTTTTTGAATGGAAAAGAAGCGAATAACTGTCTGTTGTATGGGGACGCAGGCACAGGAAAATCGACCAGTATCAAAGCGATTGCGAATCAGTATTATGATAGGGGCTTACGTCTGATTGAGATATATAAGCATCAATTTTGCGATTTGAATGATGTGATTACGCAGGTGAAAAACCGCAATTACAAATTTATTATCTATATGGATGATTTATCTTTTGAAGAATTTGAGATAGAATATAAATACTTAAAAGCAGTTATTGAAGGCGGTTTAGAGCGGAAACCGGATAATGTATTGATTTATGCAACTTCTAATCGAAGACACCTGATTCGTGAGAATTTTTCGGATAAAGAAGAGATTCGGCAGGATATGCATACATCGGATACCGTACAGGAAAAATTATCCCTGTATACACGTTTTGGTGTATCAATTTATTTTGGCTTGCCAAGCAAAAAGGAATTTCAGGTAATTGTAAAAGAATTGGCAAAACGTTATGCGATTACAATGCCGGAAGAAGAATTACTTTTAGAAGCAAATAAATGGGAACTGTCTCATGGAGGATTGTCCGGCAGAACGGCACAACAGTTTATTAACTATTTACTAGGAAAACAGTAGGGGGATAAAATACCTATGAAAATCTGTACATTTGCAGCGACATACATTGGTTCATCGGAAGTCAGTTTGAAGATTTATGAGATTTCACCGAAAAGGGGTATCAAAGAGATTGATTACATCCGTTCACGTATTGAGTTGGGGAAAGATGCGTATTCTGCAGGGAAAATCGGATATGAATTAGTAGAAGCTTTGTGCAATACACTGGCAGATTACAAAAAAATAATGGAGACCTATAAGGTGGATGCCTATGAGGTATATGCGGCATCTGTATTACGTGATACCCAGAATGTACTTTTTATTTTAGATCAGATTCGCATTCGCACCGGTTTTGAAGTACGAATTTTAAGTAACTCAGAACACCGCTTTATCAGTTATAAAGCAATTGCCATGCATGATGAGTTTGAAAAGCTGATTCAAAAAGGTGCAGCATTTGTGGATATTGGTGGCGGCAGTATGCAGGTAACTGTTTTTGCAAATGGAAAGGTTGTGACAACGCAGCATCTGGCACTTGGAACGATGAAAATGCGGGAACAGTTAGAACGGCAGAGTGCGAATATTAAGCAGTATGAACAACAGATAGAAGAATTGGTTTACAAAGAATTAGAAGTGTTCAAAGCACTTTTTATGGAAAATGAAAAAATTAAATATCTCATTGTTACAGGGGAGTATACTTCGGAACTGGTTCATAAAACAGGCAGAAAAACAGAGGATGATACCGTAGAGGCGATAAAAGTGACCTCTTATCTGAAAAATTTTGCTGACCGGAGCGCAGATGAAATAGCAGAAGAATTAAATCTGCCGAGTGAGTATGATGCATTGCTGATTCCATATATGATGATTTTAAAATGTATGGCAAATGGTATGGGGGCAGAGCGTATCTGGGCACCTGGAACAAATGTCAGTGATGGTATTGCCTATGATTATGCGCAGAAAATGCGTCTGATAAAAGGTGGACATGATTTTGACGCAGATATTTTGTCTGCGGCAAGAGACTTGGCAGAGCGATATATGAGCTTCATGCCACATTTGGATGCCTTGGTACAGATGTCTGATTTGATTTTTGATACGATGAAAAAGGTACACGGCTTGGGAAGCCGCGAGAGATTATTGTTAGATGTTTCTGCGATTTTACATGATTGCGGAAAATATATCAGTATTGCTAACGGTCCGCAATGTTCTTATGATATTATTATGGCATCAGAGATTATCGGATTGTCGCATAAGGAACGCGCAATTGTAGCAAATGCGGTACTGTATAAATCACATCCGTTACCTGCTTATGATATATTGGCAGACAAATTAGATCATGAAAGCTATTTAGTTGTAGCAAAATTATCAGCAATCCTGCATGTGGCAAATGCCATGGACCGCAGCCATAAACAAAAATTTAAAAATGTGAAAGCAGTGATAAAGGGGAAAGAACTTGTGATTACTATTGAGACAGATGGAGATGCAAGTTTAGAGAGAGCACTGTTTAATACCAAAACAGAGTTTTTTGAGAACATTTTTAGTATGAAACCTGTTATAAAAGAAAAACGAGTATATCTGTAAAAGGAGCACCTATGGAGAAGGAACTAGATTTTACAAAACCGGAGTATTATCAAAACAGAGAATTAAGTTGGTTAAAGTTTGAACATCGTATTTTAAACGAGGCAAGAGATAAAAGTATTCCATTATTAGAACGTTTGAAATTTGCAAGTATTGTATCTTCGAATTTGGATGAATTTTTTATGGTTCGAGTAGCATCTTTGAAAGATATGGTACATGCAAAATACAAAAAACGAGATATGTCAGGCATGACCGCGACAGAACAGTTAGAAGCTATCAGTGAAAAAACGAAAGAGTTAGTGGAATTACAATATAGTACATATAACCGTTCGCTTGTTCCACTTATGCATGCAAATCATATCAGAGTAATCGATAGTTATGAAACATTGACGGAAGAGCAGGCTGCTTTTGTAGACCGTTATTTTATGGAGGATGTATATCCGGTATTGACACCGATGGCAGTGGATGCGTCACGACCATTCCCGTTGATTCGGAATAAGACATTGAATATTGCAGCGTTGTTGAAGAAAAAAGAGGGGGATGTGGAATTTGCGACAGTGCAGGTTCCAAGTGTTCTTACACGTATTGTTCCTATTCCGGGAACGGATGCAGATGAGAAATGTTTTATTTTATTAGAGCAGATTATCGAGAAAAATATTGATAAGTTATTTTTAAATTACGAGGTACTTTGTGCTTATCCGTATCGTGTTATGCGTAATGCCGATTTGACGATTGACGAGGAAGAAGCAGAAGACTTACTAAAAGAGATTGAAAAGCAGTTGAAAAAACGCCAGTGGGGTGAAGTAATTCGATTAGAAGTACAGCATGACATAGATAAGAAATTGCTTAATATTTTAAAAGCAGAATTAAAAGTTGCAAATCAGGATATTTTTAAAATTAATGGTCCGGTTGACCTGACATTCCTTATGAAGATGTATGGTATTCCGGGTTGCGACCATTTGCGCAACAAATCTTATAAACCGCAGCGTGTGCCTGAGATTGAACCGGGAGCAGATATTTTTGAAACAATTAAAAAAGGTGATATTCTCTTACGTCATCCTTATCAGACCTTTGACCCGGTCGTTGATTTTATCAGGCAGGCTGCCACCGACCCTGGTGTATTAGCGATTAAACAGACGCTTTATCGTGTCAGTGGTAATTCACCGATTATCGCGTCTTTGGCACAGGCGGCAGAGAATGGAAAACAGGTAACCGTTTTAGTAGAGTTAAAGGCTCGTTTCGATGAAGAGAATAATATTGTCTGGGCGAAAAAATTAGAACAGGCGGGCTGTCATGTAATCTATGGTCTGGTAGGATTAAAAACACATAGTAAAATAGCTTTGGTTGTTCGTAAAGAAGAGGATGGTATCAGACGCTATGTACATCTTGGCACCGGTAACTATAACGATTCTACTGCGAAATTGTATACAGACTGTGGTATTTTTACCTGCCATGAAGCGATTGGAGAGGATGCGACAGCAGTATTTAATATGTTATCCGGTTATTCAGAACCGCCATCATGGAATAAGCTGACATTGGCGCCAATCTGGCTTAGAACGAAGTTTGAAAAATTAATTGCAAGAGAAATGAAACATGCCAAAGCAGGACGTCCGGCACATATCATTGCGAAAATGAACTCGCTGTGTGATGAAGGTATTATTAAAAAATTATATGAGGCATCTGCGGCAGGCGTTAAAATACAATTGATTGTACGAGGAATCTGTTGCTTGAAAACCGGTATTCCTGGAATCAGTGAGAATATTGAAGTACGTTCTATTGTAGGTAATTTCTTAGAGCACAGTCGTATTTTCTATTTTTTAAATGATGGAAATGAAGAAATCTATATGGCAAGTGCAGACTGGATGCCTAGAAACTTAGACAGACGAGTTGAAATTTTATTCCCCGTTCTAGAAGAAAAACTGCAAAAACGGGTAAAACACATTCTGGAGATTGAGTTGAGTGATACCTTAAAAGCACATCTTATGAATGCAGAAGGTGATTATGAGAAAATTGATAAACGAGGAAAGGTCATTCTCTGTTCACAGGACTATTTCTGCGAAGAAGCAGTAAAAGAAGCAGAGGCACTTATCCCGGAACACTCCAGTCAAAGCAGAGTATTCATTCCAGCAGAACCGGTGGAATAAGTAATGAAAAAAATGCAGATGAACTTGAAGATTATTCGTTCATCTGCGTTTTTTTATTTACGACTATTTTTGATGTTTTCTAAGATTTCGTAAGGGATGAATAATTTACCATAACCGGTTGCGAGATTTAAGTGTGGTTTCGTAGTGCCGTGGAAATCGGAACCACCGCTGATGAGCAGATTATTTTTTTGAGCAAGCTGTTTCATCTGGCGTTCTTCACTTGGAGTATAGGTGCAGTAAATGGCTTCTATTCCGTCTAATCCGGCTTCTTTCATATCATTGATTAATGTTTGTAAATGGGTGTCGCTTAGGTGATAAAGTAACGGGTGTGCTAAAATCGCAGTACCACCGGTCTTTTTTATGAGACGCACGGCATCCATTGGTGTGATTTTAAAACGGTTTACAAAACATTTGCAATTGTCACCGATATATTTTTCAAATGCAGTCTGAATCGAAGGAATCATGTCATGTTCATATAAAAAGCGGGCTATATTTGCGCGGGTAATGACACAGTCCGGATTTTCTGCTTTCAATGCATCCATAGTAATGTCAAAACCTTCTTTTTGCAGGTTGGCAACAATCAGTTCGTTTCGGTTGTCGCGGCAACTTTTGAATTCCTGCAATTTTTCTAATAAATAGGAATTCTCTATATCAATATACAGACCTACGACATGTACTTCTTTTCCATGATAATCGGTAGATAATTCAATGCCCGGAATCAGTTCGATATCATTAGCGGCTGCGATTGGTGAGGCTTTTTTTATGCCGGCTATTGTGTCGTGGTCAGTTATAGCTATCGCAGATAAACCAACTCTTTTTGCTTCCATCATCAATTCTTCCGGGGTAAAACTACCGTCAGATTCTGTAGTATGCGTGTGTAAATCAATTATAGCAGGAGTCATAGAAAACCTTCTTTCATAAAAAATAATATATTTATAACATACCATAATTTTATACGTTTGACAAACTTAACAGGAAGTGATACCATTCTAATAGTATTTGGTTTTACAAAATGAGGAGACGAAAGATGAAGCGGGTTATGAGAAAAATATCTGCATTATGTGCAGGTGTATTGTTACTTGGGACATTAGCAGCATGTTCACAGTTTGATGCCAGTGGCTATGTGAAAGCGATTTTGGATAATTCTTATTACAATGATGCTACAGGTATTGTTGAACAGGAAATCGGCACAGCAGAGGAAGCAGCGGCTATTTACGAACAGGGGATTGAAGCACAGGTAGCGACTGTGAATGCTGAACTTGAAATATCGGATGCATTAACAGAAGAGTATCGTCAGTTTTTTAAAGACTTATACGCAAGTGTGAAGTATACAGTAGGAGAAGCTGTTGAAGTAGACAAAGAAACCTTGGAAGTAACGGTTACTTACGAGAAGATGTATGTATTTACGGAAGCGGTGGTGACTTATCAGGCGAAGCTTACTGAGATGGCAGAGGTTTGGACAGAAGCAGCATTATCAGGCGAAGAAGTTCCAACGGATGAACAGATGAATGAGCAGCTTTTTGCGATTTTAAAAGATTGTTTAAAGGCAGAATTAGCAGAGGCATCCTACGATGCACCGGCTACTATGACGATTAGAGTGCAGTTAATTGATAATGTATGGACACCGAATCAGGAAGACTTGTTGAATTTAGAGTATTCTTTATTTGATTTTGAAGGTCTGTATGAAATGCAGTAATTAGAGAATGAATGTCAGGCATCAAAAATATAAAAAGATGCTTGACATTTCTTTTTATCTATGGTAGATTATAGAAGTTGTAAGAAAACGAAGTAGAGTATCCACTCTCACCGGAGCACAAAGCGTCTTGTTTTATGAGATATGCAATCATGCATGCAGGATTGTCTTTCACGTGACTCATGGTTAATATTTCAAGAGCCTCACATAGTAAATGTGCGATTTTTTGATTGATTGTGGATAGTCTGTCTATCCACTTTTTTATTTTGGAGGTACAAAGCCATTAGCGAGTTAATGATTAATGAACAGATCAGAGACAAAGAAGTTCGTCTGATTGGGGAAAATGGAGAACAGCTCGGCATTATGTCGGCAAAGGAAGCTATGAAGTTAGCTGAGGAAGCAGAACTTGACTTAGTTAAGATTGCTCCAACTGCAAAGCCACCTGTTTGTAAGATTGTTGATTAGGGTAAATTCCGTTATGAAGAGGCTAGAAAAGAAAAAGAAGCCAAGAAAAAGCAGAAGGTTGTAGAAGTTAAAGAGATTCGTTTATCACCAAACATCGACGTGAACGATTTGAACACCAAAATGAATGCTGCAAGAAAGTTTCTTGCAAAAGGCGATAAAGTAAAGATTACTTTAAGATTCCGCGGCCGTGAAATGGCTCATATGAACGCAAGCAAACATATCTTAGATGATTTCGCTGAGAATTTAAGCGATGTAGCAGTAGTGGAGAAAGCACCAAAGGTTGAAGGCAGAAGCATCGGAATGGTGTTGGCAGAGAAAAGATAATTTATTAAGGAGGACAAAATCATGCCAAAAATGAAAACTAGCAGAGCAGCTGCAAAACGTTTCAAAGTTACAGGAACAGGAAAATTAAAAAGAAGTAAAGCTTATAAGAGACATATCTTAACAAAGAAGACAACAAAGAATAAGAGAAATCTTAGAAAACCAGCTATGGTTGACGCAACAAACGTTAAGAATATGAAGAAGATTTTACCATATTTATAAGAATCAGGTTAAGGAGGAATAAGTCATGGCAAGAATTAAAGGCGGCTTAAACGCTAGAAAGAAACATAATAGAGTATTAAAATTAGCTAAAGGTTACAGAGGCGCTCGTTCTAAACAGTACAGAGTAGCTAAACAGTCAGTGATGAGAGCCTTAACAAGTTCTTACGCTGGTAGAAAAGAAAGAAAGAGACAGTTCCGTCAGTTATGGATTGCTCGTATCAACGCAGCAGCTCGTATGAATGGTATCTCTTACAGCCAGATGATGCACGGCTTAAAAGTAGCTGGTGTTGAAATCAACCGTAAGATGTTAGCTGAAATGGCAGTTAATGATGCTGCTGGTTTCACAGCTTTAGCAGAAATCGCAAAAAAAGCAGTAGCTTAAGATGTGCGAATAAAGTTTGATAAATCAAACAAAGAAGAATAAAAAGAAAATCTCGGACAAACTGGGTAGTGTAAAAACTTTTGTGTCTTTGGAAATAAATGGCTCCTTTTTGGTAAGAATTACGATATGACAATTCTTATCAAAAAGGAGCATTTTTATGGCGATTGCAAAGGAACAAATACGACAGATTATTACAGAAAACA
>JAZSEF010000056.1:0-3755 GCA_045531555.1 Roseburia sp. | reverse complement strand
AATCCCGTTCGGATTGCGACCTTTTAAGTTGATATAAATGTGGTTGCCGCGTGGCGATACTGCGGTTGTTTTTTCCCAGTCGATTTCGCGCAGCTCTTTACCCGATGCATCTTTTTTCAGGACGGTATAACCTAATTCACGCATTACACCAACATTCATAACAAAGCCTTCACCCAGATAAGGTAGTTCATCTTCTTCACTGCACAGTAGCCCATGGTCACTTGTTACGATAATATCCCAGCCCTTATCCAGCAATGGCATGAACTGTGCAATATAATCGTCACACTGGAAGTAAATCTCTTCCAAGAAACCCTGATATACTTTTTCATCATTAAACCCATATTTTTCTCTTGTTTTTGCCCATCTCCAGCATGGATGACCAATATGATCACAGTTATGAATATGCGTAAACACTGCATCATATTCATTCTGCTCGATTAACCCCAGCAATGCTTTTGCCTGCCATTTCTGGAATGCATCCCAACTTGGTAAAGAACGACGACTAATCATTTCTGGGTACCCACCGCCAACACCGATTGCATGCGGAACATAACCTGCAATGTCAATCGTCTGCTGGTACAAGGATTGTGGCAGCCAGTTCGACTCTTTACGTTCGGTTTCAATGTCTAGTGCACTCCCTGCCGATACAATTACACTTTCGCCTTTCGGATCAATCTTAACAATCGTAAAATGTCTTGTAGATTTAACTTTTTGCTCCCCAAAGAGAATATCTGTAATTACTAATGGATGATATTCCCCATCCTGAATTGCCACAAATGGTTCGTCTGCTTTCTTATTGAAATAAATTTCAATATGGTCATACTCTCCATTTTCATTTTGCAACAACAATGCCGGATAACGATTCATGCCACGAGACACTACTACATAAAATTCTTTTGCGCCTTTTGGTAATTCTCTATTCCAGTTTTTCGGCTCAATGATTGGAGAATTAAATGTCTGCACACATTTGTCACTTTCAGATACTTCTTCCCCTTCTTCATGGTTAAATAATAACCATGCTTTTGGTGCAATTGAACCGATTGCCAGTTCCTTGCTTCCTGTAGAAGCGTTCCCGGCACCCATTTCATTGAAGCTATCTACATAAGTACCAGTGCTTCCTGGTTTCATGTCATCAGACATTACACAGCCTGCGCCGCCTTTTAATTCCACATGCTCACGAGGCCCTACTTCTTTGCATTCAACAGACGCATAGGTAATATGATCATCTTCCATAATTGCAGATGTATGGTTTGGTCCTAATGGAGCTAAACCGCCTACAATGTGCAGATTCGGACTGTCAATCCTCGCAGGCCAGCAGCAAGGCCAAGTCCAAACCAATGCTTTCTTTCCGTTATTCACAGCTGTTTCCCAAATCTGTTCAGCCTGAATCAAAGATGTATCAAATGTATACACCAGACGATCCAGTTCCGTTGGATGAGAGTTCCAGTAACAGGTAACACCATGTGTCATTGGATATGCACCTGTAGCCATTGTCGTCCACATTGGCGGAGTAATGGTTGGTACTCCGCCAAGCATTACTAAATCTTTGCGCGCAGCACCGCGTTTTAACATTTTTTCAATATTCGGAAGTTTTCCCTCATCCACTAAACGTCGACACATTTTTGGATCCATACCATCAATGCCTAATACAAGAACTTTTCCCATAGTTACATTTACCCCTTTCTCAATTGGTCATATTCTTATTTACAATTTTGTTATTAATACGGCTTAAATACTGCAAGCCACTTTTAAAACAATATTAGAATAACATCATGCCCAGCGGATAAATAATTGCCAGTTCCAGAATCAAAACGCAGATAAAGAATACTGTCCCGTATAAATACGCCTGTTTGCTAGTAATCCACTCAGTATTACCAAATACCATTGCTGCCTGTGCCGAAGCGGCTGGTGTAATAAATGCATTCTGCATCATAATCGCAAACATTAATGCAAATAATGCCGGGTGAATCCCAAAACTAACAGCCATATTCGCCAGAATCGGCATAAAAGCAATAATCAGTACCATATTGTGTACAACCTGAGTAACTAATCCAAACAGAACCAGACACAGTGCAATAAATGCAAATGGAGATAATCCGGCAAGCATTGGATTTAAAATACCCATTACAGTGCTTACAATCCCGGTAGTATCAGATTCCATTGCTGCACATAGTGGCATTGTTGCAGCTAACAGAATAATTAAATCCCAACCAACACCTTTATATACCAGACTGCCAAACGAGAATTTTTCTTCACCACGTTTGAAATAAGCTGCAATACAAATACCAACAATTGATGCACCTAATGCTCCATACTGATTAAGCAGAACTTTCAATGCATTGCCAGCTGGCAGGAATGTTGGCAGCAGTACAATTGCTACAAACACCAAAAGCAGCACCAAACCAAATTTCTGTTCTTCATTCAGTTTCTGTTTTCGTAAATCTGCATATCGGTCTCCAAGATTCTTTAACGGGTCAACATTGATTCTTAAAATATATTTGCCTGCTAAAACATAAATTGTTACTAACGAAATTAAGAATATTGGCCCGATAATCATCCAGGCAGTACTTGGAACTGAAATGTCAGGAACTGCAGTTCTCGCAAACCCTAATACCAAAGCTGTCATTGGCAGGAACGGCATTACAAATACACTTAGTGTAGAGATAAATACAATCCCTGCAATCATATAGCCTACATAGGCATCGCCTTTTTTAAATCCGGCATCTCTAAATAAATTGTACATAGCATACCATAAAATTACGATACCGCCATACATGTTAATCACACCAGAAATAATGATTGTGCCTAAAAAAAACAGATATGTGAACACCCATGGGCGTCCAACACAGATTTTCCGGCTTGCAAACCAGTTGGTCAAGTACCCGGTCAAACCGCATTCATCCAGAATTTTGGCAAAAACAAACATAAAGAAAATCATTACTACAGAACTGTCACCAAAGCCGGCTGAGAAGATAGAAGTAATTGTTCCATATTCTGTCATCCCTAAAACAAGCATTGCAAAGAATGACGGCCATACAAAACCAATAAAAATCCAGCCATATAACGCCCCTACAAATACACCAAGTACATCCATACCTAATTCGGTGATGTTTCCAACACTCGGCGGATCTAACAGACCAATCCCAAAGGTTACAGCAATCATAATAATGCTGTGAACCGCATACATTATGTTTTTCTTATTAGTTTCCGACATACATCTTTCCCCCATTTCATAAAACATGATTACATAAATCTTTACATTTTTTATATCGCTTATATTATTTAGGCGCCTTTTTCTACAAACGATTATTTTTAATTTCTTATCTGTGATAATTATATAAGATGTGCATTATCTCTCATAGAATTAGTTTTTTCATATAAATACTGTCAACTTTCAGTTGATAGTATGCTATTAGCAAATTCTTGTTTACACGTAACAAAATATCCATACGTTTGCTTTATATATACTTGTCAGACATCATACTTATTCCATCCTGATTTTATATTTCAAAAAAATACCTTCTAAATATATTTTCCGTCTTTCTTCATTAGAAAATATACTTAGAAGGTATTACTTCAAATTTCTATTTACGTTATACAGATAGCAAACTTTTCTTGCAACAAAAAAGGCACCGGCCAAAGCCAGTGCCCAACTTGTCTTCTTATTTTGTCAGCATAGAGAGTACGAATACAGATACCATGAAGGTAACTGCAAAAACTTTCGACCACATTGCAAATGTATCGTCCATACCTTT
>JAZSEF010000005.1:0-53642 GCA_045531555.1 Roseburia sp. | reverse complement strand
TTTTATGGTGTAATAAATTATTTGTCATAATTAATTATACCATGGATAGCAGGTTCTTCGGAGCCTGCTTTTCTATTTTTAGACAGAAAAAGGGAGCTGTTGCTCCATAGATTAATCATCTATTTTGCAACAGCCCCTTTTCTTTACACATACTATATCGGTTGTTGAAAAAAATACTTTATACTTTTTTGAAAAATTTTTATAAAAATTATTTGTCAAAGTAACGTTTAAACATCAATTTCAATCGTTAAGAAAATATCATCCCGTTCATCCTGTTCTATTCCAAGGTATTTTTTTGTGACACGATAGGAAGAGTGGTTATAGATATCCATTAAAAGTGCAGGTGGAGTCCCTTGCTTCCACGCATGATATCCGAAGGTTTTTCGTAAAGAATGGCAACTGATATGTTCCGTGTGCAGAGCTTCCATTGCGGCATGTTTCACAATTCGAAATGCCTGTGAGCGACTCAACGGAGTATGATAATCTGTATTTTTTGAGAAAATAAAATCGTCAGGTTCTGTTTTGCGGGTTGTTTTGTAGTTTTGCAGTGCTTCTATTACATGCGGATTTAGGGCAATTGTATTCAGTTTACCGGTTTTTTGCTCGTATATCGACAGATGCGAGCGAAACGTGTCTTTTTCCATATCATATACGTCGTTCCATTGTAATTTTAAAATATCGCTAATGCGGAGTGCGGTGTGCAGACCTAAGCTAATAAGTGCAAAATTGCGTTTTGATGGCTGGGTATTCCTATAATATTCTAGAAATAATTTTAATTCGTCTTTGTTTCTGATTGGCTGAGTTGTTCCCATAAATAGTTCCTCCTTGAATAAAAAAACGTTTTTTTCTGTCATTATGCAACACTCTGTATACAAGTGTTGCACTTCATTCTACAAAGCAGGAACACTGTATGTAAACAAGTGTAGATTGACAGGATGTGCAAGTCCGACGGGACATAAAACAGGGAGGTTGAATTAAATGTTAAAGCTTACATTGAAGCCGGGAGAGTACATTAATATTGGTGAGAATATCAAAGTAATCTTTTCCGGTGGTTCCGCAAACAATATTCATTTACTTATTGATGCTCCAAGAGAAATGGGAATTGAGCGAAGCAATGCAAAACGCCCGGATTCCAAGCCATCTCCCTACTTTAAGGAACAGGCGATTTCAAAGGAAGCACAGCGTGAGATTGCACAGATTATCAAACGCGAAAAAGCAAAACTTTAATAATACAGTAAAGCTAACCTAGGGGCTTTGCTTATTATAAATTTTCCGGCAACGCCGGAATGCAGTTATGCGGCAATAGCGTAACTGCAAGATACCATAAACAAGCGGCGAGGAACGGATTCCCGAAAAACCGCAAAATAAAATAAATCACATGGAGGTAAATTTTATGGTAGTACAGCACAATTTAACAGCAATGAACTCTAGCAGACAGTTAGGTATTGTAACAAATGCACAGGCAAAACAGGCTGAGAAGTTATCTTCTGGTTACAGAATCAACCGTGCAGGCGATGACGCAGCAGGTTTAAAGATTTCTGAAAAAATGAGAAGCCAGATTCGTGGTCTTAACAAAGCTTCCACAAATGCTCAGGATGGAGTATCTCTTATCCAGACAGCAGAAGGTGCTTTAAACGAAGCTCACAGCATCTTACAGCGTATGAATGAATTAACAATTCAGGGTGCAAATGATACAAATGAAGGTATTGATCGCGATGCGATTAAGCAGGAATTAGATGCTTTAACAACAGAGTTAGATAGAATTGCATCTACCACTCAGTTCAATAAGCAGAACTTATTAGATGGTAATTTCACGGAAAAGAAACTTCAGGTCGGTGCTAATCAGAATCAGAAGATTTCTGTAACAATTAATGCAATGAATGCTACAGCAATCGGATTAAATGCCAGTGTATTAGTAAAAGTAGCAGATACATATAGCATGAGTGGTACTGCATATGCAACAAGTAAATCATTAAATGATGCAATTGCGGATGCCGTAGGAGTAGCATCCGTAGGTGGACTTATTACATCGAAAACAAATGCAGCAGGAGATGCTCTCTCAAAGTATATTGTAGCAACATCGAAATCTTTTACAAACCTTGCGGATGCTAAAGCATATGCAGAAACTTTAAGAACAGATTCTATTGCAGACTATGTGAGTGAAGCAACTACAATCAGTAATACAGAAACAGTTACAGCTCCAACTGTATCTACTTATGAAAAAGCACAGGCTACATTAGGAAAGATTCAGTCAGCAATTAACAAGGTTTCAGAACAGCGTTCGGCTCTTGGTGCTATTCAGAACAGATTAGAGCATACAATTGCAAACTTAGATAACGTTGCTGAAAATACTCAGGCAGCAGAATCTCGTATTCGTGATACTGATATGGCTGCTGAAATGGTTGAGTACAGCAAGAATCAGATTCTTGCACAGGCAGGTCAGTCAATGCTTGCACAGGCAAATCAGTCAACTCAGGGTGTATTGTCATTATTACAGTAAGTTTTATGAAAAGGGATTGGCGTTTGTCAATCCCTTTTTTAAGGGGAAATATGGATATTAATAAATTTTTAGAAGATATAACGAGAATAATAAAAGAATTAGAAACCATTGTAGATAGTGTGGAAAATAATTTGAATGTTGGAATTCAGAAAATGAATAAGACGATAGAGACTATAAAGGATATTTTGCCTGAGTGGTTTTTTTTTATAGAACAGACCGGAATAGGAGAGAAGCAGGAAATTTTAACTGTTTTAAATGATATAGAGTATGGAATGAAAGAAAAAGATAGTGTGTGTTTAGCAGACGCAGTGGCTTTTGGTTTGCGGGAGTTACTAATAACATATAAAAATGTGATTGAAGAGGCTTTGGATGGAGAATAGGATATTGGAAGTGAATCTGGAATCATTGGATAAAGTGTATTCCGGATGGCGTACGTGTATAGAAAAAAATATAAATCAAGAAAATAAAGAGTGTAATGAAGAAGTAGAGTTTTTTATAGATGTATCTTATGGCGGTGAAAAAATTACAAAAGTAAAGGCGGATGGCGGAGTATATTATTTATCTGGAAAATATAATCCGCAAGGAATGGCAATGCGATGTGCGCAAAAGTTGGGAAATACTGACTTTGGGACAGTAGTTCTGGTTATAGGATTTTCTGATGGAAGAGCATTGCGGGAGTTACTGAACACCGTATCAAAAGAAACCATTGTTTTGGTTTATGAACCATCAATTGAACTTTTTATACATATTTTGCATGAATATGACGTTGCAGACTTATTTCAGAATCATGAGTTTGTATTGATAGTAGAAGAATTAAATGGAAATGAATTAAAGAATGTAATTAAGCAGGCTGTAAAAATAGAAAATTTACCCAAAATGAAAACTATTGTCATGGGAAATTATGAAAGATTGTTTGCGGATAGAGTAAAGTCTGTGATTGCAGTTTTAAATAAGTATGTAGCAGATTTGTGTACTCATTGGAATACATGTGTAACGTTTACGAATGAAACGATTATAAACAGTATTAAAAATTATAAATACATGTATAGGCATTATTCAATAAACGCGTTGTGTCATACATTGCCGGAAAATGTGCCGGTAATCGTAGTAGCAGCGGGTCCGTCATTGGATAAAAATATAGAACTTTTGAGCAAGGCGAAAGGAAAAGCTTGTATCATAGCCTGCGATACTGCACTAAAACCTTTATTAAGAAGAGGAATTATACCAGATTTTTTTGTCGTCGTTGATCCAAGAAAGCCATTGGAATTGTTCGAACACCCACAGATACAAGATATTCCGATGATTAGCGGATTGAACATTCCATATCAGATTATGGAACAGCATACAGGAAAGAAAGTATTATATTTGGACGTTGGTTATGCAACAGAATTATTAAAATTTGTTTTTGAAGGGAAGACGAAAATACTAAAAAAGGGAATGGGAATAGTTCCAACAGGTGGGTGTGTTGCAACGACAGCCTTTTCAGCAGGAAGGTTGATGGGAACCAAAACAATTATATTAGTAGGTCAGGATTTGGCTTTAACAGGTGAAAAGGAACATGCAGAAGGAACCTTTAAAAAAGATAGAAAATTTAATTTAGAAAGTCAGTCTTTGCCTAAAGTAGAAGGAATAAATGGAGAAATGATTCCTACGTTAAAAAATTTGAAGGCATATTTAGAATGGTTTGAAGAACAGATTAAAATCTATAGTGATTTAGAAGTAATTGATGCGACAGAAGGGGGCGCGTTAATTCATGGTAGTAAAATATTGACGTTGGAAGAAACGATAGATACCTATTGTGTGGAAGAATTTAATCAAGAAAATTACTGGAAGAAAATAGAACCGCATTTTAGTGAAGATGAGAGAGTAAAGGCGATCACATTTTTTAGAAAAATCCCAGAAGAATTGGAATATATTAAGAAACAGGTTATACATGGGAAAAAAGAATATATAAAAATGGAGAAATGTGCAAAAAAAGAAAACTATTCCATAGAAGATATTAAAAAGAGTTTAAAGAAAGTTAGTAAAATTACTGAAACGCTAGAAAAGAGTGAGTTGGCAAATCTTATTATAGGCGGATTGAAAGGCGTGGAATACACAATACGAGTAACAGCATATCAATTTCAGGATGATGAGCAAAAAAATATAATTGAGAGTGCGCAGGCAGGTCAAAGATTTTTAGAAAGTATGGAAATTGCAATCAATGAAGTGATGCCGGAAATAAGAAAGCTAAGTGAATTTCGAGGGGAGTATTAAATGGCATTGTTATATGAAGAGGTAATATCAGCTGAAAAAAGTATTTATTTACAGGAAGCAACGGAAAGAACATTACGTTTACAGTATGCATTACCTAGTGAGGGAACAAATCTTGAAACAGGAATCCTTTTTTTAGTCCCTGCTTATGGAGGAAGTTTGGATTCTAATGTATATCGTAAAATGAGAATGTTATTCCCAGATAAATATAATTTAATCGTTATCCAGTGTGATTTTTTGGGAATCAGACATATGCAGACAATGGATGAAAAGTTAGAATCATTTCTTGCGATGGGTGAAAAGACAGATACGCCAAATAAAATAAAGATTCAGACAGAAGAAAGCCTAGATGATTGTAATGATATGGGGATTATGCAGGCTGCAGATATTATACAGGCAGGATTGTATGTGATTCATAAGTTAAGTTCTTTAGGAGTGAAAATGAATTTTGGAAAAATAATTACATATGGTTCTTCTCACGGTTCTTATCTTGGATATGTCATAAATCGGTTATGTCCGGGGTTGATAAAACTCATTATTGATAATTCTGCATATATTCTGCCGAATTACATATGGGAAGATAGACCAATGCAGTATTTATTGACAGAGAACCTAAGACAAAAATATGGATTTGAAAGATTTAAAGCAGAGATAAATTATCTAATAAATAGGGAACGAAGATTTTTTTTGCCTGATTCGTTTTATGATTTACGTTCTCTATATAAAAGATTTGATAATAAATGTATGATTCTATCATTTCATGGAGCAAATGATGCGATGGTTTCTATAGAAGAAAAAAGAACATTGATTTCGAATATCAAAAGAGCTGCATTAATTGAGATATCCGATGAAACTACGGATGGTAAATATTTTAAAAGTAGCCAGCATGGGTTAGGGGTAGAATTGTTAAATCTTTATGAAGCGGTGGAGGGATTGACAAAGGATGCGTTTACCTATAAGGATAGCTTGGAGATATCTTCACAAGCAGTCATAAACAGAGATGGACATACATTGGTGATAGATTATAGTGGTTTAAAACCACATATTACATGGATAAAGGAGGAGTAAAAAATGTTAAATAATAAAACAATTTTAGTAACCGGTGGTACCGGTTCTTTCGGACATCAGTTTGTATCATATGTATTGGAGAATTATGAACCGAAGAAAATTATTATTTATTCCCGTGATGAATTTAAACAGTTCATCATGCAGAATGAGTACAAGCATCATCCACAGTATAGTAAATTGCGTTTTTTTATCGGAGATGTAAGAGACAAGGAACGTTTGTATCGTGCATTTGAGGGTGTGGATTATGTGGTTCATGCAGCAGCATTAAAGCAGGTTCCGGCATGTGAATACAATCCGATGGAAGCGGTAAAGACCAATATTACAGGTGCTATGAACATTGTGGATGCGGCGCTGGATTGTGGCATAAAGCGTGTGGTTGCACTTTCTACGGATAAGTCGGTAAATCCAATCAATTTGTATGGTGGAACGAAATTGGTATCGGATAAGCTGTTTATTGCCGCAAATGCGTATGCTGGAGAAAAGGATGTGAATTTCTCGGTTGTCAGATATGGAAACGTAGCAGGAAGCCGTGGATCAGTCATTCCATTTTTTCGTAATATCGTTGTAAATGGCGGTACGGCACTTCCGATTACGGATTATCGCATGACAAGGTTCTGGATTAGTCTGGATGAGGGGGTACAGCTTGTTATTAAAGCATTGAATGAGGCAAAAGGCGGTGAAACCTTTATTTCGAAGATTCCGTCGTTTAAGATTACAGATTTAGCACAGGCGATTTTACCGGGATGTGAGATGCCGGAAGTAGGTATCCGAGAAGGGGAAAAACTGCATGAAATCATGGTAACAAAGGAAGATTCTATGCTTACATATGAATACGACAAGCACTTTATTGTGTATCCACATTTTGACTGGTGGAATACCGATAAGATTCAGCCGGGCGGTAAAAAGGTAGCGCAGGGATTTGAATATAGCTCCGGTACGAATAAAGAATGGTTGTCGGTGGAAGATATTCAGAGATTATTAAAGGATGTTGAGGGACATTAAAAATTCTAAAGAAAGGTACAAGAGAACTATGGAAAAAGCAATTGCCATCATTACCGCCCGCGGAGGCAGTAAACGTATACCGCGAAAAAATATCAAAGACTTTTGTGGGAAGCCGATTATTGCATATTCTATAGAGGCTGCATTAGAGTCTAGTGTATTTGATGAGGTGATGGTTTCTACGGATGATGAAGAAATTGCAGCAATTGCAAAAAAATACGGAGCAAGTGTACCTTTTATGCGGTCAGAAAAAACAGCAAATGATTTTGCAACCACTGTGGATGTGATTTCTGAAGTGTTGGAACGATACGAGGAAAGTGATAAACAGTATACATATGCTTGTTGTATTTATCCGACAGCTCCTTTTGTTACACCGGAAAAATTTCAGGAAGCAATGGAAAGGCTGGAAGATTCAAAGGCTGATTCTGTGATGCCGGTGACAGCATTTTCTTTCCCGCCTATGCGAGGAATGTATTTGAGGGATGAAAAACTAGGGTATGCATTTCCGGAATATGCACAAAAACGCTCGCAGGATATTGAAACAATGTATCATGACTGTGGACAGTTTTACTGTTTTGAAGTCAAGCGTTTTTTAGAAACGAGGAAGTTGGTGACAGAAAACACGAAAGCAATCGTTGTCTCAGAATTGGAAGTACAGGATATTGATAATGAAATTGACTGGAAATTAGCTGAGTTGAAGTATCAGATCATGAAAGCAGGTAAATAGTGTGAAAGAGATAAAAATAAATGGGCGGACAATTATAGGAGAAAATTCACCGGCGTATATTATTGCAGAAATGTCTGGAAATCATGCAGGGAGTATTGAAAATGCAAAGGCAATTATTCGTGCTGCAAAAGAAGCGGGCGCAGACTGTATTAAGATACAGACTTATACACCGGATACGATTACGATGGATTGTGATAATGAATATTTTCATATTGGCGACGGAACGTGGAAAGGTGAAAATCTTTATCAGCTATATGGGAAAGCATATACGCCATGGGAGTGGCACACAGAGCTAAAAGCAGAGGCAGATAAGGTGGGAATTGATTTCTTTTCGACCCCATTTGATTTTACTGCGGTTGATTTTTTAGAAGCACTTGGCGTTGCGTTTTATAAGATTGCGTCCTTTGAATTAGTGGATATTCCTTTGATTCGTTATGTAGCATCAAAAGGAAAGCCGATTATTATGTCGACAGGTATGTCGACATTGGCAGAAATTGAGGATGCGGTGCAGGCAATTCATGAGCAGGGAAATGACCAGATTGTATTGCTTCGTTGTGCCAGTGCATATCCAGCGATTACAGATGAAATGAATCTAATGACGATGCGGAATATGGAAGAAACATTTGGTGTATTGGTTGGGTTATCAGACCATTCTATGGGGTCTGTTGGTGCAGTAACGGCGGTTGCGTTAGGTGCGAAGGTGATTGAAAAGCATTTTTGTTTAGACCGGGCGATTGAGAATCCGGATGCCTCGTTTTCCATGAATCCTGCGGAATTTAAGAAAATGGTAGAGGATATCAGGCAGGCAGAAAAAGCGATTGGTGTCGTGAGGTATGGACCGTCTGAGCAGGAAAAATCAAATACTATTTTTCGCAAGTCCATTTTTGTAGTAAAGGACATAGAAAAGGGCGAAGAGCTGACAACGGAAAATATCCGCGTAATTCGTCCGGGATATGGTTTAGCACCGAAATATTATCAAGAGATTTTAGGGCAAAAAGCATTGCAGGATTTGAAATGTGGAACACCACTGAAACTAGAGAATATTGGCATGGTTTTGGAATAGAGGTTCGTATGGAAGTGTATTTAAGGGATGTAACAGAACTGGATAGAGAGTTGTTGTATCGGTGGGCAAATGACGAGGATGTTAGAAAAAATTCTTTTTCGACAAAAAGAATATCCTATGAGGAACATTGCGAATGGTTTGCTAAAGTAATGCAGAATGAGTATTGCAAACAATGGATTTTACAGGCGGGGGAAGAACCTGTTGGTCAGATTAGAATAACAATTGAGGGAGAAAATGCGGAAATCGGATACAGTATCTGTGCAGAACACAGAGGTGTGGGATATGGAAAATTGTTGTTAGAACTTGCCCGACGGCGTGTTCAAATGGATTTACCAAATGTAAAGAAATTAATTGCAAGGGTGAAGCCGGGGAATATAGCTTCCTTGAAAGCATTTGAAAGCTGTGGTTATAAAACAATATTTGAGCAGCTAGAACTTGAAATGGATGTGCATATATGATTTACATTAGAACCGACATGAATGATATTATCGCAACCGGGCATGTGATGCGTTGTCTGTCAATTGCAGATGCAGCGAAAGAAATGGGAGAAGAGGTTACCTTTATTTTGGCTGACAATCAGGCAGAGGATTATATCATAAGCAGGGGATATCAGGTAATTGTACTTGGTTCCAGATGGGATGCGATGGAAACGGAGCTGCCTGTATTGCTGGATTTGATAAAGAAAAGAAATATTGAGTCTGTTTTAATTGACAGTTATCAGGTAACAGAAAAGTATTTAAAGGAATTAACAAAAGAAACAAGAACCATATATCTGGATGATTTGAGTGCGTTTCACTACCCGGTAGACAGTATTATCTGCTATGCAAATTATTATAAGAAATTTGCATACGAAGAAAACTATCTGACAGACAAGCTGTATTTAGGGTTGAACTATGTTCCGCTTAGAAAAGAGTTTCAGAATTGTTGTCCGAAAGTGATAAACGAGCAGGTGGAGAACTTGCTGCTTCTTTCGGGAGGAACTGATAATTACCATATTTTAAGCAGATTGTTAGAAGGGGTAGAACTTGTGAAATATCGTCAGGTTCATGTGGTTTGTGGAAAGTATAACGCTGATTATGAGGATTTGAAGCTGAAAAATAAAGATTGCTCGAATGTTTATATTCATAAAGCAGTTACAGATATGAAACGATATATGGAAGAGGCAGATTTGGTAATTACGGCAGGTGGCTCTACCTTATATGAGTTGTGCGCAGTAGGAACACCGGCAATATCATACTCTTTTGCGGATAATCAGCTAGATAATGTGCGAAAGTTTCAGGAAGACGGAATGATTGATTATGCGGGTGATATAAGATGTGATAATGTGATGGATAACGTAGGAAAACTTTTGGAGAAGTATGTGAATAATAAAGCATTACGGCAGGAATGTTCTATAAAAATGCAGAAGGTAGTGGATGGCTATGGTGCAAGACGCATTGCGGAAGTAATATAAATGGCTGCCCAGAGTGCGAGCAGCCATTTATATAATTACTTAATATGAAATATTATTTGCTTCAAGAAGTTTTTTTAGAGCCTCATTTTCTTGAGTTAAAGTCTCATTTTCATAGGTTAAAGTAGCGTTTTCTGATGTCAGAGTGTTGATTTTACGCTCCATTTTTTCCTCACGGAGAAGCTACTCTTGACGGGCACGGCATTTCTGGCGTGTGATATCGTCAGTGTTGAGCATATATAAACTTTCAGACGCTTCACAAAGGTTTTCATCTTTTTCTGCTACCATTTTTATATCCTCCCATGTTTGTGCTTTGAAGAGGCGAGCCCAGTAGTCAATACGATAGGCTTTGTCTTCTTCAGTTGCGATGTCTATTCGTGTTAAGTCTAACACATTTAGGATGAATTTGCTACTGTAGATATGGTGGTTTTTTACATTCATGAGTTTGTGTGAAGCATAGAATTCAGGAATGTCAGGGAATGGTGTAAAGTCGAGGATACCGATATAAATCCTTTCGAATGTTTTTTGATTTTCCGGAAAGTCTGAAAAAAACATGCATAATACATTTGAGAAAAACAATAGATGGATGACGCGTAACGCGTCATTTGAAATGAGATTTCTTGGTAAATAAGATTGTGTTGAAAAAAACAAAAATATAAAAATGGGGATAAGATTTTGAGCGCATATTTCAAAAATGAGTTAATAAGAATTTGTAGAATACATAGGCGTGTTAGTGGAGGAGGTAATAAATGATGAACATCCAATATGGCAGACAATCAATAGATGAAGATGATATTCAGGCAGTAGTAGAGGTACTTAGGGGAGATTTTTTGACAACGGGTCCTACGGTCGCTGCATTTGAAAAAGCTGTGTGCGAATATACAGGTGCAAAATATGCAGTAGCTATTGCTAACGGAACGGCTGCCTTACATGCGGCTTGTTTTGCGGCAGGGATTGGTGCAGGTGATGAAGTAATTACGACGCCGATTACGTTTGCGGCTTCTTCTAACTGCGTACTATATTGTGGAGGTATTCCAGTATTTGCGGATATCAAGCCGGATACATATAATATTGACCCGGAAGATATCAGAAGAAAAATCACAGATAAGACAAAGGCGATTATTGCGGTTCATTTTACGGGTCAGCCTTGTGAAATGGACGAGATTCATGCAATTGCAAGAGAACATAATCTTGTAATAATCGAAGATGCAGCACATGCACTTGGAGCAGATTATAAAAGAACTAAAATCGGGGCATTGTCAGATATGACAACGTTCAGTTTTCATCCGGTAAAGCATATCACTACTGGGGAAGGTGGGATGATTACGACAAATGATGAGAAACTGTATGAGCGTCTCAAGATGTTTCGTAGTCATGGAATTACCAGAGATGAACGATTTATGACAAGGAATGAAGGCGGTTGGTATTACGAACAGTTAGATTTGGGATATAATTATCGAATTACAGATATCCAGTGTGCGTTGGGTATTAGTCAGATGAAGAAGTTAGATGCCTTTGTTGAAAGAAGAAGAGAATTAGTGAAACGCTACAATGAAGCATTGAAAGGTTTGGAAGGCGTTGTTTGTCCACAGCAGGCAGATGGTTGCAATAATAGTTGGCATCTATATGTAGTGCAGGTTCCAAATCGAAAAGAAATATATGATAAATTGCGGAAAGCAGGAATATATGCAAATGTACATTATATTCCGGTTTATAAACATCCGTATTATCAGGAACATGGCTATAATAAGACATGCTGTCCGAACGCAGAGAAATTATATGAACATATGCTAAGTTTACCGCTCTATCCGGGATTGACAGATGAAGAGCAGGATTATGTGATAGAAACCTGTATTGCTATAATAAAAAATAAGTAACCGAATAGTTGCAAATAAAAAAGAAAAGCTGCTGCATCAAAGAACAAGAGCTACTTTGGTGCAGCAGCTTTTCTATATTCCAGAATGGTTACGGTCAATAAAAATAGAGGTATTTTACAGGTTCATTAGCGCTTGTAAAAATCAGTGTTTTTTTGTATGCTATATTAATAATTAAGTAGTATTTACAGTGGTAATGAGATAAAAAATAATAAAAGAAACGCATGTATTTGGGGGAGAAATGGTAAACTGGAGAAATTATTTTGCATCATCTATTTTGGAAAGAGGACGGACTTATCAAAAAAGAGGGATGGTGCAGAATATTGAAGAAAATAACGGAAAATATACAGCGGAAGTAGTTGGAACAGTGCCGTATCAGGTAAGTGTCTGGAAGAAGCCAAATGGCCAGCTAGGTATGTCATGTACCTGTCCATATGCGAAGGAAGGGAAAAAATGCAAGCATATGGCAGCATTGTGCATGGAAATAAGTGAATATCTGACCGATATAAAAGTACCTTATGAGAATAGACAGAAGATAAAACCGGTAAATGTCCGCGTATATCCGTTTTCAAAAAAGAATAAAAATTCGAATGAGCGATACACTTATTTTGATTTATCAGTGATAACGAAGGATATGGTAATCATGCAGGAACAGTGGGAAAGTGCCAGAAAAATGGTGGAAGACGGTGTGGTTACGTTACGGAATGTAGAAATTGGTTATCGGGAACAGTATCATGGAAAGCCGGAGCAGGGCGGAACTGCAAATGCCGTTTATAATGGAAGCAGTGGGACGGTTCCAGTGACCATTTATTTTTCAAAGGATACGATATTGTCAGCACAGTGTGCAGTTCCAAAATGTGGTAATTATTGTTATTCGGGTTATTACATGTATGCAAAAAAACAATTGTGTACGCATCAGTTAGCGGCACTTTTGCTTTTGTCAGATTATATTGAGAAGTATAATCCGGGAGATACGACGGATTATGAGGCATTGCTTCTGATGAAACGTTATAATCAGATGAACCGCAAACAGATTGCGGTAGCAATGAATGAGATAGTAGAGGATTTTCACTTAGAACCGAAGCTGGAACATCTTTTTGATTCTTTAAAATTATCGTTTCGTGCCGGAACTACGAAATTGTATGTGGTTAAGAATCTGACAGATTTTGTGGAAAATGTGGAAGAGAAGCGGGTGCAGAAATTTGGTTCCAAAACGGAGATTGACTTTGCAGTACACAGAATGCACGCAGATTCTAGCAAGTATTATTCTTATATACGGAAAATTGTAAGGGAAGAACAGAGACGTAACGAGATGAATGGTCGTTATTCCTATGATGATAAGGAAATTGAAGGAAGTATTCTTTTATATGGCAGCAGACTGGATGAATTTTACGAATTGTTAAAAGAAGAGAATGTCGAAATAACTTATGTGGATAAAGCAGTTGATACAAAAGGAAGAACACTGTCTGTTGGCGAAGGAAATCCGAAAATACAATTAAAAATCAGAGAGAAGCTTGATAAGAATAAAATTTTTAAGGGTATTGAGGTGACAGGAGATTGCCCAGATATTCTAAAAGGAGAAAGCAGCATTTATTTTATCGAAAATGAGGTACTAAAAAAGGTAGAGCAGGAGGCGGTCAGGATATTAGAACCGCTTTTTGAGATGGCAGAATTTGCAGATATTGAATTCGAGGTGGGCAGAAAATCATTAGCAGATTTTTATTATCACACAATGCCATTGCTTGCAGAATATGTTGAGTTTGTAGAAAATAAAGCATCGGTGGTAGAAAAGTATCTGCCGCCAAAAGCAGAATTCCGTTTTTATCTGGATGCAGAAAAAGAGGGGATTACTTGTGATGCAAAGGTTTCTTATGGAAAGGATGTGTATGCGCTGTTGGATCGGCTTTCAAAGCAGGTAGAAGCAGATGAAGTTCAGGATATAGAGGCAGAGTCAGAAGCGGTTTTCCATGTGACACGTTATTTTAGTGAAGTAGATGTACAAAGGGGACTATTCTATTCCAAGGATGAGCCGGAAGCAGTATTTGCCGTTTTAGAGCAGGGAATCAGCGAGTTGATGACGATTGGCGAAGTGTTCTGCACTGACCGGTTGAAAAATATTAATGTACAGAAGAAAACACCGTTAAAGGTGGGAGTATCTTTAGAGAGCGGCATTATGAATTTGGAGATTTCCTCTGAGGAATTTTCGAATCAGGAACTATTAGAAATACTGGCAAGTTATCGTAAGAAAAAAAGATATCATCGCCTGAAAAACGGAGATTTTTTGAACATTGAGGATGAGAATTTGGAGATTCTCAATGGAATGATAGATACGTTACATATTTCTTCAAAGGAATTCCTAAAAGGAAATATAAAAATTCCGGCATATCGTGCATTATATTTAGATAAACTTTTAGAGAAAAATGATTCACTTTATGTAGAGCGTGATAAGCACTTTAAGGCTTTGATTAAGGAGTTTAAAACGGTTTCAGATTCGGATTTCGAAGTTCCGGCAACTATGCAAAAGACATTGCGCAATTATCAGACAGAAGGATACCGGTGGCTTAGAACACTGGATGCATACAGCTTTGGGGGAATTCTGGCAGATGATATGGGACTTGGAAAAACATTGCAGGTAATTACTGTGTTACAGGCTGCAAAGGAGGAAGGAAGAACAGGGACATCTTTAGTAGTGTCACCTGCTTCTCTGGTGTATAACTGGCAGGAAGAATTCAGCCGTTTTGCACCGGAGATTAAGACTTTGGCTGTAGCAGGTATGCAAGGAGAACGTGTGGAACTGCTAAAGAACTATAAGGAATATGATGTATTGATTACATCGTATGATCTTTTAAAAAGAGATATTGCTTCGTATGAGAATCTGCAGTTTGATTTTCAGATTATCGATGAGGCACAATATATCAAAAATCACACCACTGCTGCAGCAAAAGCAGTGAAGGCGATTAACAGTCAGACCAAGTATGCATTGACAGGTACACCGATTGAGAACCGCTTAAGTGAGCTGTGGAGTATTTTTGATTATTTAATGCCCGGATTTTTGTATGGCTACGAGACATTTCGCAAGGAACTGGAACTTCCGGTAACTAAAAATAAAGATACCGGTGCAGCAGAACGGCTGAAAAAAATGGTTTCGCCATTTATCTTAAGACGCTTAAAACAGGATGTGTTAAAGGACTTGCCGGATAAATTGGAGGAGATACAGTATGCTCGTTTTGAGGCAAAACAGCAGCAGATTTACGATGGACAGGTTGTGCATATGAAGGAAATGCTCGCAAAACAAAGCAAGGAAGATTTCGCGCAGAATAAATTGCAGGTATTGGCAGAGCTTACAAAATTGCGTCAGATTTGCTGCGACCCTTCGTTGTTATTTGAGAATTATAATGGTGAGTCGGCAAAGAGGCAGGCGTGTATTGAATTGGTGAAAAGTGCGATCGAGGGTGAACACCGGATTCTTCTTTTTTCACAGTTTACGTCTATGTTGGAATTGTTAGAGGAAAGCCTGAAAAAAGAGGGCATTGATTTTTATAAAATAACAGGAGCCACACCGAAAGAAGAGCGTCTTCGCCTCGTAAAGCAGTTTAATGAAGGAACGGTTCCGGTATTTTTGATTTCGCTAAAGGCAGGTGGAACGGGACTTAATTTGACGGGTGCAGATGTGGTGATTCATTATGACCCATGGTGGAATCAGGCGGTACAGAATCAGGCGACGGACAGAGCACATCGCATCGGACAGAAGAAAGTAGTTACCGTATACAAACTGATAATGAAAAATTCTATAGAAGAAAAAATTGTGCACTTGCAGGATGCGAAAAAGAATTTGGCAGATGAAATCTTAAGTGGTGAAAATGGAGGATTGGCGCAGATGTCGAAGGAGGATTTACTGGCATTGCTGTAAATAAAGCTCGTGTCACTTCATTTGAAGATGTTTAAAGTATAGTACAAAAAAGTTGTTTTTCATATATCGGAATTGTATAATAAAGTTAGGAGATAATAGTGAGTTTTAATCATAGCAAGGAAAGGAGGAACAGGATGTTTACAGAGGAAATGATAAATGATATCGTAAAAGGCTTACAGGAGATTTATAAATCAAATGTGTTACAGATTATTTTGTATGGATCGATAGCCAGAAAGGAAGCAACGGAAGAAAGTGATATAGATATTGCTATCATTATAAAGAATAGTCAGACATATGACGAAAGAGAACGTTTTATATCTTGGAATTCCGAAATGGACTTGAAATACAATAGAGTTTTTTCGATTATTGATATTGAAAAAGCGGTGATAGATAAATGGGGAGGAGTACTTCCGTTTTATAAAAATATAAAAAAGGAAGGTATTGTATTATGGAAGGCAGCATAAAAGAACTTGCATTTTATCGGATAAAGCGGGCAAAAGAAATGTTGGGAGCGGCAGAAGATAATTTGAATATGGAACAGTACAGAACGTCGCTGAATCGTTCTTATTATGCGATATTTCATGCTATGAGAGCTGCGAACATATTAGAGGGATATGACTCGTCAAAGCACTCAGGGGTAATCGCCTTTTTTACAATGACATTTTTAAAAACGGAAAGAATAGACAGAAACTTATCGAAGATTGTAAAAGAAGCTTCATATTTGCGGGAAAAATCAGATTATGACGATTTTTATATTGCAGTGAAAACAGATGTAATAAAACAATTAGAAAATGCAAAACAGTTTGTGAATTGTATTCAAAAATTTATAAAGGAACAATAAATAAAAAGGCTGTTGAACAAACTTATTTAGGATGAAGTAAGGGTGTTCGGCAGTTTCTTTTTTATAGAATTTTTATATAATAAAATAAAAAAGAGATTTGTAACTTGAATATTAGAAGTTTAAATCTCTTTGGGTGTATCAAAATCAAATTTAACCACATCATTTATATCACAATTTAATATACAACAAATATCGTGTATGGTGTTTAAAGTCATACTGCGATTCTTGCGTAAAGCATCTAAGGTACCGGTGCTAAAATGATATTTTTTTATTAATTCGTACTGTGTAATGTTCTTCTTTTGTAGTGTATTCCAAAAAGGCTCATAACTTATAATTGTAATCGCCTCCTTCCTTTCTTTTATTATAATTGGATAAATTGACTTGAATATTGCCGAAAATTCGGCTATAATAATTGTATTTTAAAGGTGTAGTAATAGTAGGATGAACAGGAACAGAAATTTTATCCAAGAGAGAAAAATTCGAGGTGGAAATCAGATGACGGAAAAAAGTGGTGAAGCAGGAAAAAAAGTAAAACTAAATGGAGATATGTTGAGTTTTCTTGTTGTGGCAGGCATAGTGTTGGGACTTGTAGGGACAGCTTTTTTCATTAGCAGACCAAGAGAAGAGAAGCAAGGGGAGATAGATGTAATTAGTAATGAAGATTTGGTTAATAAAAATGTTGTAGCTGAAAGTAAAGAGGGAAAAGAAGCTGTAATTAAGAGTAAAGAAACCTATATCGATGGAAGATTTTATAGTCAAACGAAATATGATGAAGATGGGAATGAGATATACTATAGCTATGTAAGTGAAGACGGTTCATGGAGTGAACATTATTATGAATATGATGAAAACGGAAATGAAATATCTTCTCATTATATTGATTATTATAGTGATGGTGAAATTCAGAATGAAAGTTGGACAGTTGATATCTATGATGAGAATGGAAAATGTTTGGGATACAAGAGTGAAGAAGCAAATGGTAATTGGGATGAAGTAATCTATACCTATGATGATAAGAGTCGAGTAACATCACATCTTTCTAAATCATATTATACAAATTTAGATGAATGTTATTATTTGTATTACACGATTTCTTATAAGGAAGACAATAATCGTGTAATAGAAGAAACGACTTATTACGACTATGACAAAAGTACAGGAGAATTTAAAGCGTCTGAATATATAGATTATACAGAATTAGTATATGATGGAAAAGGGAATATTGTAGAAGAATCATCTAAGAATACATATTATCTTTTGGAAGGTGAAAGTTATACAAAATATGAATATGACAAAGTTGGAAATGTGTTATACGAGTATTGTATTAGTAAAAGGTGGGGAGAGTTTAATTATGAGTATGAAAGCAATTATGAATATAATACAGAATTGAACAGATGTATAAAATATATAACAACAGGGCAGAGTGCCATGTATGAAGATAAGTATGGCGGAATGGAATATACACACATAACAACCTATGAATATGATTCCAAAGGGAATCTGATAGAAGAAACGCAGATTACAACATACTTTAATGGGGAATCTGATGAAAAGTGTTATAGTTACGTTTATACATATTATGAATAAGTAAATAGGAGGAAAAGAAGATGACAGAACAGAATGGTGAAACAGGAAAGAAAAAACTAAATGGAGATATGTTGAGTCTTCTTGTCGTTGCAGGAATAGTATTAGTACTTATAGGCACTGCATTTTTTATTAGCAGACCGAACGAAGGAAAGAATGAGCAGGGAAATGTAATTGCGAACCAAAGTATGGGAGTGGCAGGAGAGAAAACGGATGATGAGACTAATAAAAGCAAGAATATTAAGAGTGAAGATGAGAAGATAGATGATACAGGAAATGAGGCGGAAGTAGAGGAAAAGGAAGCGGTCATAAAAACGTTGGAAACATATTATTATGAAAACTTGTTAAGTAAAATAGAATATGATGAATTTGGTAATGCAATACGCAGTTGCTATACCGATTGGACTGTTACTCCGCATACGGATATAACAGATTGGGAGTATTCAAGAGAGGGAATGGCAGTAGAAAAACATTCTACATCATATGATAAAGAAAATAATATGATTTCTGAAGAAAATACTGTTTTTGAATACTCTCAAGAAGGCTTATTAATAAAAGAATATTCGGAATTTTGTGATGAAGAAGGAAATATAGAATTTCAAACTATACTATACGAATATGGAGAAGAACGGAGAGAAGGAAAACCAATCGAATATAATTGGTATAGATATAATAGCAATGAAATTATGGTGGAAGCGAGATATTATAGATGGAATGAAGCAGATAAAGAATATAAAATAATATCAAAGATTTATGGGAAAAATATTGAAGATTTATATCAATATAATGAATATGGGGATGTAGTAACCATATCAACATCTTTACCAGATGGAGAAATGGGTATCCGTAAATATGAATATATATCATATGATGAAAATGGAGAAGTGACAAGAGCACAATGGTTAGATGATGATGATAACGATGGTATTGATGACAATGGACATGTTACAGAGATTTATTATGAGTATGAGTATGATATGAATGATAATATGATAGCACTATATCAATATCAGAAAGATGGAACATTATGGTATAGCTATTTTTACACATATTACGAATAAACTAAGGAGGAATAAAAATGTATTTTGTAGATTTTTTTAAGAACATTACCAAGAAGAACAACATAGGAGTATTTATTTGGCTCATGCTGAACACGATTATTGTGTCAACTGTTTTGGCAGCACTTTTTTCTGAGATAGTAAACGGCAATATGATTTCGGCATATTTACTAGGAGTTGCAGCGTATATTGTTATTTTGGCAATTACTCTTTCTCCAATCGGTGAATGGATTCTCCGTGTACAGAATGGCTGTAAGAAGATTACCAGAAAAGAGTACATAGAACGTTTAGAACCAATTTTCCGTGAAGTATATGCAAAAGCAAAAGAACAAAACCCGGAGTTGCCGGATGATATTCAGTTTTATATGTGTGAAGATGACATGGCAAATGCCTTTGCTACAGGCAGAAAAACCGTTTGCATTACGGAAGGATTAATGCGCTATCCGGACAGACATATTCAGGCAGTATTAGCACATGAGTTTGGACATTTGGCGCATAAAGATACGGATGCAGTGTTGATTGTTGCGGTAGGTAATTTGATCGTATCAGGTCTATTTGTACTTTATAGAGTAATATTTAAAGTATTTTCAGTAATACTTTCATTTGTTCTGGGAGCATTCATGGGTGACACAGGAACTTCAATCGGTACTACAATTTTTAGTATTTTTGTAGATTTTATATTAGCAGTTATCATGCAGGCGTGGACTATGTTAGGTGTATTGATTTGTCTGTATCCTTCCAGAAAAAATGAAAATTTGGCAGATGAGTATGCTTATAATTTAGGTTATGGAGTGGAATTGTGCCAGTTTTTAGACCATTTGGCACCAGCTAAAACAAAAGGATTGTGGGCTGCATTAAATTCTTCACATCCTGACCACGACGTTAGAATTGCTTATTTACAGGATTTGGGATGTACATATAGAAAATAGAAATATATAGAATAAATAGGGTGGGGACATGCAGTGGCATTTCCCCATTTTATATAATTGCAGAATAAAGAAGGAAGATAGATATATGAGTAGTAGAGAAGATTTTTTAAATAGTTTAAAACCGGATAAGGAAACGCAGGAAAAGATTCGTGAATCGGATGCTGAACGTAGAGAAAAATACAATGAGGATGGTTCACTTAAAAATGAATCTTCCGATAATAAAGAGGATTCGGAAGATAATGACGATTTTAGCGATATGTCGAACGATTTAAAGGAAAAGGAATCAGAAATGGGTGATGGTGACAGAGAGCGTTCGAGAGAGCTTTCAAAAGAAACGGATGATGGGGATGAAAGAGTAATGTAGTGCAGGTGGACATATGGGACAAATGGAAGTGATGGAGAAAAAATTCGGGACAAATAATAGGGAGCTGGCATTAGAGCATGGGATTGCATTGGTGGATAACTTTGTGAATAGAAATTATCTAGTCAATATAGATAAGTATCCTGTCCGTGTATTAAGCGATGCGGATAAATACTTTGTGTCGATACGATTATTTCAGGTTGAACAGATTATGTATAATCAGACAGAAAATATCAATGACAAATTGATTAGCGTATTTAGTGCATTACAGGATGTAAAGTCAGCACTTCTTATGATGATAGACAGTGATGAAATAGGGATTCGTTTTTATATAGGTGTCCGTTCGGCAGAGAATGTTTCGACAGCAGGAAAGATTTTAGAAAAAGCTTTTTTGGGAAATTTTCAAGGGAGTAAAACAAAGGCATTAAAGACGGGAGAAATCGAAACGCTAATGAGCAAGGTGGTGGCATCTGATTCAGTCAAGAGTCCTAAAAACGTGTCCTGTGTGACAATTGTGCCATCCACAAGAGATGAAAATAAAGAGTCCTATGTACAGGGATTGGAAAAGTTTATTGATACCATGCAGGGGAGCAGGTATACAGCACTGTTTATTGCATCACCGGTTGAAAAACATATTCTTCAGCAGAGAAAAAAAGGACTAGAGGAGCTTTATAGCACTATTTCGAGTTTCTCTAAGGTGACACTGACTTACGGAACGAACTATAGTGAGGCTGTTAGTAAAGGAACATTTCAAAGTTTTGCCAAATCAGTAGCAAACAGTATTTCTAACTCTACTGCATATTCAGATGGTAGAAATAATTCTTTTACAAGTGGAAATAGTGATAATTTCGGATTCGGATATGGTGGATTTAATTCGGGAAGCGGAAAGTCAACCAGCCAGACCGATGGTTACAGTTCTACAAATAGCTGGTCAAAGGCAGTAACAGAGTCTATTTCAGATACTGATTCGAAAGGCGAAAATAGAAATTATTCACAAACAAACGGTGACAGCAAAAGCATGGCTATCAGCTATGATAATAAAACTGTACAGGGAATGATGAAAAAAATAGACGAGCAGTTAGAACGTATGCAAAATTGTGAAACCTATGGGTTATGGGATAGTGCGGCATACTTTGTTTCACAGGATGTACAGACGGTTACGGTTGCTGCAAATGCATACAAAGCGTTGGTTGCAGGAGAAAAATCAGCGGTAGAAAATTCGTATACGAATTTGTGGGGAATAAAAAGTGTGGATAACACTCAGAAAGTATTGGAATATATGCGTTTTTGTATGCATCCTGTTGTAAAAATTAATTCGTATAGTGACATGGTTAATCAGGAAATTATACCTACAAGTTTAATCAGCGGTAAAGAATTGCCGATTATGTTTAATTTACCACGTAAATCGGTGAGTGGACTAATTGCAATAGACATGGCAGAGTTTGGAAGAAATGTATTTTCTAAAGAAAAGCAGCAGGGACGGATGATAGAAATCGGACAGGTATACCATATGGGAAGAACAGAAGAAACCAAGGTGGTATTAGATGTGGATTCTTTTTCATCCCATTGTTTCATTACAGGATCTACCGGTTCGGGAAAGTCGAATACCAGTTATCGGATTTTGGATGAAATGCTGCGTAATGGTGTTAATTTTTTAGTGATTGAACCAGCAAAGGGTGAATATAAGAAAGCTTTTGGTGGAGTAAAAGGAATCAATATTTTTTGTACAAATCCGAGAGAATACCGAATGCTTCATATGAATCCGTTTGAGTTTCAGGAAGAAGTACATATTTTAGAGCATTTAGAACGGATGATTGAAATATTTAGTGCATGTTGGCCGCTTTACGGAGCAATGCCTGCGATTTTAAAAGAAGCAGTCGAAAGGACTTATGAACAGACCGGATGGGATTTATCAAATTCTGTTCATATTCCAAATGGTAAATCCAAATATCCAACCTTTGCAGATTTATTGGAAATACTGCCAAAGGTGATAAATGAAACTGCATATTCAAAAGAGGCAAGAAGTGATTATCAGGGAGCATTAGTAACCAGAGTAAAATCGCTTGTCAGTGGTATTTCAGGACAGATATTTTGTTCCAATAATAGAATTACAGATGAAATTTTATTTGATGAAAATACTATTATTGATTTAAGTAGAATTGGTTCAGCAGAAACGAAGTCTTTACTTATGGGTATATTGATTATGAAACTGAACGAATACCGGATGTCAAAAACAGAAGGAGAGAATATTCCGCTAAAGCATATAACAGTTTTGGAGGAAGCACACAATATTCTTAGAAGAACTTCCATGGAACAGTCACAGGAGGGGGCAAATCTGATGGGAAAATCCGTGGAAATGATTAGTAATTCGATTGCAGAGATGCGTACTTATGGGGAAGGTTTTATTATTGTTGACCAATCACCGACTGCCGTAGATATTTCAGCCATAAAAAATACAAATACTAAAATTATTATGAGATTACCGGAACAAGCGGATTGTGAAGCAATAGGAAGTGCAATTGCATTGGCTGGTAATCAAATCAGAGAACTTTCACGGCTTAGTAGGGGAAAAGCGGTTATTATGCAGAATGACTGGCTAGAGGCTGTATTGACAAGTGTATATTATTGGGGAAATAAATATGTAGCACCGGTACAATTGACGGATTATGAAGCAGTTAAAGAAGTGCGCGGTTTATTAGCAGCAGAAATTATTTCACAGCGAAAAAGTAAGGTTTTATCAAAGGAAAAGTTAAAAATTATTATAGTAGGAAGCACATTATCCGAGGTAAAAAAAAGTGAGTACATAGAGATGGTGGAGCATGGACTTTATAAACAAATGAATGTCCGAAAGACAGCAGAGTTTTTGCGAGAGTTGTTGGGAACAGAGGGCTTGTTTAAGGTGGTTGATTTTCCTAAAAAATTAATCGTGTTTAATGCAGAGATAAAACCAACGGAGGGACAATATCTGGCATTAAGAAAATGGATAGAACAGATTCTGGATGCCATAGAACATTACTTTTATATATCCGATTTTGACATGTCATTAGAAGTATTGCAATATTTGATTTATGATAAAGCTATGAACTTTGAGGAAGATAGCAGATATATTTTTGTATATCGCTTATTATTTGAGTGATAAGGGGAAATTTATGAATAAAGTACAATTAATTTATAATCCATATCAGGAGAAAAGCAGAATTATTATAAATGGAAATTCTATTTCAGAGTATAGTCAACTCGCAAATTATTTGCAGGAAAGCTTTGAAATATGGAGTTCTGCCATACTGGAAGCTATAGGGCAGGAATTAAATGATGAGTTTGAATTAGAAATTGTCTCTGACGAATTCCATAGTCGGCTTCTGAAGGAAATGGCGGAACGATATGGAGACTGTATTTCTGTACTCGAAAAATCATTTCTGCTAAATCAATCGGTACTGGAACGTTTTGAAAAATTAAAGAGATTCTCAAAACAAGAATCTGATGATGTGTCGGTACGAGTATTGATATTTTCTAAAGATAGAATGCTTTCAGCAGTTATTATGGGTGAATTGTGTAAATCTGGAAATTATAGTGTACAGCAGTCAGCGTTGTATTTAGGTGAAGGAAAGATAGAGTGCATTGTTTCTAATGATAGTGCGCTTTTAGAAAAGGAAAAATATGAACTGGTTATTTGTGTGGAACAGAGCGAGCAGGAAGTGTTTGAAACGTTAAATTTTGTCAATGTCTATTCGGATAATATCGCTAGGATGGCAGGAATAAGAATAGAAAATGAGATATGTTTTATGGGACTGAAAGAAGGTATTTATTATGCCGGCTTAGATTTTCAGAAATTATCGGAAACAGTTACTTGTTTTGTGGAATATTTGGGGATTGTACCATACATAAAAAAGGAGAAGGAATATATAGAGGAAAATGGTTTTATAAAATCATTTGAATCACAAAAGATGCAATTAGAGTACTTATTGATAGATGCAGTAGAACCGGTACTTGTAGCTTATTGCGAGCCTGAAGTAGAAGAAGGTGAAACTATAAAATTAGAACTTATAACATTTCCGGAAAATGCGGTGCTTCCGGAAATAACGGTTAAAGTTGTCAATCCATCAATTTTAAGATATGCAGATGGGAGATTATATGGAATTTTAGATGGAGAAACAGATATTGAAGTATCAGTCAGTGGAAGTATACAGCCGATTTATCGCAATCATATTCGGGTGAAAAGAGTAATACGAATCTCAAATATATGCATAGAGAATTCTTTTGTAGTATTGCCAGAAGGGGCTAAGTACCAGATTGCATATAATTATGAGCCGGAAGATGCAGATAATATTGATGAAATAGAGTACATTAGTACGGATGAGAATGTAGCACGTATTATCGAAAAAGGGCAGGTTGCATGTGTACATGAAGGAAGTTGTGATATTGTAATAAGGGCAGAAAATGTGACTGCCAAGTGTCATATATGTGTAAAACCGGAAATGAAAAGAATTATTTTGCCGAATAAGCAGATAAGACTGACGATGGGACAGCAGGTTGCATTTTTACCGGAATACGAGCCGAAAAATTGTTTTGATACAAGAATTATTACAGAGGTAGAAAAAACTGGAATCGTGGACTTTAGGGAAGGAAAATTAATTAGCAGGGGACTTGGAAGAACACAGTTGACTTTTTCAAATGTAGAAAAGACTGTAAAAGACACAGTTGAAATTGTAGTGGAAAGTTCGTTATATGCATCTGAAAAATTGAATGTCTACAAAATAGTATCATTTATCATAGCAGTAGCTTCAATATTATTGTTTGCGATAAAAAAAGCATATGGTGTAATAGGGGTTGTAATTGGAGTTGTAATAGGTATATTAGCCATTATGAAAGACTGTGAAAATGTCGAAGGTATTACTAATGTAAGGGGAGAACCTATGAAACCGGATTATTCGGGAAGTATTTTATTTATTATTATAAATATATTAATTGGCATTTTGGGAATAATAAGGTAAAAAGAGGGGCGTATATTTTGATATGCGTCTCTTTTTTAATGCCTTTTTACTTTAATTACCCCAGAAAATCTGCTATAATGATATGAAATATTTTAGACAGGGTAATATTTGGAGGAATAAGGCATTGAGGTATGTATTTGCGAGAGATTTGCAGCCGGGGATGGTAGTGGCACAGGAGTTGTTAGATCCAAGCGGGCGCGTATTAGCAGAAGAAAATAGTTCACTTTCCGAATTTGCGATTAATAGATTGATAAAGGATGGTTATGAAGGCGTATATATTCAGGATGGTTTCATAGAGACTAATATATATATCGAAAGCCCAATCAGCATGGCATTGTGGGCAAGAGCGATGGATTGTGTGAGAGCGCGTGATATAAGTGCATGTAGGGATGCAGCAGATGAGATTGTAGAGTCTTTAACGGAGAAGCGGGATGCTGCGTCAGAGGTAAGTGATTTTCGAACAGATGATAATTATATTTATGTACATTCTGTAAACGTAGCAGTTCTAAGTTGTCAGGTAGCTATGGGATTGGGAATGAAGAATGATGAGCTGAGGGATCTGGTGTTTGCAGCGTTGATTCATGATTTGGGAAAAATGGACATTCCTTCACATATTCGTAATAAGGCAGGACGATTGACAAGAGAAGAGTTTGAGGTTATGAAATCACATTCGGAATTCTCGTATGAACTGATAAAAGAGCGTACTGATATTTCAGAACAAGTGAAGGAAGCTGTGCGTTCACACCATGAGAATATAGATGGAAGCGGCTATCCGGATGGAACATTAGGGGAGACACAGTCTATGTTCACCAAAATTATTCATGTAGTAGATGTGTATGATGCACTTGTTTCCAAAACTCCGTATAAAACACCATATTCTCCGCAGGAGGTAATAGAGTATCTCATGGGAGGATGTGGTCTGTTGTTTGACCAGGAAATAGTTATGAGATTGATTAATTCCGTTCCAATGTTTCCACGAGGAACAGAGGTAGAGTTATCGGATGGAAGAGACGGGGTTATTGTGAAAAATACCGGAATTCACAATTTGCGTCCGATAGTCCGTTTGCACGATGGTTTCGTAGTGGATTTGGCAGAACCGGAGTATTTTAACATTACGATGCGGTTGACAAATTACGATGCGATTTCAAAAAAGAATGAGCAGGAAAGAAAAGAAATGATTGGGGATGAAAGACGCCAGTGTATTTTGGTGGTGGATGATATGAAAGTGAATCTGCAGATGATGCAGGACATGTTAGGTGAGACTTATGATTTAGTCTTGGCTAAGAGTGGCCAGCAGGCAATTTCTTATATAGAGAAAAAGAAATTTGCAGATTTAATTATATTGGATATTGATATGCCGGAAATGAATGGAATAGAAACCGCACAGCAGATACGCTGGATAACAGGAAATAGACAGATTCCAATTATGTTTGTAACTTCTTTATGTGACAGGGATACAGTAATGCAGTGCAAAAAAGTAAGACCGGAGAGTTACATTGTAAGACCTTATAAAGAGGTATATTTGCAAACAGAGATTAAAAGAATCCTTGGTGGATGGGGACGTTAGATAAATGTTAATTTTTTATTGGGTATCATTTTTTTTAGCGGTGTTTACACTTAATTATTATATTTTATCCGGCATAAAAGTAGGGGTACATCGTGCGTTGCCAATAGTAGTCGTTGCGATTGCATTACATCATATTTGTCAGATAGCATTTTTGCTGGCGGGAAGAGAAAAGATATTTGTATATTTTGACGACTGGCTGATGTTGGAGATGTTATATATTTTGACACATTACATACGAGAATGTTGTTATATGGTTTTTAAGAGGCGCACCGAATGTATATTATCTATTAGTATGATCGCTATGGCGGTAATCGTTTTATTGCAGTATGAGTATCGAGGACTATATTATGCAACCTATTGTGTCTTTATAGACTTCTATTTGGTGGGATTGCTGGTTGCCTTGGCACGTACTTGGCGGAGTACTTATTTTAGTAAAAATGAACGAAAAGGGGTACGTCTGCTTTACCTGTCATTAATGGCGACCGGGGTGACTTTGATGACACGGAAAATACCGGGGATACAGGGGGGCTTTTTAACTAGTCTTGTTTATAATTGCGTCTGTATAGGTGCGATTTATTTAATGTATACCAGAAGTTTAATGGATGATGTAACATTAATGCAGATGAATTTATTCCATACTTCAGATGTGGCAATGGTATTATTTGATCCGGATTTTCATTTGTTGGAAGCAAATCACATGGCGAGAAAAAGTTTTCCGAAAAATTTAGGAAAAGGCAGAGGAAAATTACAATGGGCACAATTTAAAGAGGAAATGCAAGGCTTTGTAGAAAGCAGGGAACGAATCGCAGAGTGGGAAAATGAGGGATGTTTTTATCGGTGTACAGTAGAAGATTATTGTATTCAGGGAAAAATTAGAGGTTATATTCTAACAATTGTAGATGTTACAGAAGAAAAACTTCAGTTAAAGAAAATGGAACAGCTAAAGCAGGCTGCAGAGGAGCAAAATGTGCTAAAAAGTAAGTTTTTGGCAAGTATGAGTCATGATTTGAGGAGTCCTTTGCATGCTGTAATAGGAGTTAGTGATGTACTACTTTCTAAAAATAATATGGCGGTGACAAATCGCAGACATGTTCAGATGATAAAGAACAGTAGTGAGGTTCTGCTTGATTTGGTAAATAAAATTTTGTTGTATTCGAAACTTGAGGCAGGAAAGTTGATATTATTAAAAAAGCCATATTCTTTCGAATGCATGATAAAAGAGTTGTCACAGATAATGATAGTAAATTTGTCGGCAAAGCCGGTAGAGTATGAAGTAATTTTTGATACACCATATCCGGAAGAAGTAATTGGTGATCAGACCTGTGTGAGGGAGGTAGTGCAAAATATTTTATCAAATGCCGTGAAGTTTACAGAAAAAGGCCGCATCTGTTGTAAGATTAGCTGTGAGCCGGAAGGCGATAAGGTTAGGATTGTCTGCAGTATTTCTGATACAGGTGTTGGTATGAGTCAGGCACAATTATCATCCCTATTTGATGAGTATGCTTCTTTTGCTAATTTAAGAAATAAAGAAGGTACAGGTCTTGGAATGAGCATCGTGTGTCAATTGGTGAAACTCATGAGTGGTACTGCTAAGGCAGAAAGTGATGGGCATTCGGGAAGTACGATTACGATATCTTTTTATCAGGATTTGGAAAATACGATCTGGTCACAGCCGGTGCACTATCAGAAAAAAGACCTGATTAAGCGCAGAGTGAAAATTGATAAAATAGATAGACCGACCATTGCGTTTGCGGGGGCAAGAGTATTAGTGGTAGATGATCTCGAAGTGAATTTGCAGGTATTTAAGCAGATAGCGGCTCGGTGGGGAATTGTACCTGATATTGCAACGAGTGGTGCCGAAGCGATTAAAATGGCGCAGACAAAAGAGTATCATCTGATTTTTCTGGATTATATGATGCCGGAGATGGATGGAATGGAAACAGCGGCAGCGTTGAAGCAGTTTTGTAATACACCATTGATTTTATTAACAGCGGATATTTCGGATGAAACAAGACGTAAAAGTGAAGTGGCCGGATTTGCAGATTATATGGGAAAACCGATAGAAAATCTTCGATTAGAAGCAAATCTTAAAAAATATATTCCGGTTGAGTATTGTGTGGCTGTGAATATAGGAACTTTCGAAAAAGTTATACAGACACAAGAAACATTATTGGCGCGTCGTGTGTTATTAGAAACGGTTGAGACAGAGTTGGAACAATTACATAAGTATCTGCCGGAATATTTAGAGAGTGATATGTCTCTATTTCGTATTAAAGTACACGGTATCAAAGGCTTTACAAGGCAGATTGATCGTTTGAGTATTAGCAGACAGGCTGAGATTATGGAGATGGCAGCTAAGACAGATAACAAGCGGTTTATCGTAGAGAATTTGGAGGATTTTTTGAACGAGATAGAAGAAACAATTGATGAGATTAGGGAAGAATTAGCAACATTACCGAAGCGGGAAGTGAAGCAGAGTAGTGAAGGAATAGAAGAATTGTTAGAGCGGTTAAAGACTGCTTTTGATGATTTTGATTTGATGACTGCGGAAGAGTGCATTGAGCAGCTTTTGACCAGAGATTTGCCGGAGGCGGCGAGTCGACTGGTAAATCAGTGTAAACAGGCATGCGAGGATATTGACTATGATGTGGGAAGCGAACTTTTAGAAGAATATCTTAACAGTCGTTAGAATGAGAGAAAGAAAATAGGTGAAACATATGGGAGAGATAACATTAAACAGCCGTATTGGTGAGTTGTATAAGACACCGGTAGGACATGACGCATTAGCAAAGGTGTTGCTTCAGCTTGGGATTCCGGAATGGGCGATTACAAATGGAGTAGTATCCGGCTTAAAATTGAAGACAGTTGCAGCACTTACAGGTAAGGTGTTGGGCAAAGATTTTTTTGAGGATGTGTTAAAGCTGGTGAACACAGAACCTGATGTGCCGGTAGTATCAAAAGGAACTATTACAAAAAAATGGTGGAAAGAGGCCGTTTTTTATCAGATATATCCGCGAAGCTTTTATGATACGAACGGTGATGGTATCGGTGATTTGCGCGGTATTATCGAGAAATTGGACTATTTAAAAGATTTAGGCGTGGATGCTCTCTGGTTATCTCCGATTTATGATTCGCCGAACGATGATAATGGTTATGATATTCGTGATTATCACAAAATCATGGCAGAATTTGGTACGATGGAGGACTTTGATGAACTGTTAGAGAAGGTTCATGCAAAGGGCATGCGTTTGATTATGGATTTGGTTATCAATCATACGTCCGACGAGCATGAATGGTTTAAGAAAGCATTGGAAGATCCGAATTCGAAATATAGAGACTATTATTATTTCAGAAAAGATGATGGCAGTAAAAAAGAACCGAATAACTGGGTATCCTTTTTCTCAGGACCAGCATGGAATTATTATGAAGAATCGGATTCTTGGGCACTGCATTTGTTTTCGAAAAAGCAGATGGACTTGAACTGGGAAAATCCGGAACTTCGTGACGAACTGGTGAAGATGATTAACTGGTGGTTGGATAAGGGTGTAGATGGTTTCCGTATGGATGTTATTAATTATATTTCTAAGGAACCGGGATTACCAAATGGTAATGAAGCCATTGGCAATCTAATGGGATTTCCGGGGATTGAGAAATATTATTATGGACCAAGGCTTCATGAGTTTTTCCGCGAAGTGCAGGAGCGTGCATTTGCACCACATGAGGCGTTTTCGGTGGGTGAGACACCAGGACTTGGTATGCAGATGTGTCAGCTTGTAACAGGAGAAGAAAGAAAAGAGTTGGATATGGTATTTTCCTTTGATCATTTAGAGACACCGGGACATGTCCGTATGGATGATTACGAATACGATTTGAATTATTATCGTGATTATATGATTGATTGGATGGAGAATTATGGTAACAATTGTTGGATGTCCATTTTCTATAACAATCATGATAATCCGCGTATGATTAGTAAAGTTACAAATGATAAAGTATACCATAGCCAGATTGCAAAACTTTTGGCAGTTATGCAGTTTACATTAAAAGGTACCCCATTTGTATTCCAGGGAGATGAGATGGGACTGGCAAATTATGATTTTACTTCGATTGACCAATTGACGGATGTAGAAGCAAAAGGCTACTATGCAGAACATACGGCAACACGTCCGGCAAATCAGGTGTTTAAAGAACTTTTGGCAGGAACCAGAGAGCACTGCCGCGTACTTCTTCCTTGGAATGAAAAATTACCGGAATATCATGCTGGGTTAGAGCAGGAGATAAAAGAAGATGTAAGATGCGTTTACAAAGATTTGATTGCACTTCGTAAAAATAATGACACACTTATTTATGGTGATTTTCAGGTGGTAAACCGTAGGAGAAACCGTTTTATTTACAGCCGCAAATTAGGCACTGTAAAATATATTGTAGATTGTAATCTTGGAAAAGATGCGCAGCAGGCGTATAAACCCGGACCGGGCTTTGTTATGGTGTATCCGTCTGTTTTAGCACGGGAAACGACCAGTTTCCATGCAGAAGTATTAGGGGCATATGAAGCCAGAATCTGGGAACGAAAGTAAAATTCTTTGCTCCCGTAAGGGGAAAATAAGGAGAAGATTATGTACCATGTTGCAATTGTTGAAGACGAAGCCAGTTTTGCTGCACAGTTACAGGAATATTTAAAAAAATACGAAGAGGAAAACGATGTGCGGTTTAAGATTTCTGTGTTTGGAGACGGAGCAGAGATTTTGGAGAATTATCAGCCGCTTTACGATATTATTTTATTGGATATCGAGATGCCAAAGGTAAATGGTATGAAAGCGGCAGAGGTAATCCGTGCACAGGATTCGGATGTAACGCTCATGTTTATTACGAATATGGCACAGTACGCCATTCGAGGCTATGAAGTAGGAGCTTTGGATTTCGTAATGAAACCGATCAATTATTATACGTTTTCTATGAAAATGACCCGCGTGTTAAAACGTACCAAGCAGAAGGCTCAACAGGATATTTTGCTGACATTGCCGGATGGGGTGAAAAAACTAAACGTGCAACAGATTTACTATGTGGAAGTGCAGAACCGTATGCTATATTATCATACGGATGAAGGGGTGTTTGCGATGCGTGGCACTATGCAGAGTGTGGAGGAGATGTTAGCACCTTATGCGTTTGCAAAGTGTAATCATTGGTATATTGTTAATTTGAAACATGTTTCTGAGGTGCGGAAAAATACCGCTGTTGTAGCGGGACATGAATTGGAAGTGAGCAGAAGGAACCGTACCGCCTTCCTAAAGGCATTGACGGATTATGTGGGAGGTACACCATAATGGAACAGGCGTTGGCGTTTGTTTTTATTTCTGCAATGTGGGTTTGTGCATTTACTTATGTGAAAGAAATAGAACGGAATGAACGGTTCCGGTTAAAGGTAACACTTTATATTGGCAGTTTTTATGTATTGACACTGCTATTTATGATCTTTGTATCGGTTGAAGTTACATTCCTTCGGCTGATTTGGCGTGTAATAGGTATGCCGGTGCTTCTTGTGTTTATTTATTATTGTTGGAACTTATCGTTTTCTCTTAGCCTGTATTATGGCATGTGGGCATTCATGTCATGGCAGTTGATGTGTGAATTGTGGATAGGTGCAGTTTCTGTTCTCCGGTATTTAGCGAAGAGTACACCATTGCAGGAATTGATTTTAAGCCTGATAATTTTTGGTGTTTGTAATCTGTTGATTCGTCTTACGCTTGCACGTTGGATGCCGGAAGACAGTAAGGAGAAATTGGGACCGAGACAGTTGATTTCAGGAATCGTGATTTTTTCTGCTTTTGAGGTAGTAGGTTATACACCGGGCATTGATGTATACGAACCGGGTAAGAATGAATGGCTGATTATTTATCTGACCCAGTTGTTGTTGGGAGTTATCCTGTATCTGCAGAGTGAGATGTTCAAAAAAAGCGCTATGCGTCAGGAACTAGAAGTTATGAATATGCTCTGGAAAAAAGAGCAGGAGCAGTACGAGATTTCGCGAGAGAATATTGCATTAATCAACCAGAAGTGTCACGATTTAAAACATCAGATTCGGGCGATTCGCTATATGAACAGAGACGAGATTGATGCCTATATAAAAGAGGTAGAAGATTCTATAGCGATTTATGAATCCATTGTTAAGACCGGAAATGAGGTACTTGATACCATTCTGACGGAAAAAAGTCTTTACTGCAAGGAACGGGGCATTACGGTTTCCTGTGTAGCAGACGGTAGTCAGATGGGATTTATTAATACCATAGATTTGTATGCAATTTTGGGGAATGCGTTAGATAATGCCATTGAAGCGGTGGAGAAGTTTTATCACGAAGAGAAACGTCAGATTGATGTTATGATTTATCGTCAGCAGCAGTTTTTAGTAATTAATATTGTCAATCCAACGAAGGAGATTCCTGTATTTGAGGAGGAACTTCCGCGGACAACAAAGAAAGATCGTTTTCATCATGGGTTTGGGTTAAAAAGCATTCAGTACATGGTGAAAAAGTATGACGGGAATTTGAACGTCAGTGTAGAGGATGGGTGTTTCTTTTTAAAGATATTGATTCCGATTCCATAGTACAAAAGTTGTTAGGACGTTAATGCGTCCACTTAGGTCGTTTTTTCGACCACTTAAGACATAAATATTGAAAAAAAATAATAAACCCTATAGTATTTTACTAATTAGTACTAAAATCCTATAGGGTTTTATTGTGCCCATTTTTGGGGGCTATAGGGAGAAAGGAGGCAAAATGAGAAAAGTACAGAAAATAATGAATGACTGGATGTTTACCAATCAGGGCAAAAAACGTCCGGTAGATTTACCTCATACCTGGAATGCGCTTGATGGACAGGATGGCGGTAACGATTATTTTCGTGGAACCTGCGTGTATGAGAAGACTTTCAAAAAGCCAGAATACAACGCAGATGAATGTGTATACCTTCAGTTTCATGGGGTAAATGCAAGTGCTAAGGTTGTGTTGAACGGTACGGAAGTGTGTACACACGACAACGGTTATTCTACTTTCCGTAAGGATGTAACAAAGTTACTGAAAGATGAGAACGAACTTCGTGTAGAAGTAGATAACAGTGTGAACGACCGTGTATATCCACAGATGGCAGACTTTACATTCTATGGTGGTATCTACCGTGATGTTGAGTTGCTCACTGTATCAGCGGAACATTTTGATTTGGACTATTATGGAGGTCCTGGTATCAAATATGTGACTGAAGTAAACGGAAAGGCTGCAAAAGTAAAGGTGGATACTTTTACGAATGTAGCAGATTTAAAGGCAGCAGGATTAGAGGTAGAGGTGACTTTAAATGATGCGGATGGAAAAATGGTAGCATCAGCAAAAGGAACCAGCGTATCGTTAGATATTGCCAATGTTCATCTTTGGGATGGTGTGGCTGACCCGTATCTCTACCAGTTGAAGGCACAGTTAAAACGTGGAGATGTTGTAGTAGATGAAATCGGCTGTAACGTAGGTGTAAGAACATTTTATGTTGATCCGGAAAAAGGATTTTTCTTAAACGGACGTTCTTATCCATTGCACGGTGTATCCCGTCATCAGGACTGGAAAGGCATCGGTAATGCGATTTCTTACGAACACATGGATATGGACATGGATTTAATCCGTGAAGTTGGTGCCAATACAATCCGTTTGGCACATTATCAGCATAATCAGTATTATTACGATTTATGTGATAAATATGGTATGGTAGTATGGGCAGAGATTCCTTACATCTCAAGACATTTACCAAATGCCAGAGAGAACACATTTTTCCAGATGCGTGAATTGATTATTCAGAACTTTAATCATCCATGTATCATGATGTGGGGACTTTCTAACGAGATTACAATCAAAGTAACACACAGAGAGGATATGTTAGATAATCACCGCGAGTTACAGAAACTTGTAAAAGAGTTAGACCCAACCAGACCGACCACTATGGCGAACTATGCGATGTGTGGTCCATTTAACCGAGTGACAAAGATTTCAGATATTATTGCATGGAACTTATACTTAGGCTGGTATGTACCGGGCTTATTCTTAAACGATTTGTTTATGAAGTTCTATCATTTTGTATATCCGAAACGTGCGTTGGGATATTCTGAATACGGTGCAGAGGGTATGCCAAACCTCCATTCAGAGCGTCCGAAACGTGGTGATAATACAGAAGAATATCAGAATATCTATCACGAATACATGTTAGAGTGTTTCAAACGTCATCCGTTTATGTGGGGTAATTACGTATGGAACATGTTTGACTTTGCTGCTGACGCAAGAAATCAGGGTGGCGAACCGGGTATGAACCATAAAGGTTTAGTAACCTTCGATCGTAAGACCAAGAAGGACAGCTTCTACCTTTACAAAGCATACTGGAACAAAGACGACGCTTTTGTTTATATTGCAGGCAGAAGATTTACTTATCGTAAATCAGCAAAACAGGTAATCACAGTGTATTCAAACCAGAACGAAGTATCGCTTTATCAGGACGGCAAACTTGTTGAAACCAAGAAAGGTGAAAATGTCTTCAAGTTTAACGTAACTTTGAAAGATGGTGAGAATAAGTTCGAAGCAAAAGCAGGCAGCTTAACAGATGCTACAATGCTTTGCAGAACAGACGAAGCTCATCCGGAATACAAAGTACAAAAAGTAGATACCAAGAACTGGATGTAAAATTACAAAGGGGAGAAAAAGATGGACAAGAAAGAATTTAAAGTTCAGAAAAAAGCCTTCAAAAAGGCAAAAAGAAAAGCATATGGCCCATGGAAAGTATTGTCAATCATTAGTGCACCACTTGCAATTATTTTTGCAATCGTAATGGTGGTATGTAACATGTTTGACAATACAGTAGCATTGTTCGTAGGCGGTACATTCTGGGAATTAGAAAATGAAGATCCAAACTACATTTACTACGAAGGTGACTTCGCAACAGAAGCAGACAGAGTTGCAGCCGGTGCAGCACTTGTTGAACAGGTAGAAGCAGAAGGCGCAGCACTTTTAATGAATGAAGAAAAAGCACTTCCACTTGCAAGTGGTGCAAAAGTAAGCTTATTCTCAACATCATCTGTAAATATCGTTTACGGTGGTACAGGTTCTGCAAACGTAGACACCACAAAATGTGATAACTTAAAAACTGCTTTAGAAAAAGAAGGTTTTGAAGTAAACGGTACATTATGGGATTTCTATGAAAGCGGTGCAGCAAAAGAGTATTCTCGTGGTAATGCCGGTGCAGTGGTACAGGACTCTGCAACAAGCACATATGGCGGTGCTGAAATCGTAGAAGCTCCATGGAATCTTTATACAGAAGATGTATTAGCTTCTGTTGAAGGATATGGCGATGCAGCAATCGTTGTTTTATCTCGTATCGGTGGTGAAGGTGCAGACAGCTACTTCGACCATACTTTAGGCGATGCTAAAAACTACCTTGCATTAAATAAAGATGAAAGAGATATGATGGCTGGTGTTAAAGCATTAAAGGATGCCGGTAAAGTAGATAGAATCATCGTTTTAATCAATACATCTAACGCTCTTCAGTTAGACTTCTTAAAGAACAATGAATACGGCGTAGATGCTGCAATGTGGATTGGTGGCGTAGGCCAGACAGGTATCAATGCAGTTGCTAAAATCTTAAATGGTACAGTGAACCCATCCGGTAGCTTAGTAGATACATACTGTTTCGATAACTATGCACATCCGGTTATGAAGAACTTTACACCTATCGTATATGAAGGTGATACAAGTTTAATTCCTGAACATGCAGATACATATATGCTTTATCAGGAAGGTATCTATGTAGGTTACAAATATTTTGAAACACGTTATGAAGATTATGTAATGGGTACTGGTAATGCCGGTAACTATAACTACAATGACGAAGTAGCATTCCCATTCGGTTATGGTTTAAGCTATACAACATTCGAATATAGTGATGTAACATTAGCTTATGATGCAGCTACAACCACATATACAATGAACGTAACAGTTACAAATACTGGTGATGTTGCAGGTAAAGAAACAGTACAGGCTTATGTATCAAGCCCATACACACAGTATGACATTGAAAATAAAGTAGAAAAAGCAGCCGTTCAGTTAGTAGGATTTGAAAAGACACAGATTCTTGCTCCAGGTGCTTCTGAAACATTATCTATCGAAATCGATGGCGACTATGTAGCAAGTTATGACGCTTATGGCGCAGGCACATATATCATGGATGCTGGTGATTACTACTTTACAGCAGCTACAGACTCTCATAACGCAGCAAATAACGTATTAGCAGCAAAAGGATTTACAACAGCTGATAGTAAAATGGATGCTGAAGGTAATGCAGCATTAGTATGTACATGGAATAATCCAACATTAGATACAACAACATATGCAGTATCTGATGCTGGTGCAGAAGTTAAGAACAGATTAAATGCTTCTGACCCTAACATGAATCCAGAAGTTGGTACAACTGTTACTTACTTAACACGTAATGACTGGGTTGGCACAATGCCAAGTTTAGACAAGACAGTTAAGATTACATTAAATGATTACTTAATTCAGGGATTACAGGATCAGCAGTATAAGACAGACCCAACAAATAGAGATGAAAGACCAATCCTTGGTGTAAACAATGGCTTGAAACTCTATGATATGGTAGGTCTCGACTATAACGATCCTAAGTGGGATAAATTATTAGAGCAGTTGACGTTTGATGAAATGGTTACTCTTATCGGTGATGCATTCCACTGGCATATGCCTGTAATGTCAGTTCAGGCTCCTGGTACACGTGATGAAAACGGTCCTCAGGGCTTAACTGTAGCATTATTCGGAAGCCACCTTGGTGTACAGACAACAGCTCTTACATCAGAAGACGTATTAGCAGCTACATTTAATAAAGAATTAGTATACCAGATTGGTAATATTGTTGGTAATGACTGTTTAGATGCAAAAGTAACATTCTTATATGGACCAGGTGCAAATATCCACCGTTCTCCATACTCAGGACGTAACTTTGAGTACTATTCAGAAGACTCTGTGCTTTCATCTGAAATTGCAAAACAGGAAGTAAAAGGTATCGAAGATAAGGGTGTAAGAGTTGTATTCAAACACTTTGCATTAAATGACTGTGAACAGGATCGTATTGGTCTTGGTGTATGGTTAAATGAGCAGGCAGCTCGTGAAATTTACTTGAGAGCATTCCAGGGCGGTTTGGAAGACTCACAGGCAGGCGGTAACGGTGTTATGATGGCTTATACTCGTTGGGGTACACAGTGGTCAGGTGCTAACGCTGGTCTTGTAAAAGGTATTATGAATGAAGAATGGGCATGTAACGGTCTCCAGATTACAGACAACGTACTTAACTCAATGGTTAATGGTATCGATGGTGTAATGGGTGGTACAACTACTTACGACTCAATGCTTGCATTCATGATCGTAGGTGAAAATGGTTTAGCAGGTTATGAAAATGACCCGGTTGCAGTTGCAGCTATGAAAGAAGCTTGTCACCATAACTTATATGCAATCGCTAATTCACAGGCTATGAACGGAATTGGACCTGGCACAACAATCGTTGAGACACAGCCAATTGTATTTACAGTATTCCAGATTTTCACATATGGATTTACATTCTTGTTCTGCTTGTCACTTGTATTGTTTATTATTATGAAAATAAAATTCAAAAAATCAGAAGCTTATGCAAGTTATCAGGCTGCAAAAGCTGAATACAAAGCTTCTAAGTAATTAGAAAGAACCTAAAAAGTTAAGGTATATGATTATCCCGCAATCAGACACTTAGTGTCCGGTTGCGGGAAAAGTGACTTCACTTAACATATGGCTGGCTCTAAATGGTTTGAATGAAAGGAATAAAAAATATGAGTCAGGAAAATACAAACAGCTCAGTTAATAGAGCGAAGATGTACCAGTTGGCATTGTTCCCAATGAACAACGGTGCGACAAACGTTTATTTCGTGTTGGTATTGTCTTACATTGCTACTTTTGGTAATACAGTATTGGCAATTGCAACACTTTTTGCAACATCCATGATTACATTCATGCGTGTGTTTGATGCAATTACAGACCCGATTATCGGTGCGATGATGGACAGAACCAATGGTAAATTTGGTAAGTTCCGTCCATTTATGGTACTTGGTAATGCAATTATGGCATTTTCCGTATTTATGCTTTACTGCATTTGTCCTGCGATACCGGAAAGCCAGATGTGGCTTCGTTATGCAGCATTTATCGGATTGTATGCAGTTTGGGTAATTGGTTATACATTCCAGACATCGGTAACACGTTCTGCACAGAGTGTACTTACCAATGACCCGAAACAGAGACCACTGTTTACAATTTTTAATACCATCGGTTCTATGGCTGGTATGGGTCTCATGCAGGTATTAGCACCAATTATCCGTTCGAGTGTTGGTGACTACAATACACCAGAATTCTATAGACTTTTTGCTCCAATCGGTATTGTTATTTCTATTATCCTTACCATCCTTGCTATCATTGGTATCTGGGAAAAAGATAATTCAAAATACTTTGGTATCGGTGGTGGTGCTCAGGAAAAGACAAAAGTTTCTGAATACATTGCAATCATTAAAGCAAACAAACCAATGCAGAGACTTATGGTTGCAGGTGGTACCTGTAAGTTAGCATTGTCAGTTGCTACAAATATGACAGTACTTTGTATGTTATACGGTTGTATGATGGGTAACTACGATGGATTGTATCTTCCGATGATGGTACTTGGATATGTGTTCTCAGTTCCATTCTTCGTGTTATCTGTTCAGACATCACAGAAAAAAGGTCAGAAAGCTTCTTTACAGAGATATGTGGCAGTAGCTCTTGTGTGTTATGTAGTAGTGCTTGCACTGTTACTTATCTGGAAACCGGGCAACCCGGCAACTACTTTGACATTTATTGGTGAAAGCGGACTTTCTATCAACCTTTATACAATTGCATTCGTTGTATTCTTTGGTCTTGGTTATGGTGCATACTATGCAACAGCAGACATGCCAATTCCAATGGTTGCAGACTGTGCGGACTATGAGACTTTCCGTTCCGGTAAATATATTCCGGGTATCATGGGAACATTATTCTCATTAGTAGATAAATTAGTATCTTCATTATCAGCTACAATAGTAGGTATTGCAGTTACTATGATTGGATTAGAGAACCTTCCGGTTGCAGAAACACCATATTCCGAAGGAATGAACACTGTTGTAATTGTATTGTTCTGTATCATTCCTATGGCAGCATGGGCATTGACATTATGGGCAATGAAAGGTTACGAATTATCAGGTCCTCGTATGAAAGAGATTCAGGCTATCAATGCAGTTCGTAAAGACGGTATTGCTAAAGGTATGACTTTAGAAGAAGCTATGAAAAAATGGCAGACTATCGAGGATGTTCCAGCAGAATTTAAGTAAACAAGTTTTTAGTAACCGAACTTGACATGAGAAAATGCAAGTGCTATGCTGAGAAAAAATTATTCAAGGAGCAAAACGATGAACTATAATTTATTTATCAACAATCGAGTGTGGGCAGTCCGTAGATGTATTTACTGATAGCTGAATGTAGATGCACAGCTATGAGTCGATAGGTCTTATATGTCTGTGCAGATTTTGATAGATAAGTGGTCCATTTATTGTTAGATATACTTGTAATCCATTATCGCGCCAGACATATAAGTGTTTGGCGCGATGTTTTATTTTAAGGAGGAACAGGTATGTTAATTAGAGAAAAAGAAATTGTATTGAAAAATGGTCAGAAAATTATTCTAAAGAGTGCCACAGTGGCAGAAGCGGAAGGCATCTGCGAACATCGCTACAGAACATCCGGTGAGACACATTTTATGGCACGCTACCCGGAGGAGGGGCGTTTGAATATAGAGAAAATGAGGGAAGGATTAAAAAGTCTGGAAGAGGATGCACAGGCATTTTTAGTTACTGCATATCTGGATGGAAAAATTATCGGTGATGCCGGTGTTACAAAAGTGCGTGAGCTAATGAAGTATCGTCATAGAGCATATTTTGGCATGTCGATTTTAAAAGAATATTGTGAGTTAGGGCTTGGAAGTGCCATGATGGAAACTGCGATTACGCAGGCAAAAGAGAATGGCTTCGAGCAGATAGAACTGGGCGTATTCGAAGATAATCCGAGGGCGATACATTTGTACGAAAAATTTGGTTTTAAGAAATATGGTATACAGCCGCGAGCCTTTAAGTTAAAAGATGGAACATATCGTGATGAGCTTATTATGGTAAAGTTTTTATAACAGTCAGCGTATGCTGAACTGTTACAAAGTTTTTGCAGGAAGAGATGTTTTAATTTGACAAACGGAAATGATAAAAGTACTATAAAAGATAGGATGTAAAATATGGAATAACTATGTATTTTATAGGAGAGGTTCTTTATGAAAAGAGGAAAACGATTTCTTGCATTATTATTAGCCGGAACAATGTTGCTGTCATCAGAAAGCGTAAGTGTGCTTGCAACAGAGCAGGAGGGCTTATTTGCAGCTTCTGATGCAGATGCGGCAGATGGTTTGAATATGACAGAAATGCTTGGTGAAAGTGAAGTTACAGAAGTAACGGAGATTGCAGTCGAAACGGAATTTACAGAGACAACAGAGGATGCAATTGAAACAGAGCTTACAGAGTCGATAGAAGTTACAGAGAACAAACTGTCAGAAACTGCGGAATATCCGGCACTTAGTCTGGATGTAGAGAATCCTGTAATCGCACCGGCTGGAAGTTCGGCAGGCGACCTTGCAGGAAACGTATATTCATTTACCGCACCGGAGGATGGATTTTATTATTTCAGACAGATTGAGCAGGAAGAGTCTGAATATTGGAATGACTATATTATCTATAAAGATGTACCGGGTGGGGAAGTAAGTACAAACTATGTACAGGCTATGGAAAAAGGCGATGTACTTTATATAGAGGCAACAACCGATGCAGAGGTGGAGGTTACGTTTTATATCGGTATTCATAAAATAGCAGGCTATGAGTATACCGTACAGGAAGATGGAACGTATATTGCAGAGAACGAATCTTATTCCTTGCAGGCAACATTGGAGCCGGGATGTGAGCGTCTGCGGGGAACTGCAGTTTTAACCGGAAAAGAGAATGTAGCGTTAGCAGAGGAATATCTTTTGGTAACAGAGGCAGAACCGCTTGTAAGTTCTTATACGGCAAGGACACGTGCGATATATACGTGGTTATATGAATCTGAGGATTATCAGAAAGAGATATATAATTATTTGCTATTAGAACAGGGATGTGAATATAGGATATGCTATATTCTGCAGGCAGGGGATGCAGATATACCGGAAGCAGTTTTTTATGGTGATAGTATCGTAAAAACCGGAAAGGCTTCAAATGGGTATGTAATATATGATACGGATGTCAAAGAGACAAGTGTTATCTTTGACATAGAGATGATCAATAATGGAAACTGTTATTATGCACCGACAGACGGTTCCGAGGAAGAAAAAAGTGTTCCGGTATATACCGGATGGGACGAACTTAAGATTACAGGTTTGAAACCGGGAACAGAATATTATTTTACGTTTACCAATCAGAATGCACAAGTATTAGGAACCGTAAAGGAAACGACAGCGGTTGTTGACCGTGAGTTAGAGATAGAATACCGCTTAGACATGAGTGATGACTGCTACCAGTGGGATTTGACAGTGGAGGTGTCAAATTGCTACAGTGCTGCAAATACAGCAAAACTTTACTGGAAATATGCGGACGAAATGGGAGAATATACCGGAAGTACCGCTAAAAGTCTTAGTGGGATAGAAGCAGAGGAAGAAAAGGGCAAGGAATTTACCATAGAGTATTCTATTTTCCCTACCGTATTAGCAGATACTGATTATGACATAACGCTCTGGCTGGAGATAGATGGTGTAGAATATGAAAAAGAAGAGGTACAGTTACGGACACCGGAAACCGGACTGCAACCAGAAAATATTTATTTTGATGTATATGAAGGAACAACGGAACGCAATGTAGTATACGAGGCTTGGACAGACAGTTATGAAACGATAATGATGAATATTTATTACAGACAGCAGGGGGACTTCGCATATGAGCGTATTAGAAGCCGCACTCTGTACGAGGGTAAGATTAGTAACTGGATGCCGGGATGTGTCTATGAATTTGTAATCTTTGTGTGCGGAGTAAGGATAGAGAAGACCGTTACGGTAGGAGAATCTACAATCTGGATTACTCCGGTAGGCGAGGCAGAGGTAAATGCATTTGATATCGTTCGTGAATTTAAGCTAGAAAGTATCAAAGAAACAGAGGAACTGGATGATGTATATCAATTGCAAATGTACTATTTAAAAGACGGAGAGGATTATTTAGGACAGCATACGGAAGAATGGATTCGCTTTGGGGAACCGATAGAACTGACAAAAGAAAATGCTTATCAGGCAGCATATCAAACGGCACTCACGGATAGCTTATTTCCTGCAACAGAATATAAAGGAAAATGGGTATTAGAGGAAAAGCACGAAAATGGTGCCTACTATGGGCGATATACCTTATTTGAAACTTTTATGACAGAGAAACCGGCAATTTCCTATGAATTAACAGGAAACTATATCGACCGGCAGATATATGATGCAATCTTTGATTATGACAGTGTTGCTAATTTTGAACTGTTTTACTGGCAGACAGAATTTTATATCAGGGAGCAGGGAACAGAAAACTATCACATGGCAGGTGAAGTGGGTTTTAACAGTAATAGCGATGCCAGACCACCTTATACCGTTTTGTTTACAGACCTGGATGCAGAGACTACATATGAAGTGTCGGTGCGTTACCGGAAATCTGATACAGAGACAATAGAATATGATACGTTTACGATTACCACACCTGAGAATACCAGCAAAATTGCTGTAGATGGAATCGTCAATAGATATTACAATGGCGTGGAATTAAGCTATGTTTTAGGTGAACTGGACACGGTATACGAGACGTATATTAGTGTTTATGTAAGAGCAAAAGGTTCTGATTCCGACTGGATAAAAGGGGAAACGAAAAAATACTGGAAGGGATATGAAAATGTTGAAACGGGAGGCGGAAATATTCAAATTGGGCATGATAAAGATACCCGGTTAAAACCGCTTACAAAATATGAGTACCGGATAGGGTTTGGAAGAGAAGAGGATACCATAGAAGAGTTGCAAAACGTGTACTGCGGAGAATTTACAACGTATCGAGACAGCCGAAAAGTCGAGGTCAATTCTGTGAATGTGTTTGAGGATCGTGCAGAGATTTCTTATAGCTTAAGTGGAATGGGAGTAACACAGGCAGAGACAGAATACATACATCTTTTTATGAAGGAAAAAGATACCGAAGATGCGTGGATGGAAGTAGAGTGTGTTTGTTATGATTCTGAATGGGACGGACTGTTTTCTATCTATGATTATAACGGGGAAGCATTAAAAGAAGATGTAACCTATGAATACCGGATAGGCTTTGGTGATGTCGGTATATCGGCAGATTTACTGGAAAAAGAAGCTGTGGGAGAATTCTTAGCGGGAGAAGAGTATCGAATTAAGGACTATGAACTAGAGTTTGAAGTAAAAGAGGTTACAGAAGAACAGGCAGTTCTTTTTGTGAGAGCGAAAGAAAATGCAGGGGATGAAATCGTTAAGGTAGTGTTGACACTAACTGCTGAGAATGGTTTGACGCAGGAACAGACAGTCTATTTAGAACGTGAAAGCAGCTATGCTGATGAAACTACCTTTACAAACTTGCAGCCGGGAACAGAGTATACGGTTACAAAAGCAGTTCTTAATAAAAAAGAAGCGGATAATTGGATTGAAATTGACAGGAAAATCGTTGAAAATGTTTCTTTTTTTACAAAAATAGCGTATTATGTGACACCAAATCTGCCAAAGATTCGCAACCAGAGACCGTATGGTACTTGTTGGGCATTTGCTCCTATCGGAGCATGTGAAATAGAGTTAATGAATCGGGATGGGGTGGAAAGTGTCGATTTAAGTGAATTGCATCTGTCCTATTTTGCTTATCATTCTGTAACAGACCCGCTGGGGGGAACCGTAGGAGACGTGACAAGACTGGTAAACGATGGTGTGAATGATCCGTTGAATATAGGCGGTCATATTGAGATGACAGTAAATGTTTTAGCGAACTGGGTCGGAATGGCGGCAGAGAGTAAGATTCCTTATAGCATGGGGGCAGAAGTAGAAAAAAACGGACTTTCAGAGGAACTGGCATATGAGAATCTGGTACACTTAAAAAACGTATATTTTTTAGATCTTATCGAAAATCCGGAACTTGTAAAAGCAATGATTCAGAAATATGGCTCGGTAGCTGTTGCCTATGGTGCCTTAGATCAATATTATTGTGAGGAATATAATTCTTATTATGTGTCGGACAATCCGGGAGTGAATCATGAAGTGCTGCTGGTAGGATGGGATGATAACTTCCCGAAAGAACATTTTAATGTAGAGGCTCCAATTGATGGTGCATGGCTGGTTCGCAATAGTTCGGGCAGTTATGGAGATGAATATAATCAGAACGGATATTTTTGGATGTCTTATGCAGATTTGTCCCTTGCGATTTCGGGCTATGCTTGTGCATTTGATGCTGCGATAGAGGGACAGGAAGATTTCTATGATAATAATTATCAGTATGATGGTTCGTTTGAAACAAGCAGTGTTGCTAATAGAGAAAGTATTACGGCAGCGAATGTCTTTACTGCAAGTGCCACAGAACTCGGAGAATCATTGGAAGCAGTGATGTTTTCCACTATGGGGGGAGTGAATCAGACTTATAAGGTAGAGATTTACAAAGGTTTAATTGACAGAGCAATACCGGATAGCGGACTTTTGGTAGCAACAGAGACAGGAGTATGTCCTTATAGCGGCATTTATACAGTGGAATTATCAGAACCAGTCCGTTTAGAAAAAGGTGAGCTTTTTTCGGTAGTAGTGACGGGTGTTAGTATCGATGAGGAAGGGACGAATGAAGCAGGAGAATATGGTAAGTATGAAATAATAGCAGCTTCCAGTGCAGGACAGAGCTTTCAGGGATTTGGTGGAACGTGGCAAGATATAGGCGAATGGGGACATGGGAATTTCCGTATCAAAGCCTTTACCAACAATAATCTTCCACAGGCGACAACCGTGACTGCAAAAGCGAACGCAGATGGTTCCATAGAGGTGGACTGGGAAGAAGTCGGTGGTTGTACCGGATATCATGTTTACCGCAGAGCAGCAGGTTCACAGGATGGGGAGTTGCTGGCACAGGTGGAATCCGGAAATACGCAGTACATTGATAATACTGCAGAGACAGGAGAAAGATATTATTACTTTGTAGAAACCATTTATGGTGATAAAGAAGGTGAAGTATTAAAAGCAGTATCGGAAGAAGCATATGTGATATATAGAATTTCTTATGTTTTAAATGGCGGTATAAACGCAGCGAACAATCCGACAGAATATTGTGAAGTGAATGCACAATTCGTACTGGCAGAACCGCAGTATGAGATGGCTATTTTTGAAGGATGGTACTTAGACGAAGCATTCGAACGTAAGGTGGATGTAATCAATCCTACAGATTATGCAGGAAATCTAACGTTTTATGCAAAATGGCGCATGCGGCAGGAATTGCAGGCAGAATGGCTCATCTATGACGAAGAACAGGAATATACACAAGCAGAGATTGTTCCGGAAATTACAATCAAAAATGGTGATGATACACTGGTAAAAGATGTGGATTATACCATGAGTTATGTCAATGAAACGGTTGACGGGATTAAAATATGTCGGGTGACACTTACCGGTATTGGCGAGTATTTTGGCAGTCAGACAGTTATCATCCGGCAAAAGCAAATTAGCATCAGTGATGTTGAGATTGCAGCAGGAAAGAAGATGACGGTGCTTTATGCTCCGGACGGACAGAAACCGTTGCCGAAAGTTGTGTATGGACAAAAACGTCTGGAAGAAGGAACGGATTTTGAAGCAGTTTATTACCGGTTGAATGAAGCTGGTGAACGCGTAGGCATACCGGCTGCAGAAAAACAAGTGACAGATGCGGGCATTTACGAGTTGGTACTCAGAGGTAAAAATAATTTTACCGGTGAGTTAGAAAAAGCTTCGATGATTACTGTGAAAGCTCGTCCTTTTAGTGCGGGTGCTGTAAGAATCGAAAATACTTTTGCCAGATATGACAGTGTAAGTGGAAATATAACGGCAAATTGTAAATTCTGGTATCAGGATGTACTGTTAGAAGAAGGCAAAGATTACACGATTGCAGAGAAAGTGCGAAACGAAGATAATAGTGTGGCAACTTTTGTGTTTGAAGGTTGTGGTAACTATTCAGGAAGAATTACACAGCAGTTTGCACTGATTTTATCGGATGTGATTATGTTTTCAGAAGGACTGTATAAAATAGCAGACATCGAGAATCAGTACTATACCGGAGAAAAGATTGAGCCGGAAATTAGTGTTGTGAAGGTAGCGGATGCGACAGATGTTTTACAAAAAGATGTAGATTATACAGTTTCGTATAAATATAATCTGGAGGCAGGTACTGCTCGCGTAATAGTAACCGGTATCAATAAATGTGTGGGCGAGCTGACGAAAGAATTTGTTATTTTGCCAGCAGAGTTGGAGGATATACGAGAGACTGAGAATACTTCGGTAACAACAGAGTATGGCATAAGAGCGGATATCAGTGCAAGAGAATTTGTTTTTGATGGAAGTGTTTTAAAACCGGATGTTTCTGTTACGGTGGAAGGAGTAAGATTAAAAGAAGGAAAAGATTACAGTGTCAGTTACCATAAGGCAGATGGAACTGCAGCGGCGAAAGATGTGGGTATTTACGATGCAGTGATTACAATGCAGGGGAATTATAGTGGAACCATTACGTTTGCTTATGAGATTTTGCCGGTGGCATTAGAGGATGTAACGATTCGTGTGTCGGAAGCTACTTATACAGGAGCTGAAATCATTCCAACATTAGATGAGATTCAGGTAGTCATTAATGGATATACACTGACTAATGCAGAAAAGGAAGGACTGTTTATAAAATTTGCTGAGAATAATCTAAATGTAACAAATGCTGCTGTAGTTAAGATTACAGGTACAGGCAATTTTACGGGAGAGGTTTCATGTAATTTTACAATTCTTCCAAGAAATATTAAGGATGAAAGATTAGAGATTTATCTGGCAGGACAGCGTGTTGCAGGAGCAGATACCGGATATCGTACAGAGTGGGATGGAACTGCAAAAACACCGGAAGTTGTTATTAAAAATGGAGAAGCAGAACTGGTTTTGGGACGAGACTACGCTCTTTCCTATCGTTATAATACGGAAAAAGGTGATGCTCGTGTGATTATTTCCGGAAAACAAAATTATCAGGGTGTATATATATTGTTCTTCGAAATTACCGGTATAGAATTTTCAAAGGAAAATGGAGTACAGGTAAAGGTAGAAGAGGGCGATTATTACTATAATGGTGCTGATATTACACCGGAAGTTGTGGTGACAAAAGGAACGGTTACCTTACAGGAAGGTAAAGATTACAATATTTTTTATACAAATAACCGAAATGCAGGCGTTGGTAAAATTACGCTTACAGGTGCCGGAGAGTATTCAGGAACGATTTCTAAGACATTTACTATTTTACCGAAGACGTTAGAACAGGCAGAAACAGTGAAAGTCTCAGATATTCCAAGACAGCGTTACACAAGAGCTGTGATTGTACCGGAGATTAGCATCGAAATAGATGGCAGGACACTGAAAAAAGGAAAAGATTACAGTGTGGAAGTACAGAACGCGGTAGAAGAAGGTACAGCTTCTATAATTGTTACCGGTATGGGCAACTATGGAGGTGTGTTAGCGGAAAAAGAATTTGAGATTTATAAAACCAAGATTACCTATGTGTTAAACGGTGGTGTAAATTCACCGGATAATCCGGATTGTTATACAGCGGCGGATGAAATTGTGCTGGCTGAACCAACAAGAGAGGACTATCTTTTTGTAGGATGGTATTCAGATAAAGCTTGTAGAAGCAGAGTCACTTGCATCTCGGAAGGGTCGGTTGGAGACAAAACCTTTTACGCGAAGTGGACAAAACTGGTAGTAAAAGGTGTTGATGTTTCAAAATGGCAGGGGAATATTGACTGGAATGCAGTAAAGAAATCAGGGGTGACGTTTGCAATTATACGTGCGGGTAATCGAGGTACTGGTACAGGGGCGATTGTAGAAGATCCGAAATTTAGAGATAATTTTAAGAATGCATTAAAAGCAGGGATAAAGGTAGGCGTATATTTCTATTCACAGGCAATTAATGAGAGAGAAGCTGTCGAAGAAGCAAATAAAACAATAGAACTTATTAAAAAGTATAGATTGGAGTATGAAACAGAAACCGGAGAGAAAGCGGATTTGACCTATCCGATATTTATTGATACTGAGTATTTTGAAGATGCGAGAGCTAACTCTTTGACAGCAGCCGCTAGAACTGCTTGTGTAAAGGCATTTTGTGAAAAAATAGAATCAGTTGGTTATAAAGCAGGGGTGTATTCAAACAAAGATTGGTTTATATATAACTTACATGCAGGAGAACTGAATGATTATTGTATTTGGGTTGCAGAGTGGCCGAAAAATTATACCGAAGGCATGAGGAGCACCTATACCGGACCGCATCGTATCTGGCAGTATACCAGTTCAGGGACAGTAAACGGAATTTCGGGAAGAGTAGATATGAATATTTGTTATCAGGATTTTATTAAATACGACTAAAACATATTTCCTATTGCAATAATTCTACAAATGCAGTACAATGACCGCTATCTGATTAAAAGAAATGGAAGAATCAGGTAGAAAAGAGGAAATAACTTCATGATGAAGGTTTTTATATGCCCGGATTGTGGGTGGATGCGTGTCGTTTCCAGAAGAAAACAGGTAGAATGTTTTAAATGTGGGCAGTGGCAGATGACATTGTCGAAGATTGATTTTGTAAAATACACGGAAATGTCAGAGCAGGAACGTAAGGATTATGCAGATGGCTGGCTATATATTCATAATCGAAAAAATAGCAGGATGAGTGTATAGCAGGTATTAAAAAAGGAATAACCATACAGATACTCTGTTTTTGTAAAAAATGAGTTGTACTTTGCTGTATTTTGTTGTATTATAAATAATGATATCGAATGATTTCGAAAGAGAAATTAAGAGAAAATCATATTAGGAGACAGGAAAATGAGCGAACAGCAGACAAAGAAAAAAAGTACAAAGAAAAACAAACAGAGAAATAAGATTATTCTGTTTGTAGTTGAGTTAATTGTACTTGCAGTACTTGCAGTAGCATTATATGGTATCTCTAAGTTAGAGAAAATTGAGAGACCAGATGACTTTGTGAAAGAAGATGTAGAAGTGAACGAAGATATCCAGTCAGAGACCATTGAGGTTATGGATAACTTTAGAACTATCGCAGTATTTGGTTTGGATAATCGTTCTAATGGTAAATTAACATCCGGTAATAGTGACGTTATTATTGTAGTATCTATTGATAATGATACGAAAGAAGTTAAGATGTGTTCTATCTATCGTGATACATACTTAGATATCGGAGGCGGCAAATTCAGAAAAGCGAATTCAGCATTTTCAGCAGGTGGTCCACAGGGAGCTATCTCTATGTTGAATAAGAACTTGGATTTGAATATAACAGATTATGTGACAGTTGATTTTAATGCTGTAGTAGAGTGTGTGGATGCACTTGGCGGTATTGAAATGACGATTACAGATGAAGAAGCACATTTCATGATTGGTTATATGGATGAAATTAATAAATTAACCGGTCATTCATCTAAAGTACCGGAGTCTGGTGGTACATATGTGCTTGATGGTGTACAGGCAACTGCTTATGCACGTATTCGTTATACAGCAGGTGATGATTATAAGAGAGCTGAACGCCAGAGAGATGTTATTATGGCAATGGCTAAGAAAGCACAGAAGGCAGATTTAGGAACAATCAATAAGGTAATTGATAAATTGTTTGAGGATATCTCTACAAGTTTTAGCAATGCTGATTTGATAGCTTTGGCAGCACAGGTGTTTGAGTATGAGATAACAGGTAGTGTTGGGTTCCCATTTTTAAAGAATACGATTACTTTAGGTTCGAAGGGTAACGTAGTTGCACCGTGTACATTGGAGACAAACGTAATAGAATTGCACAAGTTCTTATATAACAACGAAGAGTATGTTCCATCTTCTACTGTAAAAGCAAACAGTATGAAGATTGAAAGTGATACAGGATATGGTCCAAATGATGGATTCTAAGCGCTAGTGTATTATGTGCTGTCATACTAATTTAGTATGGCAGCACTTTTTTTGCACACGCAAAAGCAGTAAATTTATAATTTTTTGATGATTTCGTCACAAATTGAACACAATTTATGAGTAAACTGTAATTATTCAGAGCCAAGGCAATTTTGCGAATGGTGCTCAGAATAGTTACTGACTAAATAGAGAGGATGAATACTAGATGGATAATCAGAATATGAATAATGATAACTTAAATTATAATGCAGAGCCGGAATTAAATCAGAACGTGCAGAATGAAGCCGCACAGGTGAACCGCTATGCACAGCCGGATTTTACATTCTATAATGGTAACAGTTACCAGAGAAATGGAGAGACTTTGAATCATAATCCAAATAATAATAACAGCAATTATAATTATCAAAATAACTCATATCAGAATACCGGTTATCAAGGAGAAAACCCATATCAGGGATATACTCCGTATGAAGAACCAAAAAAACAGAAGAAAAAGCGTGAGAAGAAGGAACGTAAATCAAACGGTTTTGGTATGAAACTAGTGAAAAGTGCAGCATTAGCATTGGTCTTTGGTTTGGTAGCAGGCAGCGTGATGGTAGGCATGCAGTATGCAGCAAGACCATTCTTAAAAGATACAGAACAAAATTCTGATTGGAATACAGGGGGACAGGCAGGGTTGCCGGGGGGAACCGACAAGGAGATTGAGTCAACCTCCATTTCTAACACATATGTAGCAGTGGATGTATCAGATATTGTGGATGAAGTAATGCCATCTATTGTTGCGATTACGAACATTAGCGAGACGGAATATCGTAGTTTTTGGGGTTCTCAGACCTATGAGAGCACAAGTGCCGGTTCTGGTATTATTATAAGCAGTGATGACAAGTATTTGTATATTGCGACCAATAATCATGTAATTGATGGTGCAAAAACATTAACTGTAACATTTGCGAATAATGCCACCGTTAGTGCGGAAGTAAAAGGAACCGACCCTTCGATTGACCTTGCAGTTGTAAAAGTAGAATTAAACAGTATAGAAAGCAGCACAATGGAAGTAATCAAAATGGCGACACTTGGGGATTCAGAGGCGCTTAGAGTAGGCGAGGCAAGTATTGCAATCGGTAATGCATTGGGGTATGGACAGTCTGTAACGATGGGCGTTATCAGTGCACTTGACCGTGTGGTAACAGTAGCTGATTCTAGCAGCAGTACAGGATATACTGCCGAACTTATTCAGACCGATGCGGCGATTAATCCGGGTAATAGTGGTGGAGCTCTTTTAAATGCAAGAGGTGAAGTAATTGGTATTAACTCTGTGAAATATGCAGATACGGATGTTGAAGGTATTGGATATGCGATACCTATGAGTACGGCAGCACCAATCATTCATGAGTTGATTACAAAAGAAAAAGTTGATGCTTCGAATAGCTCTTACTTGGGAATTAGTGGTGTGGATGTAACGAATGATGTAGCATCTACTTACAATATGCCAACAGGTGTTTATGTTGCACAGGTATTTGAAAATACAGCAGCAGAAAAATATGGCATTATTCCGGGGGACATCATTGTAAAATTTGATGGTAAGGACGTGACATCTATGGATTCCCTGACAACTACGTTACAGTATTATGCAGCAGGTTCTACCGTAGAGATTACTGTGATGCGTGCCCATAATGGACAGTATCAGGAGCAGATACTCGAAGTAGTACTCGGCAAGAAAAATTAATGCTTCGGATAGAAAGGGCTTTTTAAAAGCAGTGAGATAAACTTTCGTTTAGCGGGATATTTGCGGCTCACAGAATGTGGGTTATTTCTTTTGGGAACTTAAATGTAGTGCCAAACATTTTAGAAAAGATATATTTGATTGTTCTGGAGAAATGTTCAGAAAGTCTTTTTGCAAAATGCCGGAATTACGTTTCGTGTCCGCTAATGCGCTGCACAATCTCGGGGAAATATCTGACATAGCACGAACAGGTGCCTGTTGCAGCTTCCTAAGAATCACTAATAGGGGGCTTTGAAAAAGTCGATATTAAATCCGCGCGTCAAAAACTCAAAGGGGCTTGATTTATAGATATTGAAAAATTTCAATGTCTACGAATCAAGCCCCTTCTCAAAC
>JAZSEF010000074.1:0-21385 GCA_045531555.1 Roseburia sp. | reverse complement strand
CGACTAAAATTATGAAAATGTAATTTAGTCTGGAAAACTGAAATGAATATGCCCGATTAAAAGGAAAAACTTAGCAAATAGTCCGGTGCAAAACGTTTCCAACATGAATAAGTGATTTGCGAGATATACAAATCCCAATTTGTGGCTCTTTGAAAAGCGAAGATTCATATAAATATGGGTTCTATGCAAGAAAGTGGCATTGTGATATACTCGTTTACATGAAAATATTTCGGGACAAAGGAGAAGAGAAATGTATAGAGAGATTTTAGGATTGTTAGTTTGTCCAATATGCAAGGGAAAGTTTTTATTGGAAGAACGAGAGATAGATGAACAGGAAGTAGTAGAAGGAAGTTTGGTATGTGAGAAAGCACATCGCTATGCAATTCGTAAGGGTGTGATTGATTTTGGCTCTCAGGAGCAGGATGGCTTTAACCAATGGACTGAGTTTTTAAAGGAGAATAATTTCGAGGAATTAGATCGCGAAATTGAACAACAGAAATCGGACAGGGAAAAGGAACAGCAACAGAAGCATATTCAATCAATTGTGGATGATGCTATGCAATTAGAAAAAGGCTGTATCGTAGATATTGCTTCTGGGCGCGGGATGCTGCTGACGCAATTAGCAAAAGTTGTAAAAGAAGAAGTGAACCTTATTGCGACGGATTTAAGTTTTGATATTTTGATGTATGACCGAATGAAGATAAAAAAAATTAATCAAAATGCTCACGTAAATTATATTGCCTGCGATGCTACAGCAATGCCTTTGGAGGAGGGCTGTGCGGATATGACGGTTTCGTTTTATGGTATTGCTAATATGATAGGGATTGTAGAGGAGGGCATAAGAGAAGCCTCGCGTGTCACAAAGAAAAATGGAAAATTCTTAAATGCTTATCTTGTAATAAAGGAAGAGTCAGAAGGATTTAAAATGATGAAAAAACTCTGCGAAGAAAATGATATGGCGGGTGGCGAAAGAGCATGTTTGGATGCAGTGATGCAAGAGTGGTATAGAAAATACTTCTGCCAAGTTACTACAAATGTAATCGTAGAAGGTATCTATGATGAAGAAGAAAATAAATTAGATTTGCTTCCGTATAAAGGGGAATGGTTTGCTTATGTTACGTGTGAAGGTAGAAAATAATATGAACGTTCATTTTGTTTTCATATATACTCTGATTGTAAAATGAAAGTTTAAAAATTACCCCATAAAAGGGAGGATGCCAGGTGGTTTTCCACCTGGCAGATTATGAAAAAGTTTATTTAAAAAGTAATCAAACACTTGAAACTGTCTTATTTGATAATTCTATTATATGTAACAGAAATGAAAAAATCGTGTTCACAAGATGAAAGATTTAAAAACATTAAATGAACAAATTGTGAACACGATTTTCGTAATATCTTAAACACATCTAAATGGTTTGCATTTTCAGACGAAAAGTATCAATGACTTATATGTATTTTTTGTAAAATAGGAAGCAGGATGGTAGAAATCATAAGTCCGGATATTCCCTGACCGATATTGGCTGGTACACTGGCAAGTGCAGCACTGCCATACAGGAAAGATTCAAAGAACAAATATCCGCCTGCAACTAAAATAGTGGCATAAATACCACATAAAAGGCATTTGAGGAATGGTTTGTGTATATTTTTGGCAAGTTTATGGTAAATCAGCCCAACACCTCCCGCTATCAGTGCTTTCACAATTAAGGTAATCGGGACATAGATGAAATATCCTCCAAATAAATCTGCTAAAGCGGAGCCAATTCCGCCTGCAATGGCACCGTAAAGGGGACCGAGAAGAATGCCGGAGAGAATGACGAAGGCATCTCCTAGGTGAACATATCCGCCAGTTCCGGGAGTTGGTAATTTGATAATCATAGTTGCAATACAAGTTAATGCCATGAACAATGAAGATGTTGTCAAAGTTTTGATTTTGTTGTGATTCATAGTGAAGTACTCCTTTGGAATAAAAACTAAATTTTATGCAATGCAAAAATTATAGAAATATATTAGTACATATAAATTAAATTGTAAAGTATAAAAATATGTTTTTGGGACGAAAGTAGTTTAGACATTGAATTTAATGCAGTAAAGTGATAGAATGAAGCATATTATGATGAAATAATCGAGGGTATGATGATGCAGGCTTATACAAAAGAAGACTTAAAGCAGCATTTAGCAGAAATGGGGTTGAAAGGAACCGATGCCGTTATGGTTCATTCTTCCATGAAATCAATTGGAAATGTCGAAGGTGGTGCAGACACGGTAGTAGATGCATTTATGGAATTTTTTGCAGGTGGGCTTTTTATGACACCGACACATACATGGGCACAGATGAGTGCAGAATATTGTGTGTTTGATCCCAAAGAGGAGCCTGCTTGTGTAGGTATTATTCCGAATGTTTTTAGGAAAAGAGAGGGTGTAGTTCGTTCTTTACATCCGACACACAGTATTGCAGCATTTGGACCAATGGCTGCTGAGTACATAAAGGGCGAAGAGAATATGACTACACCATGCCAGCCGGGCGGTTGCTGGGAAAGGCTTCGTCAGATAGATGCAAAAATTTTGTTAGTAGGTGTAACGCATATAAGGAATACCTTTATTCATGCGATTGAAGAAATCTTTGATGTGCCGGAACGTCTGACAGAACAACCGACACTTTTTAAAATAAAAATGCCGGATGGAACGTTGAAAGAAGTATCCATGTACCGCCACTATAATCGTATTCTGGAGCATATCTCAGAAAGTTTCGATAAGATGGAGGATGGTTATTACAAAACCGGAGCGGCAAAAAAAGTACGATTTGGCGATGCCCAGTGTATCTTGTGTGATACCAATCGTCTTGTGGAAGTAACGGAAGCAATTTTAAAACAGGAACCAAACTGCTTTATTGACAGGGAAGAAATCCCGGAAGCATGGTATGAGGAGTTTATAATTTGATGCTATTCAATGCAAGTGCATATGGTAGTTATTTAATGAACGATGTACCAGGTATATATGGTTAGGTTTTTGTAATTCTGTATGTGATAAAGGAAAGTAGAGCAGGGAACAATGGAAATTCGAAAAACAAAAGCAGAAGAACTGGAAGAAGTGATGGACATCTATGCATATGCCAGACAGTTTATGGCAGAGCATGGGAATCCGAATCAGTGGAAGAAGACGAATCCGCCGAGAGAACGGGTGGAACAGGATATTCGAGAAAACAAAAGTTATGTGTGCGTAGAGGGAGATGAGATACTGGGAGTCTTTTATTTTGCAATAGAAGAAGACCCGACTTACGCAGTAATTTATGATGGAGCGTGGAAGAATCCGAATCAATATGCAGTGGTACATCGTATTGCTTCTGCAGGAAAGGCAAAAGGTGTGGGAACTTTTTGTATGAGCTGGGCATATGAACAGTTTCCAAATGTGAAGATTGATACACATAAGGACAATGTGGTGATGCAGAACATGCTTAAGAAAAATGGATTTTCTTATTGTGGCATTATTCACTTAGAAAATGGGGAAGAACGGTTGGCGTTCCAGAAAGGGCTTTAAAAATGGATTCATATATTAGAGGCGTGAAAGCCGGGATACCGATAGGGCTGGGCTATTTATCAGTATCTTTTACCTTTGGAATTATAGCGATATCATATGGTTTTACATGGTGGCAGGCGGTGTTGATTTCGATGACAACGGTTACTTCAGCGGGACAGTTTTCAGGAATTGGAACGATGCTTCATCCGGGACAGTATATGGAAATGCTGATATCGCAGTTGACGATTAATGTGCGTTATTCGTTTATGTCCATTTCGTTATCACAAAAGGTGGACGAGAAATTTAGGGGAATCTGGCGTTGGATATTCGCGTTTATGATGACCGATGAGATATTTGCGGTGGCGAGTACAGAAAAAGAAGTGAAACGTTCTTTTTTTGCAGGGCTTATGACGACACCATATCTGGGATGGACGCTCGGTACGTTAGTGGGGGCATTGCTTGGTAATATTTTACCGGCGCGGTTAATGAGTGCACTTGGATTGGCGATTTACGGAATGTTTGTGGCGATTGTGATGCCGGGCATGAAAGAGAGTGAGGCAGTAGTAGTTGTTGTATTGCTGGCGGTAGGATTAAGCAGTCTGTTTTATTATGTACCGGTACTTGCACAGGTATCAAGCGGACTGGCAATTAGTATCTGTGCGATTGCGGCGGCATTAGTTGGTGCAGCATTTTTCCCAGTGAAGGAGGAAGTGTAGTATGGAATTAAAAAGCTTTTTTACCTATCTGGCGGTGATGGCAGGGTCTACTTATTTAATCCGTGCGATTCCATTCGCGTTAATTAATAAAAAAATTGAAAACCGATTTATTAAATCATTCTTGTATTATATACCATTCGCAGTACTGTCAGCGATGACATTTCCGGCAATTTTATATGCGACGGATTATGTGGTTTCAGCAGCAGTGGGATTTGTTGTGGCGATTTTATTTGCGTCTAAGGGTAAGAGTCTTACTACAGTTGCTGTAGCTGCGTGTGTGGCGGTATTTGTAGTGGAGAGCGTGCTGCTAATTGGATAAAGGAAGAAGTATGATTTCACAAAATGTATTAATAGAAATAGATAAAGCTATAAAAAAAATATGGCTTAATGAGATAGTTAGTGATTATGATGAAGGATTACTTCTGAAAGAAGATAGTTTAAAATGTAGTTTGTATCATCACATGAGGAATAAATTGGATTATATATTGAAAGAAAATAATCTTAGAATTTATCCAGAGTTTTATTTTAAAAGTTTAAAATATAGAGCGGACATTGCCATTGTAGAAATTGAAGAGAACTGTGACAAAGAATACTTAGCTGACATGATAAAAAATATTATTGCTATAATAGAGTTAAAATATGATTATGGTTCGGACGAGCAAACGATTTCTATGATAAAAAAAGATGTATGGAAAATAAAAGATTACATACAAAATGGTAAGATGCTATGTCAGTATTACTTTGGTGTGATATATGAGAATGAGTGTATGACATTAAACTGGATTGATAAAAGAAGTTCTAATAATTGGGCAAAGGGATATGTCACAGAACTTGATGCAGGCATCATAGATGGTGAAATGTGGTTTGAGGTAAATTCCTATAATGGTTTGAATGAAGAATTGAATTAAGGAAAAGGGCAATCTAACGCTATACTTGTTATGCAGTATAGGAGATTGCCCTTTCTTTTTTCTGATGAATAGGAATGTATGATATAAAATTTTAAATCAAATCAAATAAATCGGTATATTCCAAATCTAAACTGTTTGCAACATTTTTATTGGTACACTTATGGTTGTAAATATTAACACCATTTGCGAGACCGGCATCTTTTTTTGCCGCAGCCTCAAGACCTAAGTTTGCAATCATGCTGCCGTATTTGTAGGTAGCGTTTGCTAAAGCTACGGTTGAAGTATGAGGAACTGCACCTGGCATGTTGCCTACGCAGTAGTGAACCACACCATCTTCGATAAATACCGGCTCTGAATGTGTAGTAACACGTGATGTTTCACAGCAACCACCCTGGTCGATAGCGATATCAACGATAACAGCACCTTTTTTCATAAGAGCGAGGTGTTCTTTGCGGATTAACTTAGGTGCTTTACCACCTGGAATTAATACAGAGCCGATAACTAAGTCGGCTTCTGCAAGGCACTTGCGGATATTAGCCTCTGTACTGTAAAGAGTAGTAACAGAAGCACCGAATACATCTTCTAAGTAAGAAAGACGGTTTAAGTTAATATCAAGTAATGTAACCTGTGCATCGATACCTACGGCAGCTTTTGCAGCATATGTTCCGGCAATACCGCCACCAATAATAACGATTTTACCACGTTCTACACCTGGTACACCGCCAAGTAAAATACCACGACCGCCAAAGTTTTTCTCTAAGTATTTTGCACCTTCCTGAATACTTAAACGGCCTGCAATCTGGCTCATTGGACGAAGACATGGAAGGTTGCCTTCGGCATCTGTAATCGTCTCGAATGCGACTGCTTTTACACCACGTTCCATTAAAGCAGCGGTAAGTTCCGGGTTTGGAGCAAGGTGAAGGTAGGTATATAAAATCTGACCTTCTCTTAATAAGTCATATTCTTGAGGTTCAGGTTCTTTTACTTTTACGATCATGTCTGCTTTGGCAAAAACTTCCTGTGGAGTATCAAGGATGATGGCTCCGGCATCCATATACATCTGGTCAGTAAAACCGGCACCAAGACCTGCATTGGTTTCTACAAAAACGGTATGACCGTCATTTACATAAGATAATACGTTGTCAGGGGTTAAACCGACGCGGTATTCATGATTTTTCAGTTCTCTGGTTGTTCCAATTATCATAATACGTTCCTCCGATATGAGAATATAGATAAAATTATAAACATTACCTGAAGTATTTGCAATAAAAAGTTGTATTATGAGGAGTAAGGTAGTGAAAATTGAACGACGAGCATTGCTGTTGAAAGGCGAAAATAATAGTATTATAATAGGTATATTTCGGCTAAAATATAGAATAGATAAATAATAGCCGAAGTATACTTGTTTTTTTGTTGTCTCTCGGCTAAAATGTAATTAGATTAAATAATAGCCGAAATTGGAGGCGGAATATGAATTATATAAAAAGAAATTTGGAAAAGGTAGTAAGTCAAGTTACAAAGGAATATCCGGTAGTGTTGGTTACCGGGCCAAGACAGGTAGGTAAGACTACCATGCTGCAGAAATTGATGGAAGGAACTGATAGAGGATATGTTACACTAGATGATTTGAATGAAAGAAGTATTGCAAAGACAGACCCGGAACTATTTCTTCAGCTTCATAAACCACCGGTGTTGATTGATGAAGTTCAATATGCGCCGGAATTGTTTACTTATATCAAAATGCATGTAGACAAATATCACGAGCCAGGAGCATTTTGGCTTACCGGTTCGCAAGTGTTTAAGTTGATGAGAGGAGTGCAGGAATCTTTGGCGGGGAGAATTGCGGTACTTTCACTTACTTCTTTGTCACAGGCAGAAATTTCGGGTGGGGAGATGGAGCCTTTTATGGTTGACTTGGAGAGCCTATCTGCTAGGCGGGCAGATAGAGAAGAGGCAGACACAAGAGCTATTTATGAACGAATTTATAAAGGTTCTATGCCTGCAATTGTAAGTGGTGCTAATAGTAATAGTCAGATTTTTTATAGCAGTTATTTGACGACCTATATTGAGCGTGATGTAAGAGAGTTGTCAGATGCTATTGATTCTCTTAAGTTTCTTGGATTTATTACAGCTGTAGCGGCGAGATGTGGGCAAATGCTGAATGTTGCTGATATTGCGAGAGATGCAGACATTAATCAGACACAGGCAAAGAACTGGTTAGCTATTTTGGAAACATTGGGAATTATTTTCTATCTGCATCCTTATTCTAATAATTTGTTGAAACGTCTTGTGAAAACTCCTAAGCTATATTTTTATGACACAGGCTTAGTTTGTTATCTGACGAAATGGAGTAATGCAGAAATCTTAGAAAGTGGGGCAATGAATGGAGCAATTTTGGAGAATTATGTAGTTGCTGAGATTAGAAAAACGTATTTGAATTGTGGTAAAGAACCTTATATGTACTATTATCGTGATAAGGATGCTAAGGAAATTGATATTGTACTTGAGCATGACGGAATTTTAAATCCAATTGAGATTAAGAAAACTGCTAATCCGGGAACGGAGCTTATAAAAGTATTTGAATTGTTGGATAAGGCATCGACACCTCGTTCAAAAGGTGCTGTTATTTGTATGAAACCTGTACTTAGTGCGATTGACAGGGATAATTATATTGTGCCTATTTGGATGATTTAAAAAAGAACGAACCTGTTTTATTTCTAACATGCGGATAATCGCAGAAATAAAAGCAGGTTCGTTCTTTTTATGTTTTCATAGGCTTATTTTTAGTATTTGACAGTCAAAATATTATGCTTCTGCCAGATTACCGGTATATAACTGATAGTATTTACCTTTCTCAGCAATGAGTTCTTCATGGTTACCACGTTCAATGATACGTCCCTGTTCAAGAACCATGATACAGTCACTATTCTTAACCGTTGATAAACGGTGGGCGATAACGAAAGTGGTACGTCCATGCATGAGTTTATCCATACCGTCCTGAACAATTTTCTCAGTACGTGTATCAATAGAAGATGTAGCCTCATCCAAAATCAATACTGGTGGGTCTGCGATAGCAGCACGGGCGATTGCAAGTAACTGACGCTGTCCCTGACTTAAGTTTGCACCATTACCGGTTAATATCGTATTGTAGCCTTCAGGTAACTGACGGATGAAAGTATCGGCGTTTGCAAGTTTTGCTGCTGCATATACTTCTTCGTCTGTAGCATCTAATTTACCATAGCGGATATTATCCATAACGGTTCCGGTAAAGAGGTTCGTTTCCTGTAATACAATACCGAGAGAACGGCGTAAGTCCGCTTTTTTAATCTTATTAATATTGATGCCGTCATAACGAATTTTACCATCGGCAATATCGTAAAAACGGTTAATCAGGTTAGTGATTGTAGTTTTACCTGCACCGGTACTACCAACGAAGGCGATTTTCTGACCAGGTGTAGCAAACATTTTAATGTTGTGCAATACCAGTTTGTCTTCGGTGTATCCAAAGTCTACATCGTCAAAAGTAACATCACCTTTTAATTCGATATAGTCCACAGAACCATCTGCCTGATGAACATGTTTCCAAGCCCACAGACCGGTACGGGTGTTGGTCTCTAAAAGTACATCACCATCGCGTCTTACATTCACTAAAGTAACATAGCCATTGTCTTGTTCAGGTTCTTCGTCTAATAAAGCAAAGATACGTTCACAACCGGCTAAAGCCATGATAACGCTGTTTAACTGCTGGCTTAACTGGTTGATTGGCATGTTAAAGCTCTTATTATAGGTTAAGAAGCTGGCAAGTCCGCCGACAGTGAATCCGCCAACGCCGTTTAATGCTAAGGCACCACCGACAGCCGCGATAACTACGTAACTTAAGTTACCAAGCTGTGCATTGATAGGACCTAAAATATTACCGAATTTGTGTGCATTATTTGCACTCTCAAAAAGCTGTTCATTTAATTTGCTAAACTCTTCAATACATTCGTCTTCATGTGTGAAGACTTTTACAACTTTCTGACCTTCTACCATTTCTTCAATGTAGCCATTTAACGCACCGATAGATTTTTGCTGTGCTACAAAGTACTTAGAACTTTGTTCGCCGACTTTTTTGCTGGCAATAATGTTAAGGCTGACCATTGCGATAGAAACAAAAGTCAATGGAACACTTAAAATCAGCATCATGGTAAGGACACTGACGATGGTAATGACACTGTTAAATACCTGTGGAATTGCTTGTGACACTAACTGACGAAGTGCGTCGATGTCGTTGGTATAGACAGACATAATGTCGCCATGTGGATGAGTGTCAAAGTATTTAATTGGTAGGCTTTCCATGTGAGTAAATAAGTCATTACGTAAGCCTTTCTGAACGCCCTGTGTCACAGTTACCATTAAACGTGCCTGCGTATAAGAAGCAACAATACCGGCTGCATAGAAGAGTGCAACACGACCGATAGCGTTTGCTAATTCTGAAAAGTCCGGATTAGCCTGTTTAGTTAATGGAACAATGTAGTCATCAATCAAAGTCTGAATAAATTTGGTTCCCTGTACACTTGCTAATACAGAAATGAGGATACAAATCAAAACGAGAATGAAGTGTACCGCATATTTTTTGCCGATGTATCGGAGAATACGGGCAAGAAGCTTACCCGGATTTTTAACTTTTGGTAAAGGACCTCTTGGTCCACGTCCTGGAGCCATTATGCAGCACCTCCTTCGTCAAAATCACCGCTGCCGGAAGTCTGGGCTTCGTAAACTTCGCGGTAGATTGCATTATTTTCTAATAATTCTTCATGTGTACCAAAACCGTTCAAAACGCCATCATTTAAAACGATGATACGGTCTGCGTTCTGCACAGAAGAGATACGCTGTGCAATGATAAGCTTGGTAGTGTTTGGAATCTCTTCTGCAAAAGCCTTGCGGATTTTGGCATCAGTAGCAGTATCAACAGCACTAGTACTGTCATCCAAAATAAGAATCTTCGGTTTCTTAAGTAATGCTCTTGCGATACAAAGTCGCTGTTTCTGACCACCGGAAACGTTCGAACCGCCTTGTTCAATATATGTATTATAACCGTCCGGGAATCTTTCGATAAATTCGTCTGCACAGGCTAATTTACAAGCATGCTGACATTCTTCATCGGTAGCATTTGGGTCGCCCCAGCGTAAGTTTTCGTAAATCGTACCGGAGAAGAGGACATTTTTCTGAAGAACTACAGAAACCTCATCTCTAAGAGTATCCATGTCGTAATCGCGGACATCCTTACCACCTACTAAAACGCGGCCTTCGTTTACGTCATACAGACGGCTGATTAAGTTTACCAAAGAAGATTTAGAACTACCAGTACCGCCGATGATACCGATAGTCTCGCCGGATTTGATGCTTAAGTTGATGTCATCTAAAACTGGGCGTTCTGCATGGTCATTGTAACGGAAGGTTACATGTTCAAAAGTGATACTTCCATCCGGTATCTCATAGTCCGGATTTTCTGGATTGTGAATAGTTGCTTCTTCTGTGAGTACTTCACAGACACGTTTTGCGGCTGCTGCACTCATGGTCATCATAACGAAAATCATGGAAAGCATCATGAGGTTCATTAAGATGTTCATACAATAAGTGAGCAAACTCATTAAGTTACCGGTAGAAAGTTCACCGCCGACAATCATTTTCGCGCCGAGCCAGCTGATAATCATAATACAGCCGTAAGAAGATAATTGCATCAGCGGTCCGTTAAAAGCTAAGATTTTCTCTGCTTTTGTGAACATTTGGCTGATATTCTCACTTGTAGTAGTAAAGCGCACTGTTTCATAATCTTCACGAACGAATGCTTTTACAACGCGGATAGCTGAAATATTTTCTTGTACGGAAGCATTCATGGCATCATACTTTGGAAATACCTGTGAAAAGTATTTGTGTGCCTTTGGAATTAGGATTACGAGGCAGCAAGCTAAGAGAAGCGCAGCTATCAGATAGACGCAAGCAAGCTTCGGACTGATGAAGAATGACATTGCTAAGGCACAAACCAATGAAATCGGTGCTCTAAAGCACATACGTAAAATCATCTGGTACGCCATTTGAATGTTATTCACGTCTGTAGTAAGACGGGTAATCAAACCGGCAGTACTGAATTTGTCAATATTGGCAAATGAGAAAGTCTGTACATTTTCGTACATGGCTTTTCTTAAATTTTTGGCAAAACCGGTAGAAGCTTCTGCAGCTAAGCGTCCGCCCATAATACCGGAGAAGAGTGAAACAATTGCTACGAGAATCATAACCCCGCCGATTAAGAAAATGTGTCTGAGGTTGCCGGCCTCGACACCATTGTCAATGATGGAAGCCATTAATAAAGGAATAATCATTTCCATGGCAACTTCCAGAATCATAAAGCATGGAGTCAAAATGGAAGGCTTTTTGTATTCCTTAATATGGCTCGCTAAAGTTTTTAGCATAAAAAATCCGTCCTTTCTATATTATATTTTTTGCTTGATTTTTAATTGTTAGTGTGCTAACAATATAATTATACATGGTACTAAAGTAATGTCAATTAAAAAAATAAAAAAATTGTGTGAAATGTAAATTACAGTTTGGCGTGGAAAAATAATTATGCAAGCATATGATTTTTTCATTTTGCACGGATGTGTGGACTGTAAATATATAACAGGGAAAGAACTATGGGAGATTCATTAAGCAAGGACGGAAATGTAGGGTACAAGTTAAGATTATTGCATAATCAGATTCATAATCGTATGGAATATCAGAAGGCTCAGAACGAGTTGGAAAGAGGAGACTTAACCAGAATGCAGCGATTTACGATAGGTTATATGTATCGTAATAGGGATAGAGATATTTATCAGAGAGATTTAGAGGCTGAATTTGCGATATCGAGGGCAACGGCATCGAATATGCTTTCTGTTATGGAACGGAAAGGTTTGATAAGAAGGGAAGCAGTAGAGCATGATGCTCGTTTGAAAAAATTGGTATTGACAGAGGTGTCAATGCGGATGAATCAGCGGATAGAACAGGATATGCGCGAGACAGAGGCATTGTTGACGAGTGGATTAAGTGAGGAGGATAAACAAAAGCTGCATCAGTTTTTAGATATTATGATACAAAATCTGGTAGGGGCTGATGGGGCGTGTACCACAAGATGTTGTGGAAACGATACCAAATAAACTATGGCAAAATTGCATGATTTCTTATGGTGATTTTTGGTAAAAATAGTGAGGAGTGGCGTAAATACTGGGGTTGCGCCACTTTTTTGTAACTTTATATAGTACACAATCTAGTAATACATGTTGACAAAACCACAAGATGTTGTATACTAAATCTTAGCCGCTTATGAGGCGGTTAGTCGAAACAAAAGGTTAATAACGGATTGTTGGTCATATATGAGCGATAATCGGTGTTTTAGAAGGAAGAGGACAAAATCGGCAGGCAGAGATGCATTTTTTGGAGAAAAACGGAGGAGGATTACATGAAGATTATTAAGAGAAGTGGTAGTGAGGTTTCTTTTGATATTCAGAAAATTGAAGCTGCGATTCGTGCAGCAAATGACAGTGTTCTCGATTATGAGAAGTTAGAAGAAGAACAGATTGATGAGATTCTCGCAAATGTAGAGAATGCTTGTGGGAACATGAAACGTTCCCCTAGCGTAGAAGAGATTCAGGATATGGTAGAGAACCAGATTATGAATCAGAGAGCATTTACTGTGGCTCGTAACTATATTACATATCGTTACAAAAGAGCGTTAATTCGTAAATCAAATTCTACAGATGAGCAGATTTTAAGTTTATTAGAATGTAATAATGAAGAGGTAAAGCAGGAGAATTCTAATAAGAACCCAACTGTAAACAGCGTACAGCGTGACTATATGGCTGGTGAGGTAAGTAAGGATATTACAAAGAGATTCTTGTTAGATGAGGATATTGTAGAAGCTCATGAAAAAGGATTGATTCATTTCCATGATGCAGATTATTTTGCCCAGCATATGCATAATTGCTGTTTAGTAAACTTAGAGGATATGTTGCAGAATGGTACGGTTATCAGTGGAACAATGATTGACCCGCCAAAGAGTTTCTCGACAGCATGTAATATTGCGACACAGGCGATTGCACAGATTGCCAGCTCGCAGTATGGTGGACAGAGTATTTCGTTATCACATCTGGCTCCATTTGTAGAAGTAAGCCGTCAGAAGTTCCGCAAACAGGTTCGCGTAGAGTTAGAAGCAGCTGGTCTTGAATCGAACGATGAAATTGTAAATAAAATTGCAGAACTTCGTGTAAAAGAAGAGATTAATCGTGGTGTACAGGTGATTCAGTATCAGGTTATTACACTTATGACAACGAATGGACAGGCTCCGTTTATTACTGTTTTCATGTACTTAGACGAAGTGCCGGAAGGACAGTTAAGAGATGACCTTGCAGCAATTATCGAGGAAATGTTACACCAGCGTATTTTAGGTGTTAAGAATGAAAATGGTGTGTACATTACACCTGCTTTCCCAAAACTTATTTATGTATTAGAAGAAGATAATATTAAAGAAGGTACAAAATATTGGGAACTTACCAAATTAGCAGCAGCTTGTACCGCAAAGAGAATGGTTCCGGACTATATCTCAGAGAAGATTATGAAGCAGTTGAAAGCCGGTAATTGCTATACCTGTATGGGTTGCCGTTCTTTCTTAACAGTAGATAGAACGAAAGAGAATTATGCAAATGCATTAAACTATGAGCAGGGTAATAAATACTATGGAAGATTTAATCAGGGCGTTGTAACGCTGAATCTTGTAGATGTAGCTTGTTCATCAGGCAAAGATATAGACAAGTTCTGGCAGATTATGGACGAGCGATTAGAACTTTGCTACAGAGGTCTTATGGCACGTCATAACCGCTTAAAAGGTACTCCATCTGACGTGGCACCAATCCTTTGGCAGAACGGTGCGTTAGCACGTTTGGCTCCGGGTGAAAAGATTGATAAGTTATTATACGATGGCTATTCAACCATTTCTCTTGGTTACGCAGGATTAAATGAATGTGTAAGATATATGAAGGGTGTATCTCATACACATCCGGACGGAACACCATTTGCATTAGACGTAATGCGTTATTTAAACGCAGCTTGTGCAAAGTGGAAAGCAAGACATAATATTGACTTTAGTTTATATGGAACACCACTTGAATCTACGACTTATAAGTTTGCAAAATGTTTACAGAAACGTTTTGGTGTGATTCCGGGTGTAACAGATAAAAACTATATCACAAATAGTTATCATGTTCACGTAACAGAAGAAATCAATGCATTTGACAAGTTGAAATTCGAAGCACAGTTCCAGGAACTTTCACCGGGTGGTGCTATCAGTTATGTAGAAGTTCCAAATATGCAGGATAACTTAGATGCCGTTCTTTCTGTAATGCAGTATATTTATGATAATATCATGTATGCTGAGTTAAATACGAAGAGTGATTATTGTCAGGAATGTGGTTATTCAGGCGAAATCAGAATCGTAAATGATGAACATGGCAAATTAGTATGGGAATGTCCAAACTGTGGTAACAGAGACCAGACACGTATGAGTGTTGCAAGACGTACCTGCGGTTACATTGGAACACAGTATTGGAATCAGGGCAGAACACAGGAGATTAAAGAGCGAGTATTGCATCTTTCTAATCATACGGTTCGCTGCTAGTATTTAATTTTATATCAAAAATAAGAGTGTGCTGGTTTGAGGTCAAATTAGCACACTTAAGACTATATAGGGGTAAAATTATGCATTACGGGGAAATTATTACGGCAGATTGTGCGAACGGAGTCGGTATGCGTGTCAGCCTTTTTGTCAGCGGTTGTACCAACTGTTGTAAGGGATGTTTCCAACCGGAGACATGGGATTTTTTTCATGGTCCGGAGTATACGAAGGAGACAGAGGATTTTATTATTGAGGAACTGAGAAAACCTTATTACAAGGGTTTGACAATCTTAGGTGGTGAGCCTTTTGAGCTAGAAAACCAAAGAGAGGTAGCAGCGCTTATCAGACGCGTAAAAACAGAACTTCCGGAGCGTGATATCTGGATGTATACGGGCTTCCTTTACGATGTGGATTTACAGCCGGACGGCAGACGATATACAGAAGTAACGGATGAGATCCTTGATAATATCGATGTTTTAGTAGATGGAAAGTTTGAAGAAGAATTGAGAAATCTCATGTTGAAGTTTAGAGGTTCACAAAACCAGCGTATTATCGATATGAAAAAGACGAGAGCGGTCGGAGAAGTTGTACTGTCGGAATTGAATAAAACGGAAAATGGTATAAAATAGCGAGAGCAAAAGAATGGGATGTTGCAACTATATTTGTAACATCCCTATTTTGTTGCCCTTTTTTATTATGAAATTAAACTAAGGGTTTATTTTGCAAAAGACTTAGAGCATATAGAATTAGAGTAGAATTGTAATAGAAATAAACAAAATTTCATAATGGTAAGGAGGAGTGTCCGATGAAAAGCAACCTTTTACAAGAATTGGAACAGATATTAGCCTACGAAGATCAGGTGGATATGACACTTCCGATACCAACCTACTTATTTGTTCAAAAGTATGGGCGGAATATCGAAGAAGAAATGCCGAAGATTGCAGCATTATTGAGGAAAAAAGAATGGTTCTTTTTTAAGGCCGATGAAAATCAGGAAAAGAGTATTTTAAATCGATTTCTGGTGGAGCAGGAATGTCGATCAAGTGCTGGAAGAGAATATACAGGATGTATTTTGATAGAAATGACTGGATCTGAAAATGAAAAAGAGTTGCTAGAGTTTTTTAGTTATATGGAGAGTCAAAAATATCGTTTAACCGGGATTTATACAACTAAAGAAGCGCAAAGTGTCACTGAGATGAAAAGGCTGCTTTCAGGGTATGGATTTGTCAGAAGAATTGATGGAGAATTCTATGATGCCTTTGAACAGTTGAAGATATTTGAAAGTACAATAAATGAATATCAGTTTTCGATTACAAGTACTACGAGGGTGAAAGTGGCGGAGTGGTTCCGTAAAAAGGAATGGAATGAGCAGGATGCTGTGGTAATGCAGATTCAGAACATTGCAAAATCTGTGGTATACCAGAAGATTCTTGAGGCAAAGACGAAGTCCAATGAAGATAGTGTGCCAGAAGAGAAAAAAACATACTCAGTCATTTTGGCGGAGGAAATTGAAAAGGCTATCCTGGAGTTTGAAGGGAGAGAGGTTTCAAAACGTCAGATTGGTTTTGCATTGGAGGGATAAGAGTGAAAAAAATCAATAGCACCCGTTTTATGACACAGGAAGAACTGACGCAGCAATATGTGGAGCTGGATATGAAGGCAGATGCTTATCATGCATCAGGAATACCACTTTTAGTAAAAGATGGAAAAATATATGTAGACAATGATGATAGTCATACCATGATATTTGGAGCAACCGGAAGTAAGAAGACTAGGAATCTGGTAATGCCATCGATTGGGATTTTTGCAAGAGCTGGAGAATCTTTTGTAGTAACAGATCCCAAAGGTGAGATATTTGATAAAACTTCTGCGGATGTACAGGCACATGACTATCATATTTGCTGTTTAAATTTAAGAGAGTTTGCAGATGGAATTGCCTGGAATCCATTAGCATTGGCATATAAATACTACCACAATGGTAATCGGACGAAGTCGCTAGAGTTTGTCAGCGAAATGATAAGAATGATTATCGGGGAGGATGCTACTGATGAGGCATTTTGGACATACTCGGCGATAGACATTTTGTTGGGTTTTACGTTAGTACTTTTTGAAGAGGCAAATGAAGCGGAATGTACTCTTAAAAATCTTTGTGGATTATGGAGTGAGTACATGAATGATCATAGTGGTGTGTTGGGAAAAATCAAAGAGAAGTACAAGAATACACTGATTTATCAAAAACTTTCCTATTTGTACAGTAATTCGGATAGAACAGTAGGAAGTATGCAGACCATTGTGTCTATGGGGGTGAATAAACTGGCCCTAAATGAAGAATTTATGGAATTTCTTTCAAGACCGGGGGTGGATATTTCAACATTAGTAGAAGGAAAACAGGCAATTTATCTGATTATTCCGGATGAAAATACCACATATCATTTTATGGCAAGCTTATTTTTGGAACAGCTATACGAGGTACTCATACAGCAGGCACATCAGGAAGAGTCAAATATGTTGAAAAATAGAATGAATTTCCTGATTGATGAATTTGCCAACATACCGAAAATTATTAATATGGATTCTATGATTACCGCGTCGAGAAGCCGTAATATTCGGTTCCATTTGATTATTCAGGGGATGAAGCAACTTCGAGAGAAGTACGAAGAAGGAGCAGAAATTATTACCGGTAATTGTAATAACTGGATTTATCTTTATAGCAAAGAGTTTGAATTATTGCAGGATATCAGTAATCTTTGTGGAGAAGTCTGCTATGACAATAGTGTGAGAATGCCTCTTTTTTCTACCTTTGAATTACAGCATCTAAGTAAAGAAGAGGGGGAAGCATTGCTTTTAGTAGGGCGAAATTGTCCATGCCTTTCGAACCTTGAGGATATAGGTGGTTATCCTTATCCGGAAGGACGCGCAGCACATTATCCGAAGGTAAATGGGCTGAAGGCAAAACCGACCCGAAAAAAAGAAAAGGGGCCGAATTGTTTTTATTTGGAACCGGATATTGGAAAAGAAGAGGTAAAGCCGCTTTCCAATGGAGAAATAAAAAAGCGCTGGTTAGTAGCAGTAGGCCCGAAGGGGATGATTTTCGCAGGAGAGTATGCAACTGCAAAAGAGATTATGTCAGGAATTGTAGCTGGAAAAATGGCTTGTGAATTAAGCCAGAAGAAGGGGTGTGAAATAGAGTATTTTGAGTGGTACTCAGCAGAAGAAGAAATCAGAAAAAAATACCATGATATTCTTGTAGAATATCCGGAAAAAGTATATTTAACCATTACAGAGCTCGGCATTCAGAATTTCACAAAGGAAAATGATATTGTGAAGAATGTAAGAAGACTTCCGGATGCGAGAAATTTCACAATTAGTCTGACGATTCAGGACGGTTCGCTTTATAACAGGCGGGTACAGGAAGTACTTAACATGCAGATACCGAACTTTGGAGGAGTAACTGGGCTTTACTACGCATTTAATGTGATGTTCCGCGAAGCGAATCAAAAGTTGAAGGGGACAACTTTTCAGAACGTGTCATGGGAAGAAAATACAGAGACAGGGCGCAGAACCGTTTATGTAAAAAAATTAGGACAGAAAGCACAGGCGGTACTTAAGATTGTGAAGTAAAAGGCAAACGATTGTAAAATTATTAGAGGAATAGTATAATGATGTTTAAAACAAAAGAATCATTGTTATTAAAAGGATAAAAAGCTCATGATAGAAATAATGCTGTTTCTGCTGTTAATTGTGAATGTAATATTATTTTTTATTGGTCTGTATAATAATTTTACATATCGTGGAAAAGAACAGAAAAAGGCACTCCGAATAGGTACCTTATATCAGTCGATTTTAAATGAAACGCAGACTGCGGTAATCGCGCATGATATAAAAACAGGCGATATACTATATGCGAACGATAAGCTAAAGTCAATTTATGAGATAACGGGTGATATTAAAAATTTGGAACCGGATTCTTACTTTATGCAGGAACGCGGAAAAAAACATTTGGATTTGGATTATGAAGCATTACGGGGCGGTGCCAGTAATGAAGCAATCGAATATCATGATTCTGGCCGTATTTATCAGGTAAAAGGTAAGATTATCGACTGGTATGGACGGGAAGCATATGTTGAGTATATGTTTGATGTGACAGATAGCAAGCTTTTTAGTGAACAGTTACAGTTGGAACATGCAGAATTGCAGCGTAAATATCAGGAAGAGATGCTATATCGTGAAAAAGCGATTTCGGACGATATTATTTCTTCGAGCCGTATCAACCTTACGCTAGGTTATGTTGAGGAAATGCGTGTAGGTACAAAGGATGGTTACGAACAAACATATCCGCATGCGTTAGATTTGTCTTCGCGTTTGATGGCGTTTACTAACCGGGTGTGGTTATCGGAGGAACAGAATAAAAATATGTCCAGTCCTGTTATGTTAAGGCGTTTTATGAAGGGAGAGAGAGCCTTTGCAGAAGAGTTTATGGCGGAGCTAAAAGATGGCAGGCATGTATGGCTGAGAGCAGAGACGAAGATTGTAAAGCGTCCGGAAACAGCAGAGGTTATTGCGTTCTGTTATAATAGGAACATTACCAGAGAGAAGATTCTGACTGGTATTTTAGAACGTATCATGGAGTTTGATTATGATGAGATTTTTACGGTCGACTCGTTAAATGGTCAGGTTAGTCTTATGGCATCCGGTCGTTATGTGATGGATGAGCAGATGGAAGAGGGTGATTATGCCCAGGAACTTATGAACTTAAAATCCCGCGCGGGTTCTGAAACGGATGCTGCTAAGATTGAGTCGGAATTACAGATTGAAAATATATTAGAGAAGTTAAAAAAACAGCCGGAGTTTATTACGGAAGCGTCATTAATGTCTAAAAATGGAAAGCCAAGATTGAAACAGCTTCGTTTTGTTTATTTAAATAAAACTCTTGGTACGTTGCTTTTTACTATTACTGATATAGAGGAAATGGTACAGGCGGAAAAGCAGAAGAAGGAAGAGTTGGAAGATGCACTGCAGGTAGCGGAAGAGGCAAATGCTACGAAATTGCGTTTCCTTGCGAATATGAGTCATGAGATTCGAACACCGATGAATGTAATCATTGGTCTGGCGTCTATTATCCGAGAGGAATCCGGAAATCAGCAGAAAGTATTGGAGAATACAAACAGATTGGAATATACGTCGAAGTATCTGTTGACGTTGTTAAATGACGTGTTGGATATGGCACGGGTAGAAACCGGAAGTGTAACGTTAAATAAGTATGAGTTTTCAAGAGATGCTTATTGGGAAACAATCAATACGATTGCAGAGTCTCAGGCGAAGGCTGCAGAAGTGAATTATGTTTTTGTGGATGAAAAAGGTGGTCAGGATAGATATCTTGGAGATGAAGTGCGCTTGCAGCAGATATTGATAAATCTGATTAATAATGCAATTAAGTTTACACCAAAAGGGGGAACGGTAACGGTTCGGAGTAAAAGGATAGAAACCATGAACCAAAGGGTAAGAATACAAATGCAGGTAGAAGATACCGGTATCGGTATATCAAAAGAATTTTTGCCGAAGATATTTCAGGTATTTGCACAGGAACATGATGCAAGTAATAGTTCTTATGGAGGCAGCGGTTTAGGGCTTTCTATTGCACAGAATTTTGCTAGAATGATGGGCGGTGACATCACCGTAGAGAGTGAAGTTGGAGTAGGAACCACGTTTACGGTAGAAGTATGGCTGGATTTGGCGGCGAATCAGGAAGCAGAAAAAAAGGAAAGTGCTCAGATAGAAGAAAGAGAGTTTTTTGCAGGGAGATGTATTTTGCTGGTAGAGGATCATCCACTTAATACGATTGTAGCAAAAAGACTTCTGGAAAAACAAAAAATGGATGTGGTTCATGCGGAAAACGGAAAAGACGCATTGGATATATTTGCACAGAGTAAGGAAGGTACATTTGATGCGATTCTTATGGATGTGCGTATGCCGGTAATGGATGGAATTGAAGCGACACAAAAGATTCGTGAGCTTGAACGTGCAGATGCAGCAACCGTTCCGATTATTGCCATGACAGCAAACGCTTACGATGAGGATAAGAAGCAGACGTATGACGCAGGCATGAATGCCCACCTTGCAAAACCAATCGAACCACGAATGTTGTATGATACGCTTGCCCAAATGTTCTGATATTACGGGTAAGGCGTGCCTGCAAGAGAATTGATTTGATAAGCTTTCATTTAGTGGTATATTTGCGGTTCGCAGAATGTGGGTTATTTCTTTTGGAAACTTAAATGTAGTGCCAAACATTTTAGAAAAGATATATTTGATTGTTCTGGAGAAATGTTCAGAAAGTCTTTTTGCAAAATGCCGGAATTACGTTTCGTGTCCGCTAATGTGCTGCACAATGTCGGGGAAATATCTGACATAGCACGAACAGATGCCTGTTGCAGCTTCCTAAGAATCACTAATAGGGGGCTTTGAAAAAGTCGATATTAAATCCGCGCGTCAAAAACTCAAAGGGGCTTGATTTATAGATATTGAAAAATTTCAATGTCTACGAATCAAGCCCCTTCTCAAAC
>JAZSEF010000043.1:0-39763 GCA_045531555.1 Roseburia sp. | reverse complement strand
ACATTGGAATTGTAAATTTGTTTCAGATATTGAAACTGACTGCGGATTGATATCTACACCAATCGCATTTCGATTTAGTAGTTTTGCCTCAACTAATGTTGTGCCACTACCCATGAATTGATCTAAGACCCAGTCTCCTGGATTTGAATAACGAAGTATCAGATTCCTTGGTACATACGGCGACCAATTACCTCTATACTTCCCCGAGTGAGTTGCCCAACTACCTCTGTCCGGAAACGACCAGACTGTTGTTGGCTCCAACTCAAAATTATTTGGTTGTAAACTTATAAAAATCCCTCCTTCTTGTTAGTGCGTTTATTATATCTCAAAACAAGTAAAAAACCTAGTTAAAATTTTATAATTTTTAGGTCTCCATATTGCCTAGAATCATCCCCGCACTCCTTTACATAATCCTCTGTCCCCATTACAAATGCATCTAACAGGTTAATCACATTAAATCTTCTGTGCGTTTCTTTAATTTCTCCATATGACAAGTAGCATCCCATTCCTTCTCCTCCTTGCCATTCGCTTTCACATACACATAACTCAAATCTATCTAGCTTAACACCTAAACTCGGGTTTTCTTTTAAATTCGCATTACCGCTATGTAAAAAAGCACATCTTAACGCATAACAAACTCGCCCATCAAAAATAAGCAAATCATCATACTTGCTAAGTTCCGTTTTTTCCGATTGTGGGATTTCAAAATATTTGTAAATCCATTTATCAAACCAGTTTATGTACTTTTCCCTACCATTCTCCCCTAACCCCTCTATCTTGCCACAAACATCAGGAATAGTTAATGCCAATGCTAATGCTGAAAAATATGCTCCGCTTTCCTTTGCTTTGATAATATCAGTTAAATAATCTCTTATCATTTATCTATTGTCCTTTACAACATTCTTTCGTTTATATTATATATTCATTTATATTTTTTCACAATCATTCCCTCATGTTGACAGCATGTACCCGCATCTATGCTTGCAAGGCATTAAGCCAAGCACCGGTGCTTTCTATCCTGCCCATAAATCCTTGTGCCTTGTAACCGAACCAGTTTAGCACAGATGCCCCTCCTGTCAACACAGCTATTCCCTACCCTCGTAGCATCCCTGCATATCAAAAGACCACTCCCTAACATACGCTTGAAAGTGGTCCATATACATAACATAATCTATTTCTTATTTACTTATTCCCATCAAGAAATCTTCTAACTTCCCTAAAAGATAATCTGCTGCTTCATCACTCTTTAATTTAAGCATCTTGATTAAGTCATCATCAGTCATACCAAGAATCAACTTTCCATGTTCTTTTAGACACCCTTCTGCCGCAAACTTAGCTGACTCTGAGAATCCTTTCCGCGATATGATTATAGCAACATTTCTCAATGCAGCTGCAAACAAATATTTTTCAGTAATATAGACTAGATTTTGATCAATTTCTTCTTTATAGTTTTTAAATTCAAAAACTATAAAGTGGGAATTGTAATGTTCCGTCAGCATTCTCCATAATGGATGCATTCCCTCTTCTGCGATTGGGTTCGTTTTCAGTGAACCAATTAAATCCATCCTAAAATGTTTATCTTTAGTCTTGTGCTGTCTTGTTAATCTATTAAAATAGTTCGCTTCAAACAGAATACGTAATATTTCTTCACAAACATTCTCATATTCTTCAGAATAATCCTGTCCTGTCTCACAATCCATTAAGCGCCGAATAAGTTCTTCAGTAGCATCAGCCTCTTCTTTTGCTTTACTGGCAAGGTTATCTCCATTTTGTTCTATAAATAATTTCGTTAATTCTACTTCCTCAAAAGGCTGTCCTTCAACATAGTCAATCGGGAAGTATGTAATTTGTGATAATTGTTTAAGTAATACTGGATCATTCTTACTATAATAAACCAGATTATCAATATCCCAAACCACAATTCTATATCTTGAAAAAATCACATCTTTTTGGAAACTTGGTATCTTACTTGTGACCATCAGTAAAATTATATCTTCCTGTGGAATATTTTGTTTCATTTTTTGTAAAACAAGGGTATTGAGCAATGAATTAGCCGCTGATGGGGAAACTACTTGGTTTTTATAATTCTTACATTCCCCCCATATTTTTTGACCTTCTTTTTTTACGACAAAATCCCAACTATGTTCTTGTTCATTAGAGGCATGCTCAATTTGCTTATATCCAAATTTCTCCATCAACTGCCTAGCAAATGACTCAAATGCTAATCCCAAAACTCTAACATCCATCGCTGGAGTAATATATCCATCATCCAACGCTTGCTGATATGTATACGAAAACACAATTTCTTTTGGTTCAAATAATACTTTTGTATTCTCAGTGTCAATTGTCGAAAAAACAACAACCATTTTCTTATCACACAAAAACGTTTCGTAAATCTCTTTTTGTATAACACCATCGTAGAAAATAACAACTTGATATTCGCTTATCTTATCGGCGTATTGTGTAAACATCCTGTGCTGCGTTTCCACGTCAATACTATTTCGAGCAATATGTATTAATCCCTGATAGTTTGTAGAGAGTTCCTTTTCTATTTGCTCCTTCATAACTATCGCACTTGCCAAAACAAGGATTTTTCCTTTATTTAATTCATTAATCTTTTCTATAGTTTTTGCGAAAACAAGACTTTTTCCAAAACCAGTCGGCATTTCAATAACTATACGCTTCTGGTCTCGTTCTATAGCTTCTTGAATTGCATCTATCGCTTGCACTTGATATGGTCTTAATTTCAATGTTTCCATAATAGTCACCTCTTCTTGTGTTATGCTTTTTTTCATTAAATTTTTTCGATTAATTAACCCTCTTCAACCTTTTTACATAATCGCTCCCAGCACAATGTCTTTATCTCTTCGTTCCACTTTGTTCTATTGCCAATTTCACCGCTTGAAAGTATTTGTCTTTTTAAATATTCTAATTCGCATTTTTCAACCGCCCCAGAAACTTCTGCCATCCCAAAAAGCAATTCACCGCATAGCGTATATCCATAATTACTGTTTTCTATATGTAATCCCTCCTTGCTAAGGCAAAAGCTCATCAAATGCCACCACTGACTAGGATTATTTAATCCTGAATCTTGTGCTATCTTTATGTATCCACCACCTTTTTGCCTATACCCCTTTACTATTAATTCATTTGTAATGTTACATTCCACATCTCGCTTATTCTCAAAAAATTTTCTTACTTGAGCATATGTCATCTTCAATCCCCCTAGTAAATCAACTAATAAAATAATAGCATACATCTATTTTTATTTAAACCTCTCATCTTTCCTACATATGCAAACAAACCACTCCCAAGTCTACACTTGAAAGTGGTCCATACACACTGGTTAAAACTCTTTCATGCTCAGTTGTTTTGCATTGTGTCCTTTTACAATTCTCTACATTATGCTCCATACTTTCTGCAAACTTTGCATAATCTCAAATTCGAAAAGTCCGCAACGCTCGATAAATACTGAACTTATTTATCCATACTCTTCATCGTCAGTATTATTAGGACATTTTTCTTACACGCACCAATTTAACCTCCTTTTCTTTTAGTAATATATTCTTCTTAATATCTTTTTCAGGATTTCGATGCCCGTTGCAAGCCACATAATAATAACTCGCAGAAGTTATCTACCGATGTTGTATATCACACATTTATGCAAGTTGGACAAAATCAGATAAGCTTTTCAAAGAGAACTATCTTCCATATGCATCCTTTTTCTACACCAATTTTGACACCACTCACGCCCCAAACTACACCACTTTACATCAACTTACGATATTTCTCCACAATCTCAAACATAACTAAAACCTTGAGAAACCGCCATTTCCCAAAGTTTTATCGCATATCCCTTTATTTCATTTAACATATGTTAAAGTTTTGTTAAATCACAAAAAATAAGCCACAAGCTGAAAATTTCTTTCACCTCATGGCTTATTTTTTACTATCGTTTCACTCTATTCAACCGCACGGTAAACGTGCTTCCTTCTCCAAGCCGGCTTGATACACTTATCTCGCCTTTACATATATCGATAACTCGTTTTACCAGAGCAAGTCCAAGTCCATTGCCCTTGGTTGCGTGCGAAGTGTCACCTTGATAAAACTTTTTAAAAATATTTGCACCGGTTTCAGGACTCATACCACATCCGGTATCTTTTACCTCTACATAAACATAATTCTCATTACCATAAGAACGCAAAGACACCATTCCTCCCGGTTCTGTGAATTTCAAAGCATTTGAAAAAAGATTATTCCAAACCAGACTAAGAAGTTCTTTATCTGCTTCCACATAAAGTTCTTCCTCGATATCCGTTTCAATTTCTATTTCCTTTTCTTCCCAGACAGTTTCATGCTCCAGCATACATTCGCACAAATGCTCGCTGATGTCGTAAACCTCCGTATTTGGATAAATCTGTTGATTTTCTAATTTATTCATTTTCAAAATATTTGTCACTAGCGCAGATAAACGTCTTGTCTGCTCTGCAATCGCTTTTCCATATTCAAGGCGGGTAGCATCGGACATCTCATTTGCCTGTAAAAGCGTACCATAATTTTGCATAACCGCCATAGGCGTTTTCAATTCATGAGATACATTCGCGATAAAATCTGTTCGCAGTGTCTCTACTCCGGACAGTTCCTGTATCATATCATTAAGAAGCGTGATAACCTCATCAATTTCGTTACCACTATCAGGTCCCTTGATATAGTCAATCCGCACGGAAAAATCCCCTGCCACAACCTTATCAAGCTCTTTTTGGATTCGTTTCATCGGTTTCTTTACGGTCACATAGTGATACACACTATCTGCAATAGTAAAAAGTATCGCCAAAAAAACAATATTCCCTACAACAATCAAAGTACCGTAATTGCCTTGTAAATTGCCCTGCCTCTCATAACTAAAAAACAAAATAAAATTACAAAGCACAATAAACGTAAACAGTGCAATGCCCATGCCAAATCTGCTAAACCAGCGTATCAGATTCTTTTTCATATTCCATTCCTCACTATTTAATGACTGCTTTATATCCAAGTCCATGTACCGTTACAATCTCAAAATCTTCACACTTTGACATCTTATCACGGATTTTTGTCATATACACATCGACTGTACGAGGTCCTGAAAGCGACTCAGCATCCCAGAATTCCTCCATAAGCTTGGTACGTGTAAACGTCTTCTTCGGATACGACAGCAACTTATACAGAATATCAAATTCTCTTACGGTTAAGACAATTTCCTCTCCATCTAAATACGCACTATGTTCCTCGGCATCCAACACTAATTTCCCGATTTCTAATTTTTTATTCGTATTAATTTTGGCTCTGCGCAGAAGTGCTTCTATTCTAAGCAATAATTCTTCCAAATCAATTGGCTTTACCATATAGTCATCAATTCCCAAGCGGAAGCCTTTGCGTTTCGACTCAAAATCATCTCTCGCCGTCATAAAAATAATTGGAATCTCTTTATTAATATCCCTCACATTCTCTGCAAACTCAAAACCATCGGTCCCCGGCATCATGATGTCTGAAATAATCAAATCATATACCGTTTCATACATCATATCATACGCTTCTTCCGGCTCTAGTGCCCCGTTCGCTTCAAAACCGTTCTGGTTCAGATAGGAACATACGGTATGGTTTAAATCCTTATCATCTTCTACTACTAAAATATGAAACATATGTTTTCTCCTTATTTACTAATTCTTTTATGATAGCAAGTATTTGTTAACGAAATGTTAAAAGAACGAAGATGTGCATCTCTCGCTCACACGTCTTCAACTTCTTTCCGGTACAGTTTTCCTATACACCCCATCTTTTTTTCAACTGCTTTCGAATGACGAAAAAACATATCATATGAACTGCTAACGTCAACGTCCATGAAATTGGATACGCATAATATACAGTCCCAATCGTATGAAAACGTTCAATCTGGAAAAACACAAAAATCCATGCCATTCTAAACCCACATGCACCTAAAAGAGATACAATCATCGGCATTACGGAATAACCAAGCCCACGCAACACGCCTACGATACAATCCATCAAACCACAAATCGCATATGTCGTACAGATGATGGATAATCGATTTAAGCCCGCCTGAATTACTTGTGCATTGTCTGAATACAACCCAAGAACCGGCTCCCCAAAAATATACAACGCATTTCCTAATACAAGTCCAATCGCAAAAACGCTTAACATCGTAGTAATCACAATCTTATTGATACGCTCATACTTTCCTGCTCCCACATTCTGGCTGACAAATGCAACCGTCGCCTGTGAAAATGAATTCATTGCGATATATACAAAACCTTCTACATTCTGTGCAGCAGAATTTCCTGCGACTATTGTAGCACCAAAACTATTTACAGAAGACTGAATCACTACATTTGATAACGAGAATAACGATCCTTGTATCCCCGCCGGCAATCCAATCTGTATAATTTTACCTAAAATCTGTTTATCAATTCCAAGATACTGCTTTTCTAAGCGAACTGCCCCTTCTTCCTTCATCAGACACTTTAATACCAATACTGCTGAAACAATTTGAGAAGTTACTGTTGCCAACGCTACTCCCGCCACATCCATATGGAATACGATAACCAAAATCATATTCAGAACAACATTTATCACACCTGCAATCGTTAAGTAATAAAGTGGACGTTTCGTATCACCGATTCCTCGCAAAATCGCCGCGCCAAAATTATATGCTAAATTTGCTGGCATTCCAAGAAAATATATACGCAAATAAAGCGTAGCCAAATCGATTACCTCTGCCGGACTTTGCATCCATGTAAGCAATTGTCTTGCGGCCACAACTCCAACACCAGCCAAAAAGATACCACTTATCACACTTACGGAAATAGCTGTATGTACCGTCTTTCGCAACTCATTTTCCTGTTTTCCGGCAAAAAAACGTGCCACTAAAACATTTGCTCCTACAGACAAGCCCATAAATACATTTACTAACAGATTGATAATCGAACTATTTGAGCCAACCGCTGCCAAAGAATTATCTCCTGCAAATTTTCCGACTACAATTACATCTGCCGCATTAAAAAATAACTGTAAAATACCGGATGCAATAAGCGGAAGTACAAACTGAAATAACTTCTTAACAATAGACCCTTCACACAAATCCATACTATAACTTTTTGTTCTTTTTCTTTCTGACATAATCTACCTTCCCTGTATAGTAATTACTTTCTAAATCCTATCTTACGCCTTTATCTAAACTTTGCAAGTTTATTTTAACAGTTACTGTTCACTCGCACCTCGCTCACAGTAACAATTCGCAGGCTCATTTATAGTTTTGCTGCGCAAAAGAAGCCTGCTCATGCCTGACTCATATTCTTTCGCAGCAAATCAGCAAGTGATTAGCTGCTCTTTGAACAGTAACTTTTAACATACATATTTTGTTGATTTTCCTTGACACTCAGAGATTTATATAGTACTCTCAAATATGTAATGTAGTTTTAAAAACCATATAGGGTTTTATTAGATACTATTTTCAGAAGAAAGGAAATGACTCATGAAGGTCAAAATTATTTCAGATTCCTCATCAAATATGTTTTCCATGGCTGATTTGGATTTTACATCTGTTCCACTTAGAATTGTAACTAACGACAAAGAATACGTAGACACTCCTAATTTGGACGTTGCAGCTATGGTAGAAGATTTGAGTTCTTACAAAGGACGTTCCGGTACAGCATGCCCTGGTGTTGGCGATTACTTAGAAGCATTTGAAGGTTATGATGAAATCTACTGTGTCACTATAACCAGCAATTTATCCGGAAGCTATAACGCAGCTATGACTGCAAAACAGCAGTACGAAGAAGAACATCCTAATGCAAAAGTACATATCGTGGACTCATTAAGTGCCGGTGCAGAATTAAAGCTTCATTTAAATAAGTTAAAAGAAATGGTTCTCGAAGGAAAAGTATTTGAAACTATCGTTTCAGAAATCGAAGATTACAAAGAGAATCACACACGTTTGCAGTTCTGTCTGGAATCTTTACATAACCTTGCTAACAATGGTCGTGTAAATCCGGCCGTTGCTAAAATTGCAGGTCTTGTAGGCTTACGTATGGTAGGCGATGCTACAGGCGGTGTACTGAATCCAAATGACAAATGCCGCGGTGAAAAGAAAGCCCTTTCTACTCTTTTCTCTAATATGAAAAAAGCCGGTTACAAGGGCGGAAAGGTTTTAATCGACCACTGCTTAAACGACAAAGCTGCTACTACATTGAAGGAATTAGTTTTAGCCGAATTCCCGAATGCACATGTCGAACTTGGTACTATGGGCGGTCTTTGCAGCTTCTATGCTGAAAAAGGCGGAATGATTATTGGATACGAAGTATAAGATTCTATGTCAACGACAACGAGGGTGTCCCCAAAGTCACGAAATGACTTGAGGGACACCCTCGTTAAATTACTCTCCAATCGGATACTCTCTAATATAATTGTCCACTATCTCTGCCGCCATGCCGATAATCTCCTTGCATGGGCGTTTTTTATAATATTCAGCTGTTCTAGCTTCCGGTGTTGGGTCCTGTTTTTTTTCAGTCAGTCCAAGGAGTTCACGACACACAATTGAACCATGTTCTGCGGTAAAATCAGCTGCCAGTTGCTGAATTCTGGCATAGTGTTCTGCCTTTTCCTCTTTCGCTTTCGGGTCATCATAACCATATAGCAAACCGGCCACCATAAACATGCCAGATACGCTTCCGCACACCTCACGAAGACGCGCCATGCCACCGCCAAAAGAAGATGCCAGTTTTGCTGCTGTCTCTCTGTCAAGTCCATGTAAATCTTCAAAAGCAATTAGCACTGCCTGTGCACAATTATAACCTTCTAAAAATAAGCTTTCCGCCTTTTCTCCACGGGTCATTTCCTGCTTATCACACATAAAAAGCACCTCCTATATTCCCAAAAATGAGCTAACCTGCCATCTTTCTCTTAAGTAAGATTTCCTGAAATAATAATCTCTCCCTTGGCATTCTCATCGTCCATAATAAGTTCACCAACAGCAGGCACTACAATGCGTCCACTCAAAGGATTCTTAATACTCATAATCGGTGCCTTTAACGTTGCCTCTACTTCTGATTTTTCAAAGCTTAAATCTGTATCAATCATTTCACAGTTAATCAGTTTCAAACCTTTGCAATAGCAAAGTGGCTGAGTACCGATAATTTTACAATTTTCAAAGGTCACATTCTCGCTATACCATGCCAGGTACTCTCCCTTTAATACACTGTTGCGAACTACAATATTCTTTGCATGCCAGAACGCATCTCTGGTATTCAAATTACAATTTTCAAAAACAGAATCTGCTATGTACTGAAGAGAATACTTTCCATTTAACGTTACATTCTTAAAATTCAAATGGTCGGATTGTAAAATAAAATATTGACCTTCTACCGTTACATTTTCCATTGTCAAATTATGAGAAAACCAACCGAACTCCGCAGAAATCACGTCACAATCGCGAATTGCTACACCATTACACTCGCGAGCAGCTTTGATACCATGAAGTTTGGTGTTAGAAATCTCCACATCATTAGAATACCATAACGCTGCACGACAGCCTTCCGTTAATTCTGAACCTGTAATCCGAAGTCCTTCCACATGCCAGAGAGGGTAGCGAAGATTTAAGTAAGAATCTTCGATTACAACATTCTTACACTCTTTAATGGCGCTTTCTCCATCTGCCGGACCATCGAATTTACAATTGCGTACAATCATATCAACACTGCCATATAATGCACGCTCTTCATCAAATACTCTATTTTCTACTACTGTCATTTCAAATACCTCTTTTGTACAGTAAAAGGTCTCGCCGGAATCCGGCAAAGACCTTTATACTTATTTTTATTCTTCTACAACCGGTGCCACAATTGCGATACCAAGTTCTTCTAACTGTTTTTCATCTACTGTGCCTGGAGCTTTTGACATCATACAAGAAGCATCCTTTACCTTCGGGAATGCGATAACTTCACGGATATTGTCTGTATGAGTCATATGCATGATAATACGGTCTACACCATAAGCAAGTCCTGCATGTGGTGGAACACCATATGAGAATGCATCCAATAAGAAACCAAACTGCTCATGTGCTCTTTCCTGTGTAAAACCAAGAAGCTCAAACATCTTCTCCTGAATGTCACTCTGGTGAATACGAACAGAACCGCCACCAAGCTCTGTACCGTTAAGTACGCAGTCGTAAGCTTTGGAACGAACTGCACCAAGATCTGTATCAAGTAAGTGTAAGTCTTCTTCCATCGGCATTGTGAATGGATGGTGCATTGACATAAATCTGCCTTCTTCGTCTGACCACTCGAAAAGTGGGAATTCTGTTACCCACAAGAAGTTCCACTGGTTCTCATCCATAAGTCCAAGTTCTTTACCCATTTCCAAACGAAGTGCGCCAAGCACGCTCCATACAAGGTGTTTGTTGTCTGCTGCAAAAAGTAATAAGTCGCCCGGCTTACCGTTCATAGCAGCTACTAAAGCGCCCATTTCTTCCTCTGACATGAATTTTGCAAAAGAAGATTTGTATGTGCCATCTTCATTGATACATACATAAGCAAGACCTTTTGCACCGTAACCTTTTGCAAACTCAACGAGCTTGTCAATTTTCTTACGTGGCATAGCGCCCTGTCCTTCTACATTAATACCGCGGACAGTTCCGCCTGCTTCTAAAGCACCCTTAAATACTACAAATTCTGTATCTTTTACTACTTCTGATACGTCTACAAGTTCCATACCAAAACGTGTATCCGGCTTGTCTGAACCATATCTGTCCATTGCTTCCTGATAAGGCATTCTTGGGAATGGAACCGGTACATCTACGCCGATTGCTTCTTTGAAAATATATTTTAATAATCTTTCATTTACATCGATTACGTCCTCGATATCTACGAAAGACAATTCCATATCTGCCTGTGTAAATTCAGGCTGACGGTCTGCACGAAGGTCCTCGTCACGGAAACATCTTGCAATCTGGAAATAACGGTCATAACCGGATGCCATTAATAACTGTTTGAAAATCTGTGGAGACTGTGGCAATGCATAGAAATTACCCTGATGTACACGGCTTGGTACAAGGTAGTCTCTTGCTCCTTCCGGAGTAGATTTACAAAGGATAGGTGTCTCAATTTCTAAGAATCCTTCGTCTGCCATGAAGTCTCTCATAAGACGGAGCACTTTACTTCTAAGCATTAATTTGCTCTGAATATCCGGTCTTCTTAAGTCTAAGTAACGATATTTCAGACGGATATCTTCTTTCGTCGGTGAGTTTTCTTCAATTGCAAATGGCGGTGTCTGTGATTCAGACAAGATACGAATATCTGTTGCAATGATTTCGATATCACCTGTCTTTAAGTTCTCGTTCACTGCTGCAGAACGTTTCTCCACTTTACCTGTAACAGCGATTACGAACTCGCTTCTTAAGCTTTCAGCTTTTGCATAGCCTTCTGCTCCAACTGTCTCTTCGTTAAATACTAACTGTAAGATACCGGAACGATCTCTTAAGTCGATGAAAATTAAACTTCCTAAATTTCTTCTCTTCTGTACCCAGCCCATAACGATAACTGTTTCACCGATGTTGGCATTGGATACTTCTGTACATCTGTGGCTTCTATGTAAGCCGCGCATTGATTCTGCCATGATTTTTCCTCTTTTCTATTCTCTCATAAGAACGTACTTCTTAGTATACGCCCAATATTTACAAGCATTTGCAATACTGCCCTCTTTAACTTATGTATTTTAGCACAGATATTGTATTACGTCAAAGTATTCTCAAAATTGTTCTGAGTAATCTGGCTAAAAAACGTCCCCAATCCTCCGGTGGAGCATCCCCAATTACCAAAAACAAAAATACACACAGAATTATCAGAACAAGTAATTGTAAAACTATTCCGCGAATATCACGTTTAAAAGTCTTTTTTCCTGCCACTGAGGCTTTTTTCTCTCTCTGCTTTGCCTCTCTGCATTTCACCTGTGTCAACATCTGTGCCGCTTGCATTTCTGCTACTACATCTTCACTGAACGTTCTTTCTTCCTCGCTTAACAACTCAGAAATCTTTTTTGTAATACATTCATAGGTCTCACTTGTGGTACTGGCTTTTCTTAAGAACTCACACATCGCCTGCCAAAAAGCAAGTTCTTCAAAAGTATGCCACAACTTCGGGTTGTCTAAAAATCTTTTAAATGAAGCACCGTGCCCCTCCGACGGCATTGATATTAGTTTATAAAGATTCTTTAAAATTTGTTCTCTACGTTCTTCCGCACGCTGCTTCATCGTAAATTTTTCAAATAATTCTTCGTATTGTTTTTGCTCCGCTTGGGTGCGTTTTTCTTCTGTAGGCACATGCTCTTCTATTGTCTTATTCTCTTCTACTTCTTCCAATAATTCCAGTTTTACCTTGCGAACTTCTTTTTGAACTACTTTTGATTTTTCCTTTTTCGGTTTTTCAAGTACCTCTGCCTTTTGGGGCAATGTTGCTTCTTTCTTTTTGGTATCTACACCTATTACCGTTCCAGGCTTTTTTTCTTCCACACTACGCACAAGAACATGACCTTGTTCCGCTGTGGCAAGTGCCTGCTTATATGCTTCGTGCAGTTCCTGCCAACGCTCCGGTTCATCTTCCTGATGGCAGTTTTTTACCTGCGCTGCATATGCTTTTTTGATAGTTCTTACATCGATAGTCGGCTCAATTCCAAGCATCTTCCAAATGTTACTCATACGTTCTCCCTTAACTGGTCAAATAACCGCTATTCTTCCATGACTCGAACTCATTTTCTTCCTCTTCCCAGTCCTCGTCGTCTTCTGTCTCTCCGCCATTTACATACCAAGCCATAAAGTCTTCTACTGTTTCTAACGGTTGTTCAATGCTTCCTATATATTCTTCCACACTATCCAAAAATACAATAAAGTTTTTTCTCCAACGCTTCACTCGGATTTCATCCTGCGTACTTAATAAATAGTTAAAATATCCTGTTCTGCTTTCTATCTGTTCACGCACTGTTCCAACTGTTTCTGCATAATATTTTGCCGCACGTTCCAATAAAACACGATTTTCCTCTTTATCTCTCGGATGAACCTTCAACTTGTTCAGCTCTTCCAATTTTCTTTGCAATTCTTCTTCGGACAGACGTATTTCTTCATTTCTGATAATAAGCTGTTTTTCCACACCTGTAGAAAGAACCAGCACATCGACAATTAAAATTCCGTTAATATCATAGGTATATCTTACCTTTACCTTCTCTTTCCCCTTTGGTGCCGCTGGAATATCCATTACCATATTTCCCAATAACAGATTATCCTCTACATAATACTCCTCACCTTGGAATACTTTTATATCCATTTTTATCTGATTATCTTGAACCGTCTCCAAAATCGTTTCTCTGCTTGCCGGAAGCGCTGTATTTCTCTCGATAATGGTATCCATGATTAACCTTTTATTATCAGCTTCATTATGTACACCTGTTCCTAATGAAAATGGGCATATATCTGTCAGCATCATATCACGAACCTCTTCATTTCTCTCCTTAATTCCAGCATAAGTGCCTACGCCCAGAGCTACCATATAATCAGGATTTAATACCTGCATATCTTTTCTTCCTAAAATATGCTCTATGTACTTTTGTACAATCGGCATCTTGCAGGAACCGCCTACCAGAATAATACCTGTTAAGGCATCTTTTTGTATTCCTGCATCTGCAAGTACTTTCTTAATTGGAACGCTCATTCTTTGGAACAAATTCTGTGATAAACTGATTAACTCAATTCTACTAAGAGACATAGTATATTTTTTATCTCCTAACGGAACTACCATGACTGTTTCTTCTTTGTCTGTTAATTCATTTTTTGCCTGTGCCGCCTTTTCTAAAATAATCGCATTCTGTTCCTCTTTGATTGTTAAGTCAGAAAGTTCATTCTTTCGAATAAATGCATCTGCAATCACCTTATCAAAATCACTGCCGCCCAAATGGTTATCTCCGCTTACAGCAAGTATTTCTACAATATTATCGAAACAATCTACTAAAGATATATCCAACGTTCCTCCACCAAAATCAAATACCAAAAGAGTCTCTTCTTCTGACTGGTTTAAATGCTGATACGCCAATGCTGCTGCGGATGGTTCGTTAATAATACGGTCTACTTTTAGCCCTGCCAATCTGCCCGCATTTTTTGTTGCATTTCTGGCAAGGTCATCAAAATACGCCGGAACACTGATAACCGCTTCTTCAATCTCTTCCTGTAAATAATTCTCTGCATCCTCTTTCAACTTACGAAGTACTAACGCCGAGAGTTCTTCCGGTTTATAATCATTCCCTGCCAGTCTGTACTTCTTTCCGGTTCCCATAGATCGTTTAAACACCGCTACCGTATTGCTCGGATGCGTTACCTGACGTTCTTTGGCAATATCTCCTACGTAAAAGGTGCCATCCTCTTCAACACTGACAATACTCGGTGTCAGAAAACTACCCACGGCATTTGGAATCAATACACTCTGTCCATTCTCCCATACCGACACTAGGCTGTTTGTTGTACCTAAATCAATACCGATTACTCTGCCCATAAAATTCTCCCTTGCAAAAAACCACGGTAATCGCTTACCATGGTTTTCTCCTAAATCTCTATTACGTCATTCACAAGTAGTAAACGATTTCTAATTGTTAAAAAATTCAATAATATCCTGATAACCTTCTGCGGTCAATTTTTCCTTCTGGAACTTCTTATTCTTGTTCATGCGGACAACAAGTACCTGTTTGCCTGCCTGACGCTCCTGCTGTGCCTTTGCGATAACTTCTGCAAGTTTTGCAGCAGAGAATCCTTTTTCGATAAGGAATGCTACTTTTTCTCTCTGGTTTGGAACCATAAAGCCACTCTCTAATAAGAGTAATACGATACGCTCGAAACCAATTGAGAAACCACACGCTGGTACATCCTGACCTGTGAATTTGCCAACCATCTTGTCATAACGGCCGCCGCCGCCGCAAGCTGCGCCGAGTTCCGGCATAGCAATCTCAAAAATAGTTCCTGTATAGTAACCCATACCGCGTACTAACGTTGGGTCAAACACTAATTTAAAATCAGCAGTTTTTGCATTTTCAACGCTATCGATAATCTCAAGCAGGTTCTGCTCCACGTCTGCTTCTAAGAAACCTTCTAATGTTTTAGCAAGATATTTGATACCTTCCAAACCGCCGCCTGCTTCTTCCACACCTTTGAATAATCCAAGGTATTTATCAACTGCTTCCTGTGCGTAACCTTCTTTTAATAATTCTTCTGCTACGCCGTCCATACCAATCTTGTCCATCTTGTCCAAAATGATGAATACGGTGTCGTACTGGTCTTCTGCAAATCCGCTGTAAGCTGCCATTGCTTTTAATAAGCGGCGCTCGTTGATGCGGATTTCAAAATTCTTAAATCCCAACTTACCGATTGTCGTAGTCGTTGCAAGAATTAATTCAATTTCAGCTAAGTTGCTTGGCTCACCGATGATGTCGATGTCGCACTGCATGAACTGACGGTAACGGCCACGCTGTGGTCTGTCCGCTCTCCATACATTCCCCATCTGCAATGCTTTGAATGGAGAAGGAAGGTCGTTCGCATTATTAGAATAGAAACGAACCAACGGTACGGTTAAGTCATAACGCATACCAAAGTCCACAAGATCTGCTTCTACCTTTGCTTCCTCTACTTTTAACTTCTCGCCACGTTTCATTACTTTAAAAATTAATTTTTCGTTCTCGCCACCCTGCTTATTGCTTAAGTTTGCAATATTCTCCATACAAGGTGTCTCGATGGGTGTAAAACCAAAGCTTCTGTAGGTGTCTTTGATAACGGACTGCACATAGTCACGCACCTGCATCTCCTCTGGCAAAATATCCTTCATACCGTTAACCGGTTTCTTGCTAAGTGCCATAATTTATTTCCTTTCTCTTCCTTTATCTACTCAGCGCATCATTCACAAAATTGTATCTTATTTCCATCAATTTCGTTCATTTTCTTAACTTTACGCTCTATCATTTCATCCACACGCTCCAGATAGTTCTTCACATCTTTCACGTTCTCTACTCTTTCCAATCGCATGTCAATCGAGCTTGACATGCTCTTTGATTTCTGCATTAAAGTTTGCTTCGCAAGGCAGAAATCAACTCCTGAATCATGTTCTTTCGCCGTCTGACAGCCAGTATCTGACGGCTCATTTAACTCCGGCTTAAAAACAAACTTCGTCGTTGCACCTGCACCAAGTGCCATTATAGTCTGTTTTTCTTCCATAATCAAGATGTTATATACGCCTGCTTTGCCATTTTTTGCGTAGCCAACGTTTTCCAAGTTACCTGCCATACTCTTCTGACGATACAGATAATATGGTGCCAATCCAAGTTCCTTGCAGTAAGACGCTACCAAATCCATATGTTCCTGTGTATTCACCATCTCAAAGTCTTTGTACTCGTCCTTACAAATATTAAGACGGGCTGCACGTTTCAGTGCCAGTGAATGAACAGTCAGATTGTCAGGATTCAATTCTTTTACCTGCTCCATGGTATTACGCACGTCTTCTAACGTCTCACCCGGCAAGCCTAAAATCAAGTCCATATTGATATTATCAAAACCGATTTCACGTGCCATTTTATAGCTTTCGATAGTCTGTGCCACGGTATGATGTCGTCCGATTAATTTCAAGGTCTCGTCCTTCATAGTCTGTGGATTAATAGAAATTCTGTCAATCCCCCACTTATGAAGTACTTCTAATTTCTCTCTGGTGATACTGTCCGGTCTGCCTGCTTCTACTGTAAATTCCACACAATGCGACAGGTCAAAACTGCATCTGATTTTACGGATGAGTCGGTCTAACTGATGCGGTTCCAAAGTCGTTGGTGTACCGCCGCCAATGTAAATAGAATTCAATTTTTTATGGTAAAACTTCACGGACACAAACTGGATTTCTTTTTCCAGTGCATCTAAGTATGCGTCCACCTGACTTCTCCACATGGATAGCGGATATGAGGTAAATGAACAGTATAAACAAGTCGTCGGACAGAATGGAATACCTATGTAGAGGCTGTAGCCGTTCTCATAATCTATTTTCTGCAACAACTTTAATTCACGCTCTGCAATGTCGATGGATAAATCTATTTTCTCATCTGACGCAAAATAGGTATCCTTCATGTACCGCTCGATTTCTTCTCTGCTTTTGCCCTCTTCTAAAAGTTTCATTGGAATTTTAGTCGGGCGGATACCTGTTAAAGTCCCCCATGGGAGCTCTTTGCCGCTATATTCCCCAAGCATCTGATATAATTGCTGTTTTAATTGATTTTTAGTCTCTTTACGGTCTGCGAAATCGACCGCAAATCGCTTGACCATTTTTTCTAAAAAATCTTTCTCCTGATCAGCTTCATTAGCACAATCCGCACAGTCTCCCTCAACTCTCTGTTTCGCTTCACGCAATACAATGCTAATCTGCTCAGGTGCATAGTCAATATCAACACGCCATATAATCTCTTCGCCATATTCTTTTTCTTCCGCTGTAGCACTCACATTCTGTTCCGGATAGAATGCCTTAATCAGCGAATGTATGTCATATTCAAATTCCGGTTGGTTTAATTTCGCTAAAATCATTTTCTTGTCTTTCTATAAAAATGGATTGTTCACGCGTTCCATTCCGATACTTGTCATGTCTCCATGACCGGAATAAACTGCGGTTTCATCCGGTAAAATCATCAATTTTTCGTTAATTGCACGGATTAATTGTGAAGCACTTCCTTTTGGAAAATCCGTTCTTCCGATAGAACCTTCAAACAAAGTATCTCCACTGAATAACACACCCTGCTCCATAAAATAATAACAGCAGCCCCCCACCGTATGTCCCGGTGTAAAAAGCACACGCACTTTAAAACCTGCTAACTCTAATTCCTGCTCGTCTTTTAAGTACACATCCGCACGATAGTTCTCCATCTTACCTTCCCAACCGGATAAGTTCAACCCCGGTGTCTCTAAAGTCTCCCGTTCCGCTTCATATGCATAGATTTTTACATCCAATAACTGTGCCAGTTCTTCCGCTGCCGCCACATGGTCAAAATGTCCATGTGTCAATAAAATTCCTGCCGGCTTTAAGCTTTGTTCTCTTACTTTTTCTGCTAACTGTTTCGCCGATGCACCTGGGTCAATAATCAATACTTCTTTCGTGTCATCATTGATTGCAAAATAGCAGTTGGTCGCGCAGACACTTACTACATATTGCCTAATCTTCATTGGAACCATATAGACCTCCTTGTTTTGCTCAAAAAGAGGAGTCGCCTCCTACCTCTATACTCACTCAAGAATGGCAAAACCACTGACTACTCATCAGCCGCCAGTGGTTCTTTCAATATCAATTACATTATCAATCTGACGCAAACGCTCTATCAGACTGGTCAATTCTGATTTTCCTTTTGTATTAAAAGAAATATCTATCGTTGCAACACCCTGCTTGCTTACTTTTGAATAAATTGCGTTAATATCAATCTCACGTTCTGTAAATACCTTAGAAATATCTACAAGCAAACCGGTACGATTATTACAAAATACTTTAATCTCTGTCAGATACAGACCACTTGCACCGGAATCTTCGCCATGCTGCCACTCTGCATCAATTAAACGATCTCTATCAATATCCGAAACATTCATCACATTAATACAGTCAGTACGGTGAATTGACACACCTCGTCCTCTGGTTACAAAACCTACAATTTCATCTCCCGGTACCGGACTGCAGCATTTTGAAAAATGAACTGCTACATCATATAAACCTTTTACAATGATGCCGCTCTTAGAACGTTTCTCTGCATGTTTATCTTTATTCTCAGCAATATTCTCTACAACCTCTGCATCTGTAATCTGTGCAAGATGGTCTTTTTTGTATTCTTCATACATACGGCCTACAATCTGACCTTCTTTTAAACCGCCGTGTCCGACAGTAGCCAGACAGGCATTCCAGTCATGGAAACCATATTTACGAATAATTTTTTCCTGATATTCAGGCTTATTAATCTGATGAAAATCAATACCTTTTGCCTTGGCGCTGGCAATCAACGCTTCTTTGCCTCGAATAATGTTCTCTTCTTTGGACTGACTTCTAAACCACTGGTTAATCTTATTCTTTGCCTGTGTACTCTTTACCATACTAAGCCAGTCGCGGCTTGGCCCCTTAGAATTCTGGGAAGTCATAATCTCGATTCTATCACCGTTACGGATGACATAATCAATCGGAACCAGCTTACCATTTACTTTGGCACCTACCATTTTATTACCGACCGCGGAATGAATACTGTACGCAAAGTCAATCGGATTCGAACCAGCCGGAAGGTTCTTCACATCACCGGATGGAGTAAAACAGAATACCGCATCAGAGAATAAGTCCAAGTCACTTTTTAACATGCTCATGAACTCTCTGTTATCAGACATATCCTGCTGCCATTCCAAAATCTGGCGAAGCCAGCTTAACTTCTCTTCTTCTGTAACAGTCGTACGTGTCTCCACGCCATTATTCGCTTCTTTATATTTCCAATGTGCAGCAATACCATACTCGGCTGTACGATGCATTTCTTTGGTACGAATCTGAATCTCAAACGGCTGACCAGTCGGTCCAATCAATGTCGTATGCAGCGACTGATACATATTCGGTTTCGGCATCGCGATATAATCCTTGAAACGTCCCGGAATCGGCTTATACATTTCGTGAATTACACCAAGGGCTGCATAACAGTCCTTTACCGTATCTACAATAATACGAATCGCAAATAAGTCATAAATCTGGTCTAATGTCTTATCCTGATTCTTCATTTTCTTATAAATGCTAAAGAAGTGCTTTGCGCGGCCACTAATCTCTGCCTCTATTTCAGCATCGTCAATATGCTTCTTCACTTCTGCCACCAGCACCTGAATATACTCTTCACGAGCACTCTTACGCTGTGCAATCTGAGCACCCAAATCACGATATGCTTCCGGTTCTAAATATTTTAACGCTAAATCATCTAATTCAATTTTAATCTTAGAAATACCAAGACGCTGTGCTAATGGAGCATAAATCTCCATCGTCTCTTTAGCTTTTTCACGCTGCTTCTCCGGCTTCATATGCTTTAATGTACGCATATTATGAAGACGGTCGGCAAGCTTAATCAAAATAACGCGGATATCCTTTGCCATCGCAAGGAACATTTTACGCAGGTTTTCTGCCTGCACTTCTACTTTATCGGCGTCATAAGATAACTGACCTAACTTTGTCACGCCATCTACTAAAAGAGCAACTTCTGCTCCGAATTCTTTTTTAATCTCTTCATCGGTCATGACTGTATCTTCTACTACGTCATGGAGCAGACCTGATACAATCGTTTCCTTATCTAATTCTAAATCTGCCAAAATGATAGCAACACACAATGGATGGATAATGTACGGCTCACCTGATTTACGAACCTGCCCATCGTGTGCCTCATAGGCAATACGGTATGCTTTCTCAATCTGTGTTATGTCAGTTGAAGGATGATACTTGCGCACACTCGCAATGAGTTCGTCGTATAATACTTCCGGACTCTCAAATTCCTTCATTTTTTTCAGTTCCTGTTCAATTTGATTTGCAGAAAATTCTACCATACTTGTCACTCTCTTTTATCGAAAATAGTATCTAAATATTATATTTTATTTTTCCCTAAAAAGCAACGCTTAATCAACGTATACATAGCATTTTCGGGGGATTTAAAGCGATTTCTTGTACTTTTTGTAGTTAATTCCATCCAAAATAAGCTCCGTCTCTAACGTAAACCCTAATTTTTCCTGCAAACGAATAGACGCTGTATTCTCAGGCTGTACCAAACTGCATATTTCTTCAAACCCCAGGTTTTCTCTGACATATGCTAAAATTCCCTGACACACTTCCAGTGCATAACCTCGCCCCTGCCACGGAGTACCAATTGCATATCCTAATTCTACCTCACCTTCTAACGCTTCTCTGTGCTCGACACCTGCTCTGCCTACCAGTTTTCCGGTCTCTTTTTCAAACACCAGCCACATGCCGTAACCGAAAAAAACATACATATTCTCTATGTAAGCTCTCTGGTACTCGTACTCTTCTTCATAAGAATATAAATCCTCCATAAAATCCGTCATTCCATCATAGGAATACAATTCAAAAAGGTCTTTCACATCCGATAACGCAAGTTCACGTACCAAAAGACGTTCCGTTTCTAAAATTGTCCATGGAAGATGGTGGTGACGCTGATAAATTTTTTCAAAAAAATCATAATCTACTTCCTCAAAACCTTCTACAACTATATTTACCTGTGGCAATGTCATTTCCGCCATTCTAAGACTTGCACCAGTCTCGTTTGTACCGCCTCCAACTTCATCTTCTGTCATATCACAAGTATCTCGCGGCGGCTGATATGCGATTGTAATCATTCCGGAATTCACACTTTCTGCAAGAATCTCCGGATTCGCTGAAATAATCAATATTTCTTTCGCCGGCAATCTGCCACTATCTATCTCTGCATAAATCTCCTCCGCAGTCTCTGGTCCCATTACGCAGATATCTCCGTTCAAAAAATGCATAGCACAATTCTTTTTCAAATATGTAATTTCTTTTTCCGGCAACTCCCAAATAATAATTTTCATAACGGTTACGACACCTTTCTCTTTACGGATGAAGTTTTTTAGGGTATGATGTATGTTAGTGCGAAGAGACAGCTTAATTCCACTGCGTTTCATCTCACTAGTATAACATATAATAAGGCAGGAGAACAATTATGGCAAATCCAATCGTAACATTTGAAATGGAAAATGGTACAATCATGAAAGCGGAGCTTTATCCAGAAATCGCTCCAAATACAGTAAACAACTTTATCAGTTTAGTAAAGAAAGGCTTCTACGATGGTCTTATCTTCCACCGCGTTATTGCAGGTTTCATGATTCAGGGCGGATGTCCTGACGGAACAGGTATGGGCGGTCCTGGCTACGGCATCAAAGGCGAGTTCAATCAGAACGGTTTTGAGAACAACTTAAAACATACAGAAGGTGTATTATCCATGGCAAGAGCTATGCATCCGGACTCAGCAGGTTCACAGTTCTTCATCATGCACAAGACTTCTCCACACTTAGACGGTGCTTACGCTGCATTCGGTAAGCTCATCGAAGGTATGGACGTAGTGAATGAAATCGCAGGTATCCCAACAGATTACATGGATAGACCAATCGTCTCTTGTGTTATGAAAAAGGTTACTGTAGATACACAGGGTGTAGAATATCCAGAACCAGAAAAATGCTAATTTTAACTATTACAAAAGGCAGTTCACAATTTGATGTGAGCTGCCTTTTGTACTGTCTTTTGTATCAGACAATTCTGTATATGTCCAAAGATTGCTAAATAATTTCTCTTACCAAACACCTCTTCTACAAAAATGCTTCTACAATAGAGTAAACCGATTTTTCTCAAATGTAATCAACCCTTCGTTCCGCATTTTACACAGTTCATTTGACATCGCACTACGGTCCACCGACAAAAAGTCTGCCAACTGCTGGCGATTAAACGGAATCGAGAAAGTTGTGCTTTTTTGCTTTCTCGCCTCTTCCGACAAATAAGACATTAATTTTTCTCTGGTGGAACGTTTCGACATGTGCCCCAATTTTTGTACAAGTTTTCTATTTTTCTCGGATATTGAAAAAAATAAGTTCTGCACCACCACAGCATGGAATGAGCATGCCGAAGAACAAGTGGTAAGTGTTCGCTTCACATCAAAAAACAGTACCACACTATCTTCTACCGCTATCACGTCATTAAGCAACGCACCGCTATCCGGTGCCACATATGCCTCTCCGAACATTTCCCCGACACCGATGACATTCATAATACTACGATTTCCCCAGTAATCATCTCTTCGAATATGAAGGCCTCCCTCCACCAAAACCGTGATATTGCTTAATTCCTCGCCTTGGTGAAATACATATTCACCTTTTTTATAAGTTTGAAGTTTTGCCTGCAAGCAGTTAAGCATCATGCCTATTTCTTCTTCACTCGCCCCGAAAAACAATCTTGTTTTTGCTAAAATTGGAATATATTTTTCCATAAGAACCACCTTTTCGTTGTAAAAACAACAGACTTATTTTAGTAATTGTAATATAATGCACTTAGAACATCAAGAAAGGGGAACCAAAATGCTTAGAAAAATTATTAAAATCGATGAAGAAAAATGCAACGGCTGTGGTGCCTGTGCCGCTGCCTGCCACGAAGGCGCAATTGAGATGATAAATGGAAAAGCCAAACTTACCCGTGAGGATTACTGCGATGGTTTAGGCGACTGCCTGCCAGCTTGCCCTACGGATGCGATTTCATTTGAGGAACGCGAAGCTCCAGCTTATGACGAGGCCGCAGTTCTCGCTGCCAAGGCTGCAAAAGATGCCGCAAAACCGTTACCTTGCGGTTGTCCTGGAACTGAAGCAAAAGCTATCAAGCGTACTGAAAGCAGTTGTACGGCTTCTTTTGCCTCTGTTACCAGCCAGCTTACCCAGTGGCCGGTTCAAATCAAACTTTTACCTATCAAGGCACCTTATTACGACGGAGCAAATCTACTTATCGCAGCAGATTGTACTGCTTACGCTTACGGTAACTTCCACAACGATTTTATTCGTAACCACGTTACTTTAGTCGGCTGTCCAAAGTTGGATGAAGGTGACTATGCTGAAAAACTCACCGCAATTATCGCTAACAACAATATCAAGAGTGTTAAGATTGTCCGCATGGAAGTGCCTTGCTGCGGTGGTCTTGAGAATGCCGCAAAACGTGCATTACAGGCAAGTGGCAAGTTTATCCCTTGGAGTGTGGTAACGATTTCAACGGATGGAAGAATCTTAGACTAATAAAATGTGATAAAAGAGCCCAAGAAATTAACAATATCCGTTATCAAAATAAGGCGACAGGATGTTCCTGTCACCTTATTTTATGCCAAACCCTTTTTCTATTGATTTGCAATTCGCTCTGCCAAGTCCTCTAAGTATTCCCAACGTTCCATCTTTTCTTCCAACTGCTGCTCTACTTCTTCCTTTTCTTTGGTCAGTGCATTCAACTTACCAAAATCGCTGGCAACAGTCAGCATCTTCGCATCCAATTCCTCTATCTTAGCCTCTAACGCCTCGATATCAGCTTCAATAGTCTCGTATTCACGTTCTTCTTTATATGTGAATTTCAACTTCTTTGGACCATTTTTCCAAGTCGCTCTGGAATCCAGTTTCTCGGCTCCTGTCTGTCCACTGGCATTTCCTGCTCCCTGAGAACTGTCAAAACCTGTACCTGCTCCGGCACCCGTACTGTTTACGAAGCCTCCCGGCACGCCACCTTCTTCTCTTACGCGATTCACATAATCTGTATAACCACCCTCGTACTGGCGCAGTTTTCCGCCTCCTTCAAAGGCAAAAATTCTCCGTACCACGCGATCAAGGAAGTAACGGTCATGGGACACGGTAATCACGATGCCATCATAATTATCCAGGTAGTCCTCTAAAATTGTCAAAGTCTTAGTATCCAAATCGTTCGTCGGCTCGTCCAACACCAAAACATTCGGTGACTCCATCAACACACGAAGCAGGTTTAAACGGCGTTTCTCTCCACCGGATAATTTCCCAATCGGGCTATACTGCACCGATGCCGGAAATAAAAAACGCTCTAGCATAGAAGATGCTGAAACAAGCCCCTCTTCCGTACGCACATATTCGGCTGTATTTTTAATGTAATCAATGACTTTTTCATTCGGATTCATATAGGCAATACCTGCCTTATCATCCGCCACAAATTCCTGCGTGTAATAGCCAATCTTAATGGTCTGTCCCACCACCACGCTTCCGCTGTCCGATTCCAGACCACCGGTAATAATCTTCATCAAAGTGGTCTTACCACTTCCATTCGGTCCTACGAAACCAATGCGGTCATTTTTCAGAAAAATATAATTAAAATCGTCTAACAGTACATTGTCACCGTAGGCCTTAGAAATATGCTCCAGTTCCACAGTCGTTTTACCCATACGGGTCGATACTGAGTGCATCTCCACGCTTCCATCCGCTTCTAGCACACTCTGATTTTTCAAATCTTCATAACGCTGTAATCTGGCTTTCTGCTTGGTCGTTCTGGCTCTGGCACCACGTTTTACCCACTCTAACTCTTTGCGTAAAATAGACTGGCGTTTTCTTTCGCTAGCCTGTGCGATATCCTCACGCTCTGCCTTGCGCTCCAAATAACCGGAATAATTCGTATCATAACTGTAAATACTTCCGCGATCCACCTCAATGATGCGGTTGCACACGCTATCCAAAAAATATCGGTCATGTGTTACCATAATGAGCGCACCACGCCATTTTTTCAAAGTCTCCTCTAACCAATCTGCCATCGTAGAATCCAAGTGGTTCGTAGGCTCGTCCAGAAGCAGTACATCACATGGAATGACAAGTGCCGCCACCAATGCCAGACGCTTGCGCTGTCCACCGGACAACTCGCCGACTTTCTGTGAAAAATCGGTAATTCCAAGCTTCGTCATCATGGACTTTGCTTCACTTTCCAAATTCCAATTATCCGCCATCACATCACGCTGACCTTTTTCCCCCTTGGTCTGTGCGGCCACAGCTTCCATAACCGTCATCTCCGGGTCAAATTCTGGGTTCTGCGGCAGATAATGTACAACCACATGATTCGCTTTGATAACTGAACCTTCCTCCGGTTCTTCCATGCCTGCAATAATCTTTAGCAACGTAGACTTACCAGTTCCATTAATGCCGATAATGCCTACTTTTTCATTTTCCTGCAAATAGAAAGATGCTTTATGAAAAAGCATCCTTTCTGTGTATGACTTTGTGATATTTTCCACATTAATAATATTCATCGTTTGTTACCTTTCACCCTGTGCTGCCTTCGCCTCTAAAATCGCCTCATTCAACTGCAGCATCTTCGCGTCCAACATGGACACAATTTCCGAACAATCTCTTAAATCCCTGCTGATATAATCTGGTGCATTTCCTTCAAACTTATAATAAATCTTATGCTCCAAACTTGCCCAGAAATCCATTGCAATCGTTCGAATCTGAATCTCAACCTTCGTATCCACAATACGGTCTGACATGTAAATCGGAACCGTAACTAACATATGATAACTCTTATACCCGCTATCTTTCGGATTCTTAATATAATCCTTCACCGATACAACCGTCAGGTCTCTCTGTTTACCAATCATCTCCGCTAATCGGTAAATGTCGTCCGTAAAAGAGCATACAATACGAATACCTGCGATATCCTTAATATGATTCACCATATTATCAATCGAAGTCTCAAGTCCATGTCTCTTTAACTTCTTAACAATACTCTCCGGTGTCTTAAGTCTCGCCTTCACGTATTCTATCGGATTATATTGATGCACCTGTTGAAATTCATCATTCAATATCTCAACCTTTGTCTTAACTTCTTTTAACGCTGAATTATATAAAAACATCGTTGCATTCCAGCTATCGATTCCTTCTCCCTTAGAAAAAGTCTGTTCCATATATATAACCATACCTTCCCTATACATTTTCTCCTTTCTTAATTATACCACAAATCTAAATGTATGTGGGGTTTTCTGAAGATATTCTTTCTTAAATTTTTGTGAACTGTATATAACTAAAATATTCATCTTTAAACTAAAGATAAACTTCACAATTACTATTTATAACCAATTCCCCCTGTCGAATCTTAGCAAAAACCGCGTTAGGTACTTTAGAATTCATCTGTGTCACTAAATTGGGATTTGTAGCGTTTATCCACATTGAAAAAGGATAGCGACTCGCACTATCCTTAAAACATTACACTTTTTACTTCTTTCTAAAATTTCTTACAATTCTAACTTCAAGTCATTCTCTTTAATCCATCCGATTTTACGGAAGAAAAGTCCAAATAACCATGTTAATACACCCGGCAAAATGAAACAAATTAATACCAATCCGATCCAGTCCATTGCTGTAATCGCAGCCTTTGTACCAGCCGCAATATCAGAAAGCCAGCCGGTGTACACACCAATCTGACCAACCAAACCGCAGGTTCCCATACCGGATGACACTGCCGCACCATTCATTTTCAAATGAAATACGCAAGTCGCTAACGGTCCTGTAATTGCAGATGTGAGAATCGCCGGAATCCAGATTTTTGGATTTTTTACGATATTCCCCATCTGAAGCATGGAAGTTCCAATGCCTTGTGCAAAAAATCCTCCCCATCCGTTTTCACGGAAACTTAATACCGCAAAACCTACCATCTGTGCACAGCAGCCTGCTACCGCTGCACCGCCTGCTAAACCTGTCAGACCAAGCGCCGCACAAATCGCCGCACTGCTGATTGGAAGTGTCAATGCAATACCTACTACTACAGATACGATGATTCCCATGATAAACGGCTGCTGCTCTGTCGCCCACATAATCGCATTACCGAACGCACTAGCTGCCGCACCAATTGCCGGCGCCCACCAGAGCGACAAAACCACACCCACAAAAATTGTCACAAACGGTGTAACGATAATATCTATCTTTGTCTCTTTTGAAACCATTTTACCAAATTCTGCAGCAAAAATTGCTACGATAAGTACAGACAACGGACCACCTGCGCCCCCCAGTTCATTTGCTGCAGCCCCTACTGCTGCCAACGAAAACAAAACCAATGGCGGTGCCTGTAATGCATAGCCAATCGCAATCGCCATTGCCGGTCCTACCGCTGCCTTAGCATAATTACCAACAGTCACTAAAATCTCAATCCCAAACTGGGTACCCATAGTTCCGATAATCGTTCCAATTAGTAACGATGCAAATAATCCCTGCGCCATCGCACCTAACGCGTCAATAAAATATCGTTTTACGGAAATCTCAATGTTCTTTTTTTCAAAAAAATCTTTTACCCTTTCCATATCTTCCTCCTGTATTTTTGCAACTGTCTTGTCAGTTGTCTTTGCATTTGTTTTACACAAAGTATAGCACGCTATAACCAGGAGGAGCAAGTAGAAATATACAAGTCTACATTTCATTTTTTGTGCAAAATCACCATACCCAACAGTATATCTGCCAGACTACACATTTCATAAGACATTTTACTCTTACAGATTCCCCCAAAAAAATCCGGACGTTTGCAGCTTTCTACAAATCATCCGGATACTTAAAATTGAATCATAATATTTAATTTTTCGTCTTGGTAACTTGCTGTTATACTGCCGCCCATACGCTCAGTCAGAATTTTTGCAATGGACAGCCCAAGTCCGCTTGAATTACGGCTTGCTTCTACTGTATAAAAACGGTCAAACAATCTGCCAACCGCAAGTACATCCAACTCTCTCGCCGTATTAGAAAAAGTGATACTCCCCTCCTCACTCATGATAACTGCAAAATCTCCATCTGAATATTTTAACGCATTACTAATGATATTTGAAAAAATACGATTGACTGCACCTACGTCCAGTTCCCGGTATACCGGTGTCTCTGGTAATTCAATCCGCGGCTTTATCCCCTTTTCCTGCATCACAGCATAAAAAGATAACAAACTTTCTTCCAATATCCGCACAACATCTATTTGCTCCATTTGAAGTTCCTTCGAAGATGTCACCACACTGTAGCGAAACAATTCTTCTGTCAGATTCTTCAAAGCTTTTGTTCGGTTTTCAATTTGTTTCAGATAACGTTCTACAGGCGCACTTTTTTCCTCACGCTCCAATAAATCCAGATAACCGTTAATTGCGGTAAGCGGCGTCCGTAAATCATGAGAGATATTCGTTACCGCTTCTTTCAGTTCTAAATCGCCCTGCTGATAACGGTGACGTTCTTTCCGAAGCATGCGAAGTTCCGTATTGATGTCCGCGGCAAGTTTCCTCATATGCGAGTCTCTTGTGGAAATATCAATCAGGATATTGGTATCTGCAATTAATCTGTCATGGAATGCTTCTGTGATTTCCTGTGCAGATTTACGTAGAAAATAGACCTTTGCCATTAATGCAAAGATAATGAGAAGCAATATTCCTATCACAACTAACAAAAGACACTCCATAACATTCCTCTCAATTTATATCTTTCTTTTGAAATAAACACATACCTGCTACCGTAAACAGCACCGTTTCGAACACGCTGCCCAGTAAATGATACCATGCCACACTTACTGCTGTTATTCTCAGTGCGAATGCCGCCGGCATAAGTGCTTCTACCACGGTATAAACAGTGCGTAATCCCCCACTGATATAGCGCGGATTCATAACTCCTTCCTCTAACAGATAGCTTCCGTCCTGCTGTAAAACCATTTGCGATTTGAATTCCGGCATTTCCAATGCACTAAATATCATAAACCCAGCAACCAAAAGTGCTGCTGCCAGTAAAATATTCATAACGGCACAACGGGCTTTATTACTTTCCAACATTGTCGTCATCGTAAAAACAGAAGCACATGTTAATGCCAGAAGTAAACTGCATACTATCCTTAAAACCGGTTGTTCTACCGCGACAATAACCGCAATTCCTCCTGCCGGAATCCCTACGATAATTGCCATCACATAATGTGTAATCAAAAACACGAGCGTAACCAGTACATTAATAAGCCAATTACTAATATAAATAGTTTTCCTGCTGTGTCCTACTGCTAATTTATTACGAATGGTCCCATCTGCATATTCTGTCCCGAAAAACATTGCAGAAAAGATTGCCGTCAGTACACACAAATAAATCGACACCATAAAAAAGTTATAACCTGCTTTCTCTAAAATCCAATTTTCCCCAATCGTTTTTACATTGACACCTACAAGAACATATACAATTGCACCAAACAGGGCAACTGTCGCTTCCAATCCCCAAAAAACTTTGCTTTTTAAAAGTCGTGAAATGTTTGCTGATAATAATTTACGCACGACTGCCACCTCCCACCAAAGAGATGTAGTAACTCTCCAGACTTTCATCCCGTTCCTGCATCGACAACACTTCACAATTCTCTTGTGCCAAAGCTACCGCCAACTGCGTTACATTCACTTTTGCAAATACATCTGCCGTTGTTGCAGAAATAATTTTATATTCCAGCTTCATGGAATCCAGTACACGCGCTAATACCGACGTATCCGATACTTCCATGCGGACGCATTTCCGGCAGACCGCATCCAGTTCCTCTGCACTTAATTCTTTTACCATCCGTCCGTTGTCGATAATACCGTAATGTGTCGCAAGACGGGATAATTCGTCCAGAATATGGCTGGAAATCAGCACCGTAATCTGTCTTTCCCGGTTGAGTTTTAAAATCAGTTCACGCATTTCTACGATACCCTGTGGGTCAAGTCCGTTTACAGGCTCATCCAACACCAGAAAATCCGGGTCTCCTGCTAATGCAACCGCAATACCCAGACGTTGTTTCATACCAAGTGAAAAGTTCCTTGCTTTTTTCTTGTCAGTATGCTCTAACCCTACCAGTTTTAAAAGTTCCTCAATACCATCAAAAGATGGCATGCCTAAAATAAGGTACTGCTGCCTTAAATTCTCTTCCGCTGTCATATCCAGATAAATAGACGGCGTCTCTACCACTGCCCCCATACGACGGCGTGATTTAACCATTTCTTTGCTGTCATTACGGATGCCATACAGTGAAAATTCTCCTGTTGTCGGCTCCTGCAATCCACAAATCAAGCGGATTAATGTTGTCTTACCTGCGCCATTTTTTCCGACCAAACCATAAATCGAACCCTTTGGCACATTCATGGTAAGACCGTTTAACGCCTGAAAATTCCTGTATTTTTTCGTCAGGCTATTTGTTTGTAAAATGTATTCCATATCCTTCCTCACCTTCTGAAGCGTTTTCGCTGAGGAAATCACTACTATGTATGACACTCCCACACAATTTTTTGTTATTATTTTCCTCTGCCACCTTAATATAAAACATAAACGTCAAGAAAGCAGTCAAGGAAAGTGTCAAGATTTCGTCAAGATTGTTCTGCCAGTTTAAAACCGATGCCCCATACCGTTTCGATATAATCCACACCGCCTACATCCTGCAATTTTTTCCGAAGGTTACTGATATGCTGTTTTAAGGAACGTTCCGTGCAATCCGGTGTATCCAAACTAATGCGGTCTAACAGAACACTTTTTGCGATGACCTGTTTTGGATTTTCCATTAATAATTTCAAAATCGCATACTCTGTTCTGGTAAGCTTCACTGCTTCTCCTTGCACAGTCAGACTCATCGACATCCTATCGAGACACAAATCCCCCACTAAAAGCTGCGTACTCTCGACTTGCTTTTCTTCCTTACGAAGCTGCACGGTAATGCGAGCCAAAAGTTCCTTCGTGTCAAACGGTTTGGTCATATAATCTGCCGCACCGCTAAGCAAAAGATTCACTTTGTCCTGCACGTCTACTTTTGCACTAAGCACAATGACTGGTATATTTTTTATCGTTGCAAGTACTTCTTCTCCTGATAATCCCGGAAGCATCAAATCCAGTAAAATCAAATCCGGCTTTTTATGCGAAAGGAGATATATTGCTTCCGTGCCCGAATAAGCCCGCAAAACGGCATATCCCTCTCCTGTCAGCACTTCCATCAACATATCTCCAATATAAATATCATCCTCAATGATTGCTATTGTCTTCATCAAATCCTCTTATCTATTCTGTACTTCCGTTGTTGCGTTTCATAAAATCAGCACGATCTTAAATAGCCCCGCTCACGTAATTTTTCTTCAATCTTATCCAACGCCTTTTCCGATGTAGCTTCCACTGTATGCCAGTGTTCTCCATCTGTCAGCACCTTCAATGGTCGGCTTTTGCTATTCTCGATCCGCTCCACAAATTCATCCACATCTAAGCGGTTGCACAAAATCAAGTCCACCATAATCTGACCGTAAATATCATGCTCCACTACCACATCCAGCACTTTTCCACCGTAATCCACAATCGTGTAGAGTTCGTCCTGTATCTGCTCTTTCGTGTGACTTACCGAAAAACTGCGCTTCACGCAATCTTTTCCCCGCTCCGGTACATGTAGCACATATCCTTTGTTTGTACTCAATATATTTTTATTTACTGCACGAAGCAACGCGATATCCTGCACGATTACCTGACGACTGACCCCTAACTGTTTTGCCAGCTCCGTTCCTGAAACCGGTGTATCTGCCTGCTGCAATAATGCAATTAATCTTTCTCTTCTGTCTTTGCCTTCCATCCTAATCTGTCCTCTATATTATTAGCTGCTTACGACACCTCCACTGCTCCCACAGAAAAATGTCTAATCCTCTTCAATTACATGCATCTCTAGAAAATCAAATTCAATCATTTCCACAAATGACTCCTGACGGAAACGTGTCTTGGCATTCTGCTTAAACTCGTTCACATTTGCATCGAGCCAAATTGGTCTGCCTAAATCAAACTCATAACAAGCCTGTTCTAATGCCCGAAAAATCTTATGTGTTCTTGTATCATCCGACTCATCAGTAATCGTTGTATCCTTCAACAAACGATTATCCTTTATCATCTTAAACCAAATTCTCAACTTCTGTCTCCCTCATCATTCTGATCGTTTTTTCTAATTACTTAGCTTCATACGCTGCTTCCGAGTATGCGAAATACCTTCCATTGCAGAAGTTAAAATCCTACACTTGTCTGCGCTGGCGGTTTGTTTCGTACATCAAAAGCGTAGCTGAAATTGCAGCATTTAATGACTCTACTTTTCCCTGCATTGGTATTTTAATGTAAGTATCTGCACAATCTGCAATCTCGTCCGACAAACCATTTCCTTCATTACCAATCATGAACGCCGTTGGCTTTTTATAATCCGGTTCATCATAACATAATGTACCCTTCAAGTGCGCTGCATATACCAAAATTCCCTGTGACTTCAAATCTTTAATCGTACTTTTTAAATCTTTTGTCACATAAAAAGGCACACGGTAAATACTTCCCATCGTAGAACGAATTGTTTTCGGATTAAATAAATCTACTGTTGTCTGATTCATAATCACACCGCTGATACCTGCACCTTCCCCAGTTCGAAGCATTGTTCCTAAATTGCCCGGATCCTGAATACTCTCCAAAATCAATAAATGCGTATCTTCTCCTGCTAAAAGCTGCTCTAATTCATATTCCGGTTTCTTTACCAGACATAAAATTCCCTGTGGAGTCTGTGTATCAGAAACAGCCTTGAATACTGAATCAGATACTACTTCATAATCCCAATCCGCCAGAAAATCCTCGTTCTCTTTTTCGAAACTTTCGGACACATAAGTTTTTTCCAACCATCCTGCTGGAATCTCCTCTGCCATTTTTCGTCCTTCTACTATAAAAATTCCCTGCTCGTTTCTAGCCTTAGCTTTTTTCATCAGAAGGGATAAATTTTTCATCTGCTGATTGCTTGTACTTGTTATCATAGTTTCTCCTTGTTTCTCGCCAGCTTAATCCTCTATAATCGCGACAAACTCAGAAATCCTACGGATTTCTGAGTTGACGTTTCTCGTCAAAGTAATCTTCAAAAAAGCCCTCTTATATGTAAACATAAAGAGGACCTTTTTGAATCTTACCTTGTCTCGATTATAGCGACATGTTTTTGCATATCTGGCACTGGTATTCTGATACGTCTTTCTTCATAGCAAGTGCTTCGTCGATATCATAATCTACATAACCACCATTTCTGTATGCAACCACACGGTTCGTCTTGCCTTCGCACATCAAATCCACTGCATAAGCTCCCATCGTGGACGCATATACACGGTCTTTACAGGTCGGGCTGCCGCCACGCTGCATATGACCTAAAATTGTCGCACGAGTCTCCACACCTGTAGCAGCTTCGATACGCTTTGCCATACTTGCAGAATGTCCAATTCCCTCTGCGTTAATGATAATGTGATGTTTTTTTCCACGACGACGTTTCTCAATAATATTGTTTACAAGCTTCTGCTCATCATAATCATATTTTTCCGGCAAAAGAATATCTTCTGCACCATTCGCGATACCACACCATAATGCGATATGACCGGCACCACGTCCCATTACTTCAATAATCGAACATCTCTCATGAGAAGTAGAAGTATCACGTACCTTATCAATTGCTTCCATCGCAGTATTCACTGCTGTATCAAAACCAATCGTATATTCTGTACAGGCAATATCCAAATCAATTGTTCCCGGCACAGCAATCGTATTCACGCCAAGGGATGCCAACTTCTGAGCACCTCTAAAAGAACCGTCACCACCGATTACAACGATACCATCAATACCATGTTTTTTACAAACTTCTGCACCTTCACGCTGCCCCTCTTCTGTCATAAACTCCATACAACGGGCTGTCTGCAAAATAGTACCACCACGCTGAATAATATCAGACACATCTTTTGCCTCTAAATCAATGATTTCCTCTGCTAAAAGTCCGGCATATCCACGCTTAATTCCTTTTACCTTAAGTCCCTTCACGATTGCTTCACGAACCACCGCACGAATTGCAGCGTTCATTCCCGGTGCATCACCACCGCTTGTAAGAACACCAATTGTCTTGATTTCTTTTGCCATCTTTTATCCTCCTAAAAGACACTCTTCATGTCCTGATAAACTCTCTCTGATACTATTTTAATCAGTTTATCATCTCTTTTCAATATTCTTTTCAACAACTTTTACATTATTTTTTCCTAAAAATTCCATCAATCGCTCTACAAGTAATCTATCCGCACAAACACTCTGGCTTTCCGGTAATTTTTTCATAACTTTTATCGAAGAAATATAGATTACTACCGCATCCTTTCCATCAGAGTCATGAAGTATACCATATAACTCAGGCTCCGCTGCGTCATAAGCTTCCTTGGTTTCAAACTGTAACCACAGCTCTCTTCTGGTATCATCAAACGAATACATCTGTTCACAGATAATTTTACCATTTTTATCTTCCTCTACATTGGCACGTCCGCGAATAAATACCTTCTCATCCTCATTTAATAAGTGGTGGTATTTCTCATAATCTCTTGGAAAAATAATAACTTCCACGGTTCCTAACAAATCTTCCAGTGTAAGAAACGCCATAGTTTTATTCGTTTTGGTATACTTGATGGTTTTTTCTGTAATCATACCGCCGACCATAACGGACTCGTTATCCTTGACTTTCACTTCGTTCGTTTCTTCATCCAGTAAAAAATCGGAGGTAACCGCGGTAATATTTTTACGCCATTTTTCCTCATAATCTTCTAACGGATGACCACTTAAATATATGCCCAGCACTTCTTTTTCAAATCCTAAACGAATTTCTTTCGCATATTCTGGTAAATTCGGAAGCTTGATTTCATAATCTGACTTATCTTCTTCCGAAGCAAAATCAAACAACGTCATCTGCCCCGACATGGACTTCTTTTTCTCATTCGCAAGATTATCCATTACAATCGCGTAAATATTCATCATCTGCTGGCGATTACCTTCTAAGCAATCGCAGGCTCCCGCCTTAATCAGGTTTTCTACTGCACGTTTATTCACTTCACGGCTGGATACACGCTCCAAAAAGGTCTGCAAAGTTTTAAATGTGCCATTTGCTTCTCTTTCCTCTAAAATCGTATCTACCACCGGTCGACCGATACTCTTAATCGCATACATACCATAACGGATATTCCCATTAACCGCCGAGAATACACCCTCACCTTCGTTAATATCCGGTGGCAATACCGAAATATTCATCTGGCGGCAGCTATAAATATATTCCGAAACTTTTTTGGCGTTATCAATTACGGATGTCATCAATGCTGCCATAAACTCTACCGGATAATAATATTTTAAATATGCTGTCTGATATGCCACCACTGCATAAGCCGCTGCATGCGATTTATTAAATGCATACTTCGCAAAATCAACCATCGAATCATAAATCTGGTTCGCCGCTGCTTCACTGATACCATTTGCGATACATCCCTTGATTCCCTGTTCTTCGTTACCGTACACGAAGTTCTGGCGCTCTGCATCGATGACATACTGTTTCTTCTTACTCATGGCACGGCGGATATTATCAGCCTGTCCCATGGTATAGCCCGCCAAATCCTGTACAATCTGCATTACCTGCTCCTGATAAACAATACAACCATAAGTAGGCTCTAAGATTGGCTCTAACTCTTTGCATACATAAGAAATGCTTTCCGGCTCATTTTTACCCTTGATGTACTTCGGAATGAAGTCCATCGGGCCAGGACGATACAGCGAAATACCCGCAATAACGTCCTCTAAACTCTGCGGTTTTAACTCCTTCATGAAATTCTTCATGCCGGCACTTTCCAACTGAAAAATACCATCACATTTTCCTGTTCCGATAGAGTCTAAAACCTTTTTATCATCATAATCAATGTTATCCACATCGATTTTAATTCCATGATTTTTTTCCACCAAATCCACTGCATTTTTAATAACCGTAAGGGTACGAAGTCCCAAAAAGTCCATTTTAAGCAGCCCTAATTCTTCGATGGTCGTCATGACAAACTGTGTTGTCAAAGTACCATCCGATGCTTTTGATAATGGAACATACTCGTCCATTGCTTCCTGTGAAATAACAACACCTGCCGCATGCATGGAACTATGACGTGGCAAACCTTCCAAACGTTTGGACATGTCGATAAGCGTCTTAATCGAAGGATCAGACTCATAAGTCGCACGAAGTTCAGGATTCATGATGAGTGCTTTATCAATGGTAATTCCAAGTTCATTCGGAATCATTTTGGCAATCGTATCACATGTGCTGTACGGTAAATCCATTACACGTCCAACGTCACGGATTACCCCCTTCGCCAACAACGTACCAAAGGTAATAATCTGTGTCACACAATCTTTGCCATATTTTTCTACTACATAATCAATAACTTCGCCCCGTCGTTCGAAGCAAAAATCAATATCAATATCCGGCATGGTAACTCGCGCCGGATTTAAAAAACGTTCAAAAAGCAGGCTGTAACGTATCGGATCGATATTGGTAATACCTGTGGTATACGCCACAAGACTTCCCGCCGCACTGCCTCGTCCCGGTCCAACCGGAATATCATGGGTTCTTGCGTAGTTGATAAAATCCCATACAATCAGGAAATAATCCACATAGCCCATGTTCCTAATTACACCAAGTTCATAATCTAATCTCGGCGCCATCTCCTCATGATTGTCCGGATATCTGCGCACCAGACCATCATGGCATAATTTATTTAAATATGTCCAAGAATCGTAGCCTTCCGGCACTTCAAAATGTGGTAACTTCGTCACGCCAAACTCTATCTCTACGTGACATCGCTCTGCAATTTTAGCTGTATTATCAATGGCTCCAAGTGCATATGGAAAAAGCTTACGCATTTCCTCTTCCGACTTTACATAATACTGTCCACCTTCGTAGCGCATACGATTCTCGTCCGATAATTTTTTACCAGTCTGAATACATAATAAAATATCATGTGCTTCCGCATCATCTGCATAAGTATAGTGAATATCGTTTGTTGCTACAAGTTCAATACCGGTGTCCTGACTTAAACGCAGCAACTGATTATTTACTGTCTTCTGCTCCGGGATACCATGATCCTGTAACTCTAAGAAAAAATTACCTTTTCCAAAACATTTTTCATATTTATAGGCAACTTCCTTCGCATCCTCATACATACCACGCACAAGGTAACGCTGCACTTCTCCTGCCAGACAAGCCGAAAGTGCAATAATACCCTCATGATAAGTCTCCAAAACTTCCATGTCTACTCGCGGTTTGTAATAGTAGCCATCCACAAAACCTTTAGATACAATCTTCATCAAATTCTGATAGCCCTGATTATTCTCTGCCAGCAAAACTAAATGGTAATAACGATCATCACCGTGTCCCGCCTCTCGGTCAAACCGGGAATTCGGTGCCACATAGACCTCGCAACCTAAAATCGGATTGATGCCTGCCGCCTTCGCTGCCTTATAAAAATCAATGACACCATACATTACACCATGATCCGTGATTGCAGCACTGTCCATACCCAGTTCTTTCACGCGAGCCACATATTCTTTTATCTTATTCGAACCATCCAACAAACTGAATTCTGTATGGACATGCAAATGTGTAAATGCCATCGCTTTCCCTCCCTAAGTTTAAAAAATAACCTTGGCAAAATCTGCAAGGTTATTTTTACAAACTCGTAACTATTCAATATCATCTAATTAAATATGAAACTTTGCTTTCTGCTCCTCTAAGAAAGTCGGATCATCAAAGTAATTAATCTTCATCGCTGCTTTTACTTCTCTTAATGTCTCAGCGGCTTTTGCAGCAGCTACTTCACTACCCTTCTTCAAAATCTCATATACGCCGTCAATATCTTTCTCGTACTCAGCACGTTTTGCACGAATTGGGCTTAACTCTTCCTGAAGCACGTTATTCAAGAACTTCTTCACTTTTACGTCACCAAGACCGCCACACTGATAGTGTGCTTTTAACTCGTCAAGGTTCGCATAATCAGGAAGATATTCTGCAAAATGTCCATCGTTACAGAATGCGTCAAGGTAAGTAAATACAGTGTTACCTTCCAATTTGCCCGGATCTTCGATACGGATATGGTCAGGGTCTGTAAACATAGACATAACTTTCTTCTTAACATCTGCTTCTGTGTCTGCCAAGTAAATACAGTTACCTAATGATTTACTCATTTTTGCCTTACCATCTGTACCTGGAAGTCTTAAACATGCCTTATTGGATGGAAGTAAAATCTGTGGGTCTACTAACACTTCACCATATACGGAATTGAATTTATGCACGATTTCCTTTGTCTGTTCAAGCATCGGCAACTGGTCTTCACCAACCGGAACCGTAGTTGCCTTAAACGCTGTGATATCCGCAGCCTGACTGATTGGGTATGTCATAAATCCAACCGGAATACTTGTCTCGAAATTACGCATCTGAAGTTCTGATTTTACAGTAGGATTACGCTGTAAACGTGACACTGTAACTAAGTTCATATAGTAGAAGCTAAGCTCTGTGAGTTCGGCTACATGAGACTGGATAAAAATATTAGATTTCGCCGGGTCGATACCTGCTGATAAATAATCCAATGCTACTTCCATGATGTTATCACGGATTTTGCCCGGATTGTCCGCATTATCAGTCAACGCCTGTGCGTCTGCAAGCATGATGTAAATCTCATCAAATTCTCCTGAATTCTGTAATTCTACTCTTCTTTTTAAAGAACCAACATAATGTCCGATGTGAAGCTTTCCTGTTGGTCTGTCACCTGTCAAAATGATTTTCTTATTCTCTGCCATGATATAAATCTCCTGTTTCCCCACTAAGCAGCATGTAACTTATCTCGCAGATAAATCTGCGAGCAGTGTTCGCTGCTCGTCGAATTGCAAGCAAGCTTGCATTCTCCTCGCTTGCGCTCACTCCATTATAGCGTTTTCTCTGCAATATCGCAACTTAGAAAATACTTTTTTCTTAATAAAAAGCCCCATCCTCATCTGAAGATAGGGCATATATCCTACATTATGCTTTTCACTTGTTTTACAAAATCCTCATCACACTCCACGATACGGCAAATTTTATCAATCGGCTCGTTTTCTTTGAGCATATTTATAACCGAGATCTTCTTCGCCTGCAATACTCCTTGTTCTAAAATGTACCCCTTGTCAAGGACATTTTAAGAAGAAGGGATTTTGAAATTTGTTCCAATAAGTGGTTATACCTCTTGGTTCAATTACCTTCTTCATTATCTTTATTTGCAGAAGGGATTACTCCCTTAAGCGGGTATA
>JAZSEF010000078.1:0-16570 GCA_045531555.1 Roseburia sp. | reverse complement strand
GTTAGCAATAGCCCAAGCCATTGTAAGTGTACCCTTCTTGTGCTCACCAAAGTACTTCATACCAAGGATTGCAGCACAGTTCTGCTCTGTATCGAAGTAGCAAAGTGTTAATGGGTCACTTAAGCAGCTATAATCAACGTCTGGTGCATCGTGTGGTGCCCACTGTGGATCTGAGAAAATGTAAACGTCCGGTTCATTACCATCACCGATTGGTTTTGAATTCTTGTACATTTTTACATATTCATCTGACATATACTGGAAGTTTAACATCCAGTTGTAAAGTAAGTTCTCTTCTCCTTCTGGAATAAGAAGATGAGCTTTTGCCATGAATTCTGGGTCAAGACCGATGAAACATTCTGCATGATACATTGTTTTCCAACGTGTTTTGTAAACAGCGTCCATAACAACTTTATCAAGTTTTGCATCATCTACACCTGGTTCGCCTTTGATACGGCGAGCTGTAGCATAACGACCTGTAACAGCACCATCGTTGAATAATAAAACTCTTGAATCTTTTTCAAGACCAAATGTTTCACCATCTTTGATTTTCATATCTGTTACGATTGTACCTGGTGAATTTTTTGCTAATTCATAAGCTTCCTTTAAGGTATTAATCTTAATTACGTTATTACCATAGAAAGCTGCTTCGATGATTGAACGTGTTTTAGAAAAACCAACTTTTCCAGCGCCAATCTCGTTAATTGGATAATAAGCTTTTGTTGACATAAAATGTCCTCCTTTATCAAATCTCTTAATAGCTACATTCCAAAGTTCGCTACTATAATTTTACATTATGTGATTTTTTTGTCAATCCATTTCTTCAAAAAAATTGTAAATAATTTTTTAACAAACCCTTTATCGCTGTCCTTTTGCTAATTCTTCTGCATCAAATGCCCCCGGAACCAGTTCTCCTAACGTGAATTCTTTGTACTCCTCTTCGTTTTTTGCCACAATCACTTTAAAGGTATCTCTATCGCAGAATTCCACCATAACCTGTCTGCATACACCACACGGAAAAAGATAATCATCCGCATCTCCATTTACAACAATGGCACTAAATTCCTTCTCGCCCTCTGAAATTGCTTTAAAAAATGCGGTGCGTTCTGCACAATTCGTTGGAGAAAATGCCACATTTTCAATATTACAGCCTCGATATATTTTTCCACTCTTCGTCAGTAATGCGGCGCCCACTCTGAAATGTGAGTATGGTGCATATGCCATCTCTTTTGCCTCTATTGCTTCTTTTATTAATACTTTATAATCCATTATTACGTCCTTTCCGTGATGTTATTTAAAACAACACATCCTAATCGCTACTTCCCAGTAACTTTACTTCATTAGATATTATAATTTTACCATAAAATAAACCAAATTAATATTTTTATTTCTTAATATATTAAATATTTATAAACCAAGTTTTAATTTTCATTAAATTTAGTAAAATCACCTTGTTTCCAACATTTCCCTTATGCTATTATAGGAAATATTTTAAGATTATCAGTAAAACAAACAACAGGAGGGATATTATATGATAAGAAATGCTGAAAATCCATATTCAAAAATCACCCCTGCATTGCTTGAATTATCTGAATTAGGTAAACAAAGTGCTGCATTTAATCCGGAATTATACGCTACTTATGACGTAAAACGCGGATTACGTGACCTGAACGGTAAAGGTGTCCTTGTAGGTCTGACACAGATTTCCGATGTATGTGCTACCAAAATCGAGAACGGTGTATCAATACCTGCTCCGGGTTCGCTCTACTACCGAGGTTACAACATCAAAGATATTATTGCAGGAATCGATCCAAAAAGTCATTTTGGTTTTGAAGAATGTACATATCTTCTTTTATTTGGAAAACTTCCTACCGAGGAAGAATTAATGAGTTTTGCACATATGCTTAGTGAATATCGTAGCCTGCCTACGAATTTCGTAAGGGATATTATTATGAAAGCTCCTAGCAAAGATATGATGAATACCTTAGCCAGAAGCGTTCTTACTTTATATTCATATGATGATAAAGCCGATGACACGTCTCTGCCAAATGTATTGCGTCAATGTCTCCAGCTTATCAGCCTATTCCCGATGTTTTCTGTGTACGGTTATCAGGCATACAAGCACTATCACGATGGTGCCAGCCTGTTCATTCATCCACCGGTAGCAAGCTATTCTACTGCCGAGAATATTTTACACATTTTACGACCGGATAGTAAATTCACACCATTAGAGGCTAAATTATTAGATACTGCCCTCATCCTTCATATGGAACACGGCGGCGGTAATAATTCTACTTTTACGACACATTTGGTATCTTCTTCCGGAACTGATACTTATTCTGCTATTGCTGCCTCTTTAGGCTCTTTAAAAGGTCCAAAACATGGTGGTGCCAACCTTAAAGTAGTAAAAATGTTTGATGATATGAAGCAGGTTGTAAAAGACTGGGAAGATGAAGAAGAAGTTTCCAGATACTTAGAGGCTCTCCTTCACAAAGAAGCCTTTGATAAAAAAGGTCTTATCTATGGTATGGGACACGCGGTTTATTCCTTATCAGACCCTCGTGCAGAAGTATTCCGCGGCTTCGTAGAAGAACTCTCTGTTGAAAAAGGTATGCAAAAAGAATTCCAGCTTTATTCATTGGTAGAACGTCTTGCACCACAGATTATCTCAAGAGAACGTAAGATTTATAAAGGTGTAAGTCCAAATGTTGACTTCTACAGCGGCTTTGCTTATCGTATGCTGGATTTACCTATGGAACTCTACACTCCGATTTTTGCTATTGCGCGAATCGCAGGCTGGAGTGCGCACCGTTTGGAAGAATTGGCTATTGATGGAAAAATCATGCGTCCTGCCTATAAAAATATTTGTGAACATAAGGAATATATCCCTATGAACCAGCGATAACTTTTAGTAAAAAAGGTTTCAAGTTAGTCGTTATGTCTAATTTGAAACCTTTTTCTTCATAATTATTAATTTATTCTTCTGCCAAAAAACTTGCTCTGGCAGTTTGCAAACTTTTAAAAACCCATAGTACTGTCACGAGTAATACAATCATTAATATAACATCCAGTATCCCCCCTATTTTTAAAAGGAATTTATCCAACAGCCTGATTATTCCAAATAACACAAAGATAACTCCCATAACCTCTTCTCTCCAACAAAAAAACTTAGCCAGTTCCTCTTTGTTTTTACATCTTTTTACTTCATCTTCTGCTAAAAGCATTGTATCAATTTCCTTCGTTTTTTGCATTTTTAGACCTGCAAACAGCAAATATACGCCAAACACAAAAATCACTGCATCAAACGCCGCTAATATCCATAATGTCATAGTTTCATTCATTTTAATATCTCACCCTTTGCATATTCAATATTTTTTTAATCCAGTATCAAGTATAATTCTTATTTATTTGTTTTGCAATTAGTATTTGCAATGCTTTACAATTTAGTGTACAATAGTACTAGATTATTTCATCGTATTAAGGGGGCATACAAATGAATTTAGACGATGCAAAAATATTAATTAGTGACGATTCCATTCTTGCAAGAAAACAGTTAAAAGATGCAATCCTTGCTTTGGGAAAACCAACCTTTATCGAGACTTCCAATGGTCAGGATGCCATTGACAGTTATAAAAGAGAAAAACCGGATTTAGTATTCCTTGACATTGTTATGCCGGTAAAAGATGGTAATGCTGCAATCCGTGAAATTAAAGAGTTTGATTCTAATGCTGAAATTATTATAGTATCATCTGTTGGTACACAGGCACAGTTAAAAGCAGCCATCAGCGCAGGTGCAAAAGATTTCGTCCAGAAACCTTTTAGCACCAAACAAATTCATTCAATTATATCTTCACGGTTTGAAGGGAGATAATATATGTACGCACAGTTTTTTGGAAATTTCCTGCTTTCACATGAATTGATTACAACAGAACAGCTTCTCGAGGCAATGGAACGTAAGAATGCCAATCGCCCTCGTTTAGGCACTTTGGCAATGCATGCCGGATATTTAAGTGCTAGCGAAGTAGAACATATTCATATTATGCAAACACACAGAGATTTAAAATTCGGTGAACTAGCGATTGAATTAGGACTTTTAACACAAGGACAAGTAGATGAACTTGTTGCTCTGCAGGTTCCGGATTATCTGGCATTTGGCCAGGCACTGATTGATATGGGTGTTATTGATACTTATGAATGGGAACGTTTGGTTGCTGACTATATTTCTGAGAATGAAATTAATGAATTAGATTTTGATGAAGACGCCAGAGAACGTATTGAAACTATGATTCATGGTTTTATCGAACACAGAGATGGTTCAAAGCCACTTGACGAATATAAAGGTATCTATTCTACCCTTTTATTCAACAACTTAATTCGTTTTATCGGTGATGATTTCACACCGCTTAGAGCGGAAGATTTTCCTGAATATCCAACAGAGTTCTGTGTATCACAAGAGGTACATGGCAAACACCATATGAAGTTATATATTGATATGCCAAAAGAGACTTGTATTGCATTCGCATCCCGCTATGTAGGTGAAGAATTCACAGAGTTTGACGAATATGTAGAAGCCTCTATTATGGACTTTGCAAATTTACATAATGGTTTATTCTGTGTAAACGAATCTAACTCCGATAACGTAGAATTGACATTAGATCCTCCTGTAGTAGAGGAAAGTCCATTGTTAATTTTCGACCAGCCATCATCCTTGATGCCTGTTATCTACCCATTTGGTACTATTAACTTTATCTTTGAAGTAAAAGAATAAATTATAAAATCCCAAGTGACTCATCACTTGGGATTTCTTATATCATTCCTTAATTACATTCCTAAGAACTGCTTTACTACTATAGGCATCTCTTCTACTTCACAGACGGTATCATGACGAATCTCTGCATTTCGAATCTCTTCAATTGCCTGTGGTACTGCTACGTTTCCAATCTTGCTCAATTCATCCACCAATGCAAAATCATCCATTGCATCATATTTTTCATCAATCGCATTCATGACACTTCTGGTGAATTTATATGGGCTGGCTGTAGAAGCAATCACAGTTTTTGCCATATCACCTGTTTCCTTCTGATATTTCTGATATACTGTCGCTGCTACTGCCGTATGTGTATCAATCACATAACCTGTTTTTTCATATAATGTTTTGATTGTCTCCGCAGTCTCTGCTTCACTTGCATAATTACCATAGAACTCTGCAAGATTCGCTTTCATCTCCGGTGTAATCTCATAAACACCTTCTTCTACTAACATACGCATTAATTCTGCATTCTTAGACGCATCATTACCTGCGATACGATAAATCAAGCGTTCTAAGTTGCTAGAAATTAAAATATCCATAGATGGAGATGTTGTAAGCATAAATTCACGATTCTTATCATAGGTACCTGTCGCAAAGAAATCATACAATACTTTGTTCTCATTTGATGCACAGATTAATTTTGCAATCGGCACACCCATATTTTTCGCATAGAATGCAGCTAAAATATTACCAAAGTTTCCGGTTGGTACCACTACATTCATTGGCTCGTCTTTTTGAATCTCACCATTTGCATATAATTTTGCATATGCATATACATAATATACAATCTGAGGAACCAAACGACCAATATTGATAGAGTTTGCTGATGAAAACTGATATCCCGCTGCTTCCATCTCTTTTGCAAGTTCGGCATCTGCAAACATCTTTTTCACACCTGTCTGTGCCTGATCAAAGTTACCATGGATACCCACTACAAAAGTATTGTCACCCTTCTGTGTCACCATCTGCTTTTCCTGAATCGGGCTGACACCATTCTTCGGATAGAATACAATAATCTTCGTTCCCGGAACATCTGCGAAACCTGCCAACGCAGCCTTTCCAGTATCACCTGATGTAGCAGTTAAAATTACGATATCATTTTTCACCTGATTCTTCTTTGCAGAAGTGGTCAAAAGATGTGGCAAAATCGATAACGCCATATCCTTAAATGCAATTGTAGAACCATGGAATAACTCTAAATAATATGCTCCATCTGCACTTACTAATGGTGCGATTTCTTCTGTATCAAATTTGCTGTCATATGCTGAATTGATACAATGTTTCAATTCTTCTTCTGTAAAGTCCGTAAAGAAACGGCTCATTACTTCATATGCAGTTTCCTGATAGGTCATCTTCGCCAAAGTATCCATCGGTACATCAAGTGCCGGTATCTGTGTTGGCACGTATAAACCACTATTATTTGCCAAACCACGCAAAATCGCCTGTGAAGCTGTTACTTTCTCATTTGCATCTCTAGTGCCTACGTACATCAATTCCATACATTTATCCTCTTTTTCTATATTTTTCCCATTAAAACTATTTCATTTATTATATAAAACCCACCAAAACATGTCAATGTATTCCACCATTGCAATAATTTATATCTACTATTCCTTGCACATCTAATAAGAAAATGCTATCATAACCTTATCGCACACACGTGCATAGTCACACATTCTTCTGACATCTATTCAGACTTAACTGTGACTTTCATTACCATAAGAAAGGTATGCTTTTATCATGTTACCGGGCGTTTTTTCTGCAACAAAAAAAGACGGCACCCTTTATTATCGTGCCAGTCTTACCTATAAAACAAAACACATCAGTCTTGGCAGTTTTCCTACTGAAGAACTAGCCGCAGATGCCTATCTGGAAGGTTATCAGATTATCAATGAATCCGAGATTACTATTCATAATTTTTATGATACTGCCCATATACTCAGTTATGATAAAGTAATTGTTTTACTGAACTTCCGCGATAATAATATGTATTTTAATAACCCAATCTACCTGCGAAAAGGTTATTTCAGTTACTTTCTTTCTCCAAACATAGAATTAAAATTTGATAATGATGATTTATTCTATTACTCCAGCCATCGTATCTTAAAACGTCAGGGACATTTATATGTGAATGACTATGGCATGCAATACTCCATTCTGGGCCGTTATGGAATCAAACCATATTCTGTTTCAGGAAGAGACTATACTTTTGCCAACGGCGATGAAACCGATTACCGCTACTCCAATATTATCATCATTAACCGCTACCATGGTGTCTGTGAATATACAAAAAATGGATTGAAACATTATCGCGTTACAATCCACATTAATGGTAACTATAAAATTGGAACATATCCAACCGAAGAAAAAGCTGCAATTGCATATAATAAAGCAGTAGACCTTGCCAAAATGCATGGCATCACAAAAGCTTTTCCCGAAAATTATGTAGATACCATTTCCGCAAAAGAATATGCCGATATATATAGCCGTTTAAAAATTTCCAAGCGGTACTTAGCCTATCTTGCAACATTTGTATAATATTATAGAGTCATACTCTATGAAATACAAATAAAATAGCTGGCATATAGAGGAAGAAAACATTCTCTATGCCAGCTTTTCATTATTTCTCGTTGATATAATTTACCAGACCCCCACAGTCGATAATCTTCTGCATAAATGGTGGAAACGCCTGTCCAAAAAACTGCTCGCCAGTCGTCTTATTCGTAATCATTCCCGAATCAAAATCTACTTCCACTTCTGCACCATCTGCAATTGCCTTTGCAGCTTCCGGGCATTCTACAATCGGAAGCCCAATATTGATCGCATTACGATAAAAAATACGCGCAAATGTCTCCGCGATTACACAACTCACACCTGCCGCTTTAATCGCTATCGGTGCATGCTCTCTAGAAGAACCACAGCCAAAGTTTTTGTTTGCTACGATAATATCGCCAACCTTTACCTTGTTCACAAATTCTTTATCAATATCTTCCATACAATGAGTTGCTAATTCTTTCGGGTCAGAAGAATTCAGATATCTCGCCGGAATAATTACATCCGTATCTACATTATCACCATATTTAAAAACACGTCCACATGCTACTTTCATTGCTACTTTCCTTTCTTATCACATTAAAAGGCACTGCTTTCTACAGAACACATGCTCTCATTTCCACATCCCATTACACATCCTTTGGATGAGATATTTTACCTGTTATAGCACTTGCTGCCGCTACTGCAGGACTTGCCAGATATACTTCTGACTTTGGATGTCCCATACGGCCTACAAAGTTACGGTTCGTAGTCGATACACAACGTTCTCCTTCTGCCAAAACACCCATATAACCACCCAGACACGGTCCACAGGTCGGAGTGCTCACAATTGCCCCTGCTTCAATAAAAATACGAAGCAAGCCTTCTTCCATTGCATCTAAATATATCTTCTGTGTTGCAGGAATAACGATAACACGGATACCTTTTTTTACCTTCTTGCCCTTCATTATAGATGCTGCTATTCTTAAATCTTCCAAACGGCCATTCGTGCAGGAACCAATAACCACCTGGTCAATCTGTACATCACCTGCTTCATCAACCGTTTTTGTATTTTCAGGCAAATGAGGGAATGCTACCGTAGGTTTTAATGTACTTAAATCAATGGTATACACTTCATCATAAACCGCATCCTCATCAGCTTCATATACAACGTATGGTCTCTTTGAATGTTCTTTCATGTACTGTTTTGCCGCATCATCTACCGGGAAAATACCATTTTTCCCACCAGCTTCAATCGCCATATTTGCAATCGTAAAACGGTCATCCATACTCAAATACTGAATGCCATCCCCTACAAACTCCATAGAACGATACAATGCACCATCTACACCAATCATACCTATGATATGCAAAATAATATCTTTTCCACTCACCCATTTTGCCGGCTTACCGGTCAACACGAATTTCACCGCTGATGGCACTTTAAACCACGCTTTTCCAGTTGCCATACCTGCAGCCATATCCGTACTTCCTACCCCCGTCGAGAATGCTCCCAACGCTCCATAAGTACAGGTATGAGAATCTGCTCCAATAATCACATCACCGGCTACCGTCAGACCTTTTTCTGGTAAAAGTGCATGTTCAATGCCCATTTCACCTACATCAAAATAATTGGAAATCTCATGTTTGCAGGAAAATTCACGTACACATTTACAGTGTTCTGCTGATTTAATATCCTTATTCGGTACAAAATGATCCATTACCAATGCGATTTTATCCTTATGAAAAACACCGTCCGTTGTCATTTTTTCCATTTCATGAATGGCAACCGGTGAAGTAATGTCATTTCCCAACACTAAATCTAAATCTACTTCTATTAACTGCCCTGCACATACCTCAGAAAGTCCTGCATGTGCCGCTAATATTTTCTGTGTCATTGTCATTCCCATGAGACAATTCCTCCTATTTTCCACTAGGACTAATTGTAACACTGACTCATCATAATAGAAAATACATAATAAACATATTTACCATAACTAAACTTCATATTCCTTCTTGACTTTTGGTTATACTAGGTATAACATATGTTTATGTTAATTTTTACCGCATTGCATGGATATCCCTGCAATCAGAAAGGCAGTTAGTTATGAATCAGAATCTATCATCTTATCGCATTTTTTATACGGTAGCTAAAACAGGCAATATCTCCAAAGCAGCCAAGGAGCTCTACATCAGCCAGCCTGCTATCAGTAAATCTATTCAGAAGTTGGAAGAAAGTGTGGAATGTAAACTTTTCGCCCGAAGCTCCCGTGGTGTTGTTCTGACAGAAGAAGGTCAGCTTCTTTTTGACCACGTAAGCGAAGCATTTGAGACATTAACCCTCGGCGAAGAGAAATTAAAACGCTCTATCGAATTGGGTGTAGGACACTTAAAAATCGGTGTAAGTAACACCCTTTGTAAATATCTCTTATTACCGTATTTGAAAGAATTCATCCGCCAGAAACCGCACATTACAATTTCAATTTCATGTCAGTCTACGAATAAAACATTGAAGCTTTTAGAGGACAACCAGATTGACATCGGTTTGGTAGGCAGACCTTCTTCATTAAAAAACATGCACTTTGATTTCCTTTCTGAAATTGAAGACGGTTTCGTAGCCACCAAAGATTACATACGCCATTTATTGGCTCGTGGTGTTGCAAAGGATCAGCTTCTTTCGAGTGGTACACTCATGCTCTTAGACAAAAATAATATGACCCGCCAGTATATCGATGAGTACTTTCAGGAAAACGATATTCAGATTAAAGACCCAATTGACATCACTGATTTGGACTTATTAATTGAGTTTACTAAAATCGGTGTTGGTATTGGTTGTGTTGTTAAGAACTTCGTCAAAAAAGAATTAGAAGACGGTTCCTTAATCGAGATTCCATTAAAGAACTCTATCAATAAACGCGAAGTTGGTTTCGTTTATAAGACTAACACCCGCTCTTCTAAATCTTTAGCAGAATTCATTAATTTCTATAAAAAAATGCAGGCACAGGAATAAAAAATCACCCTCTACATTCCACTTGATTTCGCAAGCAAATGTAGAGGGTATTTTAATAACTTTAAAGCTTCTTTTTCAAATAGTATCTGCAATGACCTTCCGGGCAATCTTCAAGAGTTCCGAATAATTCATAACCATGCCTGATATAAAAATCCTTTGCTTGAAAATCGAATGTATCTAAATGAATTAATGTACAACCTTCCCCTTTTGCAAATTCCTCTACGTTTTCAAGCAAATGACTTCCCAATCCGGACTCTCTATAACGTTCATCTACCCATAGAACGTCTAGATATATGACCTTCCAGCAATACATTACAGCAAGGTAGCCGGCTATGATATTACCTTCTTCGTCTACTATCTTTTTTTCAATATCTACAAAATCCTTTTCCTGAGTTTTTGGCACCTGACTTTTATTATACTCCACCAATTTATCAACTATATAATCAGCATCGTTTTTTTCACAATCTACTATTTTATACATATATAACTACCCCGTTTCTATTGTAAAAATGCACAATAAAATTTGATACTATTTTAAACCTTTACGTTTACACCCCGTCAATTCTATACACATTTCACAAAGATTTTTTGCCCTCTTTTTCCATTTTCTTATCATGTTATACTCGCATCAAGGGAAATCAAAAGCGAGGCAGCTTACCTTCTTCGGAGGGTCTAAAAAGCCCTCTGTTCATAAGAAAGGAGGGCGTGCCAATGATTACATATTCAGATTTGTTTCTGTTTTGTACATTCGTTGTCAGTCTTGTTGGTCTGTGTTATAAGATCTTCAAGACAAAAAAGTAGTCGCCACTACCGCAAATAGTGACGACTTGTTGAAAAACAATAATCATTAATAGGTAAGCCGCTTCGGGTTTCCCTTTTGTAACTTTAATATAACACTCATTTTCTTCATTGTAAAGCAGTAAATGCTTTATAGGAATTTTTCATTAAATTTTAAATCTTGAATAAAGCTACTATTTCTGCTCCACACATAATATCAGTTTCTTCAAAACCATATTTTAAATAAACTGTTCGTCCTCTCAAGTTCTCTTTTTCATAAGAGACAAGTAAATACTCTGCATCACCACATGGTTTTTCTTTTACAACTTTTGCGACTTCGTCTAATATTCTTTTTGCATATCCTTTTCTCTGATATCTCTTATCAATCATTAATCTCCAAAGAATATAATTATCCATAAAAATTTCTGGCTCTTCTATATCTCCTACTGTGCCATATCCAAGCATGACAAAACCAATCAACTGATTCTCATCATACACAGCATAAGGTAATGCTACATTTCCTTCATTTCGCGTAGCATACGCCTCCGCTAAACTAATTGCATTATCCGCAACAAATTCTTTTTGATTGTCATGTACCGATAAGCTTATTACATCAGCAATATTATTGTTCGTTATTTCAACAAATTTAATCATAAACCACCTCTTATTTCTCAAACCCATGTACCCAATCTACCTTCAAATAATAAATCAGAAAAATAACTGAGCTGATGGTCCACGTCAACGGATAAGCCCAATAAATTGTCTGTACAACCGGCACAATCTGTACCGCAATTGTAATATACGTAATTCGAATCGCACACCACGCAATGAGCATGACATACATTGGCACCGCAGATTTTCCTGCACCTCGCAAAATACCGGAAATACAGTGTGAAAATGCCAGCAAAAAGTAAAATAAACTCTCTGTCCGTGCCTGTAAAGTTGCAATTGCCACCACTTCTGGGTTACTATCAAAAAATGTCGCTAGCACTGGCATCAATGTATATACAAGTACACCTACCAGCTCCGCTAAAGTAATTGAACAAAGCACACCGAATCTAGCACCCTTTTTTGCACGTTCAAACTGTTTCGCACCGAGATTTTGACCAATAAAAGTAGTCAGTGACATAGAAAAACAGGTAATCGGCAAGAATACAAATCCTTCAATCTTAGAATACACACCACTTCCCGCAACTGCCAGCATACCAAATGCATTAATATTACTCTGCACAACTACATTCGCAATCGCAATAATAGAATTCTGCATACCTGTCGGTAAACCGATTCGAATGATTTGCTTTAGCATATCCAAATGAAAACGTATCTCCCGGACATGTACCTGATACACCTCCTTTGTTCTCACCAAACGAATGAAACATAATAACGCACTCGTTGCCTGTGAAATTGCTGTCGCTAAAGCTGCAGAAGCCACTCCAAGGCGGAATACACCTACAAACAGTAAGTCCAAAATCACATTTATAATCGATGAAAGAATCAAATAATATAACGGATGCTTACTGTCTCCAGTTGCCTGCAAAATCCCCATTACAATGTTATACATTACAAATGCAACAGAACCCATAAAATATGTTCTGAAATAAGCAATCGAATTCGGCAAAACATCTGCCGGAGTTCCCATCCAAATTAACATCTGCGGTGCTAAAATCATTCCAATAAGTGTCAATAGAGCACCCGCCACTAAACCAAATGCCACGTCTGTATGAACAGCCCTCTTTAAATTATCGTAATCTTTTGCTCCAAAGTACTTCGAAATAATAACACCGGCACCCATGGCAATCCCATTGAAAAATCCTACCATGAGGAAAATCAAAGACCCGGATGATGTAACAGCCGCCAATGCCTCACTGCCTAAAAACTTTCCTACAATCAGGGAGTCCACCGTATTATATAATTGTTGAAATAAATTCCCCAAAAACATAGGGATTGCAAAACTTACAATCCCTTTCCAAATAGAACCTTCTAATAATTTCGTTCCTTTATTCTCCATAGTCTTGCTTCCTAGTAAATATTTAATACAATTATATTACGCCTATGGAATTTATTTTTCAACTGTAATTATTCAGTATCTTCATAATTACAATGCAAAAATCCATTAAAAATTGTCTGTGGCAATGGGATTTTTGCATTCTTGCATCATATTCTCACGTTCTGTGCAGTAAATGCACAGAACTACTGAATAGTTACTTTCAACTACTAATTAGACAAAAAACATCGCAATGGCTACTGCACTCACCAAAACCATCAGTAATCCGGCTATCAAATAGTGTTTCGCACGTGTCTGTAAAGATATGTCTCCTTCTATCATACTAATTCTCGGATTATTCGGGTCATAAAGTACCGTAACCTCCTGCCCGATTTTCCATGTACCTTTCCAAACTCCTTCACCCATGATACGGCAGATTTCTTTCTCCTCAGCCGCATACGTCACACATGGAAACCATGGCGGAATGCGCTTCTTTAACAAGCCTCCCCAAAACTGTTCTCCTTGTGAAACACCCCAGCCTATTAAGACGCCTCCCTGCACATCTCCATATAACTCATTGCGGAACAAGTGAGATTTTACCAATCCTTGTATCATTCCCTTTGACCTTCCCTGTAGTCTTTTCAGCTTACGATTCCGAAAGAAATCAGAAACACCAAGTACAATCGCTAAAACTCCTAACACACCCGGAAGAACCATAATCGCAAAAGCAATCTGAAAAAATTCCCACATGCTAAAGCGTTCCCCTTCGTGTCTCACTCGTCCTTCTTTCGTCATAGCTAACTGCTTCCACTCAAAGCAATTATCATAAATATCAAGAAAACCAGTTAGGTCTCTTCCCTGTTCTTTGATTGTCTCATCCTCACATACAATCTGCCACCCATAAGTCATATATGGCTTATAAGTATACTGAGATAATGGCAGCAAATGGTACTCTTTCTGTAAGTAAGAAATCGCATCGCTATACACAGCCTTTGCCTGTCTCATTGCTTTTGCTGTATCTACAAAAACCGGCTGTCCGCTTCTACTGAGTCCCATTTCAAAAGCTGAATGATTTGGATACTGCTTCTCCCATTGGCTAACATCCCCACTCTGATATGGCGTTTCTGCAAAAAAAACGGCATTTAAAAGAAGCCAGACAAACAATAATCCGTACACACACCCTACCATTGTCAGATATACCTTTAATCTGCTCTTTTTTATTTTCCTGTCAGAATATTCTAAGGTACTTGCCAAAGATGCTTCCGCCTTCTCTGCGACATGCTCCTGTTTGATATACTCTCCACTCAAAAGTTCATTCAGAGTAATTCCTAACTCTTCGCTAAGCGGTTGTAGCAACGATAAATCCGGCATATAATTCCCGTTCTCCCAACGAGACACTGTCTTATCTGACACTCCCAACCTCTCCGCCAACTCTTTTTGTGTCAGTTTCTTCACTTTTCTATTTTCTGCTATAAATCGCCCAATCTTTTTCGTGTCCATATATTATTCCTTCCGCTATTTGTTCTGTCAAACCATAGAAAAACTAGTATTCACAAAATTTTTTCTTACGCAATTATTCAATACCATCATAATTACTTTTTAAGTTCATTTTACCATTTTGCCGGTAAAATCACACCCCACAAATAGCGAATATGCAAAAAACAGGCTATCCACTCAAGGATAGCCTGCCATTCATAACCCTATTCAATTATTTCACAACAATGTTCACAATTCTGCCCGGTACATAAATCTCTTTTACGATATTACCTGTAACCTTGCCTTCAATTGCTTCTCTTGCTTTTGCAAGAACAGAATCCTGTGCTTCATCACGAGCAATTGCAATCGTCGCTTTGATTTTACCATTTACCTGAACTGCAATTTCCACTGTATTCTCGATAGTCTTAGCTTCATCGTACTGTGGCCAGTTTTCGTATGCAATCGTATTATCATGACCAAGTTTTGCCCATAATTCTTCACCAACGTGAGGACAGATACAAGAGAACATCTTAACAAGTCCTTCAGCATACTCTTTCGGACACTTACCTGCTTTGTACACTTCATTTACAAAAATCATCATCTGGCTGATTGCTGTATTGAAACCAAGCTGTTCGAAGTCGCTTGTAACTTTCTTAACTGTCTGGTGATATACTTTTTCAAGTGTACCATCATTCTCTTCTGTGATATTTTCAGCTACACTGAAGAAATTCCATACACGAGTAATGAACTTTCTTGCACCTACTACACCATTAGAGCTCCATGGTTTAGACACTTCAAGAGGTCCCATGAACATTTCATAAAGTCTTAAGGTATCTGCGCCGTACTCTTCTACGATATCGCTTGGGTTTACACCGAATTCTGGGAAACGTTTACCCATCTTGATGCCATTTTCGCCAAGAATCATACCCTGATGAACTAATTTCTGGAATGGTTCTTTTACAGGGGATAAGCCCTTGTCATATAAGAAACGGTTCCAGATACGTGCATACATTAAATGACCTACTGCATGCTCTGGTCCACCTACGTATAAATCAACCGGCAACCAGTGTTTCAATAATTCCTGATTTGCAAATTCTTCCTCATTATTTGGATCGATATATCTCATATAGTACCATGATGAACCTGCGGAACCCGGCATAGTAGATGTCTCACGGATACCTTTTACACCGTTTGCATCGTACTGTTTCCATTCTTCGGCGTTCTCAAGTGGTGCTTTGCCATTTTTACCCTTATAATCCTCAAGTTCCGGTAAAATAAGTGGTAATTCTTCATCCGGAATAAAGTAAATGTCGCCATCTTCTTTGTATACACATGGAACAGGTTCGCCCCAGTATCTCTGACGGGCAAAAATCCACTCACGGAAGTGATAATTTACTTTTCTTCTTGCAACACCTTTATTCTCTAATTTTACAGTAATTGCTTCTTTTGCTTCTTCTACAGTAAGACCTGTGAACTCTTCTGAATTGATTAACTTGCAGCCTTTTCCAAGATAGTCCTGTTTCTCAAATGCACATTCAGAAACATCTCGACCTTCGATAACCTGAATCATGTCGATATTATGTGCAATTGCATACTCAAAGTCACGCTGGTCGTGGCTTGGTACCGCCATAACTGCACCTGTACCATAGCTTGCAAGTACGAAGTCACCAATAAAGAGCGGCACTTCTTTGCCATTTACAGGGTTGATTGCATATAAACCTTTTAATGGGCAGCCTGATTTAGTCTTATTTAACTCAGTACGATCCATATCGTTTTTCTTCAATGTCTCATCGATGTAAGCCTGTACTTCTTCCTTGTTCTCTACACGGTCCATAAGGCCTTTTACGATTTCTCCGTCCGGAGCAAGTACCATAAATGTAATACCATAAATGGTTTCGATACAAGTTGTAAAGATAGAGAATTTACCTCCACCCACAATGTCAAAATCAACTTCTACACCAGTACTCTTGCCAATCCAATTCTT
>JAZSEF010000029.1:0-14467 GCA_045531555.1 Roseburia sp. | reverse complement strand
TTTTATGGTGTAATAAATTATTTGTCATAATTAATTATACCATGGATAGCAGGTTCTTCGGAGCCTGCTTTTCTATTTTTAGACAGAAAAAGGGAGCTGTTGCTCCATAGATTAATCATCTATTTTGCAACAGCCCCATTTGTTCAACCATAGGAAATTCCTATAGCATAAAAAGCATTACGTGTACTTTCTTGAAGCTTTCGTTAGAAGATTGGCTTTGTATCAAATTCCGGGTTGAAGTCATAAAAATTCTTACAGTTTAACGTATCTTTTGTCATTTCAAGTGCTTCACCAAAGCGTTGGAAGTGCACGATTTCTCTGGCGCGTAAAAATTTTAATGGCGCGATTACATCTGGGTCATCGATGACACGGAGCAGGTTGTCGTAGACTGTTCTGGCTTTCTGCTCGGCTGCGAGGTCTTCGAAAAGATCTGTGAGAGCGTCGCCCTTGGACTGGAATTCCAAAGAAGTAAATGGAATGGCAGCAGCAGCTTGTGGGAAAAGTCCCTTGGTGTGGTCGATGTAGTAGGCATCAAAACCATTTTTTTTCACATCGGCTTCGGATAAATCTCTGGTCAACTGGTAGACCATGGCACAGATGATTTCCATGTGGTTCAATTCTTCCACACCGATGTCAGTTAAAAGACCTCCGACCTTTTTTACAGGCATGGTGTAACGTTGAGCGAGATAACGCATGCTGGCTGACAACTCACCGTCTGGACCGCCATACTGACTCATGATAAGACGGGCGATGTCTGGGTTGGTGTTTCTGATTTTTACTGGGAATTGTAATCTTTTTTCATAGGCAAACATTAGATGCACGCTCCTTCCCATGGCAGTGGGCCTTCTGGCCAGCCATACATTTTTTTGTCATAGTCTCCTGTTTCGATGGCAGACTCTGTTAATGGATAGAAACGGCGCGTAAATTCTGCCAAAAGTGTAAGACGTTGTTTTAATAGTTCGTGGAACAATGGCGCTCCATTTGGGCAGTCCGGGTGTGTGTCCAGATACAGTGTCAGGTCATTTAAAGCGAAACTTACAGCGGCAAGTTCGCTCATTAATTCCTCACGGTTTTTCTGCGTGATATCGGACATACTACTACTGGTCTTGCATTCGCATTTTCCTATCGGTGCTTTGTGGAATGTCAGGTTTAAACATGGGAAAATCGTGCCCTCCGCCAAGGCAGTACACCAATCGTATGGTTCGCACCACTCCTGCTTCGGAATGGCTGCCATGGCCAAGTGCTCTGCACAGGTGCACATATTTTTTTCGTCCATATAATACCTCCTCTTTTGAAAAATGAATTAATGGTTACATAGTTAGTTTTTGCGGAACAGGCGAGAATTAACAGGGGAGATGTTGGAAAATGAAATGGATAAAATTGAGTGCTTTTTATCAGCCAGAGGGTGGTGTATAATAATTACATTAGTGTAAATGAAATTGTTATTTATAAAACAAAGTAGGATGTTGAATTTAAAGAATAAGGAGATTTTTATGCAAGGTAAATATAAAGTAATCACATTGTGTGGCAGTACGAGATTTAAAAATGAATTCATGGAGGCACAGAAACGTCTGACACTGGAGGGGAATATCGTAATCAGTGTCGGTCTGTTCGGGCACGCAGGTGATAAGGAAGTGTGGGAAAATATGGACGAAGATACGCTGACACAGACAAAGATTATGTTAGACGATATGCATAAGAGTAAGATAGATATGGCGGATGAGATTTTTGTTATTAATGTGGGCGGATATATCGGAGACAGTACACGTTCGGAAATTGCCTATGCGATTGAGCATGGAAAAGTTGTGCAATATCTGGAGAGTTAAGTTTTCATTGGAGAGCATTTTAAAGGATAGGAAGAAAAGGTAGTAAAGAAAATACATGATTAAGAACAAATTTTTACATAAAAGATTCATACAAGTAGTAGTGTTTTGCGTTGCTTTGAGTCTTGTAGCATGCTCACCTCAAATTGTGATTGTGGAGGAAACGGAGTCTGAAGAAATAGTCATTATAGAGACGGAAGGTTTTGAGTATACAGAGGCCGCCACAGAAGATGAGGATTATGAGATAGCGACAGAGTCCGGTGTTGATTATGAAGATGAAGCATTGAAATATGTAATTGCAAAACTTGAAAAAAATATGTATGCTACTACAACAGTGAATATCAGAAAAGGACCAGATACCACATATGAAAAGTTGGATACATTAATCATGAATCAGGCGGTTAAAGTTACAGGTGTATGTAAAGAAAATGACTGGTATCGAGTAGAGTACAATGATGGGATAGGCTTTGTTAGTGGGGAATATTTGTCAGATGAAAAAGTGTCAAGCTGGGTGGCGGATTTGGATGTGGCGGAAACTGCAAACCAGATTATTGTGGTGGCAGCAGACGGAAGCAATGCGACTGTTTCTATGCATAATAAAGAAGACGATGGCACTTGGACTGAGATACTTAGCACTGATGGAAAAATCGGACGAAATGGCATTGGCAAGGCTAAGGAAGGCGATGGAAAAACACCTACAGGTGTGTATCGTTTTATGTTTGGATTTGGAAATATGTCAGATCCGGGATGTGGTCTGAATTATACGCGGGTAGATGATAGTTATTATTGGGTAGATGATTCTGATTCTGCTTATTATAATCAGTTTGTGACTACAAACGAAGTGGCAAAGGATTGGGATTCGGCAGAGCATATTGCGGGTGTGAAGAGTTCTTATAATTATGTGTTGGCGTTGGATTATAATGTGGACTGTGTGCCAGAAAAAGGCTCGGCGATTTTTATGCACTGTACACCTACCGGCGGGGCAGGGTGCATTGCTGTACCGGAAGATATGATGGTGGAGATAATGCAGAATGTGAAAGATGGGTGCGTGGTTGTAATTGATAGTGTGGAGGGTGTGATGGAATATTAGAATAGAAAATCCCTTCTTTTCACATGAAAGAAGGGATTATTTTTAAACAAAAAAATAGAACGCCGTCGCAACGCCGTCCATACAAAAAACCGAAGTTTTTTTGATGCTAAAATTATTATATGCAATCCTCGAAAAAATGTCAATAGCTGTCAGCTAGAAAAAAGTAGTAATAAGAGTACAGGCAAATTTGTAGTTACTCGTGATCAATTCATTGTTTTTGAAAAAGCCCTTTTTCTGAGGCATGCGTTTGAAAAACAGATACTTCAATTCTTTTATTCTGTGGTATTTGACTTTTTCAGATACCACAATTTTATAGACGTATAATAAGGCTGTGAACTCTAGCATAGGTCGGCAGGATAATTTCCTTTTTCGTTGTTTATCACCTATTGTTGGAATGACTTTGATTGCATTTGAAAGAACTGGAGGTGCAAAAGATGCACTGTGTGCCAAATCTGCGATGATGCAGGGATTATGAGCGGCTGCATTTCTTAAATGTTTTACCAAATGAATAATAGAAGTAGGAATTTTTGGAAGGTCTTTGTTTTCGTAATAGAATTTATAAAAACGTATAAAATCTCCAAAAGTTAGTAGTTCTACCAATACCCAAACCGGGCAATCATCATAGGTAGTTATCTTGTGTTCGTTTCGTTGTCGTTTTGGATTATAAATAGATTGTACTGTGGAATATTTGTTGATCAGGTCTCCGGAAAATGGAGACGTGATAGTTGATTCGAGTTTTTCTCGAATATAATGATTTTGTGCTAAGAATGTAGTTGTGATATCGTAACCATCTGTTGAGGTGTCAGCTTCGATATCCTTTACCATCTGAATTTTTAAGGCATGTTCGATGTCCGAGCACATTTTAGAAATTATAAATCGTAGATGCATATCCAGTGTGGATAGCTCCTGCAAGTATGCGAAGTCTAAGTTGATGTATTTTCCTTTGTTTTTGCCGTTTAGATATTTCTGATAATTTTTCCGGTAGGCGGCAGTTCGGAAGTAGTTGTTGACATTCGTCAGATAGATTTCAGCATCTTTCTTACTGGTATACTTGAATTGTATACCCTTTTCTTGTTCCATTTGCAAAACAAGCTGTTGGGCAGTCTGTTTTGGCTTTCTCTTTTGATTTTTTATAGGCTTCTCCTTTCTATAAAATCGTATTGATTTACAAGTGTATTTTTGAATATGTTATCAAATTGGGCAGGTTTTTACAACAGGAAATAACGATAGGTTTGCATCTTTCGTCCATTCGTATTAATATACTCCTATAATCATTTTTTTAATAATCAATCCAAGGAGTTTTATATGCTTTATTTAGTTTTAGCAATCTTAAGCAGTGCTCTGGTCTCAATCACCATGCGCACGTCCGAAAAATACATAACCAACAAAATGGCAATGTTCATGTCGAACTATGCCATCTGTATAGCCTTATCCGCCACATTCATGAATTGGAAAAATGTGAGCGCGAGACTAGGTATGTCGGCTTTGACGCTAGGTGTCATAAGCGGTGTACTATACCTCGTCAGCTTCATTTTCTTAAAATATAATATGCAGCACAACGGAATCGTCCTGTCCTCCACATTCATGAAACTGGGTGTGCTGATTCCGACCATCATGGCAGTGGTGGTGTTCCGTGAGATGCCGACGTGGACACAGGTGATTGGAATTTGTATTTCCATTTTTGCTATCGTAATTATTCATTTTGAAAAAGAAGCCCTGCAGGAAAGTAACAAAAAAATATGGTTGTTGCTCCTGCTGGTTTTAAGCGGTTTCACTGATTCCATGGCGAATATCTATGAGCAGGTGGGAAGTCCGGAAGGTAAAGACGGCTATCTGCTGATAACCTTTTTTACAGCGTTTTTACTGGCAGCTATTTTTGCCTGCCGTGACAAAAACAAGATAACCCGAAAAGACCTGTTTTTTGGTATGCTTATCGGAATACCGAATTATTTTTCAGCGAGGTTTTTGCTTTTAGCATTGGGTAGTGTAGACGCAGTACTTGCTTATCCGATGTATAGCGTTGCAACGATTATTGTCATTACGTTTGCTGGAATACTTGCTTTCCACGAACGGCTTAGCAGGAAGAAGGCTTTTGCGCTGGCGATGATTGTGGTGGCGGTTTGCTTGTTGAATATGTAACATGTTTGCATCTTTTCCGTATTCGTATTAATATATTCTTATAAGCAATATTTTGGGAGTAGTAGTATTGATTGTATCAGCAGTAAAGGAGTAACCCATGCAGATTAAATCCATCCATATCAAAAATTTCAAATCTATTCGCGAATTAGAATTGACAGACATCGAGAATGCCTTGATTTTGGTCGGCAAGAACAATACCGGTAAAACGGTTGTGCTTGATGCGATAAGAGCTGTAACGGGCGATTACGCGGTCAGAGACACAGATTTTAATGAGAAAAAGCAGAATATTGAAATCGGTATGGTATTGGAGATTACCGAGGAGGATTTGCGCCTATTCCATGGGAAGGGTATCGTTAACAATTATAAACGTTTCGATTCATGGAAAAAGGATTTTGGTGAGAAGCTTCCATCCTATACGGAAGGTAATCTGCATTTTGTCTGCACAATTAATCAGAATGGTAAAGTACGTTATGATGATGGTACGCATAAAAATAACCGCTATATACCGGAGGTGCTTCCGAGGCTGCATTTTATTGATACCACCAGGAATGTAACGCCATTGCAGGAAGATCTGCTTATGTATCAGGAGTCTGAGGAACTCAGCCGTCTGCGCTCAAATTCTTGCATGTTTGATTCTACTAAGAACTGTAATCACTGTTTCCAGTGTATCGGCTTAATTAATCAGAAAAAGCCGGAAGACTTGCAGGTATACGAGACAGCAAGACTTTTGGAATATAAAATGTATCAGTTAAATTTAAACCGTTTTGCGGAAAAGATTAATGAAAATTACCGTAAAAATGGTGGTGTAGAGGAGATTCGTTGTAGTCTTTCCTGCAATATGGAAGAATTATTTTCAATTAAAGTAGAGGCATGGCATGAAGAAGCGAAGCACTTAAGTCCGGTGGAACGTTTGGGAAATGGTATGAAAAGTATCTATATGCTTTCATTACTTGAGACTTATATTGAAGATGAAAAAAGTATCCCGAGTATCATTATTGTAGAGTACCCGGAATTGTTTTTGCACCCATCTTTGCAGAAGACTGCCAGCAAAATTCTTTATCGTTTGTCTAAGAAAAATCAAGTGATATTTACGACACATTCACCGAATATGGTAGTTAATTTTACCAGAGGTCAGATTTGTCAGATGGTATTGGATGAAGATGGTTATTCAGCGGCACGTCAGAATGCGGATATCGATGATATTCTGACAGATTTAGGTTATAGTGCTAACGATTTTTTGAACGTAGATTTTGTATTTATTGTGGAGGGCAAGCAGGACAAATTCAGACTGCCACTTCTTTTGGAAAAGTATTATTCAGAGGTGCATGATGAGGATGGTGAATTATCGCGTATCTCTATCATCACTACCAACAGTTGTACCAATATCAAGACTTATGCAAATTTGAAATATATGAATCAGCTTTATCTGCGCGACCAGTTTTTAATGATTCGAGACGGCGACGGCAAAAATCCGGAAGAACTGGCAGGGCAGCTTTGCAAGTATTATAGTGAACGCAACGTGCAGGATATTGATAAACTGCCGAGAGTACGCAGACAGAATGTGCTGATTTTAAAATATTATTCTTTTGAGAATTATTTTTTAAATCCAAAGGTGATGGCACAGTTGGGAATTGTAGAGAGTGAAGAAGTGTTCTGGGAGACTTTATTTGCAAAGTGGCAGCAGTATTTGCATCGTATTGTAAGTGGACAGCATCTTCGAGAGATTTTAGGAAAAGATATCGAGTCAATAGAAGAATTAAAGGAAAACTTCGAAGTATTCAAGATTTATATGCGAGGACATAATCTATACGACATTTTCTATGGACGTTTCCGTGAGCAGGAAACCGAACTTCTGCGTAAGTATTTAGAGATTGCACCAAGGGAGGATTTTGCAGATATTTTGGATGCGATTGATTCATTTGAGTTCTTTGATAGCCGTAGGAGAGTGTCAGAAGAAAGTGGTGTATAAGAATTGGAGTAGATGTAGGAGTTATCATGATTGTTTAAATTGTCAGAAAAGAATGTATAAATAATACAATTAACAAATAATTACAAAAAGATGTAAAAATAGATTGACAAATTGAGCAGAAAGTGTTAATATTCAATTAACAACAAAACAACAATTTCTAAAAGAAATTAAAATATAGAGAATAAAAGAATTGGAGGTATATTCCAATGGGACCGATCGACAATTGAACTCAATATAAGAGTGGTAATATTAAGCGAATGAGCTGATACTTATATTGAGCATTTACCACACCATTTACATAGATGATATGGAAGTTGTTCAAAGTATCTAATCTGTAAAGTTTGCAACGGACGATATGAATGAAAAGTATTATTAGTGAAGCAAATTATAAAATAGAAAAAGAATAGATACAGAATGAATACCATAGTATAAGTTCAAGAAAAATATGTATAAGTAAAAGTCTATAGAAACAGTTGGTAGGTTATATAAGGAATATGATTTATTGGCTGATAACAACATGATAGATAATTTTACAGAAAGAGGTACAGAATTGAATATTGAAGTTATATAGGACGACCACTATAGCAGATAAAGCGCAATAGTGGTCGTTATTAATTGTCTAAAAATTAAGGAAGAATCATATTTTTCTCATCCGGTTCCATCACGGTATAGGTTGCTTTGATTTTGCCGGTATATTCAGGAGAGCAATTGGTGTGAAGATAGAAGGTATCCATACCGGCTTTTTTCGCACCAAAAATGTCGCATATTTCATCGTTTCCCACAAAGAGACATTCTTTCGCCTTCAGACCGCAGCGTTTCATCAGCATCTTAAAAAACATCAGATTTGGTTTTTTAATATTACAATCAGAAGATATCATAATCACATCGAAATATTTTGTCAGACCCAATACATCCAGTTCATGCTCAGTGAAACTGCGTTGTGCATTGGATAACAGATAAATGCCTTTTCCTTCTGTTTTGAGTTTCTCTAAAATAGGCAGGCTCCAAGGATAGAGTCTTAGATATTCTGTGGAAGTGTCCCGGAAGAAACGGCAGGTTTCAAGTATAAGAGTGTCATCAACAGTCACATCTTTGGCGTTGAATAATTGGCGGAATACATCTTCCACGCGGATTTCTTCGGTTATTTCTAAGCGTTCTGCAACATCAGCGAGATAGTCTGCCTGAATTTCTTCTGCTGTGTAACTGGCACCATGCTTTGCGTAGAAGTGAGCCAGTGCTTCCCATAGTTTTTCGTCTTCTTCGTTAGTGTGGATGTCGACCAATGTTCCATATAAGTCAAAAATATAATTTTCGTATTTCATAGTAACCTCATATATATTAAAATTTAAGGAGCAGGATACTAACATGATAAGTATCCGCAATAAATGCAAATGATTTATAATTAGTAGTATACAGAAAATGTTATAGGAACTCAATAGGAAACGATAGCGTTACTGGTAATGTGTGAATAGTAACGAATAATCCGACAATTCATCGCACGAAAAATCGGGAAAAAATTTTACGCCCAGTTAGAATAGGAACTGTCAGGAGGGAAAGAAAATGGACTGGATAACAGGAATTCAAAATGCAATCAACTACATAGAAGACCATCTCTTAGAAGAAATCGATTATGAGGAAGTGGCGAAGCAGAGTTATTCTTCCAACTATCATTTTCAGAGAGTGTTCGGTATTCTCTGTGGCTACACCTTGGGTGAATATATCCGCAACCGTCGTTTATCTCTGGCAGGGATGGAGCTGCAGACCGAAAAAGCAAAGGTCATTGATGTTGCGTTAAAGTATGGTTACGATAGCCCGGATAGTTTTGCAAAAGCATTTCAGAAGTTTCATGGTATCACACCACGGGAAGCGCGCATGGATGGTGTCGTCCTAAATTCTTTTTCACGCCTGTCATTAAAAATAACCTTGGAGGGCGGTAAGATGATGAATTACAGAATCGAAGAAAAACAGGAACTAGTATTAACCGGTTATAAGAGACATTTTATGGGAACACCTGCAAAACGCATGGAGCAGGAAGAGGAGTTTTACGGTGAAACACGTATGAATCAGTACGCGTTGAAAGGAATATCCAGAGATTGTGCAACTACCTATAATGTAATGACAAACTTTGATGATGATGGGTATGATTTTTATATTGCGGCACTGCTTAGCAAGTGGGAGACGGAGAATCTGGATAAAGTGCTTGGAGAGCAGGAAAAAGACCGTTTTGAAAAAATTGTGATTCCGTCAGGTTTATATCTGGTGTGTGAAACAGAACGGGAACGTTATCCTGTTATGCAACAGGAAAGTTTGCGTCAGAAGGCCGTAAGTGAGTGGCTTCCATCGTCTGGCTATCAGTTAGCGAATGCACCGGAGGTGACAGTTGCACATTGGTTCTATGAGCCGGACAATGACGCGTTAAACGATTCACGTTATGTGGAATTGTGGCTGCCAATTGAGAAAGCATAGTGTTTTATAAGCTGGGTGAGCATGAAGCTTGCCTGGCTTGTTTTGTATGAGCAACTTTCAAATTCTGAAAATCTAGATGATAAAAACTTGAAAGATTAGTACTGTTCAACATTTTATTAATTCGCTAAAATATCCTTGTTCGAACAAAGAAAAGGAGAATTCTCAAATGAAACTTTTGCTGAATGAAAATATTCGTAATAATCGAAAGAGAATGTCATTAACGCAGGAACAGTTGGCAGAGGCCATGGGTGTGAGCGTTGCCACCGTTTCTAAATGGGAAAACGGTAGTGTTAGTCCGGATGTAGCGATGCTTGCAGAATTGGCAGATTTTTTTCAGATATCGGTAGATGTGCTGCTTGGATATAAGTGGGAAAAACGTGGAATGGGACAGTGTGCAGAATATATCAGAGAACTTCGTGATGAGAGAAACTACGAAGATGGTGTTGTAGAGGTGAGAAAGGCTTTACAAAAGTATCCGAATAGTTTTCCAGTAGTATATGAATGTGGAAGATTGCTTTATCTTGCAGCAGAAAACTGGAACAGAGAAAGGCTTTCAGGGAAAAGAGAGGAACATTTAGCACGTTTTGCTTATGCTAGGGAGATTTTGGAAAAGGCAGTAGAATTATTTGACCAGAATACCGACAAAAACATTACGCTAGAAAGCATTCATCAGGATATCGGCATGATTTACGCATATAGTTTTGAAGCGGAAAAAGCAATCAGCTATTGGGAAGAGCACAACACTTGCAATGTGAATGATAAGCTAATAGGAATGATTCTATGTGATATGCAGGAATTTGACCGGGCATGGGGTTATCTTGCAAAAACTTTTCAGAGAAGCTTGCAGGATTTATGGAATAGTTATCTGGGAATATGGGGCGTGCTGTTATCCAAAGAAAAAATAGAGGATTTGTTAGAAATATCTAAGTGGATTCGTAGTGTATATTCTATGGCAGCGGCAGAACATAGTAGTTATTTCTGGAGGCTTACGGCAATTGCGGATGCCACGATAGTAACGGCATATGCCTGCAAAGAATTCGTTGAGAAGGCAGATTATGCAGAAGAACTTTATTCATATATGAAACTGGCATTGGAAGAAGCAGTTCGGTTTGATAATGTGCCGGATTATAGAGGAAAGGTACGTTTCTTTTCTTATGAGGGAGACACCATGCATGATACGTTTGGAGATTCTGCTTTGGATGCAGTGCAGCATACTCTGCGCTGTTGCAAAGATGAGCCAATTGAGAATAGACTTACTTCGATTTATAACGATACAGCAAAAAGTTTGAGACTAAACGACTTTTTGAGGTGAGAGGATGAATCTTAGAAAAACTTTTTACAAAAATAATAAAATTTGGTGGCTATTGTATATTATATTCTGGTCGGTGAATGGTGGCTTAAGTCTGGCGATGTCTGTTATCTTACAACAGATTACAGATGCAGCGGCTGAAAAGAATATGCAGCTTTTGATAAAAATGTGCGGGGTATGCGGCATAGGCATTGTTGTAATTATGCTGATTTCAGTTGCACAATACTATACAGAAGCGAAGTTTTTGAAACGCGCCATGCTGCAATACAAAAATGAAATTTTTTCAAATTTGTTGAAAAAGAATAGAAGAAGCTTTTCAAATGAAAATACCAGTGTATATATATCAGCCATAACAAATGATGCTGCATCCATAGAAGCAAATTATTTGCAGGGAACTGTAAAACTGATTTCTTACATAATTGCTTTTGCGGCAACTCTTGTGTTGATGCTATGGTACAGCCCTCTGCTTACTTTTGCTGCAATTGGGTTAACATTGATACCGATTGTAATCTCCATTTTGACTGGAAATAAACTGGCTGTAGTGGAGCAGGAAGTGTCAAAGGGAAATGCTGATTTTGTAGGTACGATAAAAGATATGTTGTCAGGATTTTCGGTAATTAAGAGTTTTAGAGCAGAACATGAAATAGATAAAATCTATCAGAAAGATAATGAAAAACTGGAAAGTACAAAATTTCATAAGAATATGACTACAGGAAAAATAGGACTTCTTTCTGAGACGGGAATGTTGATATCGCAAATAGGCGTTTTTCTGATAGGAGGTTTTTTGGTAATTGAGGAAAAGGGGATTACAGTAGGGGTGTTGATAGCTTTTATCAATATGCTTAGTGCACTTATTACGCCGATTAATGCCATCCCACAGTTTTATGCCGGAAGAAAAGCTGCAGCAGGCTTGATTGATAAAATGGAGACTGTATTAATGGAGAATGTGACTGAGTCGACAGGAACTGCAATAGAGATGTTGGAAGAGGCGATTACCGTGAAAGACGTAAGTTTTGGTTATACAGAAGAAGTGGATGTTCTCAAAAATGTTTCAGTAAGACTAAAGGCGGGAAAAAGCTATGCATTGGTTGGCGGTTCAGGGAGTGGCAAATCTACATTGCTTGATTTGATAATGGGGAATTTTGAAAACTATCGTGGTGAGGTAGCTTTCGATGGAAAGGAATTGAAGGAAATTCAAATTGAATCGCTGTATGATTTGATTTCGGTAGTGCAGCAGAATGTGTTTATTTTTGACAGTACGATACGAGAGAATATAACAATGTTTAAGGAATTTCCGGATGCACAGGTACAGAGAGCCATTGAGTTGTCGGGCTTAAAAAGATTAATTGCGGAAAAAGGCGAAGCATATTTGTGTGGAGAGAATGGATGTAACCTGTCAGGTGGTGAGCGTCAGCGAATTTCCATTGCCAGATGCTTGCTTCGGGAGACGCCAATTTTGGTGGCAGATGAGGCTACTGCGGCATTGGATGCTAAGACTGCTTATGATGTAGTTGATGCAATTTTGGATATGGATGATCTTACGAGAATTATTGTTACTCATCAGTTGGAGGAAGCTTTACTTGCCAGATACGACGAAATCATTGTGATGAAAAATGGAAAAATTGAAGAAGTGGGAACTTTTGCAGAGTTGTTGGAGCAGAAGGGATATTTCTATTCATTATACAATGTGGCGGTATAAATAAAATATGAGCATACAAAAAAGGGCTATTGCCTCGGAAAGATGAACTGACCGGGTAATAAGCCCTTTTGTGTTCAATGATGTCAAAAGTTTATTAGAGAACCTTTTTAAAGAATTCCTGCATAGCTTTTTCGTAAGTTGCCGGCTCTGTCATATAGCAAAGTCCATGCCCAGCCTCCGGGATGGTAACAAGCGTTACTTGATTAGGATTTGCATTTTTTATGTCGCGGCTCATAGCGCAAGGTACAAAATTGTCAGCTTCCCCATGAATAATCAGAATCGGAAGTGTGGTATTGGTTACTGCGGATACGGCGCTGCTTTCCTCTAAATCAAAATGTGCAAAAAGTTTAGCGCCCAGCTTGATGAAAGGATAGAGCAAATGAACCGGCAGATTCATTTCCTCGCGACATACTTTTTTAATAATGGCTTCCGGTGCGGAGTATGGGCAGTCTGCGATAACGCCTTTTACGTTGCTAGGTAGAGGTTGGTCTGTTGCCATCAATACGGTGGCAGCACCCATGGATAATCCCGCTAGGATGATAGGAGTATTTTCACCAAAGCGAGAGCGGGCATAGTCAATCCAACAGAGGACATCTTTTCGTTCTAAGATACCAAAAGTGATGGCCTTTCCTTCGCTTCGCCCATGAGAGCGCTGGTCTACTACGAGCGCGTTGTGCCCAATTTTACCTGCATACAAACTTCCGCCACAAAAATCTAAAACAGCATTGCTTTTATAGCCATGGAACTGGATTTGTAAAGGAGCATCCTTGGCAATGTGGTAGTATCTTCCGTATAATTTTTTGCCATCAAAAGTAGTAATGGTGACCGGTTCAAAAGGGCGGTTAAGCATGTCATTCACACATTTTTCAATACCTGTGCGGACTTTCAGATATTGTTCTCCTTCGGGCAGATGAATTTTTACATCTTCATCCATTACACGTTTAGGTGCCCGGAAAGCAATATGGTAGCAAATGTAGGAAATTAATAAAACTAAAATAATTACGATAATAAGAATTTTTAAAATAAACATAAACGTCAAGTACCTCATAGTTTATTTTCTTCAATGAATGTTATTAGTATAATTCTCCTGGAATATCATGTCAAATATGTTTGTTACGAAGTTTGTGTCAAGTGTTCGTTGGCAACTTACCACATATTTTTCTTTACATTATTTGACTTAAATTTTTGTACACCAAATAGACCCTTATCGGGGATTATTTAACTACAAAACGCTCTTTTAAACGCTTTTCTGGATGCTGTTTGCACTGCATCTAGAATCGGCATATGTATGCTGACTATATCTGCATACGGATTTCCTTTTCCATCTTTTTTCGGTGCTTTTGCTGCACTCAATGTTTCTATGATTTCCTGCATCTGCATTGTGAATACCAGACCATCGGTATAACGATTTATTGTCTGTATCAGTTCCCTGTTTTCTTTACGATACAGGGCTTTTGCCATATTATTCGCACCACTGACTGACCATCTCATCCTGCGGTGTTTCATTCGCAGCGTTATTACAGTACAGTTTTGATTTTCCTGAATTCCCATATCCTTGTACAAAAGTCCATCTTTCGGTTCTGGTATGCTGATTCCACGCTTTTGATATGGCAGAAGTCCATCTTTGTTATTATTCAAATATTCATATAGTTCCAATGCCTTTTTGCTGGACTTATCTTTTTCATCAGGACTTTCCACACTTGTCGCATAAGTCTGTATATATTCCAGCATTTCTTCTATCTTTTCTTCTTCAAAAAGCTCCCTGATATTTTTCTGTGCTTTTTTATCTGGTATCTTTCTTAAGATTTCCTGATAAATATGATATCTGTCTAATTGAAAAATTGTATCGGGATCATAGGTATCCTTAATCCAGCTTCCTCCATCGCCGTTAAGGATTCTCTGTCCTATTTCATCTGCATTATATTTATTTCTAATGCAGGCTTCCCGCTTTTCATGAAATTCTGTGCTTTTT